>NZ_JBEYUF010000007.1:0-163023 GCF_040643355.1 Micromonospora sp. NPDC047187
TCATAGAGTTACGGCGGTCATGGCGGAGGGGAAACGCCCGGTTACATTCCGAACCCGGAAGCTAAGCCCTCCAGCGCCGATGGTACTGCACTCGTGAGGGTGTGGGAGAGTAGGACGCCGCCGGACAATCTTCCAGATTAGGCCACCCCCACCGGGGGTGGCCTAATCTGCGTTTCCCCCTGGGGTCTGCCCCGCGCTCCATCTCACCCCCGCGATCTTGCAGTTTCTGCGGCGACAAACCGGCTCAGAGTTCGCGTTACGACGACCGAAAGTGCAAGATCGCGGCGGTTCAGGGCTCGGTCTGGCGCTCGGGGCTAGGCTCGGCCTCGGGAGACGCGCACGGTCCCGATGCCACCGCAGGGCGGCAAGCGCAATGGACACGGCGGCAACACCGGTGACCTGACGCCGGACCTGAGCTGACCCCAGACCCTGAGCTGGACCCGGAGCAGGGCGGCCTCAGGGAAGGATCGACCCGGAACGGTTGGATCCTCAGGGCGTCTTCGGCCCGCAGACGTAGCGGGGCTCCGCGTCGTAGCGCCAGGAGAACTTCTCCCGCTTGACCACCACGCCGCCCTTCTTGATGACCCGGAAGGCGTCCTGGGTGAAGCCGTTGATGCCGTTGGTCTCGATGCAGGAGGGGCCGGGAGCCAGATGGATCTGCTTCGGCGTCGTGATGTTGCGGCGCGGCCCGTACTCGGTCTTCACGCTGTCGTAGATCTTCGTGCTCCAGATCGACACGGTGATCGTGCTGGAGGTGTACGACGTGTCGATGAGCACGCCGTACTCGGTGTTGTTGCGGAACTTGAAGTCCAGGTTCGGCCAGAAGATCGTCGACTCGATGACCGCCGGGTACCTGTCGAACCAGTACGAGTGCGGCTTGTGCTCGACGTCTTCCAAGCCGGCGTAGTAGGTCGCGTTGAACAGCGTGGTGGTGAACTGCGAGGTGCCGCCGCCGACGCCCGGCACCAGTTTGCCATCGAGGATGACAGGTGCGTCCCGGTAGCCCTGGGCGTAGCCGCGCTCGCCGGTGTGCCCGTTGAGCGAGAACGTCTTCCCAGGTAGTACGACGGTGCCGTCCACCTTCCTCGCGATGGTCGCGATGTTCTGACTGCGCGACGAGGCCATGCCGCCGGTGAACCGGGTGGTGAAGGTCGACACCCGCTCCTTGATGCCCAGGCCGGCGAGCTTCTCCGCGGTCAGCTGCGGCGGCGTCGGCTTCAACTCGCCGGTCACCTCGCGGCCGTCCGCCTTCGGTAGCACGGCCAGCAGGTCTCGACCGAGGGCTGCCGTGTCCAGCTGCTGCCCGGATCGCCCCTCCTTGGCGGTGGGCCGGCCACCGGAAATCGTCATGGTGGCGTCCTTCGGCGGCACCTCGATGGCGGCCAGTTTGTCGCCGAGCGCCGCTCGCAGCCGCTTGACGTCCACCGAGGGAGTGAGCTTGCCGGTCTTGTCGGCGCCGAACCGGAGGCTCTTCGCGATGGCGGCGGGCGGGATCGACACCTGACCCTTGCTGGTGCGCAGGGTGACCGGCGCGGCGACCGCCGGCTTCGCCAGCTCGCTGACCATCCGGTCCAACTCCTCCGGAGTGGTGGCCGGGTGGGTCTCCACCAGGGGCACGGTGACCGGGGCGCCGGCCAGCCAGCCGGCGCGGACCACCTCGGCGGAACGCTCCGGGTTCAGAGCCAGCCCAGGTTTGGGCTGTACGACCTTCGGCGTGGTGCCCTGATAGGTGATCGCCGGCATCGTCATGCCCTGGGCCTGGTTGCCGAGCACCTTACGGAGCGCGTCGTCCAATCGGCCCACGTCGACGGTCACCACCGGCTCGACGGTGCGGGAGCCGACCAGCCGGCTGACCGGGTGGGCGTCGGCCTCAGCGGCTGCCGCGACGGTCGCCGGGACGTCGACGGTCAGCCCCACGTCGGCGGGGTTGATCTCGGCGGTGCGTCCGTCGACGGTGACCTTCAGCGGCGTGGCGAGGGTTGCCGCCCGGCGGTCCAGTTCCGCCCGCAACTCCCGGTCGGCGTCCGCGCGGCTCCGGCCGCCCAGTTCGGTGCCGAGCACGGTGGTGCCACGGGGAACGTCACCGGCGTACGCCCAGGCGCCGGCACCCGCCACGGCGGCGAGGACGCCACCGGTGATGCCGGCGGCGAGCAGCATGCGCACCCGACGCGTCCGGCGCGGGCCGCCGTCCGGCTCGCCGGGAGCGGCTGTGGTGACCGGCTCAGCTCCGTCGTCCGGCCAGGTGACCGCGGTGACCTGCACCGTGGGCCGGTCGTCGGCGGGTGGACTGTTTTCGCCGTACAGCGTCACTGCAACCTCGATCGCCAGGGTGCCGCAGGAGGTCCTCCCTCCCGGAGGCACCTACGGTAACGAATGCCCGGCCGTCCTCGTCGGCTACGCCCACCAGGCGCTGCTACCGCGTGTCGTTCGGCGTGTCGCACCGGTCCGGGGGCGGTGCCGACGACCCACCGCCGACGTGGCACGGTGACCGGGTGGACACTGCGGAGCGGGTGTTGGCGTACGGGGGCGGATCGCTGGACCGGGCGGGACCGTTGCGCACCGATCCGACGCGGTTGGGCGTGCTGCTCACCGAGGCGACCAGCGTGCTGCTGCCGATGTGGCGGGACCGTTGTCTCGTGGACGGGCACGGGCCGGTTCGGCTCAGCGCGGAGCGCGCGGCGCTGGTCCGGTCCGCCGCCGGCGAGACCGTCTTCCTGGGGCTCGATGGGGAGGCCGCCGTGTTCACCGCGGACCTCTCCGCGCTCCCCGAGCGGTCCGCCGTCGAGATGGCCGGTGCGGTGCGGTCCGTCGACGTGCGGGCACTGGTCGGGCGGCTCGAACCCGGCGACGCGTCCGTCCTGGCGTACGCCAGGGGTTTGTTGCACTGGCACCGGCAGCAGCGATTCTGCGGGACGTGCGGCGCGCCGGCCGTCGCCGGCGGCGGCGGGCACCTGCGGACCTGCACCGGCATGGAGTGCGGACGTCTGCTGTTCCCCCGGATCGAGCCGGCCGTCATCGTGTTGGTCGAGGCGCCCGCCCGGTCGGGGCGCTGTCTGCTGGCCCGGCACGCGGGCGCGGCCGAGGACGCGTACTCGACGCTGGCCGGCTTCGTCGAGATCGGCGAGAGCCTGGAGGACGCGGTCCGCCGGGAGATGGGCGAGGAGGCGGGCGTGACAGTCACCGACGTGACCTACCAGGGGTCACAGGCGTGGCCGTTCCCCGCCGGCCTGATGGTGGGCTTCCGGGCCACCGCGACCTCCGACGAGGTACGCGTGGACGGCGAGGAGTTGTTGGAGGCGCGCTGGTTCACCCGGGCGGAGCTGCGGGGCCGGGTGGCCTCGGGTCGTCCGCTCGGTCGGGTGGACTCGATCGACCACCGACTGCTGACGGACTGGCTCGCGGAGGGCTAGTCGGCTGGGCCGCCGGAACCGGCGCGGGCCGACGGGCCGTCACCGCCATCAGCGCGGTGGTGACGATGGCAGTGCCCACCGCCGCGAGGAGGAGACCGGGGACGGTGTGTGGCCGGAGGGTCGCGGTGACGGCCACCAGGCCGGCCACACCCACCCACAGCGGTGCCGCTGCCCAGCGTGCGCCGGCCGCGAGGCGGTCGTTGAGCAGCACGAACGTCACCGCGTAGAGCGCACCGACCGCCGCGAAGACTGGCGCGTACCGGCCCAGGTGGTCGTAGTCGGGCCCACCGGCGAGGCGGAACGCGAGCCCTCCGGCGAGCGTCGAGGCGAGGACCAGCACCACGCCACACCCGCCTGTCACCGCGAGCGCAACCGTTCGGCTGCGCCGGTCACCGCGGGCCAGCCTAGGTAGGGCGAGGACGGCGGCGACCTGCGGTGCCCAGAGCGCACCCTTGCTCAGGACGGTGCCGACTGAGTACGCCCCGGAATCCGACGGGGACAGCAGTTGCCGGGACAGCAGCAGGTCGGCGTAGGAGACGACGAGCATCGCCAGCGTCGCACCGCAGCCGGCAACGACCTGAGCGACGGTCAGCCGTGGGGCGGTGGACGACCGTTGGGGCTCGCGGGCGAGTCGGGCCAGCACCGCAGGGGTGAGGACAGCGGTCAACGCGCCGACCGCCAGCGCGCCGGTCGGTCCCGCGCCGAGCAGCAATCCGGCGAGCACGCCGCCGTAGCGGCCGGCGGCGAGCACGGCCATCCCGACGGCGAGTCGTACGAAGCGTTGGCCACCCTGCAACTCTCCGAGGGACCGGGAGGAGAGCACGATCGCCGCGGCGGTGACCGCCAGCAGCGCGGGCATCTCTACCGGGAGATCCAGGGCGGTGACCAGCAGTGGTGTCGCCGCGACGAGGGTCCCCGCGCACACTGCCGCGGTGACAGCGGTGAGCCGCCGAGTGTCGGAGGCGCCGTGCCGGGCGCGGTGCACGGCGACGGCCAGTTGCAGGCCGAGCCCGGGCACACCGACGATGGCCACCAGACCGAGGGCGGTGGCGAGCGCGCTGAGGTCGGCCGGGTCGAGCCGCCGGGCGGCCAGCACCGGCACCAGGTACGCCAGGCCGTTGACCAGGACCCCGGCCACTGTGACGCTGACCCCGGCAGCGCCGAGGCCCGTACTCCATCCGCGTGTCAGCTCCGTCTGGGCCGTCCTCTCCCGACGGGCGGGTCGTCGGAAGCTCACGTGATCTCGGAGAAGGTCGGGAGCTGCCCGTCGGCTGGTCCAGCCGACTGGCCGGGCCCCGCCGGCTCGGTGGCGTCCGGCTCGGCCGGGTACGGCTTCGGTCCCTCCGCGAGCAGCGCAGCCGCCGCAACCGCTGGGGTCGCGGCGGTCGGCCTGGCCCGGCGTACGGGCCGTCGTCGGGCGGCGGTGGAGAGCCAGAGGGCACCCAGGGCGACGACGATGGTGAGTTGCACGAGCGCGTCGGTGTTCCGTCGTGTCGAGTCGAGGTAGAGCAACCCGGCGAGCAGGACGAGCGCGCCGGGGAGCCAGGTCTCGACGGCCCGGCTGATCGTCCTGGCCCGGCGTGGGTCGGCCGGCCAGGGCAGGCGGCGTGGGCCGGGTACCGCCAGCATGAATCCGGCCGCGACCAGCAGGCCGCCGATGAGGCCGCTCCACAGCACCAGCGCGGCGGCCCCGACGGCAAGCAGCGGCAGCGAGCGGGTGACCCGACGTCGGCCGCGCGGTGGGACGGTCGCCGAGGTTCGCCCGGTGGGCTGTCGGGCGGGCACCACAGCGAGCAGGACCACCACGGCGAGCAGAACGCCGCCGAGGAGAAGCCCCACCCGGTACGGCGTGTCCGGTGCGAAACGCAACAGCACCTCTCCGGACGCGCCGGCGGGAAGGATCCAGCCCTGCTGCCATCCGTCCACCACCAGTGGTTTCAGCGTCCGTCCGCCGATGGTTGCCTGCCAGCCGGTGTTGGTGTTCTCCCGTACGGCGAGCACCCGGTCGACGGGGTGACCGGCCACCCGCACCCGTCGCTCGGTGGCCGCCCAGGATTCGATCTCGGTGCCGCTGGCGGTCGCCGAGGTCGGGGTGGTCGTCTTCGGTACCAGGGCGACCCTGGTGGGCGAGGCCAGCTGGCTCGGGGTGGCGACGATCCGGTGCTCCCCGCGGCCCAGGTCAAGCTGCCGGGGCGTGGCCCGGCCGCACGGCGTCACCGGCATCTCGCGCATTTCCAGCAGGTCGCGGAGCGTGCCGCGCAGCGTGGTGGTGACCCGCGCCGCGCCGATCTGGAGCGTCGGCCCCGATCCGCAGGCCAGCGCCAGTGGTGCGTCGGAACGCGGTCCGACGGTGGGCGCTCCGGGTAACACTGTCACCTCGCCGACCGCGATCGGCAACCGCTCCGGCAACCGCAGCTTGTACGGGTCGGTGCTGGTGGCGGACGGTTTGTCGAGGAACTGGATGGTGATCTCGTCGGTCCGCATCGGCGGGTCCAGGCGGAGCAGCCCGTCGTCGCCGAGCAGGCTGCTGCGGAAGCCGTCGTCGCCGACCACCCGCACACTGCCGAGACGGGTGGCGGGTGTCTTGTCGTCGACGGAGAAGCGGAGCCCGGTGATGGTCTGCGGCTTGAGCCACTTGAGTCGCAGGATCGGTGCCTCGTCGTCGATCGCCGGTGACCAACTGGTGGCCGGGTTTCCGTCGAGTGCCGCCCCGGCCCGGCCGGTCGGGTCGGGCACTGCCGTCGAGGAGGCGCTGATCTGCGCCGCGAGCCGCAGCGGTTGCGCGTCGGTCACCAACTTGTCGAGGGCGTTGTCCAGGTCGGGGCCGGCCGTGGGCCGCGCCCACAGCTTGGCGTCGTACGCGCCGGCCGCCGGCAGGGTCAGGGTCCGGTCGATGGTGGACCCGTCCTCGGAACCACGGATGGCGTCGGTGGAGCAGCGCGGGTACCCGTCGACGGAGAAGCAGGCCGGCGTGGTGGGTGCCGCGGACACGACGACGGTCGCCGGTCGGTCGGTGACCGGTGCGGCGGGCAGGACCAGGGTGCGGCTGGTCTGGATGCCCGGAATCTTGATCTCGGCGATGCCGACCGAGCCGTTTCCGAACGGGCGCAGGTCGTACGCGCTGTCGACCGAGACCCGGACCTCGCGGGTGGCGTGGACACCGGGCAGTTCGAACACCATGTGGTCGCTGAACTGTTCGACGGTGCTGCTCTCGTACCCGGCGCTGACGGTCACTGTCGTGGGCAGGGCATCGGCCTTCAGGTCGAACCACACCTCGACCCGGGTGACAGTCGTCGGGTTGGCGAGGCCCACCTCGATCCACTGTTGGTCGCTGGGCGAGTACGGCGCGGACTGCCAGGAGGTCGCCGGGTTGCCGTCCATCGCCGCGTACGGCTGGTGCTCGGGGCGGGCACCGCCGGGGGAGCCCACCTGGGAACGGGCGGTGGAGGTGCGGATCGCGTTGATGCCCTCGAAACGGGCGACGGTGGAGTGCTCTGCGCCCCACTCGGGCAGGTAGTCGTGGGCGGGCGCGGTGACCTCGAAGGTGTCGTCGGCGGTCAACGTCTGGGAGGTGTTGTCCCGCAGTCCGCCGAACGACACGTCCCGCCTGCGCAGACCATCGGTCATCGCCACCGGTCCGGCGACGTCGGCGGTCGACGCGTCGCCGGCCAGGACGGTGGGCGCCGGGCCGAGCTGCCCCGCCGCGGCGAGGTCGAGCAGTGATTCGGGGCCGCCGACAACAGTGGTCACGTCGGTTCTGTCGTAGGCGACCACCGGCTCGACGGGCCGGTCGACCCGGTAGACCTCCAGCGCCCGGACGGGCACGTCGAGCCCGTGGTCGCGGAACTCGTCGGGGGACGAGGGCCCGCCGCGCAGGGGGCCGAAGGACGTGACGCGGGTCAACCCGGGTGAGCGCTCCAGCGCCTGCCGGACCACCGCTGGGCGGGCCGTGTCGGAGCGGCCGTGGTCGAGGTCGGCGCGGAACAGGACGTGGCTGATTCCGGATCGGGCCAGCAGGTCCGCCAGGCCGGTCGATCCGGCGCCGGTGGCGAGCGTCGCCTCGATCACGTCCAGCAGTCGGATCGTGGTCGGTGGGGTGAAGGGGATGGCGTTGCGTACCGCCCACCGACTGTTGAGCAGCGGCTGGGTGATCTCGTCGGTGGTGTTGCCCCAGTCGTACGACGGAAAACGCGCCCCGGGTACGACGAGCACCCGCCCGAGCCCCGTGTTCGCGTCGAGCCAGTCGGTGGCGTCGTGCCAGTAGCCGGGCACCTCCTTCACGCTGCCCGGGGTGGCGAGACCGCCCGCGAGGGCGGGTGTGGCGACCGCCGTGACGGCGACGATGGCGGTGCCGGCGGTCAGCCAGGCGCGTGCGACGGTTCGCCGACGGTGCCGCGCGGGCGCGGTGCGCGCCGCCCGGACGGCCAACCCGATCAGGTGCGCCATGCCCAGGCACAGGGGTAGGCGGAGCAGGACGTCGAACTTGTGCACGTTGCGCAGGGGTGCGCCGACGCCGTCGAGGAACTCCCGCTGTGGCCCGGCGAGGATGTTCGGCAGGTCGCCGACATGCCCGAGGCCGACGAGCGCGACGCCGAGCACCAGACCGGTGATGAGGAACCGGCGGTGCGGCATCCCCCGTCGGGACAGCCCGAGCACACCGAGGGCGGCGACCGCCAGGGTGGCGGCGACCAGCACCGCCTCGTTGGCGAGTCGCGCACCGGACGGGATGGTCGGTCCGAACGGGGAGGCCAGGTAGGCGACCCAGTAGGAGGCGCCGCGCAGGGTTGTCACCCCGTCGGTGACGCTCGTGGTGTTTCGGGCGGTCTCGATGTAGTCCAGGAAGGGTGGGCTGTACCGCCCGAGGACCAGCAGCGGAACCAACCACCACGCGGTGGCCAGGGCCACCGCGCCACACCAGGCGGCGATGGCGGTGACCCGGCGGCGTACGGGCTGGACGGTGGCGAGCCAGAGCAGGGCCAGTGGCACCACAGCGAACACGGCAGTGGCGTTGACGCCACCGGCGCAGGCGACGGCGATGGCTGACGCGGCGACGGCGCGTCGCAGTCGCGTGCCGGCGGCGAGACCGACGAGTGGAATGAGCACCCAGGGGGCGACGGCGCTGGGCCAGGCTTCCACCGAGGACCAGCCGAGCTGGGTGAGGATGCGCGGTGACAGCGCGAAGGCGACGCCGGCGATCATGCGCCCGGCGGGCGTTCCGATGTTGAGCCGGCCCGCCAGGCGCACGGCCCCCAGGTAGGCGACACAGAAGAGCAGTGCCCACCACAGCCGCTGCACCACCCACGGCGCGAGGCCGGACTCCGACCCGAGCAGGAAGAACGGGCCCATCGGCCAGAGATAGCCGTACGCCTGGTTCTGTAGTTGGCCGAACGTGCCGGTGGGGTCCCACAGGTGCAGCGAGCGGAGCAGCCACCCGGCCGGGTTGACGAACAGGTCGACCTTGGTGTCCGGGACGACCTGGCCCGGGGCCTGCTGGAAGGCGAGGGCGGTGAGAGCGATGCAGATGACCAGGTGCCGGAACCGTCGGGCCGTGTGCCGGCTCCGGCTGGACCCCGGAGCGGCGCCACTGGCCACCTCTGCACGCATTTCGGCTCCTGTCTTCACCGGCCGGACGCGCACCTGCAGCCGACGACTGTCGCGCGACGTTATCCGGACCGGGCACGGACGGGCGACCAGGGGCGCTGCGGTGGCGTTATCGGGAGAACGGCCGTCCCCACGGCGTGTAAGCGTGTGGCAGGCTGCCGACCATGTCAATGCCAGAAGCTGAGGCCGAGACGCATCCGGAACGCGTCTCGTCCGACGGCGACGGGCCCGGGCCGATCGGCCGATGGCTCCGCGCCGACCCTGTCCGCGCCGTGGCGATCGCCCTCATCGCGGTGTCCGTCGCCTGGCGCGCCGGCCTCGCCACCCGTGGTTGGTTCTCGCAGGACGAGTTCGTCATCGCCGCCCAGGTCCTCGACACCGGGCTGGACGCGGACTATCTCCTGCGTACGTTCAACAACCACCTCATGCCCGGCGGCCTGTTTGTGGCGTGGGCGATGGTGCGGGCGGCGGGCTTCGCCACCTGGCCGTGGGTGTTGCTGCTGGCGGTTGGCCAGGCGGCGACCGGGATCGCTGTGTACCGGCTGCTGCGCGATCTGCTCCGGCCAAGCTGGGGCCTGCTCATTCCGTTGTGCCTGTTCGTGTTCTGCCCACTGACGCTCGAGGTCTCCTCGCTGTGGTTGGTCGGGCTGCTCGTGCTGCCGATGCAGTTGGCCCTGGTCATGGCGGTGGCAGCCCAGGTCCGGTACGTGCGGACAGGTCGCCTGCGGCACCTCGTGGCGGTCGCGCTGTGGCTGGTGTTCGGCCTGCTCTTCGACACCAAGTCCCTGCTGATCGTGCCGTTGCTGTTCCTGCTGACCGTCTTCCTCTTCACCTCCGGTGGAGTGTGGCGCAGTCTCGCCACGGCGGTCCGCCGGCACTGGCCGGCCTGGCTGATGCTCAGCGCGCTGTCGGGGGGATACCTGGCGTTCTACCTGACCCGTCCCGCCGCCCGCCAACTGGACGAACCCGCGTCCGTCGGTCCGGTCTTCAACTTCCTCGGTGACCTGGTCGGCGAGACAGTGGTGCCGGGTCTGCTCGGAGGTCCCTGGCGTTGGACCTACGCCGGTGACGGCCCCCCGCTCGTCGACCCGTACGACATCGCCAAGTGGTTGTCGTGGGCGGTGCTGGCGACGCTCGTCGTGGTCACCGTCCGGCGGCGTCCGTCGGCCGGCCGGGCCTGGCTGCTGCTCACCTCCTATCTCGGCCTGGTCGCCGCGCTCTTCGCCGTCACCCGGCTGGGCGGGCCGCTCGGCCCACTGGTCGGCGTCGTCCCCCGGTACGTCGCCGACGTGGTGCTGGTCGCCGCGATCTGTGTGGGCGCGGCCCTGCTGGGGATCAAGGACACCGACGAGGACGAGGTGTCGGCGTGGCCGGTGCCGACGGTCCTGCGGGAGCCGGGCGCGTTCGCTGTCGGCCTGGTCTCGATGATCGTCGTCCTGGCGACCATCGGCGTGGGCACCCTGTGGAGCACTGCCCGTTTCGGGGACAACTGGAGTACGAAGTACGGGCGGGACTATCTCGCGACGACGCAGGCCGAGCTCGCCGCAGCGCCGCCGGGCACGGTCTTCTTCGACACCGCCGTCCCGGACCGGGTGATCGCCGGCTACTTCTGGCCGGACAATCTCCAGTCGCACTTCTTCCGCCCGGCCGAGCGTCGACCCACCTTCGTGACGGAGGCCGCGCGACCGTCGACGTTCGACGATCTCGGCCGGATCCGTCCGGTAGTGGTCCAGGGACGGAAGATCGTGCCCGGCCCGGTGGACGGTTGCGGGCACCTGGCCCAGGGCGGCCGACCCACTCGGATCCCGTTGGACGGGTACCTGGTGGAGTGGCCGTACGCGGTGCATTTCGGCTACCTCAGCTCGGGTGACTCGACAGCGCTGTTCCGGCTCGGCGACGCCACCCGCGAGATCACCCTGCGACGCGGGCTGAACGACCTGTTCTTCCTGTTGGAGGGTGCGGGGGACGCCGTCGAGGTCACCGTCCAGACGCCAGGGGTCGGGGTGTGCACCGAGCTGATCACCGTCGGCCGGGCGGTGCCGGCATCGTGAATGGTTGAGCCGACCGACGGCGTCGAGGCCGCACCGGTTCGGCGGGCGCGGGACACGCTGTCGCTGTACGCGGTCGCGGCGGCCGTCACTGTGGTGGTGCTGGCCCCGCTGGCGACGCCCGGCTACGCGTTGCTGTACGACATGGTGTTCGTACCCCGGCAGCCGTTGACCTGGGATCTCGTGGCCCCGGCGCAGAGTCTGCCCCGGGCGGTGCCGATGGACGCGCTGGTCTCGCTGGTCACCCAGCTCGTGCCGGGCTGGTTGGTGCAGCGGCTGGCGCTCGCCGGGGCGGTATTCCTCGCGGCGGTCGGCGCCGGCCGGTTGGTGCCGACCGAACGGCGCGCGGTCCGGCTGTTCGCCGCGTTGGCGTACGCGTGGTCGCCGTACCTCGCCGAGCGGTTGCTGATCGGGCAGTGGGGGCTGCTGCTCGCGTACGCCGCGCTGCCCTGGCTGGTGCGGGCGGTGCTGGACCTGCGGGCCGGGCGCGACGGCGCGCTCGCCCGGGTGGTGCTCGCCGCCGCTCCCGCCGCCATCACGCCGACCGGCGGTCTGATCGCGCTGGGCACGGTGCTGGTGCTGACGTCGGACCGGATGCGCGCGCCCCGGTCGCTGCTGGTGTCGCAGCGAATGCATCCGCACCGGTCCCGGCAGGCGTTGGCCGCGGTCGGAGTGCTCAACGCCCCCTGGGTGGTCGCGGCCCTGGTCACCGGTGCCGGGGGTTCCTCGGACCCGGCGGGGGTGGCGGCGTTCGCGGCACGTTCGGAGAACTGGGCCGGTCCGCTGGTGGCGCTGGCCGGCACCGGTGGCATCTGGAGCGCACAGGCCACCCCCGCCAGTCGCGCGGTGCCACTGGTGCCGGTGGCGACCCTCGTGCTGCTGATCCTGGCCGGTGTCGGTGCGGGCCTGCTGCGGCGCCGGCTACCCCCGGGTGGGGTGGCGCGCCTGGCGGTGCTCGCCGGGACCGGTTTCCTGCTCGCCGCCTTCGGGCTGCTCCCCGGCGGGGATGCCGCGCTTCGGTGGGCGGTGGTGCACCTGCCCGGCGCGGGGCTGCTGCGAGATGGGCAGAAGTTCCTGGCGCCGTACGCCCTGCTGCTGGTGGTGTGCGCGGCGTTGGGGGCCGAGCGGCTGGTGGCCCGGATCGACCGGGAGGTGGCCGGGGTGGTCCTGGTCGGGCTGCTGTTCCTGCCGGTGGCGGTCCTGCCGGACCTGGCGTTCGGCGGTGTCGGTCGGCTTCGTCCGGTGAGCTATCCGGCGGAGTGGCAGCGGGTGGCCGAGCACATCGAGGAGGAGCCGGGGGAGATCCTCGCGTTGCCGCTGAGCGCCTACCGGGCGTACCCGTGGAACCCTGGTCGGGTCGTGCTGGACCCGGCGCCCCGCTACCTGCCGGGGACGGTCCTGACCGACGACACGCTCCGGGTCGGCGACGTCGCCGTGGCCGGCGAGAACCCGCGCGTCCGTGAGATGCGCCGGGCGCTGGCCGAGGGCCGGCAGGTCTGGACCACTGGGGTGCGCTGGGTCCTGGTGCAGCACGAGGTCTCCGGCGAGGTCGACTCTCAGGTGCTCGGCGGCCTGGAGCGCGTCCACGACGGACCGTTCCTGACGCTGTACCGCAACCCGGCGACGGTGCGGGAATCGGGCGGGTCGGGGCCGGCCCGACTGGCGGTGGTGGCGGCCCTCAGCGCTGCCCTTCTGGTGGTCATCGCTGCCGCCGTTTCGGCCCTACACCGGCGAGCTACCGCGTGGTAACGTCCGCTCGCACGTCTCGCCATTGGAGGATTGGCATGCGTAGAGCTCTGACCCTGGTCGTGTCTGGCCTGGTGGCGGCGTTGCTGGGGATCCTGGCTCTCGGCGGGATCTCGGCCGCCGCGACCGCCACCGACGAGGAGGCCGCGAGTGAGGCCAAGCTCGTCTCGGAGGCCGCCAAGCGGGCCGGTAAGAAGGACCCGTACGCCCCAGCGGTTTACGGCGACAGGTAGGACGGTTCGCCCCGCTGCTGCATTGGGCGGGGCGACTCCACACCCTTCAGGATCGCCTCGAAGCGCCCACCCGCGGCCTGCCAGGTGAAGCTGGCCGCGTGCTCCCGGGCCTGAGCGCCCATCTCCCGCCGCAGTTCATCCTGGTGCAGGAGCGTGCGCACCTTCATCAGGTAGTCGTCGATGTCGTCGGCCAGCAGGCCGGTACGCCCGTCGACTACCGCTTCGGTGACTCCGCCCGCTCCTCGGAACGCCACAGTCGGGGTGCCCGCCGAACCCGCCTCCACGATCGTGAGCCCCCAGCCCTCCTTGAGGGACGGGGTCAGGGCCACCCAGGCCGAGGCGAGCAGGGCGGCTTTCTCCTCCTCGGTCACGAAGCCCCGGAAGTCCACCCGTTCGGTGATGTCCAGCTCAGCGGCGAGTTCACGCAGGTGCGACTCCCACCAGCCCTGGCCGGCGACGACCAGGCGTAGTTGGGGCAGCTCGTCGGCGAGGGCCGCGACGGCCCGCAGTGCCACCTCCACCCGCTTGTGGGGCACCAGCCGGTTCAGCGTCACGAGCAGCGGGAACGTCGCCCGTTCGGCGTCGGTGTGGGGCAGCGTCGGGGTGCCGTTGTGCACCACGGAGACCTGCTCCGGCGGCACGCCGAGCACTGCCAACTCTCGGCGGGTCGCCTCGGAGACGGTGACGTACCGGCACCGCTGGTAGACGCGTACGGCGAGCGACGATTCGATCCACCAGCCGAACCGGGCAGCCCACTGTGGAAGCACCACTGGCCACTGCTCGCGGTGCACGTGGTGGATCAGCTTGACCACCGGGCGTCGTGCCCACAGCGGGGCGAGGAACGGCAACCCGTTGCAGACGTCGACAAGGACGTCGGGCCGCCCGCCGCGGCGGGCCGCCAGCGGGCCGATGCCCAGCGCGCCCGCGACGTAACAGAGTGCCGCCCAGAGGTAGACGCTGTGTCTGCCACCGCGCCGCACCAGCCGTACGCCCGCCTCGTTGACCTCGTCGGCGGGAGCCTGGCTGTGGGCGGCGCAGAAGAGAGTGGCGCGGAATCCGCGCGCCACCAGTTCGGCGGCGATCCGTTCGACGTACACCTCGGAACCGCCGCCCTCGGGGTTGCGGGTGTCTCGCCAGTTGAGGAACAACACGTTTCCGGGCATGCCGAAGCGACGCTCCACGCGAACCCTACTCTCAAGTAATTTAGCGACCCGCGTCACATTAGGGGCTGGTGTGCCGGCCGGCAATGCCCCGATGGGCCAGCGCTGGGCGCTACCCGCCGACAGTGGGCACCGGAGTGCCAGCCGCGACGGTCGGCGGCGTGGTGGCCGGTGCGGCCACGTCGGTGGCGGAGGTCCCGGACGTCCGCCCACGCCCGGTGGATCGGCGCCGACCCTGCGACCCGAGCAGTTGCAGGGGCCGCTCGACGCCGTAGTAGCTGACCGCTGCGTACACCAGACCGAAGGCCATGGTGAGGGCGAAGGTGTTGAGCAGCCCGCCGGTGAACAGCTGTCGATCGTCGACCAGGTAGATGAGTTCGATGACCATGGGGTGCCACAGGAACAGCCCGTACGAGACCGCGCCGAGCCACCGGGCGGACGAGCTGCCGAAGATCTCCTTGGCCCGGCTCGGCCCGCCGAAGGCCACCGGGATCAGGATCAGTGCCGCGATCACGAGGTAGAGGGCCAGCTTGACGCCGAACTCGGCGGCCGTCGGCTCGGTGAGGTCGCGGGGGCCGGCGACGGGCGTCGTCGCGATCGCCATCAGGCCGACGGCGGCGGCCCAGCAGGTGACCGGTGCCGAGGCCAGGTCGTCCAGGACCCGGAAGGCCGCGGGCGCGGTCCCGGTGCGCAGGGCGACGTGCGCCGCCGCCAGTGCCATGCCGGTGCCGAACCAGGCGGCGTACGAGGGGAACCACATGGTGTGCAGGGCGGCGTCGAGCCAGCCGAGCCCCATCAGGGTGAGCCATCCAGCGGTCAGCAGCGCACTTCCGCTGACGATCACGATGGTCCGGACCGGACGCCAGGACCGGCCGACGGCGAGCACGGCGACCAGCGGCAGGATCAGGTAGAACACGACCTCGGTGGCGAGACTCCAGGTCTGGCTGAGCCCGGCGCGCAACTGCCCGGCCTGGTAGATCTGGGTGAAGGTGAGGTGGCGGATCCAGTCGCCGACGGACGCCTGCCCGTTCTGCGGCAGGACGATCAGGCAGACCACGATCGCCAACCAGTAGGCGGGCAGAATGCGCAGGGCTCGCCGCCACAGGTAGCGCTTGGCGCGGGGTCGGGCCCGTCCCGTCGCGGCGTTGAGCGCCCACGGCCGAAACAGCAGAAACCCGGACAGTACGAAGAAGATGGCGACGCCGACGTCCAGTCGAGCCAGCCAGCCGCCCCAGGGGGTGTTCATGGTGACGGCGGTCTGGAACCCGACGTGGTGACCGACGACCGCCACCGCGCCGATTGCTCGCAGCGCGTCGAGGGCGGGAAGTCGGCCGGTTACCGAAGGCTCCGAAACTGTTGGCGCGGCGGCTGTGGACATCTGGACATCCAGGGGGTCGCTTTGAAGGTGACCGGGGAGTAACCTCCCGCCATGTTAAGGATCGGGTGCCCCGGACAACAGGTCGTAGGGCGGCAGGTTACAGGAGGATGAGTGAAGCTTCGCGTGGGCGCCGCGCTCTTCGGGCTTGGCGTCTTATTGCTGGTCTTCGCGGCCGGGCTGCCGTTTTATGTGGCCCCCGCCGTGACCAAGCTCCCCTACGATCTTGAGCCAACGACGTCCGTCGCCGAGGCGAAGAACGCCAGGTTCCTGAAGATCACGGCCACCGGCAGCTCGGTGAGCATCGAGGTTCCGCAGGGCGACCTGGTGTCCAACGTGGAGGTCATTCCACAGCCCGACGACACCAAGGATCGGCTGCCCGAGGACCTCAAGGGCGACGCGGTGATCTGGGACGTCTACCAGACGGTCCGGCGCACCGACAACCAGGACGTGGTCAGCCAGTACAGCACCGAACTCGCTCTCTACCGGATCTCCGGTGCGGCCGCCTCGTGGAAGGACCAGTGGCTCAACGAGACCGGGGCGGACGGGACTCCGGTCGGCAACGTGAAGTACACCGGCCAGATCTACAAGTTCCCGTTCGGCACCGCCAAGCGCGACTACCAGGTCTTCGACCGTGACCTGAAGCGGGCTGTCCCGGCCAAGTTCGTCGGCACCGAGAAGATCAAGGGCATCGAGGCGTACCGCTTCGAGCAGCGGATCGAGAACGAGGTGCTGGCCACCCCGGAGAGCAGCATCCAGACGCTGGTCGGCAAGTTCGCGCCCGGCGCCACCAGCGGCCAGGTCGTCTACAGCAACATCCGTACGCTCTGGGTGGACCCGGTCACCGGCTCCTACGTGAACGTGCGGGAGCAGCAGCACAAGGAGTTGCGCCCCAACACCGGCACCCCCACGGTGTTGTTGGACGCGGACTTCAACTACACCGACGACACTGTCAGCCGCAGTGTCGAGACGGTCAAGGACAACCGCTTCAAGATCGGCCTGATCAGTTTCTGGGGCCCGATCGTCGCTGGTGTCCTCGGTCTGATCGCTGTCGTCTTCGGTGTGTGGCTGGTGATCCGACCCGAGGGTGGGACGGCCCGGCACCGCGCCGAGCCGGCGGTCGACGATCCGACGCCGACCCGGGTGGACCAGGAACCGGTACGCGACACGGACACCGTCGAGCAGCCCAGGCCGCAGCCGGTCGGCGGGCCACTGAGCGACGAGATCCCGCCGGCTACGACCAACTGGAAGTCGGAGGACCCGACTGTGCCGACCCAGCGACCGGCTCCGGGCGAGGTGGAGCAGCGCTGACGCGCGTACGACCGGACGTACGACCGAGGGGTGGGCCGCGACGCGGTCCGCCCCTCGGCCATGTGGCAACCCGTACGACCTGCGTGCTTTACATTTGTTATTCGATTGTAATTAGTCAATGTAGTGTCACGTTGCGCTGATCCCGCCACCACCCTGCGCCCGTCTTGTGGTCATACAAGAGGGTTGCGAGGCCGAATTCGTTCACTTTCGGTGATGCCCCACCTCCTCCTGGTCGCCTCACTGTTACCGCCCGGTAATCAGGGGGTTGTGACCTGCGCCGCAACGGGTGCACCATCAAGCCCGATGGTTACCAGCCGGTAACAGAACGCGGGCTCCCAGTGCGGGCCGCCCGCTCGGGACCGGCCACTCGCGCGCATCGACCCGAGGAGGAACCCCGTGCAGGATCGGTTGGACAGTCAGGGTCGTACCCGATGGTGGCGTTTCGCCGCCATGATGGTGCCCGCCACGGCGGCTGCCGGTGCCATCCTCTTCGGAATGTCGACCGGCGCGATCGCGTCCGACATCACGGTCTCCGGGCAGACATTCAAGATCGGCGCCGACCGCCTGGAGGGCGACGGCTTCAAGCAGTACGGCGGCATCGTCCGCGAGAAGGGCAAGGACGGGAAGTCCGGGCAGGTCCACCCGATCGCGCTCTCCGAGATCAGCAGCGCCGAGTTGTACAGCCTCTGCCAGTCCGTCCGCGCCGACCTGCCGGGCCTGCCGGTGGTGCTCACCATCAACGCCGGCGAGGGCAAGGAACCCGCCCGCGCCAAGGACCTGCTGATAGCGATGGACTCGTTGAACGGCAACGCGACCTTCACCAACATCAGGATTGGTCGGGACGCCACCGACCTGAACCCGACGGCGCAGGCCGGCTCGTTCGGCCAGAACTCCGACCACGTCACCATCACCAACCTGCAACAGGTGTCCCGCTACACCACGGCGGCCACCTTCAACCTGGTCGGACTCCGACTCAAGGTCAACGTGGGTGACGACGCGAAGGGCAAGGAGTGCTTCTGAGCTGAGCCGAGGCCCGCGGTGGTCGACACCCCGGGCCCATGCCCCCGTCCCCGCTCGGTCCCGTCCCCGCTCGGCCAGGAGGAGTACGTGACAACCGCGAACCCGTCCCACGCCCGGCCCGGTGGTCCGGCTCAGGTGTGGCGGCTCTTCCGCCGCTGGCAGCGCAGCCGGCCGTTCTGGGGCGGGTTGCTCATCGCCCTGGCCGGGCTGGAGATGTTCGCCTCCACCCGGATGACCCTCAACGGTCTCAGCTTCCACAGCGGCGCGACCGGCCTGCTCTCGCTGCTGATCCCGATCATCCTGGTGACCTGTGGCCTGCTGCTCTGGTTCACCCCGGCACAGCGGCTGTTCTACTCGGTCGTCGCGGCGGTCACCGCTGTGTACTCGCTGATCGGGCTCAACCTGGGCGGCTTCTTCGTCGGTCTGCTGCTCGGCATCGTCGGCAGCGCGCTCGCCTTCGCCTGGACCCCGATCCACCCCGCACCACCCACCCCGCAGCCGGCCGGGATCGAGCAGAACGGCGACGACCTGGGCGTGGCCGGCGTCGGTCTGGCCGGCGTCGGCCTGGCTGGTGTTGACAGCGACAGATCCGACAGCGGCGGCGCCGAGCAGGACGGTGTCGTGCCTGTCGATCATTCGGGGGACGGAGCGTCCGACGAGGGTGCGCCGCCCGAACGGCCGGGACGTTCCGCTGATCCGCGAGCCTTCGCCGTCGCTCTCGTGGTGCTCGGCCTGGCGGCCGTCGGCCTGGCCAGCCAGCCCCGAGCGGTCCAGGCCGCACCGAACCGACCGGCCTCGACCGGCTGTCCCACCCCGCCCCGGGCCGTCACCCCGTCGCCCAGTCGCAGCGCGGCCACGCCGACGCCCACCCCGAGCCCGGCGCGGGGCGGCAACGTGATCACCGACATCCTGGACGGGATCGGCGATCTGCTCGGCATTGGGGGCCAAGAGGACCCGGCGCCCCCGGTGCCTCCCACCGCCACGCCGACACCCCGACCGACCAGCACGGCGACGCCCCGCCCGGGCCCCACCGACTGCCCGTCGCAGCCCCCGGGCAAGCCGACCCCGGGCAAACCCGCAACGCCGGCACCCGGCAGGCCGGAAACGGTGCAGCCGGGCAAGCTCCTGCCACGGATCGCCGCCGATCCGGGCCAGCCGACGGTGGCCCAGACGCCGTCGAAGCTCACCGGGTCGTCGGTGCGGATGACCGGGCTGCGGTTCGACGGGGTCACGGACCTGCACACGGTGAAGGGCGACCTCAAGGTGCTGAAGTTCAGCATGCGGGAGGCGGTGACCACCGACTTCCTGCTGCGGGCCGACGGCCCCGCAGGGCGCAACCAGCGGTACGCGACCAACCAGTTGACAGTGCGGGGAGACGTGGCCTTCTACGCGACCCGGTTCGTCGGCCGGCTGCTCGGCATCAAGATCACGCTGACTCCGGATCTGCCGCTACCGGACGGCCTTCCGATCACCTCGCCGATCCCGATCACGTTCACCGACCCCGCCATCGACCTGGCGTACGTCACCAGCGACACGCTGACCGCCCGCCCGGCGTTGGCACTCACCCTCGGCTGAGCGCACCGCCACAGAGCGGCCTCGGGGTGGAGCAGTCGGCCGCGCGAGCGGCCTCGGCTCGGGCGTGGCCGCGCGCGGCGACGGACTCGTCGTACCGTCGGCGCGCGCAGCCACCGCCCGGTCAGAGCCGGGCCAGCGCCCGGCGCAGCGGGTCGAGACCCAGCGCACCCAGGTCCAACGCCTGCCGGTGGAACTCCCGCAGGTCGAAATCGGCGCCCTTGCGGGCCTTGGCGTCCTCGCGGGCCTGGAGCCAGATCCGCTCACCCACCTTGTACGACGGCGCCTGCCCCGGCCAACCCAGGTAGCGGTTCAGCTCGAAGCGCAGGTTCTCGTCCGGAACCCGGCAGTGCGCGCGCATGAACTCCCAGCCCAGCTCGGGCGTCCATCGTTCGCCCGGGTGGAAACCGAACGGATTGTCCTTCGGGATCTCCAGCTCCAGGTGCATGCCGATGTCCACGATCACCCGTGCCGCGCGCATCGCCTGGCCGTCGAGCATGCCCAGCTTGTCGCCCGGATCCTCCAGGTAGCCCAGCTCGTCCATCAGCCGCTCCGAGTAGAGCGCCCAGCCCTCACCGTGCCCGGAGACCCAGCAGAGCAGCCGCTGCCAACGGTTGAGCAGGTCGGCCCGGACGGCGGTCTGCGCCACCTGGAGATGGTGACCCGGCACGCCCTCGTGGTAGACCGTTGTCACCTCCCGCCAGGTGGAGAAGTCGCTGATGCCCTGCGGCACCGCCCACCACATCCGACCGGGGCGGGAGAAGTCCTCACTCGGGCCGGTGTAGTAGATGGCGCCGTCGCTGGTCGGTGCGAGGCAGCACTCGATGCGGCGGACCTGCTCCGGGATGTCGAAGTGGGTGCCGTGCAGCTCGGTGATCGCCTTGTCGGCCAGCGCCTGCATCCAGTCCCGGAATGCCTCCTTGCCCTGGATGGTCCGGGCCGGGTCGGCGTCCAACGTGGTGACGGCCTCGTCGACTGTGGCACCGGAGCCGGCGATGCGCCCCGCCACGACCCGCATCTCCGCCTCCAGGCGGGCCAGCTCCGCGAAGCCCCAGGCGTACGTCTCGTCCAGGTCGACCTTGGCGCCGAGGAAGTACTGCGAGGCGAGTTCGTAGCGCTCCCGGCCGGCGGCCTGCTTGTCCCGCCCGTGCGGGGCCAGCTCGGTACGCAGGAACTGGCCGAACTCGGCTGTCGCCGCGGTCGCCGCCGCCGCACCTCGACGCAGTTCCGAGCCGAGCGTGCCCTCCGCCCCGAGCCGCTCGACCAGCCCGTGGAAGAAGTTGTCACCGGTCGGGTCGACCCAGATGTCGCACTGCTTGGCCACCTCGACCAGCTGCACCTTCGAGCTGACCTCACCGGCGGCGAGAGCCTCACGCAGCGTGGTCTTGTAGCCCTCCAGTGCGGCGCCGAAGCCGTTGAGCCGGGCGGCGATGTTGGCCTGGTCGTCGCTGGTCGCGGTGGGCATCAGGTCGAACACCATGCGGATCTCGTGCAGCCCGCTGGTGATCACGCTGACCTCGCTGGTCACCTCGCCGGCGTCGTACCGGGCGAGGTCCAGGCCGAGCCGTTCCTGCATGGCCTCCTTGGCGGTCCGTTCCGATTCGGTCTCCGGCTCGGTCACCTCCAGCTCGGCGAGGGTCCGGCGGGTGAGGTCCGCGCGCGCGCCGTAGCCGTCGGGCGAGAGGTCGTCGAGCTGGTCGTCATGGCCGGCGATGCCGACGAAGGTGGCGCCGGTGGGGCTCAACGGCGCCCACTCGGCCACGTAGCGGTTGGCGAGTTCATCAATTCGTCCCACGCTGCGACCCTACGTGACCACCCCACCCCCATGTCGCCGGCGTTTGTCGTGTTCGAGCTGCGGGTTCAGGTGCGGCGTGACGGCCGAAAGGCGCGCGACTTTGTCGCACGGTTGCGGCAGAGTGTCAGGGGTGACCACCGATACCACTCCTGACAAAGCGCCGGTCCGCGCCTGGCTGCCCGGCTTTGTCGCCCTCGCCGCGATCTGGGGTTCCAGCTTTCTCTTCATCAAGGTCGGGGTGGCCGAGCTGCACCCTGTGCAACTCACCCTCTACCGGGTCGTCGCCGGCGCGTTGACACTGCTGGTGGTCCTCGCCGTGCTGCGCGACCGGCTGCCCCGCGAGCCCCGGGTCTGGGCACACCTGACAGTCGTCGCCGCCTTCGGCGTGGCAGTGCCGTTCACCCTCTTCGGCTACGGCGAGCAGCGGGTCGAGTCGATGTTGGCCGGCATCTGGAACGCCACCACGCCGTTGATCGTGCTGCCGATGGCGGTGCTGGTCTTCCGCACCGAGCGGCTCACAGTGCGCCGTGCGGTCGGGCTCGGGCTGGGCTTCGTCGGGGTGCTGGTGGTCCTCGGGGTCTGGGAGGGCATCGGCGGGGCGCACTTCACCGGGCAGCTCATGTGCTTCGGTGCGGCGGCCTGCTACGGCGTGTCCATCCCGTACCAGAAGCGGTTCGTCGCCGGCAGCGCGTACTCGGGTCTGTCGCTCTCCACCGCTCAACTGCTGCTCGCGGCCGCGCAGCTGGCCATCGTCACCCCCTTCGTCGCCGGCCTGCCGCCGCTGCCCACCGAACTGTCGGCGGGGGTGGTGGCAAGCGTGCTGACCCTCGGCGCGCTCGGCACCGGGCTCGCGTTCGTGATCAACATGCGCAACATCCGGGTGGCCGGTGCGAGCACCGCGTCCACAGTCACGTACCTGATTCCGATCTTCGCGGTGTTGATCGGTGCTCTGGCGCTCGACGAACGCCTCAACTGGCACCAACCGGTCGGCGCGCTGATCGTGCTGCTCGGGGTCGCGGTCTCGCAGGGAATGTTCGGTCGCCGCCGGAGCAGCCCGGTCGTCGGCGTCGGCGCTCCCGCCACACCCGCCGCCGAACCCGCCCGCCGCTGACACACCACCGCCCGACCAGCGCCGGACTGGTCAGGTGCGGTCGTGCGTCCAGGCCACCAGTTGCTCCGCCGACCAGGTGTTGATCACCCGGTCGGCGGGGACGCCGCAGAGGGCGGCGCGTTCACAACCGAATCGTTGCCAGTCGAGTTGGCCGGGCGCGTGCGCGTCGGTGTTGATGGCGAACCGGCAGCCGGCCTCCAGGGCGCGGCGGATCAGGCGTTTCGGCGGGTCCTGCCGCTCCGGCCGAGAGTTGATCTCGACGGCGGTGTCGTGCTCGGCGCAGGCGGCGAAGACGGCGTCCGCGTCGAAGTCGCTCTCCGCCCGGGTACGCGCGCGGTGCCCCCGATCGCCCGGACCGGTCACCCCGGCCGGGCGGGACGACACCATCCGGCCGGTGACATGACCGAGGATGTCCAGGTGCGGGTTGGCGACCGCCTTCAGCATGCGCCGGGTCATCTTCGACCGCTCGTCCTTCAGGCCGCTGTGCACCGACCCGACCACCACGTCGAGCCGCGCCAGCAGGTCGTCGTCCTGGTCCAGGGAGCCGTCGGCGAGGATGTCCACCTCGATCCCGGTGAGGATCCGGAAACCCTCGGGCAGCGCAGCGTTGACCTGCGCCACGTGGTCGAGCTGCCGGCGCAGCCGCTCCGCGGTCAGCCCCCGGGCCACCGTCAGCCGGGGCGAGTGGTCGGTCAGCACCAGGTACTCGTGGCCCAACTCCACAGCGGCCAGCGCCATCTCCTCGATCGGTGAGCCGCCGTCGGACCAGTCCGAGTGGGTGTGACAGTCGCCGCGCAGGGCGGCGCGCAGCGCCGTGGCCTCGGCGTCCAGGTCGCTGCCCTCGGTCGCCACCAGCCGGCGGAGGTAGACCGGTTCCTCACCGGCGAGGGACTCCGCCACGCAGCGGGCCGTGACGTCACCGACACCGGCCAGTTCGGTGAGCGTGCCGTTGCCGGCCCGTTCGGTCAGCTCGGCCGCAGGCAGCCCGGCCAGCGCCTTCGCCGCCGACCGGAACGCGCGTACCCGGTAGGTGGCCTCGTTCGCCCGTTCCAACAGGAACGCGATCCGGCGCAGGTCGGCGATGGGATCTCTCGCGCGAGCCATGTCAGGGCGCCTTCGGGCAGCCGTGCCTGCGTTGCCACGCGGTGACCTCGGCGGCCGGCTCGCGGTTGCCGCCGCGCCGCCACGAGTCCAGGTAACGCGCCGGCCAGATCACCCCGCGCCGGATCCACCAGCCGTCCTTGCCGGCGCACGCCGGCGAGATGCCGAAGTGCACATGACACACGTTGTTCGCGTTGCCGGTGCGGCCCACCTTGCCGAGCTGCTGCCCGGCGCGGACCCGCACCCCGGCCTCGACTCCGCTGGTCACGACACTCAGGTGCGAGCCGTAGTAGCGCACCCCGTCGTCGCCGAGCAGGGCGACCGACAGGCCGCCGTTGTTCGGGCCCTGTGGCCCACGCTTGCGGTACCGGTCCACGCGGCTCACCTCCAGCACCGTCCCGTCGGTCACCGCCACGAACGGTTCGCCGCAGTCGGCGAAGAGATCCGTCCCCGGGTACGCCCCGTGCGTCGGGTGGTAGTCGACGTTGTCGGCGCGTACCGGAAAGACGTGCTTGAGCCCGGTGCGGGGTGCAGTCGTCGACGGCCTGGCCGACGACGGCGCCGGGGAGCTCGGGTCGGTCGCCGCCGGCGTGGGCGGCTGCGACGCCGGCTGGTCGGCGGTCGCCCAGACCGAAGGTGGCGTCGGCGCGGCACCGTCGGGCACCCCCGGCCGGGTGGTCGCACAGCCGGCGGCCAGCACCGGGGCGAGCAGCAGCAGGATCGGGTACGCCGGACGAGCGCGGCGGCTGATCGTCGGCGAGGACATCCGGTCATCCTGGCAGAGCCGGTACGGTGGGCACGAGCGGCACGCGTGAGGGAGGGCAGCGACGGTGACCATTGCCCGACCCGAGCCTGGCCCGGATTTCGGTGCCGTCCGCCCGGTGCCGCGTACCCCGTCGGGTCTCTTCCCCTCCGGCCCACCGATGCGGCCCACCTACCGCGAGCCGCACCCGGTCACCGGCGGTGGTGTCGCAGCCGGTGGCGGTGCGGCGGCCGGTTGGCTGCTGCTGTTCGGCCTGCTCGGCACCGACGTGGCCAGCTACGGGTGGTGGACTGTGTTCGCCGGCCTGCTGGCCTGGGTCACCGCCCTGGTGCTGGTCCGATACGGCGACCGAGGGGTGGCCACCGGGGTCGCCATCGTCACGGCGGGTGGTTGGAGCATCGCCGCCGCCGTGGTGGCGGTCCGCTGGGCAACCAGTGGTGACTGGCCGCTGTGGTGACCGGCACGGACGGGCCCCGAAACGGCGCTCGGTGACTGCACCGTGTGCCCGGTTGGCTGCGTAGCGAACGCCGTCTTGACGTGGCCGCCGAGACTCGGCACGCTCGGGACCATGGCCTGGACCACTCCCCGGCAGGATCCCGATCGCAACCGCCGTCGACTGCAGTTGCTGGCCGAGTTGGCGGGCGCCCGGGCGGTCCGCCAGCGCAGCCGACCGCAGCGGCAGCGCACCGAGCGTCTGCGCCAGCTCATCGCCACCCGCCGTCGAGTCGTCGGCTGATCCGACTTTGTCAGGAATGACCCGCCCTTCGGGGCGTTGACGGGTCGCCTGCCGACCCGACCGGCTAACGTGCACGCGTAACGAGTCGACGCTGTGTCGAGGGCTATTGGGGGGACCGTGTCGTACTTCGCTGCGGCCGTGGTGCGCGACGACAGTGGCTGGACCGCCGCCGAGGTCAGCCTGCGTGGCGCCACCGACATCGACGAGGTTGCCGACCGGCTGCGTGACGTCGACCAGGAGGCCGACGTGTCGCTGCTCTTCGTCGAGGCCGACGACGCGTATCTGGTGATCCTGCGCCTCGACGAGGGCGAGGACCTGCGGGTGTTCGGTTCGGACTCCGCGTACGCCGAGGAGTCGCAGCTCGGGTCGCTGCTGGTCGGTGACCTGAAGACGTCGGTCACCGGGCTCGACGGTGACGACGAGCCACGCCCGGTGAGCACCGGTGACGAGGAGAGCGAACAGCCCGTCGTCGACCCGGAGGCCGACCCGGTCGGTGACGCCGACCTGCTGGCCAACCTGGGCATCTCCGCGCAGAAGCTGCTGACCCTCTGCACCCACGAGGGGATGATGCCGGCGGACGTCACCGCCGAGATCTGCCAGGTGCTCGGCTGCGCCGACGAGGTCGAGGAGCTGCGTGAGGTCTGAGCCGGCCGACGCCACCGATCCGTCGCTGGAGTCGATCCGACCGGGCCAGCCGACCCCCGGCGCTGTGGGCCGTGCCGGGCCCGGCGCCCACGAGGGCCTGGCCGACCTGGGCGAGGTCGGCCGACGACAGCGGCACGAGCTGTGGATGCGCCGCGCCCTGGAGATCGCCGTCGCCGGTCCACCCGTCGACGACACGGTCACCGACGTCGACGACGTACCGGTGGGGGCGGTCCTCTACGGGCCGGACGGCACCGAGTTGGCCACCGGACGCAACGAGCGCGAGCTGACCGGCGACCCCACCGCCCACGCCGAGGTGCTGGCCCTGCGCCGGGGCGCCGAGCGCACCGGCCGGTGGCGGCTGGACGGCTGCACCCTGGTGGTCACCCTCGAACCGTGCACCATGTGCGCCGGGGCGCTGGTGCTGGCCCGGGTCTCCACAGTCGTGTTCGGCGCGTGGGAGCCCAAGACCGGCGCGGCCGGATCGCTCTGGGACGTGCTGCGGGACCGTCGGCTCAACCACCGCCCCGAGGTCTACGGCGGGGTGCTGGAGGCCGAGACCGCCACCGTCCTGCGCGCGTTCTTCCGCTGAAGCGGGCCGCCGGTCAGGCCGGCGGCAGGGTGACAGTGACGATCAGACCGCCGTCCGGGCGGGGCTGCGCCTCGGCGGTGCCGCCGTGGGCCCGGGCCACCGCGCGGACGATGGACAGCCCCAGCCCGAAGCCCCGCGCGCCCACGACCCGCTCCCGCGACAGCCGTCGGAAGGGCTGGAACATCGTCTCGACGTCGTAGCCGGGGATGACCGGGCCGGTGTTTGTCACAGTGAGGGTGGGCCGGCCGTCGACCAGCCCGGTGCGCACCTCCACCCAACCGTCGGCGGGCAGGTTGTGGCGCAACGCGTTCTCCACCAGGTTGAACGTGAGCCGCTCCAACAGCACCGGGTCGCCGCTGGTCAGCGCCGGAGCCAGGGCCCGCCGAACCCGCACGTCGGGCGCCTGCTTCCCGGCCTGGTCGGTCGTGTGCGCGCAGACCTCGGCCAAGTCGACCGGCGTACGCTCGGTCAGTTCGTTCTCCGAGTCGGCCAGGGTCAGCAGACCGTCGATCAGCCGCTCGTGGCGTTCGTTGACCGCCAGTAGCGACTCGCCCAGTCGCCGGGTCTCCGCCGAGGCGTCCGGGCGGGTGACAGCCAACTCCACCAGGGCGCGGTTGAGCGCCAGCGGCGTACGCAGCTCGTGCGAGGCGTTCGCCACGAACCGGCGCTGCCCGTCGAAGGAACGGTCCAGCCGTTCCAGCATCTCGTCGAAGGTGTCGGCGAGTTCGCGTACCTCGTCGGGAGGGCCGGTGAGCGCGATCCGCTCGTGCAGACCACGGCCGGCGGTGTCCGCGCCGGCGATCCGGCGGGCGGTGCCGGTGATCTGGAGCAGGGGCTGCAACGCCCGACCGGCGAGCAACCAGCCGAACGCGATCGCCACCGTCGACACCACGATCAACGCGATACCGCCCTGGGTCAGCAGCGACTCCAGGGCGTTGCGCTTCGCCTCGTCCTGCAACTCCTGCAACAGGGTGCGCAGGTTGTCGACGTTCTGCCCGCTGGGCGTCGTGGGGGCGGTCTTCGGCAGGTCGCTCAGCTTCACCCCGAACGGCTGCGGCATCCGCTGATCCACCAGCACGTACGTGACGGCGAGCAGAACCACGCCGGCCAACAGGAAGAGCCCGCCGTAGATGAGGGTGAGCCGGGCGCGGATCGTGAGGCGTTTCATCGGATCTGGTACCCCGCCCCGGGGACCGTCTCGATCACCGGTGGGTCGCCGAGTTTGCGGCGCAGCTTCATGACCGTCACCCGGACCACGTTGGTGAACGGGTCGATGTGCTCGTCCCAGGCGCGTTCCAGCAGGTCCTCGGCGGAGACCACAGCGCCGTCGGCGCGCAGCAGCTCGGCCAGCACCGCGAACTCCTTGCGGGACAGCGCCACGTGCCGGTCGTCCCGGCGTACCTCGTGTCGGGCCGGGTCGAGCTGGATGCCGGCGCGACGCAGCGTCGGCGGCGCCGCCGGGCGGGACCGGCGGGTCAGCGCGTGCACCCGGGCCGACAGCTCGACCAGGGCGAACGGCTTGGTCAGGTAGTCGTCGGCACCGAGCGCCAACCCCGCCACCCGTTCCCGGACCGCCGCCGACGCGGTCAACATCAGCACCCGGGTCTCCCCGCCCGCGTCCACGATCGCCCGGCACACGTCGTCGCCGTGCACCACCGGCAGGTCCCGGTCCAGGACCACCACTGCGTACTCGTTGACGCCGAGCCGTTCCAACGCGGCGTCCCCGTCGTACGCCACGTCGACAGCGAACGACTCCCGACGCAGCCACTCGGCGATGGCGTCCGCCAGCACGTTCTCGTCCTCGACCACCAGCACTCTCACCCCTCCATGGTGCTCGGGGTGCGGTAACGCCGGCGTAACCGCCGACGGTAACGCCGGGGATACGCCCACTGCCGTGCACTGGTGTCACGTTCGGCGAACCGCGCCGGACCTGAGCGGAAGCGGACACCATGCGACGACAGATGCTTGCGATCCCCGTCCTGCTCGCCCTGGCGCTGTCCGGGTGCGGCGCGGGAGGCGACGACGGCGGCGGGGTCGCGACCGCCGGTGGCGCGAAGGCCGAGGCCACGGTGAGCGGCACGCCGGTCAGTGACTCGGAGCGGCAACTCGCCTTCGCCCGGTGCATGCGGGAGAACGGGGTGGACATGCCCGACCCGGAGCCGGGTGGCCGTCCCGGCTTCCGGTTCGGCGCGGACGTGGATCAGCAGAAGGTCCAGGCGGCCATGGAGAAGTGCCAGGACAAGCTGCCCAACGGCGGGCAGGGACCGCAGCTCAACCCCGAGCAGGCCGAGCAGATGCGCACGCTGGCCAAGTGCATGCGGGAGAACGGGGTGCCGGACTTCCCGGACCCGGACGCCGACGGGCGGGTCCGCATCGGGACGGGGGGCAACGCGATCAACATCGGCGACCCGGCCATGAAGGCCGCGCTGGAGAAGTGCCGGCAGCACGCGCCGCAGTTCGGGGCCGGCCGGTGACGGGCGCCATCCGACGCTCGCGGCTGCGCGCCGCCGTCACCGGCGGCGTCATCCTGCTGGTCGCCGCCGTGGGCGTGGTCGCCGCGGTGGGCTTCGGCGGCGGCTCCGACGGGGGCCGCGCCCAGGCCGGCAGCGCGCCACCCGCCACCGCCACTGTCACCCGGCAGACCCTCGCCGACTCGGAGACCGCTGACGGTGAGCTGGGGTACGGCGTGACGCGTACCGCCACGGCGAAGCTCAACGGCACCGTCACCGCGCTGGCGGCCACCGGGTCGACGGTACGGCGGGGCAAGGCGCTCTACCTGGTCGACAACGAGGAGGTGGTGCTGCTCTACGGCGGGTTGCCCGCGTACCGGACCCTCGCCCCCGGGGTGGAGGGGCCCGACGTCGCGCAGTTCGAGCGGAACCTCGAAGCGCTGGGCTACACCGGCTTCACTGTCGACGACGAGTACACCGGCGCCACCGCGGACGCCGTCCGGGACTGGCAGGAGGACCTGGGCCTGACCGAGACCGGTCGGGTCGAGCCGGGACGGGTCGTGTACGCCGACCGGGAGGTCCGGGTGGAGGGCCACCAGGTCGACGTCGGCGATCTCACCCAGCCCGGCCAGGCGGTGCTGACGTACACCGGCACCAGCCGGGTCGTCACCGTCGAGTTGGACGTGGACGACCAGCGGTTGGCCAAGCGCGACGCGAAGGTCACCGTGCGGTTGCCGGACGGCCGGTCGGTGGCGGGCACGATCAGCACTGTCGAGACGGTCGTCCAGGCCGGCGCGGCCGGTGCCAACGGGCAGGCCGCCGACGCCGAGACGAAGATCGAGGTGACAGTCGCGGTGACCGACCCGAAGGCCCTCACCGGCTTCGACCAGGCCAGCGCGGACGTCACGTTCACCGTCTCGGAGCGCCGCGACGTGCTCACCGTGCCGGTGGCGGCGCTGTTGGCGCTGGCCGAGGGCGGCTACGGCGTCCAGGTCGCCGAGGGCGACGCGAGCCGGGTCCTCGCGGTGACCACCGGGTTGTTCGCCGACGGCCGGGTGGAGGTCACCGGTACGGGCCTCACCGAGGGTACGACGGTGGTGGTGCCGACGTGAGCGGCGAGGTGATCGTGCTCGACCGGGTCAGCAAGCGGTACGCCGGCGGCGTCGTCGCGTTGGACGACGTGTCGCTGCGAATCGGTCACGGCGAGTTGGTAGCGATCGTCGGTCCGTCCGGATCGGGTAAGTCGACAATGCTGCACCTGATCGGCACCCTGGACCGGCCGTCGTCGGGCAGCGTGCTCATCGACGGGTACGACGCGGCGAAGCTGACCGACCGGGAGTTGTCCGCGCTGCGGGCCACCCGGATCGGCTTCGTCTTCCAGCAGTTCCACCTCGCCCCCGGCGTCCCGGTCGTGGACAACGTGGCCGACGGGTTGCTCTACTCCGGCGTACCGCTGCGGCGGCGGCGCGAACGGGCGGAGGCCGCGTTGGTCCGGGTCGGCCTGGGCCACCGGTTGGGGCACCGGCCGCACGAGCTGTCCGGCGGGGAACGGCAGCGGGTGGCAGTGGCCCGCGCGGTGGTCGGCGAGCCGGCGGTGCTGCTCGCCGACGAGCCGACCGGCAACCTGGACTCCCAGTCCGGTGCCGGGGTGTTGGAGTTGCTGCACGATCTGCACCGGGCCGGAACCACAGTCGTGGTGATCACGCATGACCGGGAGATCGCGGGAAGCCTGCCCCGACAGGTGCGGATGCGTGACGGCGCGGTGCGGCACGACTCGGCCCTCGCGTCGGGCGGTGTCGGCTGATGGCGACGCTGACCCCGGCCCGACTGCGGCCGGCGGACGTCGTGCGCGTCGGTGGGGTGGGGCTGCGGACCCGTCCGCTGCGGGCGTTCCTCTCCGCGTTGGGCATCGCGATCGGCATCGCCGCGATGATCGCGGTGGTCGGTATCTCCTCGTCGTCCCGAGCCGAGCTGGACCGGGCGCTCGACGCGCTCGGCACCAACCTGCTCACCGTCGAGCCGGGCAGCACCCTGTTCGGCGCGGACGCGCAACTGCCCGAGGAGTCGATCGCGATGATCGGGCGGATCGGTCCGGTGACCGAGGTGTCCGCGACCGGGCAGGTGCCCGACGCGAAGGTGTACCGCTCGGATCGGATCCCGGCGGCGGAGACCGGTGGCATCGCCACCCGGGCGGCCCGACTGGACCTGCTCGGCACCGTGGGAGCCGAGGTGACCACCGGCACCTGGCTCAACGAGGCGACCGCCCGCTACCCCGCGGTCGTGCTCGGCGCCACCGCCGCGCAGCGGCTCGGGATCACCTCGGCGGACCCGCAGGTGCAGGTGTGGCTGGGTGGACGGCCGTTCACAGTGGTCGGCACCCTCGCCGCCGCACCGCTCGCCCCGGAGTTGGACACGTCGGCGTTGGTCGGCTGGGCGGCGGCGGCCGAGTACCTGGGCTTCGACGGTCACCCGACGACCGTCTACACCCGGGCGCAGGAGTCGCAGGTCGAGGCGGTCCGGTCGGTGCTCGGCGCGACCACCAACCCGGAGGCCCCGAACGAGGTCGAGGTGTCCCGGCCCTCGGACGCACTGGCCGCCGCCGAGGCGACCGACGACGCGTTCACCGGCCTGTTGCTGGGCCTGGGCGCGGTCGCCCTGCTGGTCGGTGGGGTCGGCGTGGCGAACACCATGGTGATCTCGGTGCTGGAACGACGAGCCGAGATCGGCCTGCGCCGGTCACTGGGCGCCACCCGCGGTCAGGTACGGGCCCAGTTCCTCACCGAGTCGCTGCTGCTCTCCGCGCTCGGCGGAATCGGTGGGGTGGTGCTGGGCATCCTGGTCACAGCGGGCTACGCGCTGTCGCAGGACTGGCCGACAGTGGTGCCGGCCTGGGCGATGCTCGGCGGGGTGGGCGCGACAGTGGTCATCGGCGGTCTCGCCGGCCTCTACCCGGCGGTGCGCGCCGCCCGCCTTGCGCCGACGGAGGCGCTGGCCGCCGTGTGACCGGCGTGGCTCGGTTGGGCCGCGTGATGCGACAGAGCGTGATGACTGTGCGGCATATTTATGCCTCACAGTCATCACGCTCGTCGCGGTGACGCCGCCCGGACGGGTCAGGCGATGATCGTGTCGAGGGCGATCTCGACCATCTGGCTGAAGGTCTGCTCGCGCTCCTCCGAGGTGGTCTTCTCGCCGGTCTTGATGTGGTCGCTGACGGTCAACACGGTCAGTGCGCGGGCCTTGAACCGGGCCGCGATCGTGTAGAGCGCCGCCGACTCCATCTCCACCGCCAGCACGCCGTAGTCGGCGAGGGTGTCGTACAGGTCCGGGCGGTCGGTGTAGAAGGCGTCCGCCGCCAGGATCGGCCCCACGTGCATGGTGATGCCGCGTCGCTCGGCCACCTCGACCGACGTACGCAGCAGCCCGAAGTCGGCCACCGGGGCGTAGTCGATCAGCCCGTCGAAGCGCATCCGGTTCATGTTCGAGTCGGTGGACGACCCGATCGCGGCCACCACGTCCCGCAGTTGCAGGTCGGTGCTGAGGGCGCCACAGGAGCCGACCCGGATCAGCGTCTTCACGCCGTACTCGTTGATCAATTCGTGGGCGTAGATGGAGGCCGACGGCATGCCCATGCCGGAGCCCTGGACGGAAACCTCGACGCCGTTCCAGCGGCCGGTGAAGCCCAGCATGCCCCGAACCGTCGAGTAGCAGGTGGCGCCCTCGAGGTAGGTCTCCGCGATCCACTTGGCCCGCAGGGGGTCACCCGGCATCAGGACCCGCTCGGCGATCTCGCCCGGCTTCGCGCCGATGTGCGTACTCATGGCAAAGATCCTGCCAGGCCGGCTCGGGCGATACCGGTTCGGCGTCGGAACCGGCGGTCCTGTACCCTCGTCGGCGGTGGCGTGTCCGAGCGGCCTAAGGAGCACGCCTCGAAAGCGTGTGAGGGTTAACGCCCTCCGAGGGTTCAAATCCCTCCGCCACCGCTCTGTAGTGCAGAAACGCCCGGTCGATCCGCGAGGGTCGACCGGGCGTTTTCGCGTCAGAGCTGCTGCTCGCCGCCGTCGACGAACAGCTCGCCGCCGGTCATGAAGCTGCTCTGGTCGGAGGCGAGGAAGAGCGCCGCGTTGGCGATCTCGTCCGGGTGTGCCATGCGCTGCATGGGCACGCCCGAGGCGATGGTCTTCAGCAACCCGGGTGCCTCGGCGGGGCTGGGCGCGAGACCGGCGAGACCGGGGGTCTCGGTCGAGCCGGGCACCAGGGTGTTGACCCGGATCTTCCGGCCGATCAGCTCGGCGGCCCAGGTGCGGCCGAACGAGCGGATGGCCGCCTTGGACGCCGCGTAGACGCTGAACGCCGGGGTGCCGTTGCTGGCGGCAGTCGAGCCGGTGAGCACGATCGACGCGCCCTCGTTGAGCAGGGGCAGGGCCTTCTGCACTGTGAAGATGGTGCCGTAGATGTTGGTGTCGAAGGTGTTGGCCACGTGCTCGACCGTGATCGAGTCGAGCGAACGGAACTCCCCACCGCCGGCGTTGGCGAACACCACGTCCAGCCCAGCGCCCCGCTCCTCGATCGCCCGCATCACCCGGTCCAGGTCGTCGAGCTTGCTGACGTCGCTGGCGATGCCTGTGACGTTCGCGCCGATGCTGGCGACGGCCTCGTCCACTGGGCCCTTGCGGCGGCCGGTGACGAAGACGTACGCGCCTTCGGCGGCGAAGCGGCGGGCGGCGGCCAGGCCGATGCCCGTGGTGCCCCCGGTGACGAGGGCTGTCTTGCCGTCGAGCTGTCCCACGATGGATCTCCTCTGTCGGGGTGGTCGTGTCCGGCCGGCCGGGCCACAAGCGAATTCTGTACCGGTCGGTACGTATCCGAACGTGGCGGTAGGAGGAGTTGTTCCGCAAGGCCGTGGCCCGCTACGCCGAAGGGGACACGGGGTACGCGCGGGACGCCTTCGCCCAGCCGACCGCGTACGGAGGTGGGTGGTCACCCTGCTCCGCGAGAACGTGATCTCCGTGATCCGGCCGGACCGACCGCTCGGTCCGTGCCTGGAGCGACTTCGCCCGGACCGGTCGGGCCGACCCGTCCGGTCAGCCCGTAGGTTGTCGGCTCAGCACGGGCCCGCACCCTCGTTGAAGAGGCGGCGGGCCCAGTCCGCGTACCCGGCGATGGTTTTTCGGACAGTGCGCCCGTCGTGCAGGAACAGGTACGCGCGGTCGCCGCTGCGAGCGAGTAAACCGTCGAGCCGATGTGTCCCCTGTGGAGCCCGCAGCCGGCTGACCTGCGGGTAGCGGTCCCAGACCTCGTCGACGGGCGAGCCTGCCGTAATGCCCTCCGGTGTCCGCATCGGGTCGCCGACCCAGAGCAGCACGAGTTTGTCCTCCACGAAGACCGGGCTGACCGTGTCGTGGCCGGCGAGCATCGGCCCGCAGGCTTCCAGGCTGGTCCGCAGGATGCCGCGTCGGGTCAGCTCGTCCTCGGTGGCACCGAACTCGATGTTGCGCAGGCCGTTCAGGTCGATGATCCCCACGTTGCCGGCGGGCCGGCCGTTAGGAATCGACCCGGTTGGCGGTACGCCGCTGCCCGCGATCGAGGCAGCCGTCATCAGCGTGGCGATAAACGCAAATTGTCGCAATTTCATGGAATCCCCCAGTCCCCAACGGAACGGGAGCGTTCAGGTTGCTGCCGAACGCTGGATTCCTGGTTTTCCCACTGCTCGACCAGCTCGTCCCAGTAGTCGGCGCTGAGTCGACGCCGCCCGTGCGCCAGCCAACCCTCGGTGCTCCGCTCCAGGTGCAACCCCACTTCGGCGAACCTGTCGATCCAGGTGCCGGGCTCCACGCCGAGCTGACTGAGCGCACAGTTGATCGGCCACTGCTCGCGCGGCGCGCTCAACTCGTCGTCGAAGCGCGGGCCCCAGGACAGCCCTCCGCCCAACCACACCGCTGCCGACTGGTAGCCGACGCCGCCACCGAACTCCGCCTCCACATAGGCCACCGGAGCCGACTGTGACCAGCGGGTCAGCACCTCGACCAGCGCCGTCGACAACACCAGGCCGAACGGGCCCGCGGCGCTGCGCTCGTCAGTGGCGAAATCCGGCAACGACCCGGTCAGCTCGATCACCAACTGCGGGGTGACCGGCAGCAGCGCGAAGTCCTGGCGCAGCTCGCCGAGGACCGCGTGATCCAGCTCGGCGGTCTGCTCGCGGAGCAGTTCGACGTCCGCGACCACCGCGCTGAGCTGGTAAGCCACGGAACCTCCGGTCGTCCACAGCCTGTGGATAGAACATGTGTACGACGGTCTCCCCGTCGTCGCTGCCTGGCACGGTACCGGCCAGAGAGTGGACGTGCCGGGCCCTGCTCGACGAGTGGGCGTCGGCGAGCAGGCGACGGTTGTACGGTCCTGGCCATGGCCAATCAACTGAGCGTTCCCGGTGTGCCGTTCCCGCTCGTGCCCTCGTCCGCCGAGCTGTGGCGGGTCGACGAGGCGGCCGGCACCGTGGCGGTCGAGGCGCAGCCGCACACTGACATCTTCATCGACCCCAGCACCGGCTCCGCCGAGACCACCACTGTCAGTGCCGAGTCGACGCTCAACGCGGCGACACTGCTCGGGGACCTGCCGACCGGGGACTTCCAGTTCAGCGCCCGGGTCACAGTGGGCTTCGCCGCCACCTTCGACGCCGGGGTGCTGCTGCTGTGGCTAGACGAGCGGCGCTGGGCGAAGCTGTGCTTCGAGTTCTCCCCAGCAGGCGATCCCATGATCGTGTCGGTCATCTGCCGGGGCGTCGCCGACGACGCGAACGCCTTCGTCGTACCCGACCGGTCGGTGTGGCTGCGGGTCTCCCGGGTCGACGGGGTCTACGCGTACCACGCCTCGGTCGACGGTGAGACCTGGCAGCTGATCCGCGTCTTCCTCCTCGACCCCGACACGTCTCGCGACCGGATCGGCTTCGCGGGCCAGTCCCCGACCGGTGAGGGGTGCGGCGTGACCTTCGACGAGATCACGTTCCGGGCGGAACGTCTGGGCGATCTCCGCGACGGCTCCTGACCTGCCTGTGTGACCGGGCGCCGGTCAGGCGCGTCGGGTGAGCTGGGTGACGAACGCACGCCAGGCCGTGGGCGCGAAGGCGAGCGCCGGGCCGGTCGGGTCCTTTGAATCCCGTACGCCGACGACGCCGGGCAGGTTGTCGGCGACCTCGACGCAGGCGCCGCCGTTGCCGCTGCTGCGGCTGCTCTTGCGCCACCGGGCGCCGTTCAGCTCCATGACTCCGCCACTTCCTGGATGATTTCGACAGACTGCCAGTGGGACAACGCCTCGCCGCGCACGTTCTCCCATGCCGCCATCATGGCCGCGATGTCCTCGGGGTCGCTAGCGACTTGTCCCTGAAGTTGGTTGTCGAGGTAGCCGGCGACCCGGTGGTCGTGGCTGTGCGCGATCACGAAAGGTCCGTTGAGGCCGGCATAGGCGCCGACCGCGCTGGGCACGACGTGCACCCGGATGTGCGGCTCGACGCACGCCGCCGCCACGGCCAGCAGTTGCTCGCGCATCGTCGACCGGCCGCCCACCGGACGGCGGATGACCGCCTCGTCCACGACCGCCGTGAACTGCGGCGGGTCGTCCCGCCTGAGGATGCCCTGCCGGCCGAGTCGGACCGTGAGATGCCGCTCGATCTCCCCCCGGGGGATCAGGCCCGCGTCGCCCAACACCGCGCGGGCGTACGCCTCGGTCTGGAGCAACCCCGGCAGGACGGTCGACTCGAACCAGCGAAGCGACACCGCCTCGCGCTCGATCTCCTGCCACGGACGAAACCAAATGGGGTCACGACGTCTTGAAGTGTCCGGCCAGATGTCCGACACGTCCTTGTGCAGCGCCTCCGCTGCCGCCAGTCGGTGGCGTGGATGCGGGATGCGGTCCTCGGTCAACCAGCGCCCCACGGTCTTCGGGTCGACGCCGACGGTCTCGGCGAGGGATTCGGTGGTGTGCCCGGTGTCGCTGAGCGCCACCCGAAGCGCGTCGTTCACGGCTCCTCCATCGGATGTCCTAGATATCTGGAAACCATATAGCTACGCGGTGTATCTGTCTCGTAACTCTCCCGAGGGTGGTCCACAGAAGACGGCGTGGCCGGTGGAGGCGCAGGAGCCCGGCGGTCTGCGTCAGTCCGGGGTCGCCCCGACGGGGAGGCGGGGCGGCCCCCGTCCACTGCGAAGGAGATCCGGCCATGCCCCGCCGCCGCTACCGGAACCACCTGCCGACCCGACCGACCTGGCGCTGTGCCGCGTGCGGCATCGCCTGGCCCTGCTCGGCGGCGAAGCTGCGGCTGCTCGGCGAATACCGGCACGACCGGCTCGCGTTGACCGTCTACCTGGCGACGCTGCAGACAGAGGCCGGCGAACACCTCACCGACGTCGACCCGGCCCGCCTGACCGACCGCTTCCTCTCCTGGGCCCGCGCCCGCGCCTGACCTCGTCAGCGCACGTCAAGTTCCGGATCGGGGCCGAGGTCGAAGTGGGACGGCAAGGTGGTGGGGTGACGCCACCGCACAGACGACTCAGGGCCGGTCCCCGTGGGGCCGGCCCTGTCGTTCGTGCTGCTCAGGCGAGCGGAGGATACGAGATTCGAACTCGTGAGGGTGTAAACCCAACACGCTTTCCAAGCGTGCGCCCTAGGCCTCTAGGCGAATCCTCCGCGAGCCAGGATACAGGCCCCTGTCGGCCGGGTCACCCCACCACCCCCTGAAGATCGACGGGCGGTCGGGTAGGCTGGGCGGCACCTCCCGTGCGGCGGTATCTCGTGAACCTCCCCAGGGCCGGAAGGCAGCAAGGATAAGCGAGCTCTGCCGGGTGCACGGGAGGCCTTTTTGTCTGTGGGCCGGTTGATCCACTCGGCGTCCGTGATGTCGCGGTGTCCCGGCCACGCGGACACCGCGGTTTCCAGGAAGCCGAGTCGATCAAGCCCTGGTGGCCCGGTCGATCAAGCCCGAAGGCCCAGGCGCCCGGGGTGGTGGGTGGTCACCCGCGCCCGACCGGCGCAGAATGGCTCGGTCGAGAGGAGGCGGGACGAGTGACGCTGGCGCTCTACCGCAAGTACCGGCCGCGTACCTTCGCTGAGGTCATCGGCCAGGAGCACGTGACCGAGCCGCTGTCGCAGGCGCTGCGCAGCGGACGGCTCAACCACGCCTACCTCTTCTCCGGCCCTCGTGGCTGCGGCAAGACCACCAGCGCCCGGATCATGGCCCGCTCGCTCAACTGTGAGCAGGGCCCCACTCCCGAGCCGTGCGGCAAGTGTGACTCCTGCCGCTCGCTGGCCGCCGACGGTGCCGGCTCGATCGACGTGATCGAGATCGACGCGGCCAGCCACGGCGGTGTCGACGACGCCCGCGAACTGCGCGAGCGCGCCTTCTTCGCGCCGGCCAGCAGCCGCTTCAAGATCTACATCATCGACGAGGCGCACATGGTCTCGACCCAGGGCTTCAACGCCCTGCTCAAGCTGGTCGAGGAGCCCCCGGAGTACGTCAAGTTCATCTTCGCCACCACCGAGCCGGAGAAGGTCCTCGGCACGATCCGGTCGAGGACCCACCACTACCCGTTCCGGCTGTTCCCGCCGAAGGTGGTCCGCCCGTACCTGGAGCAGCTCACCCAGGCCGAGGGCGTCGCCGTCGAGCCGGCGGTCTTTCCGCTGGTGGTCCGCGCCGGTGGCGGCAGCATGCGGGACAGCCTCTCGGTGCTCGACCAGCTCATCGCCGGCGCCGGCGCGGAGGGGGTCAGCTACGCACGGGCCGTCGCGCTGCTCGGGGTCACCGACTCGGCGCTGATCGACGAGATGTGCGACGCGCTGGCCGCCGGTGACGGCGCCGCCGCGTACGCCACCGTCGACCGGGTCGCCGAGGCCGGGCACGACATGCGTCGGTTCGCCTCCGACCTGCTGGAACGGCTGCGCGACCTGATCGTGATCCAGCAGGTGCCGGACGCCGCAGCGAAGGGTCTGATCGACGGCCCGGCCGACCAGATAGAGCGGATGGCAGCCCAGGCTTCGCAGCTCGGCTCGGCCACGCTGTCCCGCTGCGCCGACATCGTGCACAACGGGCTGGTCGAGATGCGCGGCACTACCGCGCCCCGCCTGCTGCTGGAGCTGATCTGCGCCCGGATGCTGCTGCCCGGCGCGGACGACTCCACCGGCGGCCTGCTCCAGCGCCTGGAGCGAATGGAACGCCGGCTCACAGTGGGCGGCACCGACGCGCCGTCGGCCGCCGCCGGCTCCGCGCCAACCAACCACCCAGGGGTACGCCCACAGCAAGCAACCCCCGTCCCGGCTGCCGCCACCCCGACACCAGTGAACGCCCCGACCTCCGCACCGCCGTGGGCTGTCGACCCGGCGGCGTCCCCGGCCCAGGGCGCTCCCGCCCCGGCTGCTTCGGTCACCGGGGCACCCGCTCCGACCTCCGGTGCGCCGGCCTCGTACGCCTCGGCGGCCGACTCGCCGATCCCGGCCTCCCCGGGCGCGTCGACCGGGTCGGCAACCGCTGACCAGGCCGTACCCGTCTCGCCCGCCGGGCCGGCCCCGCGTCGCGTGGTGCCACCGTCGGCGGTGCTTCCCGACCCGGCGACGCCCGCGCCGCCTCGACCCGGAGCACCGGCCGCCGCGCTGGACGCGGTAGCGGTTCGCCGCGTCTGGCCCGACGTGGTCGGCAAGGTCAACCGGACCAACAAGCGGATCGCCGCCCTGATGCGGGACGCGGTCGTCCGCGAACTCGACGGCGACATGCTGGTGCTGACGGTGAAGTCCACAGTGCTGGCCAAGATGATGGCCGACCACGCGGCGGTGCTCACCGACGCGCTGTACGAGGAGTTGGGCGGGCGCTGGCAGATCCGGTGCGAGGTGGCCGGCGAGCGCGGTGGCGTGTCGCTGTCCGGTTCACCGCGCGCGCAGCAGACCGCACCGGCCCGACCCGCCGCGCCGCCAGCCACGCCCGCCGCCGCGACGAACGCCGCGACCCCGACTGCCGCCGGCCCGACGAGCGCGCCGCCGGCCGGGCCAAGCACGAATCCCACGCCTGGCTCGAACCCCACGCCTGGCTCGAGCGCGGCGCCTGGCTCGAACCCCACGCCTGGCTCGAACGGCGGGCCTGGCTCGAACGGCGGGCCTGGCTCGAGCGCGGCGCCGAGTGCGAGCGCGGCGCCTGGCTTCAGCGCTGCGGCTGGCTCGAATGCCGGGCCAAGCACGAACCCCGCGCCGGGTTCGAACGCGCCTGGCTCGAACGCGGCGCCACGTGCGAACGCCGCCGGGCCGGGGACAGTGGGCCCCAACGCCCCGACCGCCGCCGGTCCGACGAACGCCTCGCCGACCGCCGCGAACCCGAGCGGCGCTGCCGGCTCGGCTTCGCGCGGCGGTGTCGGTGCGGGTTCCGCTGGGCACGGTGCTGGCGGGCAGGGCACAGCGCCCTCCACCCCGGCGGCGGACGACGACGGCGACTGGCCGGCGGCGGCCCGCCCCGGCGGCGGCGCCCTCGCCGCCGAGGCTACGGATGACGAGGACTGGCCGGAGGCCGCCCGACCCGGCGGCGCGTCGGCCGGAAACGAGTCGAGCCCCTACTCTGCACCGGCGTCGACCGGCGCGAACGGCAGCACCGGGAACGGGAACGGCAGCACCGGGAACGGTACCAACGGCAGCGGCACCAACGGCGGTGGCGGGAACGGCACCGGGCCGGGCGGTTCGGGCGGTTCCGGGTCAGCGGCCGGTGGCGGTAAACCGGGCGGGCGGGGTAACCCGACACCGGCGGCCCGGCAGCCGGCGGCAGCCGGTGGTGCGCCGGTGAGCAGCGCCATCGCCGCGGCTCGCGCGGCGGCGGCGGGGCGCGGTGCGCGTACCGGAGCGGCAGCCCGGCCCGTCGCGGACGCGGAATGGGCGGGCGAGCCGCCCTACGACCCGGACTTCGACGGCCCGGCGCGGGCCGGTCGACCCGGCGGCGCGGCACCGGCCGCGGCCCCGGCCCTTGAGGGGTTCGACCCGGGCGACGAGCCGTTGGACGAGATCATCGACGAGAAGACCGCACGGGAGTCCAGCGAGGAGCAGGCGGTACGGCTGCTCCGGGAGACCTTCGGCGCCGAGAAGATCAACGAGATCGACGCCCGCTAGCGGCCCCACCCACCCCGGCTCGGCGATCTTGCAGTTTCGGTTGTCGTCTTGCGCCGAATGCCCCTTTATGTCGCAGCAGGAAGTGCAAGATCGCGTAGGGGAGGGGTTTCGGCCAGTAGGACAGCTAGGGCGCAGGCCCACAAGGGGAACGGTAGGACGGCTACTCGTTCCATGCCGCCTACCCCGATGGCCAGGCCCTGTTGGGCGGCGAACAGTGTTGTTCCGGCCAGCGCGATCAGCCCGGCGGTGAGGGTGAGTCGTCGCCATCGGCCGAGCGTCGTGTTTCGTGGTGCGAAGCCGGCCAGGAGCAGGCCGATGTTGCCCATCCCCATGATCAGGACTGCGCCGAGGACGTGCAGGTTCTCGTCGATGTCGGCCGGGTAGAGGGCCGCGAGGGCGTAACCGCCGGTGGCCAGCAGCAGGAGTGTCTGGACCGTGCGCACCACCGGGCCGCGGCCGAGGATTCGCCAGGTCAACAGGAGCCCGGCGGCGAGCAGTACGGCGGTGGCCAGTGTCGCGGTGTTCATCAGTGGGTGCCATGGTGAGCAGACGTAGCGGGGGCGGGTGGTGTCCCAGACGCCGCAGTGGGCGTTGCCGAGGTCGCTGATGTTGTGGGTGGCCCAGCTGTAGGCCGGCTCGCGCCACCGCAGCCCGGTGATCAGGCTGGCGACGAGGAAGATGGGCGCGGCCGCGAGCCAGCACAGTGTGCCGACCCGGCCGGTGCGGTTGAGGTTCATGCCACGAGCAGACCAGTGCGGCGGCTGCGGGCGCACTACCAGCAGATGGCCGGTTCGGGGTAGGGGTAGCCGTACCCGGAGGCTCGGCGTGGGCGGACGCACCGGGCGGGGCGAGGTCGGTCCCAGCGGATAGGCTGAGCGGCGGTCGAGCAGACGAGTGCGAGAAGGAGCCATCCCGTGCGCCCAGGTGGACAGCCGAACATGCAGCAGATGCTGAAGCAGGCGCAGAAGATGCAGCAGCAGATCGCCGCCGCCCAGGCCGAGCTGGCCGAGGCCGAGCTGACCGGCACCGCCGGCGGCGGGTTGGTCACCGCGACCGTCTCCGGCTCCGGTGAACTCAAGGCCATCAAGATCGACCCGAAGGCCGTCGACCCGGACGACGTGGAGACGCTGGAGGATCTGGTCGTCGCGGCAGTGCACAACGCCGCCGAGGCGGCCCGGGAGCTGACCGAGCGCAAGATGGGCCCGGTCGCCGGCGGCATGGGCGGCCTCGGCCTGCCCGGTTTCTGAGCCGGCAGATGTACGAAGGTGCCATCCAGGATCTGATCGACGAGCTGGGTCGGCTGCCGGGCGTGGGTCCGAAGAGCGCTCAGCGGATCGCGTTCCACGTCCTCTCGGCGGATCCGGCCGACGTCAACCGGCTGGCCGGCGCGCTGCGCAAGGTCAAGGAGCTGGTGCGGTTCTGCACCACCTGCTACAACGTGGCCGAGTCCGAGCAGTGCCGGATCTGCCGCGACCAGCGTCGCACCGAAGAGGTGCTGTGCGTGGTGGAGGAGCCCAAGGACGTGGTGGCCATCGAGCGGACCGGTGAGTTCCGCGGTCGCTACCACGTGCTGGGTGGCGCGATCAATCCGCTGGAGGGGATCGGCCCGGACAATCTCCGCATCCGGGAGTTGATGATCCGGCTCGGCGGTGGCGGGGTGCGGGAGTTGATCCTGGCCACGGATCCGAACACCGAGGGCGAGGCGACCGCCACCTATCTGGCGTTGATGGTGAAGCCGATGGGCATCTCGGTGACCCGGCTGGCCAGCGGGCTGCCGGTCGGCGGCGATCTGGAGTACGCCGACGAGATCACCCTTGGTCGGGCCTTCGAGGGGCGCCGCGCGGTCTGACCTCCCTGACGTACGGCCGGTGGCCGGCACCCGTGTGGGTGCCGGCCACCGCTGTGTCTCTGCCCGGAAATGATCTGACACCTGTGCCCTCATCGGGGCTGTTCGACGTAACAGTTTGGCATCGCGGGTGCTGATTGATCGGTTTTTGCCGCTGTTTACCTAAGAATCGAATGTCAAGCGGCGGTTGAGGCACGATCCGATACCAACCGTCCACTCAGCGGTTTCCGGGTGGACGCATCGGGAGCTATGGTCACCGCCATCGGTGACCCCTGTCACCACGTTGTCCGTACCCCCAAGGACGAGGTGAAGCACACATGCGTGCACCCAGGCCGAAGGCCGCGATCGCGGCCATCGCGGTCGCGGCCCTCGCGGTAGCAGGCTGCGCCGAGAGCAACCGCGACGACAATTCCGGCGGTAGCAAGAAGGACACCCTCGTCTTCGGCGTCGCCGGAGACCCGAAGGTGCTCGACCCGAGCTTCGCCAGCGACGGTGAGTCGCTGCGCGTGGCGCGTCAGGTCTTCGAGACCCTGGTCCGACCGGAGGAGGGTGGCACGAAGGTCACCCCCGGCCTGGCCGAGTCCTGGACCCCGGACGCCACCGGCACCACCTGGACCTTCAAGCTCCGCTCGGGCGTGAAGTTCCACGACGGCACCGACTTCAACGCCGAGGCCGTCTGCGTCAACTTCAACCGCTGGTACAACGCCAAGGGCCTCATGCAGAGCCCGGACGTGACCGCGTACTGGCAGGACGTCATGGGCGGCTTCGCCAAGAACGAGAACGCGGATCTCCCGCCGAGTCTCTTCAAGTCCTGCGCCGCCAAGGACGCCACCACTGTGGATCTGGCCTTCACCCGGGTCTCCAGCAAGATCCCGGCCGCGCTGATGCTCCCCTCGTTCTCCATCCACAGCCCGAAGGCGCTGCAGGAGTTCGACGCGAGCAACGTCGCGGGCACCGCCGAGGACATCAAGTACCCGTCGTACGCGACGGAGCACCCGACCGGCACCGGACCGTTCAAGTTCAAGACCTGGGACGTCGCGAACAAGACGCTGACCCTGGAGCGCAACGAGGACTACTCGGGCGCCAAGGCCAAGCTGAAGACCCTCATCTTCAAGACGATCTCGGATGAGAACGCCCGCAAGCAGGCGCTGCGCTCCGGTGACATCCAGGGCTACGACCTGGTTGGCCCGGCCGACGTCGAGCCGCTGAAGAGCGAGGGCTTCAACATGCTCACGCGCCCGGCGTTCAACGTGCTCTACCTGGCGATGAACCAGAAGGGCAACCCGAAGCTCGCCGACATCCGCGTCCGGCAGGCCATCGCGTACGCCCTGAACCGTCAGCAGCTGGTCACCTCCAAGCTGCCGCCGGGTGCCAAGGTCGCCGACAACTTCATGCCGGACACCGTCGAGGGCTGGAACGGTGACGTCACGAAGTACACCTACGACCCGGCCAAGGCGAAGGCGCTGCTGGCCGAGGCCGGCGCGTCGAACCTGACGCTGAAGTTCCACTACCCGACCGAGGTCACCCGGCCGTACATGCCGAACCCGAAGGACATCTTCGAGTTGCTCTCGGCGGACCTGAAGGCCGTTGGCATCACCGTCGAGGCGATCCCGCTGAAGTGGAGCCCGGACTACCTGAACGCCACCACCTCGGGTAGCAAGCACGACATCCACTTCCTGGGCTGGACCGGTGACTACGGCGATGCCTACAACTTCATCGGCACCTTCTTCGACCGGCCGAAGGACGAGTGGGGCTTCAACAACAAGGCCCTGTTCGACCAGTTCAAGGACGCGGACGGCACCGCCGACATCGCGGCCCGGACCGAGAAGTACAAGGCCCTGAACAAGTCCGTGATGGACTTCCTGCCCGGTGTGCCGATCTCGCACTCGCCGCCGGCGATCGTGTTCGGCAAGGACGTGACCGGCGTCAAGGCGAGCCCGCTCACCGACGAGCGGTACGCGACCGCCGAGTTCAAGTAAGTCCTGATCTGACGCAGCAAGGAACGCGGGCGGGCGCTGTCGCACAGCGCCCGCCCGCAACCCTCCGCACCCCTTCGAGGCCGCCGTGTTCCGGTTCATCGTCAGGCGCCTGCTTCAGCTGATACCCACGCTGTTCGGGCTCTCCCTCCTGCTCTTCATCTGGCTCCGCCGACTTCCCGGCGGCCCCGAGACCGCCATCCTCGGCGAGCGCGGCACCCCCGAGATGCGGGCCGCGATCCGTCGCAACATGGGGCTCGACGAGCCCATCCTGGTGCAGTACGGCCGTTTCGTACGGCGGATGATCAAGCTCGATCTGGGCACCTCGACCTCCACCAAGCGGGCGGTCACCACGGAGTTCATCGAGCGCTTCCCCGGCACCGTCGAGCTGACCATCACCGCGATGATCATCGCGATCGGCGTCGGCATCCCGCTGGGCTACCTGGCAGCCCGGCGTCGCGGCCGTTTCCTTGACCACGCGTCAGTGGGCGGCTCGCTGATCGGCATCTGCATCCCGGTCTTCTTCCTGGGCTATGTGCTCAAAGCGATCTTCTCGGAGAACCTGCACTGGTTCCCGTCCAGCGGCCGGCAGGACCCGACGCTCGGGGCGACCCGGGTCACCAACTTCTTCGTCCTCGACGGGTTGATGACCCGTGAGTGGGACGCCGCCGCCGACGCCCTCTGGCATCTGGTGTTGCCCAGCATCGCGCTGGCCAGCATCCCGCTGGCGATCATCGTCCGGATCACCCGGGCGAGCGTGCTGGAGGTGCTGAACGAGGACTTCGTACGGACCGCCGAGGCGAAGGGCCTGACCGAGCAGACGGTTCGTCGCCGGCACGTCCTGCGCAACGCCATGCTGCCGGTCGCCACCTCGATCGGTCTGCTCGCTGGCGGCCTGCTGTCCGGCGCGGTGCTGACCGAGACCGTCTTCGCCTTCAGCGGCATCGGAGCGTTCGTCGCCGAGGCCATCGGCCAACGCGACTATCCGGTGCTGATGGGCTTCATCCTGATCATCGCGGTGGTGTACGTGCTGGTGAACCTCCTGGTCGATCTCTCCTACAGCTTCATCGACCCGAGGGTGAGGGTGCGATGACACTCAGCCCAGGCAAGAAGCGCGAAAAGATCGACAGGCTCGCCGAGCTGGCAGCCCGTGACGACGAGCGGGGCGTCAGCCTCTGGCAGGAGGCGTTCCGCCGGCTGCGCGGTAACCCGGCCGCGATCGTCGGTGCGGTCATCCTGGCGCTCTTCGTGCTGGTCGCTGTGGTCGGCCCGTTCCTCGTGCCGTACGCGGCGACTGACACGATCGGCATCCGGGAAGGGCTGATCAAGCCGGGTGTCATTCCCGGCCCGACCGGCGATCACTGGTTCGGTTACGACCACCAGGGCCGGGACGAGTTCAGCCGGATGATCGTGGGGGCCCGTCAGACCCTGCTGGTCGGCGTGGTCTCCACCCTGATCGGTCTGGCGGTGGGCGCGCTGATCGGTGGCGTCTCCGGTGCCGCCGCCGGCCTCGGTGGCCGGTGGGGGCGGTGGATCGACACCACCCTGATGCGCTTCATCGACATGCTGCTGGCGATGCCGAGCCTGCTGCTGGCGGTGAGCATCGCCGCTCTGCTCGGGGCCAGCCTGACCACCGTGATGATCGCTGTCGGTGTGGTCTCGGTGCCGGTGTTCGCCCGGCTGCTGCGCGGCTCGATGATCTCCCAGGCCAACAGCGACTACGTGCTGGCGGCGACCTCGCTCGGCGTCAAGAAGTCGAAGATCGCGCTGACCCACGTGGTGCCGAACTCGCTCGCCCCGGTGATCGTGCAGGCCACGCTGACCCTGGCCACCGCGATCATCGAGGCTGCGGCGCTCTCCTTCCTCGGCCTCGGCAACCCGGACACCGCCGTACCGGAGTGGGGGGTCATGCTCGCCGACGCGCAGCAGTACCTCGGCATCCGGCCGTCACTGGCGATCTACCCGGCCGTCGCGATCATCATCACCGCGCTCGGCTTCACCCTGCTGGGTGAGGCGATGCGTGAGGCCCTCGACCCGAAGCTGCGGAAGTAGGCCCGGCATGTGTGAAGCGCGAGGAGTGAGCTTGCGAGCCCCGCAGTCGCGAACGGAGGGCCAGTAATGGCACTGCTCGAAGTTGAAGATCTCTCCGTCACGTTCGCCCGCCGTGGTCAACGGGCCGTGCACGCGGTCGACGGGGTGTCCTTCTCGGTCGACGCCGGTGAGGTGGTCGGCCTGGTCGGCGAGTCCGGCTGCGGCAAGAGCGTCACCTCGCTCGCGATCATGGGCCTGTTGCCCAAGCAGCCCGGCCTGCGGGTCGGCGGCAAGGCCGTCTTCGACGGCACCGACCTGCTCCAGCTCGACGACCGGTCGCGGCGGGACATCCGGGGCCGGGACATCGCGATGATCTTCCAGGACCCGCTCTCCTCGCTGAACCCGGTGATCCCGATCGGGTTGCAGGTGACCGAGGTGCTCACCCGGCACCGGGGGATGAAGGGCGAGGCCGCGGCGAAGGAGGCGGCGGCGCTGCTGGACCGGGTCGGCATCCCGGACCCGAAGCGGCGGCTCAAGGAGTACCCGCACCAGCTCTCCGGTGGGATGCGCCAGCGTGCGCTCATCGCGATGGCGGTGGCCTGCCAGCCTCGGTTGCTGATCGCCGACGAGCCGACCACCGCGCTGGACGTCACCATCCAGGCCCAGATCCTGGAGCTGCTCAAGGAGCTGGTCCGGGACTCCGGCACAGCACTGTTGATGATCACGCACGATCTGGGTGTGGTGGCCGGCATGTGCGACACCGTCAACGTGCTCTACGGCGGCCGGGTGGTGGAGACGGCCCGCCGTCGTCCGCTGTTCCGTCAGCCGCGTCACCCGTACACGGTGGGTCTGCTCGGCTCGGTGCCGCGCCTGGACGCCGGGCGGGGCGAGAAGCTCAACCCGATTCCCGGTTCGGTCCGGGACCTGCTGCCCTGGCCGGAAGGATGCGCCTTCGCCCCGCGCTGCGCCCGCCGGATCGACGAGTGTGTGGGTGAGCCGCCGGAGCTGGTGCACGCGCACGACGGACGGAGCTACCGGTGCGTCAATCCGGAGCCGCTGCCGGGCATGGTGCCCGCCCCGCGCGAGGAGGAATCAGCGTGAGTGACAACGACATCCTCGTCGAGGTGCGTGACCTGAAGGTGCACTTCCCGATCAAACGGGGGGTGCTCTTCGACCGGGTGGTCGGCCAGGTGAAGGCCGTCGACGGTGTCGACCTGAGCATCGTGAGGGGCAAGACGTACGGACTGGTGGGTGAGTCCGGCTGCGGCAAGTCCACGTTGGGTCGGGCGCTGCTGCAGCTCACCCCGCCGACCGCCGGTGAGGTCAGCTTCGACGGCGTCGAGCTGACGACGCTGCCGTCCGGCAAGCTGCGCAGCATGCGTCGCCGGATGCAGATGATCTTCCAGGACCCGATGTCCAGCCTCGACCCCCGGCAGAACGTCGAGTCGATCCTGACCGAGGGCCTGCAGACCCACGGGATCGGCACCGACCGCACCGACCGTCGACGGATCATCGGCGAGACCCTGGACGCGGTCGGGCTGCCGCGCTGGGCGCTGTCCCGCTACCCGCACGAGTTCTCCGGCGGGCAGCGGCAGCGCATCGGCATCGCCCGCGCGCTGGTGCTCGGGCCGGAGCTGATCGTCGCCGACGAGCCGGTCTCGGCGCTCGACGTGTCGATCCAGGCCCAGGTGGTCAACCTGCTGGACGAACTCCAGGACAGCCTGGGGCTGACCTACCTGGTGATCGCGCACGACCTCGCTGTGGTCCGGCACATCTCCGACACTGTCGGTGTCATGTACCTGGGCGCGCTGGTCGAGGAGGCGCCGAGCGACCGGCTCTACACCGAGCCGCTGCACCCGTACACCCGGGCGCTGATGTCGGCGGTGCCGGTGCCGGATCCGGACGTGGAGGACCGCCGGGAGCGGATCCTGCTCGCCGGTGACCTGCCGTCGCCGGCCAACCCGCCGTCCGGCTGCCGTTTCCACACCCGCTGCCCGTGGGCGCAGCCCACCCGCTGTGCCGACGAGCGACCGGTGCTGCGGGACATCGGCGCCAGCCGGGTGGCCTGCCACTGGGCCGAGCAGATCGCCAGCGGCGAACTGCGCCCGCACGGGGTCAGCGCGCAGATCGTCCGACCCGAGGGCGAGGGGGACGCGCCGGGCGTGGTCTCCGCGCCCACCGAGCCGGGCTCGTACGTCTGAGACTGGACGCGGTGCCGGCGCTCGTCAGCCTTCGGGGCGGTTGAGCAGCCCCACCGCGACGCCGTGCACCGCGTCCAGCCCAGCCGGGTCGGCCAGCGTGACCGACGTGCCGGTCACCGTGTACCACTCGTCCGCGTCCTTGTACTGCACCCGCACCGTGACGGTGCCGTCCGCGTACTCGGTGCGCAGCGTCAGGTCACCGGTGACGACGCCGACCTCGTCGGTCATCACGCCGCCGGGGCCGGGCACGATGTCGGTGGTGCGGGCCTGCGGGGCGGCCGCCCCGCCCGAGTCCGCGACCATGCCGGCACCCGGCACGGCGGCGGGGGTCTCGGCGGTGCCGTCCGCTGTCATGCCGGCGGCGGCCGGGCCGCTCTCCCCGGCGGCGGTCACGAATCGCTCCCCACTGAACAGCCCTCCAACATGTCGGTCAGGGCGGCCTTCTCGGCGCTGGTCACCGTCAGCTTCCAGTAGTGCTTGACCGTCACCCAGTCCTGAGCGTATTTGCACCAGTAGGACCGGCTTGCCGGTTTCCACTGGGACGGGTCCTGGTCACCCTTTGCCCGGTTCGACGAGGCGGAAACCGCGAAAAGCTGCGGACGGGTGGTGTCGTTGGCGAAATCGCCGCGCTTCGCGTTGTCCCACTCGTCGGCACCCGAGCGCCACGCGTTGGCCAACGGCACCATGTGGTCGATGTCCACGTCGGAGGGATCCGAGAAGCTGCGACCGTCGTACACGCTCTCCCAGCGCCCACCGACCACGTTGCAGCCGGAGAGCTTCACGTCCTTGCCGTCGCGCTGGAGGATGCTGTCCCGGACATCGCAGTTCTTGCCGGTGTCCCGCCAGTGCGGGAAACGCTCCCGGCTGTAGCCCTTCATCGAGCCGGCGGTAGCGACGGTGAGCTGGCTCAGTTGCTCCGCGGCGTTGCCGCCGTCGCTCGACGGCGGTGTGGTCGGCTCATCCTGCGGGACGCAACCGGCCACGCCGAGCGCCAGCGCCGCGGCAAGCGCGGCCACCGCCGCTCGCGGTCCTGATCTGGTACGCACAGACGACACCTCTCCAGCTTGGGGGCTCCCGGCGATTGCGCACAGTACCCGGGCACGGTTTCGGCGTTTCGTGGCGTCTCCCACATGATGCAAGGCACATTGGTGGGATGACCGCACCCGTACCGGCGACCGCCCTCCGGATGGGCACCACCGCCGGCCGGGGCACGCTGCTCGCCGCCGTACTCGCCTCTGGAATGGTCTTCCTCGACAGCACCGTCGTCAACGTGGCGCTGCCGAAACTCGGGCAGGACCTCGGCGCGAACGTGGCCGATCTCCAGTGGACCATCAACGGCTATCTGCTGATGCTGGCGGCGTTCGTGCTGCTCGGTGGCGCGCTCGGGGACCGCTTCGGCCGGCGACGCATCTTCCTCATCGGCGTGCTCTGGTTCACCGCCGCCTCAGTGCTCTGCGGGCTGGCCCAGGACACCGGCATGCTGATCGCGGCCCGGTTCCTCCAGGGCGCCGGTGGCGCGCTGCTCACCCCCGGGTCGCTGTCGGTGCTCCAGGCGAGCTTCCATCCCGACGACCGGGGCCGGGCGATCGGTGCCTGGGCCGGGCTGTCCGGGGTGTCCACCGCGCTGGGCCCGTTCATCGGGGGCTGGCTGATCGACGCGCTCTCCTGGCGCTGGATCTTCTTCCTCAACCTGCCGATCGCCGTGCTGGTGCTGCTGGCCGCCCTGCGCTGGGTGCCGGAGAGCCGCGACGAGAGCGCCTCCCGCACCGAACGGCGGGGCCGGACCCGACGGCGGTTCGACGTCGCCGGAGCCCTGCTCGGAGCGCTCGCGCTCGCCGGCGTCACCTACGCCCTGATCGACGCGCCGGCCCGCGGGTTCGACTCCGCCGAGGTGCTGATCGCAGCCCTCGTCGGGGTGCTCTCCGCGGTGGCCTTCGTCCTGCTGGAACGGCGGCGCGGCGACGCCGCGATGCTGCCCACCGGGCTGTTCAGCAGCCGACTCTTCTCGGTGCTGAACATCTTCACCGTTGTCGTCTACGCGGCGCTCGGCGGCTTCACCTTCTTCTTCGCCGTCTATCTCCAGAACGTGGTCGGGTGGTCGGCCTTCCGCACCGGCATCGCGTTGCTGCCGATGACAGTGCTGCTGTTGGTCGGCTCCGCGCGCGCCGGTGCACTGTCCGCGCGGATCGGCCCACGGCTGCCGCTGGCCATCGGACCGGTGGTCGCCGCGGTCGGCCTGCTGCTGCTGCGCGGCGTCGGACCGGGCGCGTCGTACTGGCGGGACGTGCTGCCCGGGGTGCTGCTCTTCGGCATCGGGCTGACCCTGGTGGTGGCACCGCTGACCGCGTCGGTGCTGGCCGCCGTGCAGGACCGGTTCTCCGGGGTGGCCAGCGGGTTCAACAACGCCGCGTCCCGCGCCGGCGGCCTGCTCGCGGTGGCGGCGCTGCCGCTGCTCGTCGGGCTCTCCGGCGGCGGGTACGAGCAGAAGGCCGAGCTGACCGACGCGTTCCGGGCCGCGATGGAGTGGTGTGCGGGGCTGCTCGTGGCCGGCGCGCTGCTGGCCCTCGTGCTGGTCCACCGACCGCCCCGGGAAGCCCCGCCGTCCCAGCCCTGCCATTCGCTGCCCGCCGCGACACCCCCGAAGTAGCAAGCCACTCCGGGGGTGTCGCGCTCAGATCAGCGGCGGGCGCGGTTGACGGCGCTGGTGACCGCCTTGATCGACGCGGTCACGATGTTGGCGTCGGTGCCGACACCCCACACCGTCCTGCCGTCCACCTCACACTCCACGTACGCGGCGGCCTGCGCGTCACCACCGGAGGAGAGCGCGTGCTCGTGGTAGTCGAGCACCCGTACGCCCACCCCGACCGACTGGAGCGCGTTGACGTACGCGTCGATCGGGCCGTTGCCGACCGCGGCGAGGGACCGCTGCTCGCCGCCCACACCGACCTGGGCCTCGATCTCGACCTTGCCGTCCACAGTGCCGATCGTGTAGCCGGCCAGCCGAACCGTCGGGTCGGGCTGGTGATCGAGCAGGTAGTGCGTCGCGAAGATCTCCCACATGGCGGCCGGGTCGACCTCGCCGCCGTCGTGATCGGTGACCTGTTGCACCACACCGGAGAACTCGATCTGGAGCCGACGCGGCAGGTCCAGTTGGTGCTCGCTCTTCATGATGTACGCCACGCCGCCCTTGCCGGACTGCGAGTTGACCCGGATGACCGCCTCGTAGGTGCGGCCCAGGTCCTTCGGGTCGATCGGCAGGTACGGCACCGCCCAGGTGTGCTCGTCCACCGGTACGCCGGCCGCCTTCGCGTCGGCGGCGAGAGCGTCGAAGCCCTTCTTGATCGCGTCCTGGTGGGAGCCGGAGAAGGCGGTGTAGACCAGGTCGCCCGCGTACGGGTGGCGCTCGTGCACAGGCAGCTGGTTGCAGTACTCGACGGCTCGCCGGATCTCGTCGATGTTCGAGAAGTCGATCATCGGGTCGATGCCCTGGGAGAAGATGTTGAGCCCCAGGGTCACCAGGTCGACGTTGCCGGTGCGCTCACCGTTGCCGAACAGGCAGCCCTCGATGCGGTCCGCGCCGGCCAGCAGGCCCAGCTCGGCGGCGGCCACGCCGGTGCCCCGGTCGTTGTGCGGGTGCAGGCTCAGCACCACGCTGTCCCGGCGCGGCAGGTGCCTGTGCATCCACTCGATCGAGTCGGCGTACACGTTGGGGGTGGCCATCTCGACGGTGGCCGGCAGGTTGATGATCAGCGGCCGGTCCGGGGTCGGGTCGATCACGTCGATCACCCGGGAGCAGACCTCCAGCGCGTACTCCAGCTCGGTGCCCGTGTACGACTCCGGCGAGTACTCGTAGAAGATCTCCGTGTCCGGGGTGTGGATCTCCGCGTACTTCTGGCAGAGCCGCGCCCCGGTGGTGGCGATGTCGGCGATGCCGTCCCGGTCCAGGCCGAAGACCACCCGCCGCTGGAGGGTGGAGGTCGAGTTGTAGAAGTGCACGATGGCCCGCTTCGCGCCGCGCAGCGACTCGAACGTCCGGTCGATCAGGTGCTCCCGGCACTGCGTGAGCACCTGGATGGTGACGTCGTCCGGGATCATGTCGTCTTCGATGAGCTGCCGGACGAAGTCGAAGTCGGTCTGGCTGGCCGACGGGAAGCCGACCTCGATCTCCTTGTAGCCCATCTGGACCAGCAGCTGGAACATCCGGCGCTTGCGCTCGGGCGACATCGGGTCGATCAGGGCCTGGTTGCCGTCGCGGAGATCCACGGCGCACCAGCGGGGGGCGGCCTCGACGGTGCGGGTGGGCCAGGTGCGGTCCGGCAGTTCGACCCGGAACTGCTCCCGGTACGGCTGGTAGCGGTGGTACGGCATCCGGCTCGGCCGTTGCCGGGCGATCGGATCGGTTTCGGCGTCGGTGACAGGTTGAGCCATCTCAGAGTGCTCCCTGGAACATGTGGCGTCAGCAGATCGGAAGGTGTCGGCGAGATGCCGGGCGACGGTGCGCGGCGGTGCCGAGAAGAAACTCGGATGTGCTGGACGGCGCGATGCGACTCCGCGACGAGGTGCCGGCCGGTCAGGCCTCGTCGCGGCGGCTAAGGAGGAGCAGCGCCTGCCACATGACCAGGTCACCCTACGTGATGGAACGGGGGGTGGAAAGACAGGTCCGGACTATGGGACCGGGGTCATGGCCGGCTCTGCGGCCTCGGCACCCAGCCTCGGCGTCCGTTGCGCCCAGGCCACCGCGGGCACGATCGCCACCGCCACCAGCACGAAGATCGCTGCCGTCGGTAACCAACCCCACCCGCCGGTGGTCACCCCGAGCGCGGTCAGCCCCGCCGGCGCGATCAGGTACTGGACCTGCACGCCGAGTCCGAGCGCCCCCACGTACGCACCGCGCTGGTCGGCCGGCGGCAGGGTGGCGGTGAGCCCCCAGGCGCCCGCCGACTCGATCAGCTCGGCCAGGATCAGCAGCAACGCGGCGGCTACCAGCACCACGACTGTGAGCGTGCCCCGAGTGACGCCGGAAATCGGCAGGACCAGGCAGAACAGGGCGATCAGCAGTCCACCCCGACGGGAGGCCCGAGCCGCGCCCGCAGCGGTGTCCGCGCCCCGGCTGACGCGCACCTGGAGCAGCACGATCAGGATCGTGTTGAGCAGCACCAGCCCGGCGATCACCGTCTTCGGGGCGTCGGTGTGGGTGAGGATCCACAGCGGCAGGACCGTCAGGTAGAGCACCCCGTGCGCGGTGAGCAGCCCGGACACCACTGACACCGCCATGAACGGCCGGTCCCGGAGCACGGCGAGCCGACTCATCGGCTCCGCCGGTCGGGTCACCTGCGGCAGCCGGGGCAGTCGCCGCACGAAGAGGGCCGTCACGAGGAAGACCGTCGAGATGAACCAGACCATCCCCCGGTACGCCGTGATCGTGTCCACCGCCAGCACCAGGCCGCTGATCACCGCGCCGAGCCCGAAGCCGACGTTCAGCGACGAGCGCTGGTACGCCATCGCCGTGACCCGTTCGGCCGGCGGGAGCGCGTTGATCGAGTAGACCTGCCGGGCCACGCCGACAGCGGCGTCCACCGCGGCCAGCGCCACCACCACGGCGAGGAACCCCACGAAGCCGCCCACGAACGGGTAGGTCGCGAACAGCACCGCGTTCAGCACCAGCCCCACCACCCACACCCGCTGCGGCCCGTACCGGTCGGTGAGCCCACCCAGCGGCACGGTGCCCAACAGCGAGACCCCCGCCGCGATGGACAGCCCCAACCCGACCTGGGCGGCGCTGAGCCCGAGCGCCCGGGTGAAGAAGACGGCGCTACCGGCGTGGAACAGGCCGCTGCCGACGGCGTAGACCATGGCCTGCACGGCCAGGGCGCGGGTCAGCCCGGCCGGCGGTACGACGTCTCGAACGGCGGTGCGGATGGTTTCTCTGGTCCCCATGTCCGGGGAGTGAATCGGGTCCCCATGACCTCGGTCGAATCTTTTAGGCTGGACCGAATCCTGCTCCTGGGGGGCGTGTGTCCGAGTTGCGGTTCAGCCTGGCCGACGTTGCGGGAGTGCGGCTCGCCGTGTCGCCCGCCAACGAGACGGTCATGAGCATGTGGGCGCTGGCCAACCCGGTCCGCTACGCGGTGCACCTGCCCTGGATCGACCGGGCCCGGGTGACGTTGCGTCGTCCCGAGGTGGCCGACCGGGTCCGACCTCTGGTGGGGTTGGTAGTGCCGGGTCGCTGGCTGCCCGACTTCCTCACCCCGGCGGCCCGACCGAACGTGGAGATGGCCGAGCAGCTCGACCAGATCGCCGCGACACCGCCGGCCGTGGTGGTCCAGGACCTGCTGGCGACCACCTGGCAAAAACCGCTGAGCCCGTTCGGGCGGGCGCTGCTCGCCGACCCCGGCGGGCTGCTGCCGCAGGTCGTCGACGCGGTGCGGGTCTGGTACGACGAGGCGATCGCCCCGGACTGGCAGCGGATGCGGGCCCTGCTCGACGCCGACGTGGCGTACCGGGCCGCCCAGCTCGCCGAAAGCGGCGCCGGGCAGTTCTTCGAGCAGCTCCACCCGAGCCTGCGTTGGCACGGCGACCGGGTGATCAGCGACGACACGTTCGAGCGGGACTTCGACCTCCGCGGTCGTGGGCTGGCGCTGAACCCGACGGTGTTCACCGAGCAGCACGTGCTGTGGAACCTGCTGGAGGATTCGCTGCCGGTCGGCGCGTACCCGGTCCGTGCCGTCGGGACGCTCTGGGAGACGACCGCGCCGCCGCCCGGCGACCCACTGGCACGGGTGATCGGGCCGGGCCGCGCCGCGCTGCTGCACCTGCTCGAGACGGCGCTGACCACCACCGACCTGGCCCGACTCACCGGGATGTCCGCCGGAAACGTCTCCCAGCACCTGGCCGCGCTGCACGGCGCCGGCCTGGTGTCCCGGTCCCGCGAGGGCCGGCACGTGCGCTATCGCAACACCGATGCCGCGGCGGTCCTCCTCCGGGCCAGCCGGGGCGGGTGACCCGCGCTCGATCAGCGCAGCAGAAGCTCGGCGACCGGGCGGCGGTGCCGCAGGCCGGTCTCGCGGGCGTGCAGGTCGGCCGGGAGGGCGAACGGGTCCCCGAGCCGGCCGACGGCGGCGACCACCAACGGGCGGACGCCGCCGGGCAGGTCGAGTTCGGTGGAGAGGCCGACCCGGTCGAACCGGGTGAGCTGGTGCACGTGCAGGCCGAGCGCTGTGGCCTGCACTGTCAGGTGGGCTATCGCCTGCCCCAGGTCGTAGGCGGCCCGCTCGGCGTCGAGGCCGGTGTGGGCGCCGACCACCAGGGTCGCGGCGTGCCGGATCCAGATCTGGTCGTCGACCGGAAGGCTGATCAGGATCCGTTTCCAGGTCTCGTCGTCGCGGTGGCCGAGGGCGAACCGCCAGGGCTGCCCGTTCTCGGCCGACGGGGCCCAGCGCGCGGCCTCAAGCAGCGAGGCGGACTCCTCCGGGGTCAGCTCGGCGTTCGGGTCGAAGGCTCGTGGACTCCAGCGGTAGGCGAGCAGCGGGGTGAGGTCGGCCATACACCGGATCGTCCTGTATGGGTGATTCGCCCCTCAGGATGGGGTGGCTGAATGTGGGCAAGAGCACCCGTAACGGGACGAAGATCAGGGCGTTCCCGCGCCCGGGCTCTCCGACGGGTCCGGGGTCGGCGGCGCCGCGGTGTCGAGCGGCTCCCGGTCGATCACCACCGGGCCGGCCAGCTGCACGGTGGCCGGTGCCGGGCCGGGTGCAGCGGCCAGCCGCAGCGTTCCGGCCCCGGTCCGGACGCCGGTCGGCGTGCCGTCCTGGTCGTAGCAGTAGATGCCCACATCCAGCGGGGCGTTGAGCGACGCCGAGGTGGAATCCACCGAGTAGCAGGTGCCGGTGAGTCCCTCGGGCGCGTCGGCCGGGGCGACCGCCAACGGCGCGCGTCGGTCGGTGAGCACGTCCAGCCAGTCGGTGAGCAGGTGCTGGACCCGGGGGTCCGACCGGCGTGGGATCGCGTCGTCGCGATCACCCAGGCGTACGCAACTCGCCGACTCGGTGTGACCGGCCGACGGCAGGGCGCACTGGAACAGCCCGTCGGCAGTGCTGGCCATCGAGACGTCGGCTGCGCCACCCAGGGCGCCCCCCGGCACGTCCACCCGCCAGGTGCCGTCGTTCGCGCTGGTGAACACGATGGTGCGGTCCGGTTGACCCGCCTGGCTGTAGACGTACTGGGCCACCAGGTGACGGTCCTGAGCCGCCGCGGCAAGCGCGGCCAGCTCATCCCGTGCGGCCTCCACCTCGACCGGCCCCGGATCCACGGGCGGCGGAGTCGGAGGCTGCGCACTGGTGCAGGCGACCAGGAGGGCCGGCAGGGCGAGGGCGAGCGGCCCGAGCACACGGCCGGCCGAGCGGATGAGGACGGGCACCGGCCCATTCTGGTGGGTGCGGGCGGTCGGCGGGTGCCGGCCGCGTACCGGGCTCGTCCCGGCGTGTCGGGCGAGGCGTTCCGGCGTACCCGTCCGACCTGGTGGGACCGGTCTCGCCGGTCCCGGCCGGGCCGGATGGTGGGATCACCTGACCCGGCTTCGTTATCCGCCGGATACCCTCATGGGGTCTGACACGCGCCGCCGGCCCCGGTTCCGGCGGCGTCGGCACGCTCAGGGTCGCTGGGAGGGAGTGCACCGTCGTGGCACTCGTGGTGCAGAAGTACGGCGGGTCCTCCGTCGCCAACGCCGAGCGGATCAAGCGGGTGGCAGAGCGCATCGTCGCCGCCCGCAAGGCCGGCGACGACGTGGTGGTGGTGGTCTCCGCGATGGGCGACACCACCGACGAACTGCTCGACCTGGCCAACCAGGTCAGCCCGCTGCCGCCGGGCCGCGAGCTGGACATGCTGCTCACCGCCGGGGAGCGGATCTCCATGGCCCTGCTGGCCATGGCCATTCACAACCTGGGGTACGAAGCCCGCTCGTTCACCGGTTCGCAGGCCGGCGTGATCACCACCTCGGTGCACGGCCGCGCCCGGATCATCGACGTCACCCCCGGGCGGCTCAAGGGCGCGCTCGACGAGGGTTCCGTGGTCATCGTGGCCGGCTTCCAGGGTGTCTCGCAGGACACCAAGGACGTCACCACGCTGGGCCGCGGTGGTTCGGACACCACCGCCGTGGCGCTCGCCGCCGCCCTGCACGCCGACGTCTGCGAGATCTACACCGACGTCGACGGCATCTTCACCGCCGACCCGCGGATCGTGCCCAACGCCCGACACATCCAGCACATCACCTACGAGGAGATGTTGGAGCTTGCCGCGTGCGGCGCGAAGGTGCTGCACCTGCGTAGCGTGGAGTACGCCCGGCGGGCGGGGTTGCCGATCCACGTCCGTTCGTCATACTCGACCAACACCGGCACGATGGTCACCGGATCGATGGAGGACCTTTCCGTGGAGCAGGCACTGATCACCGGGGTCGCGCACGACCGCAGCGAGGCCAAGATCACGATCGTCGGGGTGCCCGACGAGCCGGGTGCCGCCGCGCGGATCTTCGACACCGTCGCCGGCGCCGAGATCAACATCGACATGATCGTGCAGAACGTCTCCACCGAGGGCACCGGCCGGACGGACATCTCGTTCACCCTGCCCAAGGCCGACGGCCCCACCGCGATGGCAGCGCTCAGCAAGATCCAGGAGCCGGTCAAGTTCAAGGGCCTGCTCTACGACGACCACGTCGGCAAGGTCTCACTGATCGGCGCCGGCATGCGCTCGCACCCGGGGGTGGCGGCCGGCTTCTTCGCCGCGCTCGGCGCGGCCGGGGTCAACATCGAGATGATCTCCACCTCCGAGATCCGGGTCTCCGTGGTCTGCCGGGACACCGACCTCGACGCCGCCGTCCGCGCCATTCACGACGCGTTCGAGTTGGGCGGCGACACCGAAGCCGTGGTCTACGCGGGGACGGGTAGGTAGCGCCGATGACGGCGCTGCCCACCCTCGCCGTGGTCGGAGCGACAGGTGCCGTCGGCACCGTGATGTGTGAGCTACTCACCGGGCGACGCAACGTCTGGGGTGAGATCCGGCTGCTCGCCTCCGAGCGCTCCGTCGGGCGCCGGGTGCGCTGCCGGGGCGAGGAGCTCGTCGTCCAGGCGCTGACCCCCGAGGCGTTCGACGGGGTCCAGGTGGCCATGTTCGACGTGCCCGACGAGGTCTCCGCCGAGTGGGCGCCGATCGCCGTCGCCCGCGGCGCGATCGCTGTCGACAACTCCGGCGCGTTCCGGATGGACCGCGACGTCCCGCTGGTCGTTCCGGAGATCAACCCCGAGCAGGTCCGCAACCGCCCCCGGGGCATCATCGCCAACGCCAACTGCACCACCCTCGCGATGATCGTCGCCGTCGCGCCGCTGCACAGCGAGTACGGCCTACGAGAGCTGGTGCTCGCCTCCTACCAGGCGGTCTCCGGAGCCGGTCAGTCCGGCGTCGACATCCTGCACGACCAGCTCACCAAGGTCGCCGGCGATCGGGCGCTCGGCTCGCGCACCGGCGACGTACGCCAGGCTGTCGGCGACGACCTGGGCCCGTTCCCGGCACCCATGGCGCTCAACGTGGTCCCCTGGGCCGGCTCCCCGGCGGACAGCGGCTGGTCATCGGAAGAGATGAAGATCCGCAACGAGTCGCGGAAGATCCTCGGCCTCCCCGACCTCAAGGTCTCCGCCACCTGCGTCCGCGTGCCGGTGGTCACCGCCCACTCGGTCGCCGTGCACGCGGTCTTCGCCACCGAGGTCGACGCCGAGGGCGCCCGTGAGGCGCTGCGCAACGCACCCGGGGTGATCCTGGTCGACGACCCCGCGGCCGGGGAGTTCCCGATGCCGATCGACGCCGTCGGCACCGACCCCTCCTGGGTCGGCCGGATCCGCCGCGCCCTGGACGACCCCCGCGCCCTCGACTTCTTCGTCACCGGCGACAACCTCCGCAAGGGCGCGGCCCTCAACACCGCCCAGATCGCCGAACTCCTGGCCAAAGAACTCCGCACCCCCTGACCCCGCACCGCGCTGCCCCCGTACCCCCCGCTGCGGCGATCTTGCAGTTTCTGTGCCGGCATAAGGGGCTAGGACGACAAAACGACAACCGAAAGTGCAAGATCGGCGGGACGTGGGGACGTGGGGCGGGCGCGGTTACGCGGCGGAGAGTAGGACGCCGTCTCGGCCTTGGCGTTTTACCGCGTAGAGGGCCTGGTCGGCTCTCTTCAGGGTGCGGTCGGGGGTTTCGCCGGGGCGGGGTAGTGCGACGCCAACGCTGATCGTGCGGCCGATGCGCCGGGCCGCCTCGGTGAGCCGTTCGGCGATCCGGACCGCCTCCTCCGGGCGGCTCACCTCGATCACCGCGACGAACTCGTCGCCGCCGATCCGGTACAACTCGTCGCCGTGCCGAAGCGCCCCCTCCAGCGCCCGGGCCAACCCGACCAGCACCCGGTCGCCGGCCTGGTGGCCGTACGTGTCGTTCACGGTCTTGAAGCCGTCCACGTCGATCGCCAGCAGGGCCGTACGCCCGGGGGTGGCCGCAGCGATCCGTTGCCCGAACGGGCCGGTGTGCCGCAACCCGGTCAGCGGGTCGGAGCTGGCCTGCTCCCGCAGTCGGGCCAGCGTGCGCAGCCGGTCCACGCTCGTCCAGGCCTGCCCGGCGAGCAACTCCATCAGGCTGACAGTGGTCGGGTCCGGGCGCAGCGCGCGTTCGTCGGCGACCAGCAGCACCCCGGCGGCGTCCGTCGGCCCGACCGGCACGGCGACCAGCGTGCGGACCCCCGCCCGGGTCAACGGACGGTAGTCCTCGGTCGGGGGATGCCCGGCCTCGCCCAGCGTGTACCCGGCGCCGTACCGGTGCGCCCGCTCGACCATCCGGTCCAGGGCGGCCGGACCCGCCGCGGCCAGCTCGCCGCGGATCCGGGTCTCCAGGTCGCTCGGCGTCGCCGGGGACGGGCCGAGCTGGCCGCCGATCAGCAGTAGTGCGGTGGAGAGGGTGGAGACCTCCCGGGCGGCGCGGGCGGCCGCCCCCATCACCTCTCCCTCGGTCGGCGCGGAAGAGAGCGCGGCCGCGTGCCGGAGCAGCTTCTCGCTGCGGCTCTCCGCCGGTGGGCCACCGAGGGCGGCGATCCGCGCACCGAGCCCGTCGGCCAGCCGCTGCGCGGTCTCCCGCCACGGCTCCAGGTCGGTCGGCTCAATCCACTGCAGGTCGAGTACGCCGATCGCCCGGCCCGTCGGGTCCAGCACCGGTACGCACAGCTCGGCTGTCACATCCGGGCGCACCGGCAGGTAGTCCGGGTCGACGGTGACGTCCGGGACGACGGCGGGAGCGCCGGTCGCGTACACCCGGCCGACGATGCCTGTCCGCGCCGGCACGGTGGCGAAGACCTGCCAGGCCCCGGTCGCGGCGACGCAGCGCAGGCGGTCGTGGACCGCGAGCAGCACGGAGATGGTCGCCGGGGTGTGGCGGGACAGCGCGGTGACCGTCCACCGACACGCCTCCGGCGTGCTGGACGCCATCGGCAGGCGGACGGTGACGTCACGGATGACTCGCTGATGATCCACTCGCACGTCGTTCCAGGTAGGGGAGGGGCCCGGCCGACGCCGAACCGCTCGATCAAGCGTACTCACGGTGGCGGGGACCGGTCGGGCTTCGTACACACGTGCTATCCACAGGCTGTGGACGCAGCCTGTGGACGCATGCCCCCGGGACGCCGCGCCTGCCGATAGCGTGAAGCCTCCCGGCGCCGAGGAGGCGAGCCCATGCTCATCGCCCAGCTCAGTGACCCGCACCTGACCACCGGCCTGCTCGCCGCCGAACCGGCCGCCGGGTTGCACCGTGCGCTTGGCCGGGTGCTGGCGTTGCGACCCCGACCGGACTGCGTGGTGATCAGCGGCGACCTGACCGACCACGGCCAGCCCGACGAGTACGCGGCGCTGCGCGAGGTGATCGGCCGCTTCCCGCTGCCGGTGCACCTGACCACCGGCAACCATGACGACCGGGAGTCCCTGCTCGACGCGTTCGGCGGCACACCGTGGCTCGGCGGCGGCTTCTCGGCCTACTACCACGTCGACCACGAGGCGGCGTCCGTCGTGGTGCTCGACTCGCTCGTCCCCGGCAGCGACGGCGGCCAACTCGGCGAGGAACAGCTCGGCTGGCTCGACGGGGTGCTGGCCGGGCGGCCCGAGGTGCCCGCCGTGATCTTCCTGCACCATCCGCCGGTCGCGGTCGGCATCCCCGTCGCGGACTCCATCCGGCTGGCCGACGGTGACGCGCTCGCCGAGGTGATCGGCCGGCACCGGCACGTGGTGCGGGTCGGCGCCGGCCACCTGCACCGCCCGGTCACCTCGGCGTACGCGGGCACTGTCCTCACCGTGGCGCCCAGCACGTGGAAGCAGAGCACGCTCACCATGAGCGCCGACGAGCAGATCGGTTGGGTCAACGAGCCCACCGCCTTCCTGCTGCACTCGGTCGAGGCCGGCGGCTGTGTGACCCACACCGTGCAGGTGAGCCACTCCGCCGGGCAGACCTGCGGCTTCTGAGGGTCGTCGTGCTGGCCTGGTACGTCTCGTACGGATCGAACATGCACGCCGCCCGGCTGGGCTGGTACATCGCTGGCGGCTGCCCACCCGGCGGGAAGCGGACATACCCGGGCTGCCGCGACCGGCGTCCACCCAGCCGATCGATGCCCGTGTCGCTGCCCGGCGGCATCTACTTCGCCGGCGAGTCCGGTGCCTGGACCGGCGGCATGGCCTTCTACGACCCGCACCTGCCGGGCGAGGCCGCGGCCCGCGCCTACCTGGTCACCCTGGAGCAGTTCACCGACATCGCGGCGCAGGAGATGTACCGCCCGCCGGCCGACACGACCGAGCTGATCCCGGCGACCGGCGCGGCCATCGACGCCGCCGTCGCCGACGGACGGGCCACGCTCGGCCCGGGGCGGTACGAGACGCTGATCTGCCCGGGCAGCCGCGACGGTGTTCCGATGCTCACCTTCACCGCCCCGGAGGGGGCGTCAGCCGTGCCGTGCCGACCTCCCGCGCCGGTCTACCTCGGCATGATCGCCCGAGGGCTGCGCGAGTCGCACGGCTGGCCCGCCGAGCGGATCGCCACCTACCTGGCGGCCCGGCCCGGCGTGGCGGGCGCCTGGCCACCGGACGCCGTCGCTGCCCTGGTCGACAAGGCGCTGGCCGCCGGCTGACCCGTTGGCTCGCACCCCGTCGGCCGCTGGTGCGGTCAACCGAGCAGGAACTCGCGCAGCGCGGGGGCCAGCGTCGTCGGCGGCACGTCGTGGTAACCGCCGTCGAGGCTCACGGACCGTCCGCCCGGCACGGCCTCGGCCGCCGCCCGACTCGCGTCCCGCAACCACTGTGGACTGCCGGTGCTGTCCACCGCGAGCGTGGGCGCGGTGATGGCCGCCAGCCGCTCGACGGGGAGGCGCCCTCCGGCGGTGACGATCGCGTCGTACACCAGGGTGTGCGCGACCGCCGTCAGCCCACCCCACATCGGTTGCGACCGCATCCCGGTGATCTGCTCGGCCGGCAGCCCCACCGAGGCGCTGAGGAAGGTCTCCACCGCGCCGTCCCGGTCGTCGGCGGCGATCAGCTCGATGAGCTGCGGGGTGATGTCCTTGCGGACGCCCACGTGCGGGCCGACCTGGAACGGTGGCTCGAACATGACCAACTTGGTGACCGGCAGACCCTGTGCGGTGGCGAGGGCGGACAGGACAGCCCCGGAGGAGATGCCGTAGACGGCGGCGGAACCACCCGCCGCCGCGATCAGGGCGGCCAGGTCGTCAATCTCGCGGCCGATCTCGTACGGCGCGGTGTCGCCGCTGTAGCCCCGACCGCGACGGTCATAGCTGAAGGTGGTGAAATCCGGCGCCAGTGCCGCACCCAGGTCGCGGGTCGCGTTGCGATCGCTGAACGCGCCGCCGACGAGGACGACCGCCGGCCCGGCACCGGACCGCTCGAACGCGATGGGTGTGCCGTCGACCGACCGCACCTGCTCCGCCACGGGTGTCGTTCCGCTCACGATGCCGCCCCCATTCCTCGTAGGCTGTCCCGTCCTTTCTAGACCCTGGGTCCGACGTTGTCCGGCAGACCGCGTTAAACGATGATCGATAGCGGCCTCGGCGTACGCGCTGCTCCGATGCGCTGCCCGGGTCGACCGGTGGGCGTCCGGATGAGAGGCTGTCGGGGCGGGGGCCATGCTCAACCACCGTCATCCGCGACCCCTTCGACGGCGTCCGTCGGCGGCCCCGGTCGACCCAGAGGCCGGGCACCGTACGCGCCGATTCTCACAAGGAGATCCATGTTCATACCCGGGATGCGTCGGGCCGCTGTTGCCCTGACCGCGCTCGCGGTGGCCGCTTTCGGCGCGGTCGCCACCAGCCCTGAGCAAGCCGACGCGCGGCCGAAGCCGGTCGACGTCACCCTGCTCGCCCTCAACGACTTCCACGGCAACCTCGAACCGCCGAGCGGGTCCAGCGGCACCATCGCCGGGCAGACCGCGGGTGGCGTCGAGTTCCTGGCCACCCACCTTGCCGAGCTGCGCGCCGCAGCCAAGAAGAAGAACACCATCACCGTCGCCGCCGGTGACCTGATCGGTGCGTCCCCGCTGCTCTCGGCCGCGTTCCACGACGAGCCGACCATCGAGGCGCTGAGCATGGCCGGGCTGGACTACGCCAGCGTCGGCAACCACGAGTTCGACGAAGGCGCCGCCGAGCTGCTGCGAATCCAGAACGGCGGCTGCCACCCGGTGGACGGCTGCATCGACGGCACCCCGTACCGGGGGGCCGGCTTCCAGTACCTGTCCGCGAACGCGTTCAAGACCGCGACCGGCAAGCCGCTGATGGCGCCGTACGCGATCCACAAGGTGGAGGGCGTCAAGGTCGGCTTCATCGGCATGACCCTGGAAGGCACCCCCCAGATCGTCAGCCAGCAGGGCGTCGCCGGCCTCAGCTTCGCCGACGAGGCGGACACCGCCAACCGGTACGCGCGCGAGCTGCGCCGCAAGGGCGTACAGGCGATCGTCGTCCTGCTGCACGAGGGTGGCACCCAGGCCGCGACCGGCGGGATCAACGACTGCGTCGGCATGAACGGCCCCATCGTGGACATCACCAACCGGATGGACCCGTCGATCGACGTGGTGGTCAGCGGGCACACCCACCAGGCGTACAACTGCGACATCAACGGCAAGCTGGTCACCAGCGCCAGCTCGTTCGGTCGCCTGGTCACCGACATCGACCTGAAGATCGATCGCCGGAGCGGGGACGTGATCTCCGCCGCCGCGAACAATGTCGTGGTCACCCGCGACGTCGCCAAGGACCCGAGGCAGACCGCGCTGATCAACCGGTACAAGACCGTGCTCGGCCCGGTCGCCGGACGCCAGGTCGGCGTGACCAACGAGGCGATCACCCGGAGCCAGGAAACCCTATTCGGTACGAGCCTGGGCGAATCGCCACTGGGCAACCTGATCGCCGACGCGCAGCTCGCCGCCACCGACGACGAACAGAACGCCGTCGCCGCCCTCATGAACCCGGGCGGGGTCCGGGCCGACCTCGACGCCGGCCCGGTCACCTACGAGGAGGCGTTCACGGTCCAGCCGTTCGCCAACAACCTGGTGACACTGGACCTCACCGGCGCGCAGCTCTACTGCGTCCTGGAGCAGCAGTTCGTCACCGGCCGGACGCTCTACCCGTCGGCCTCAGTGGGCTACGTCGTCGACCCGAACGGCACCACCGGTACGGTCGCCGACCCGTGCGCCGGCACCCGCGTGGTCAGGGGCAGCCTCAGCCTCGGCGGCACCACCGTCGACACCGCCGCCACCTACCGGGTGACGGTGAACAACTTCCTGGCCGGCGGAGGCGACGGCTTCAGCGCCCTCACCGGCGGCACGAACCTGGTCACCGGCCAGATCGACCTGGACGCCTTCGTCGACTACCTGACCGCCCAGTCGCCGGTCTCCGCACCGACGCTGGACCGGATCCGCACCACCGCCGAGGTCCCCGCCGCCTGACGGCCGACCCCCGCGACATCGGGCCCCGGAGCACCAGCTCCGGGGCCCGACCCGTCCCAGACCCCGCCTGCCCGCGCCGTGCCTGCCCGCTCGCGCCCCTCCGGGCAAGATCAATGGCGAGGCCAATGAGGAAGATCCGCGCAACTTCCCCGATGTTGCTGGCTCCCGCGTGCCCGAGGCACCAACTTCCGGGAAGTTGCGCGGGGTGCGGGGTGCGGGGTGGCGTGCTTGGTGAGGCGCCGGATGCGTGCAAGTCGCGGGCGGTGCGGCGGGGTCTTCGAGGTCAGGCGGGGGCGGGCGTGGGGGTGGGAGATGCCGGGGTGGTCGTCGCGAGGCCGTCCTGCTCCGTGGTGAGCAGCCGGCGCAGGGACAGCGCGACCAGCGAGGCGACCAGGCAGCCGCCGACCACCGTCGCCACCCAGACCATGCCGTTGGCGGCGCCGATGAGTGGGCCGGCGGTCACTGGGCCGATCACACCGCTGATTCCGAAGATCATCGAACTCATCGCGTTGTACCGGCCGCGCAGTTCGTCGGTGGCCAGCGCGTTGGTCAGTGCGGGCATCACCGGGGACAGCATCGTCTCGCCGAAACCGAAGATCGCCGAGCAGAGCACCACGCACAGGGCGGCCAGCACGGCGCTCTCAGCCTTGACCAGGCCGGCCGCGCCGAGGACCAGCCAGGCGGCGGCAAACACCGCTCCCACCACCGCCAACGCCCGGGTGCGGCTGCGCCCCTCGATCCGGCGGATCACCAGCAGTTGCGCGAGCACGATCATCACGGTGTTGGCAGCTAGTGCCCAGGCCACGACCCGGGGGTTCACCTCGGCCACCCGCACCGCGTACGCGGCGAAGCCCACCTCCACCTGCGCGTAGCCGCAGGTGGTGAGGATCAGCCCGAAGATCACCAGCCGCCGGAACGGGCGGTCGCGGAGCACCGTCAGGTAGCCACCGGGCGACGGCTCGTCGACGCCTCGACGTTTGCCGAGTCGGTGGCCCACGCCGGGCAGGGTGAGCAGGATCAGCGCCGGCATCAGGTAGGTCACCGCGTCCAGCAGGTAGATCGCCTGGAAGGTGCCGGGCCGGGCGGTGTCGACGATCGCGCCGGAGGTCATGCCACCGATGCCGATGCCGAGGTTGAGCAGGGCGAAGTTCAACCCGAAGACGCGTTGCCGCTCATCGTCGTCGGTCAGCGACGCGAGGATGGTGTTCTGCCCGGACCAGATCGCCGAGCTGCCGATGGCGACCACCGTCATCACCAGCAGGGCCGAGCCCGTCGAGTGGACCAGCGCCAACGAGCCGGTGCCGATCGCCTCGATCAGCAGGCAGGGCACCACCACCCGGCGGGCGCCGATCCGGTCGATCAGCGTCCCGCCCAGCGGCGACAGGGCCAGGGTGACCACGCCGTACCAGCCGATGACGAGCCCGGCGCGGGTGTCGGTGAGCCCGCGTACGTCGGTCAGGTAGATGAACAGGAACGGCAGGGTCAGACCCCGCCCGATCGCCGACAGCAGTGTGCCGAGGAGGATCCGGCGAGCTTCCGAACGGCGGGGCAGGGCACGACGCAGCATGCCGGCATTGTGTTCGGTGGGTCTGACGCAGCGCGAACCGTTTTGGCCACGCCTCACGGTCACCGGGACCGACTGGTGACCAATCCCACGTTGATCCACTCGCTCTGATCGCGGTCGGTCGGTGTCCGCCGGGTCTGCGATGCTGGCGCGATGACCGGCACCTGGCGACATCTGCCCGCTACCGCCCGCGCCATCGCGTTGACCGCAACGACGGCCGTCGCCGCTGCCCAGGCACGCGACGGTCAGGCGTACGACGAGGCGGTCGGCGGTCTCGCCGCGGACGAGCGTTCCGGCCTGGTGCTCGGCGCGGTGGTCCGGTTGCTGCTGGAGGAGAGCCATCCGGACGGGTTGACCGGCGACGACATCCGCCAGGTGTTGACCCACTGCGTGCAGGAGTCGACTCGGTGGCGAACGGATGTCGACCCGCACGTGGTGCTCGTCCTGCTGGCCGGCGCGTTGGGTGTGTACGACCCCGACGGCGACGAGTCACCGCCGGACGCGTCGGTGCTGGCCCGACACGCTCCGCTGCTGGTGGCCGACCTGTTGGCGGCGACCGGCGTGCCGTTGGACGACTACCTTGCCGCCGCGTTCGCGGAGATCGAGCGCACCGAGCGGCAGGACTGAGGTCGCGCGCACCGAGCGGCAGGACTGACCGGCCCGCGCCACCTCGAACGGGGTGGCGCGGACGGGCGTCAGGCCGGGTCGGGGGTCCGCCGCGCCACGACCTCCAGGTACTCCGCCGGGATGCGGACCGTGGCGTCGGTGGCACGGTTGTGGGTGCGGGCCAGCTCCACCAGATCGGCGTGCAGGGCCGGGCGTCGCTCCTCGGGCAGCGCCTCGAACGCCTTCAACGTCGGCCCGTAGTTGACCCGGAAGAAGTCGGCGAACTCCTCCGGTGTGCCGAAGCGGAAGACGAACTCCCGGCGTACCGCCCGCAGTTCACCCACGGCCGCGCCGAGCAGTTCGCGGACCCGGTCCTCGTCGCCCCACTCGACCGGCGGGCGTAACCCCGCCGGTGGTGGCACATGCCGCCCCACAGTGCGGAACAGGTCGCCGATGAAGCCCTGCGGCGTCCACGACGCCAGCGCCACAGTGCCGCCGGGCCGGCAGACCCGGACCAGCTCGGCCGCCGCCCGCTCCTGGTCCGGCGCGAACATCACCCCGACGACGGAGAGGACCGCGTCGAAGGACCCGTCGGCGTACGCCAGCCGTTCCGCGTCGCCGGTCACGAACGTGACCGGGAGTCGTTCCGCGGCGGCGCGGGCCTGGCCGCGTTCCAACAGTTCGGGTACGTAGTCGACGCCGGTCACGACGCACCCGCAGCGGGCTGCGGCGATGGCGGCGTTGCCGGACCCGGTCGCCACGTCGAGTACGCGGGCGCCGGCCGACAGGTCGGCGGCGGTCACCAGAAGCTCGGAGATCGGGTGGATGAGCGCGGCGACCGCGCCGTAGTCACCGCTGGCCCACGTCACCTGCTGGCGTGCCTTCACGGCGATGAGATCGGGTGCGATGGTCATCGGTGGTCTCCCTCGGACAGTGTGGTGTGCCACTGACGCTAGGGGCGGCAGCCACTCGAGGGATCGGTAGAAACACCTATACCAGCAGGTGAAGGCTGTCAGGGCGGTGTCCGAAAGGCGTCACGTGCCGGCGGCCGTCGCGGGGCAGTCACTCCTCGTTCCAGGTGTCGGTCTCGGTTGTCCGTTGTGCACCCTGCTTGGACACCTGACCGCTGGCAATCGTCCCGCCGGATGCGTCGAGCGCCTCCACGACAAGGCCCGCGGTGGGGCGGGGCACCTGCATGGCCGTCCCGGAGCCGCTGACGGCGCTCCTCGCCACCTGCTGCCCGTCGCGCAGGACGCGCACGGTGGTGGCGGCTGCCGGCGTCACCACGAGCAGGATCTGCTGGCCCTCGCTGCCGCCGGTGTCATCGTCGATGGACACGGCCAGCACGCCACCGGGATCGGTCGGGTCGGCGGTAGCGGTGAAGGAGGTGCCAGTGCTGAGCACGCCGTCGGACCGTGGCTGATCGGGGGCGATCGACACCTCGCCGACCCAATCGCCGCCCACAGCGGGAGCAGCCAGGACCGTCACCTGGGCGTCCTCCACCGACGGCTCTGTCGCGCTGGGCGACCCGTCGGCCGGGCTGATAGGGAGGCCAGCGAGGTGCCCGCCCCACACCACGCTCGGAAGGGCGGTCAGGCGGTAACCTTCCGACTGTGCCCACTGGTACACCAAATCCCGGGCACGTTGCTGCTCGACACTGCCGCGTACGCGGGACATCGCCGTCGCGAGTTGAGCGTCGGTGATCGGCGTGGAGGCCAGCGAACCTGGACCGGGCGTTATCTTGCGAGTCACCCCGCCGCAGTCGACCCGCCACCACTCGGGCCGCTGGGCCCGCGCGGTACGGACCAGGTAGGACCCGGTCGGCTCCGGGGCCCACCTGAAGGTGTCGCCGTCGGGCAGCGGTGAGCTGAGGAAAACGCAGCCGGCCGGGGCGATCGCCACGTGTGCCGCCTTCGGACCGTCCACGGACAGGCTCTCGTAGGGTTCCAGAGCGTCGCTTACCCCCCTGACGGAGGCGGTGCTGGCCAGTTCCTGGGCACTGGCACCCTCGTCGGCGACCAGCCACACCGCGGCGCTCGGCCAGCCGGTGACCGGATCGGGCTGGTTACGGACGAAGGCGGCGAGGGCGATACGGTGGCCGTCCACGTCGTCGGCGAAGAGGACTTTCACCCCGCTCACCGGCACCGTCAGGCGGGAGAACTCTCCTCGGCGTTGGGCGGCCAACAACTGTTCAGAGAGCTGACGCACGTAGCTGTCGTCCCCGGCGACGGCACCGCGCGGCGGCGACTGGAGGAGTCGGTCCGACCACGCCAGCACGGGTGCGATGGACTCGGACGGGTCGGCCGGTAGCTGCGTGGTCCGGCCCGGGCTGGCGATGGCGAAGGCCGTGCTCCCAACGGAGACTGCGAGGACCAGAACCAGGCCGCCGAGGCGTCGCTGCCGGCTCCGTCGGTATCGCGCCGTCGCTCGGCCGTACGGGTCTGGCTGCGGGGTCAGTGTCCGGCTCAACTCGGCCAGGGCCCGGCTCAGCTCATCGTCGACCGTCATTGTGCTACCCCCGTCATCTTCGTCGTCCCGGTCGGTGCTGGATCAGCTGCCAGCGCCAGACGCAGGCGAGCCAATCCTCGTGATGCGCGGCTCTTGACCGACCCGACCGAGCAGCCGAGAGTGGCCGCTACCTCCGCCTCCGGCAGATCGACCACGTACCGGAGCACGATCACCGCACGGGTACGAGGTGTCAGCTCCTGCATCGCCTCGTAGAGAGCGCGCCGTTCGGCAACCGTCTCGGTCATGTCCCGGGTGGGCCGCTCGGGAAAGAAGAACGTCAGCACCTCGTGCATCCGGTGGCGACGCCAGACGCTGATGTGGTGGTTGATCATGACTCGTCGCAGGTAGGCCATCGGATCGTCGACCCGCCGCCACCGACGCATCACCTTCACCAGCGCGGCCTGCACCAGATCCTCTGCATCCTGGGTCGAGCCGGTGAGGTGGTACGCCACGCGCAAGAGATCCACGTAGCGCGTCTCGACGAACTTTCGAAAATGCTCGTCGTCAACTGCCATGAGCCCCCGCCTTGATTGGTTACCTCTCACGACTCTGGCGAGGGTCAGAAGGTTGAAGGCGAGAGCCGGTTGCTACGAATCGGTACTCGCGGTCGTTGACACCCAGATCAGGAACACGATCGTCGCGACGACTCCGGTGACCGCGACCAGACCGGCCGCCAGGGCCGCACGAGGCGAGTTGCGCCCGCGCAACTCGAAAGCAGCGGTGATGGTGAACAGCAACGCGAACACTTCACCTGCGGCGAGACCCAGCAGTCCGATAAAGCTCAGCAGACCCTCGACCATGTCCCGGCCAAGGAAGATCAGCCGGGCGCTGTACGCCGCTCCCGCCCAACACACCGTCGCCAGGCCCGCCAACACGTACACGGCCAGAAAGGAGACGGGGGTGGCGCGGCTGGCCTGCGGGGTCGCAAGGGGCGCCCCTGCCGGGCCGTCGGGCGGGATCCACGGCGCAGGCGTCTGAGGGTGGGTCATACAGGCGGACGCTAGCCACGCAGCCGTCGCACGGGAATCGGTCGACAGGGCTTGCCGGGGCAAACAAAAAGGCCAGGTGAGAGAAGATCTCACCTGGCCTTTTACCTCTGGTCGGGGTGGCCGGATTCGAACCGACGACCTCTTCGTCCCGAACGAAGCGCGCTACCAAGCTGCGCCACACCCCGAGGCGTGCCGACAAATAGTAGCCCACCCGCTCCGATGGTCAAACTCGGTACCCCCGCCGCCCCGGCCCCGCCCAGGGTGGCCAAGATCCGCACAACTTCCGGGATGTTGCTGCCTCACGACACGCCGAGGCAGCAACATCCCTGATGGTGCGCGAATCGTGAAGCGGCCGGCCGGGCAGCGGGACGGTCAGCGGGGGATGAGGGTCAGGATGCTGGCCTCCGGGGGGCAGGCGAAGCGGATCGGGGCGGTCGGGTGGGTGCCGAGGCCGGCGGAGACGTGCAGCCAGGAGTCCGAGCCCGGCCACCGGTGCAGGCCGCGCGCCATCGAGCGGGGCAGGCCGCAGTTGGTCACCAGCGCCCCGAAGCCCGGTACGCAGACCTGACCACCGTGGGTGTGCCCGGCCAGCAGCAGCCCGAAGCCGTCCGCCGCCATCTGGTCGAGCACCCGTGGCTCGGGTGAGTGCGTCAGCGCGATGGAGAGGTCCGCCGAGGACGACACCGCGCCGGCGACGGAGGGGTAGTCGTCCCGGTCGATGTGCGGGTCGTCGACGCCGACCAGGTCGAGTTGTCGCCCGCCAGCCTTCAGCGTGGTCCGGGCGTTGTTGAGGTCTGCCCAGCCGGAGCCGGTGAAGACCTGACGCAACTCCTCGTAGGGCAGCTCGACGCCCTCGGTGTACTCCCGGTCGGGCAGGAAGTAGGTGAAGGGGTTCTTCAGCACCGGCCCGGTGTAGTCGTTCGAGCCGAACACGAACGCGCCCGGGTAGTCCAGCAGTGGTTGCAGGGCCCGCAGCACCCCGGGCACCGCGCCCGGGTGCGCCATGTTGTCGCCGGTGACCACCACCAGGTCGGGGTCGAGGGCGGCCAGCGATGCCACCCAACGCTGCTTGCGCGCCTGGTCGGGCATCATGTGCAGGTCCGACAGGTGCAGCACGCGCAGCGGCTCCGCGTCGGCCGGAAGCACCGGCACGTCGTACCGCCGGAGGGTGAACATGTTGCGCTCGACGAGCGACGCGTACGCGAGGGTGGCCGCGCCGATCGTGGCGGTTCCGGCGGCGAGCCGGAATAGTGTGCGCTTTCGCATGGCGTTCAGGGTAGTTTGACCGTCCATGAGCACGCTGAAGGACCGCCTCACTGCCGACATGCGTACCGCGCTCAAGGCGCGTGACGAGCTGACCACCTCCACGCTGCGGATGGCCCTGGCCGCCGTCGGCACCGCCGAGGTCGCCGGCAAGGCCAAGCGCGAGCTCACCGATGACGAGGTGCTCGCGGTGCTGACCAAGGAAGCCAAGAAGCGTCGGGAGGCGGCCACCGCCTTCGCCGACGCCGGGCGCGCCGAACAGGCAGCGAAGGAGAGCGCCGAGGGTGAGGTGTTGGACCGCTACCTGCCCAAGCAGCTCTCGGACGCCGACCTGACCGAGCTGGTGTCGGGGGCGCTCGCCGCCGGCGGCTTCACCGGCAAGGCCCAGATGGGCCCGGCGATGAAGGCGGCCCAGGCCGCGGTGGCGGGCCAGGCCGAGGGTGGCCGGGTGGCCGCCGAGGTACGCCGACAGCTCGGTCTCTGACCCGGCGGGGTCAGCGGGGCGGCATGACGTTGTCGTAGCCGCTCCTGGTCCGGACAGAAGAAACGGGCGGGCACCCGAGGAGGGTGCCCGCCCGTTTCGTCCTACTGGTCGGCTCAGCCGTTCGGACGGCCGTTGCCGGGTCGTCCGGGTTGGTTGCCGGGTTGGCCGCCCGGAGTGCCGTCGGTGTTGCCCGGCGTACCGCCGCCCCCACTGCTGACCTGGATGGTGACCACACCACCCTTGATCGTGCGTCCGTCCGGGCTGGTGCCGGCCGCGTCGCCCGCCTTGCAGGAGGACGGCACCTTCGCGCTGGAGACGACCGGCTCGAAGCCGGCGCCCTTGAGCCGGGACTTTGCCTGATCCACCGAAACGCACTTCACGTCGGGGATGCTGCGCTGGTCACCCTCGGAGATCTTCTGGCCCGGCGGCTCGAACTTGATCCGCGGTTTGCCCTTCATGGCATCCCGCAGCGTCTCGTACACCGGCGGGTTGATGCCGTCCTTCTGGGCGTGCTTCATCTTGACATTGGTCTGCGGCCAGTCCGGGTCGGCCATGATGCCGGCCACCGAGTACTGCTTGGTCATGGCGACCAGGGCGGCCGTCTTCTCCGAGTCGGTGGTGCCGGACTTACCGGCCACCGGCGCGTCGACGATGCTCTTCACGACGCCGGCCGTGCGGCTGCCACCGCACTTGCTGGTGCTGGAGTTGTCGCCGACCGGGCAGCGGGCGGCATCCACGGCGGCGCGGGCCACCTCGGTGCTGAACCGCTTCTCGCAGCGCGGGTTGGCGATGTCCAGCTTGTTGCCCTCCGGGTCCCGGATTTCCTGCACCGGGATCGGCTCGCAGTACTTGCCGTCCGCCGCGAGAGTCGCGTACGCGTTGGCCAGGTCGAGCGGGGTGGTGGAGGACACACCCAGGGTGAAGGCGCCCCACTGGTGGGCGGCTTCCTTGGTGGCGGCGAACTTGGCGTCGTTGCTCGCCCGGAACTGGATGCCGGCCCGCCGGGCGGCGTCGACCACGTTCTCCGCGCCGACCTGCTGTTGCAGCGGGACGAAGTAGGTGTTGATCGACGCGCTGAAGGCGCTCCACATGTTCTGTACACCGCCGGCCTTGAGGCCGGAGTTGGTCGGGCAGTAGAAGTGGGTGCCCTTGCAGGCCGCCGGGCTGCTGCTGTCGATGATGTATTCCGACTTGAACTGCTGCGGCGCGTTCATCGTGTAGCCGAGCGGGATGCCCTTCTCCAGCGCGGCGACGATGCTGAAGATCTTGAAGGTCGAGCCGGCCTGGTAGCCGGTGATGCCGTTGCCGCCGGTGAGCAGCGGGTTGACCGTCGCCGGGTAGTTGCCCCGGATCTTCTTCTTGCTCTTCGCGGGGTCGCTGGAGAGCTTGTTCTTCGGGTTCTTCGGGTCGTCGAGCTTGAACTGCCGGTTGACCGCGAGCGCCCGAACCCGGCCGGTGCCCGGCTCGACGACCGCGACCATTGCCGCTTCCTTGCTGTTCACGCTCTTGGCCTTACGGACCGCCTTGTCCGCGCCCCGCTGCGCCTGAACGTCGATCGAGGTCACGACGGTGTAACCGCCGCTCTTCAGTCGGCGCTCCCGGTCGTACGTGGTCGAGCCGAACGTCTCCTGATCCATCCACCAGCGGTAGAAGTAGTCGCAGAAGAAGCCCCACTCGTTGACGTTGGCGGCGACGCAGCCGTTCGGAGTGCGCTTGTCCTTCACGACCAGCTTGGTCGCCTTGGCGGCGTCGGCCTCCTGCTGGGTGATGGCCTTGATGTCGACCATGTTCTGGATGACGTAGTTGCGTCGATCCAGCGCGAGCGGGTAACCGGCCTCGGTGGTCGGGTCGTTCGTCGTCGGCGCCTTGACCATGCCGGCCAGCAACGCCGCTTCCTCGATCTTCAGCTTGCTCGGCGGCTTACCGAAGTAGACCTGGCTGGCGGCGTAGATGCCGTACGCGCCGTTGCCGAACGAGGCGAGGTTGAGGTAGCGGGTGAGGATCTCGTCCTTGGAGAATTCCTTGTCGACCTGGAGGGCCAGCCGCATCTCGCGCAGCTTGCGGGCGCTGGTGTCCTCGGTCGCCGCGACGACGTCCGCCGGGTGGGTGGCCGAGTAGGCGATGGCCAGTCGGACGTACTGCATGGTCAGCGTCGACGCGCCCTGCCGACCCGAGCCTTCGCTCTGGTTGTTGACGAACGCGCGGGCGACACCGTTGATGTCGACGCCGTTGTGCTTGTAGAACTCATGGTCCTCGGCCGCGATGATGGCCTTCTGCATGGCCGGCGAGATGTCGGGGAGCTTGACGTCCCGTCGGTTCTCGTCGTACATCGTCGCCAGCGGTGTCTTGCCGTCCGATGCCAGCAGGTAGCTGATCTGTGGCGCGCGGGCCACCGTCAGCTCCGTGGGCAGGGCACCGAATGTCTCGGCGCCGGCCTTCGCGGCCAAGCCGGACATCGCTACCGCGGGGAAGGCCGCCGCAGCGACCACCACGCCGGCCAGCAGGCCACACACGGCTAGCGATGCGGCGTTGGTCAGCACATTGTGGTCACGTTTCCGCATCCAGGTCACCTCGACAGGGTACGCGAGTAGGGAACGAGGGGCGCTGGGGCGTTCTTTCCCCATTTCCTGCGCGCGCTGCCCTCGTTGTGCTAAACGCACGACCCCCGGTGCTTGGTTGCGTGTGACCTGGCGTGAGTCTCCTCCGATTCAGTGAGGTGGCGCAGCGTTATCGCTGACCTCGGCGGGGTAACCGGCGGTAGAAGGCCCGGGAAGCCGGGAGTGTCCGGAATGATGGATTTCGTCGACAACGTTGCGTAATCAGTCGACTACAGAGCATGATGGGGGCGGCGACAGCGCCACATGTCGTCCGCGCCGCCTTGGGGAAGGCAGGCCGGGCGATCGGGGGGAATTGCCGGCTGACGTGCATCGACGAGGTCGGTAGGTACTGCAAGGGGGGACGTGTACACATGGGCATGATCACTGACTGGCCGTCGCTGGCGGCATGTCAGAACGGGGACCCGGACGCGTTGTTCGTACAGGGCGCCGAACAGAACGTGGCGAAGCGGATCTGCCGGAGCTGCCCAGTTCGGTACGAGTGCCTGGCCGACGCGCTGGACAACCGGATCGAGTTCGGTGTGTGGGGCGGCATGACCGAACGCGAACGGCGCGCGCTACTGCGTCGTCACCCCCAGGTGACGAGCTGGCGCAAGATGTTCGAGGCCGCGATGAAGAAGAACAGCAAGGACAAGACCGGCAAGGACAAGATTCTCGTCAGCGCGGCCAACTGACGCCGGTCACGGCCGGCTGATCGCCGCGCCGATCGTCCGTAGCCCGTCGACGTCGTGCACGTCGGCGGGCTGCGCCGTGACCGAAACTGCCGGCACGGCCGGGAACGCCTCGGTGAAGCGCGCGGCGACCTGCTGCTCGCGTACCGCCTGACGAGCCAACGCCGCGTGCGCCCGCAGCACGTCGGCGGTGGCCTCATGCCCACCCAGCTGGGTCAGCCGCTCGGCGGCGACCCGGCTCTGCTCGGCGTCCAGCTCCGGGACCGTCGGGCGGTGCACCCGGTTGAGCACCAGGCCGGCCAGCGGCATCCGCTCGTCCCGCAACCGGCCCGCGAAGTAGGCGGCCTCCCGGACCGCGTCCGGCTCCGGCGTCGCGACCAGCAGAAAGGCCGTCTCCCGCGCCTGCAGGATGCGGTACGTCTGCTCGGCGCGCTGCCGGAAACCACCGAACATCGAATCCAGTGCCGCCACGAAGCCGGACAGGTCGGTGAGCAGTTGCGCGCCGAGCACCTTCTGCACCACCTTCGAGAACATCCCGAACGAGGCCGTGACCAGGCTGAACATGCTCCGCCCGCCGCTGCGCGCCGGGGCCAGCAGCAGTCGCAGCATCCGGCCGTCGAGGAAACGGGAGAGCCGAGCCGGCGCATCCAGGAAGTCCAGTGCCGAGCGGGACGGTGGAGTGTCCACCACGATCAGGTCCCACTCGCCCCGGGCGTGCAACTGACCCAGCTTCTCCATCGCCATGTATTCCTGTGTGCCGGCGAAGGTCGAGCTCATCGCCTGGTAGAACGGGTTCGCGAAGATCTCCGCGGCCTTCGTCGGGTCGGTGTGCTGCAACACCACGTCGTCGAAGGTGCGCTTCATGTCCAGCATCATGGCGTGCAACTCGCCGCCGCTGCTCTCGACGTCGATCCCCTTGACCTGGCGAGGGGTGTTGTCCAGCTCGGTCAGGCCCAGCGACTGGGCCAACCGGCGAGCCGGGTCGATGGTGAGCACCACAGTGCGTCGGCCGTGATGCTCGGCCGCCCGCAGCGCCAGCGCCGCGGCCGTGGTCGTCTTTCCCACTCCGCCGGCACCGCAGCACACGACGATCCGCACGCCTGGGTCGGCGAGGATCTGGTCGACGTCCAGCTGCGGCGCCGCGTCTTCGGAAGGCACCAATCGAGCGTATCGGGCCGGTGGGTCCGCGCGCCCGTGCTGCGCTCAGGTGTGAGTCATTCGGCGCGGACGAGGGCCTGGGCCAGCGTCGCGAGCCCCGCCCGATCAACCCCGTCGGGCAGCAACGGCAGCTCGATCATCGGCAGCCCCAACTCCACCAGGTCGGCGCGGAGCGAATCTTCCAGTTCGCGCCGGATGAGCTGGTCACGCGCCTCATCGTGCAACCCGGCCACGATGTCCCGATCGGCCGGCAGCCCGGCGGCGACCAGCCCGCGCTTCAACTCCGCGGCGGTGACCGCCGCTCCGGCGGGCACCGGCGGTCGGACTCCGTTGACGAGCACCTTCCCGACGCCGAAGCCGAGGGCGGTCAGATCGGCGATCGCGTCGACAGTCTCCTGGATCGGCATCTCCTCCAGCAGCGTGACCACGTGCACCGCCGTCATCGGGGACCGCAGCAACGCGGCGACCCCCTCGCTCTGGGTCTTGATCGGGCCCACCTTGGCCAGCCGGGCGGTCTCCGCCGTCACGTTGAGGAACCGGCCGATCCGCCCGGTCGGCGGGGCGTCCAGCACCACCGCGTCGTACGCGCGCCGCTGCCCGGTGGTGCGGGTGGTGGCCTCCTTCACCTTGCCGGTGAGCAGGACGTCCCGCAGGCCGGGCGCGATGGTGGTGGCGAAGTCGATGGCGCCGAGCTTGCGTAGTGCCCGGCCCGCCGCGCCCAGTTTGTAGAACATGTCGAGGTACTCGAGCAGCGCCTCCTCGGCGTCCACCGCGAGTGCGCGCACCTCACCGCCGTCCGGCGCGTCGGCGAGGTGCCGCTCCTCGTAGGGCAGCGGCTCGATGCCGAACAGTTGGGCGATGCCCTGCCGCCCCTCGACCTCGACCAGCAGGGTGCGCCGGCCGCCGGCGGCCAGCGCGAGGGCCAGCGCCGCCGCCACGCTGGTCTTACCGGTGCCGCCCTTGCCGGTCACCACGTGGAGACGGGCGGGCCATCCGGTACCGGCCGGGTCGATCGGACGCTCAGCTGCACACACCCGTCGAGCCTATCCAGGCTGGGCGGTCAGGCGACCTCGCAGACCCACCAACCCGTCTTCTGCACCACAGTGAAGCGCAACTCCTGGTCGGCCACCTTCTCGTCGGCGGTGGTCATGGTGAGCCGGGTGGAGACGGTGGCCCGTTCCCCGGTCTGGTTGTCAACCTTCGGGGTGGTCCAGCGGAAGCGCGGGTTCTGGTAGGTGGCGGCGTACTTCTCCACCTCGGCAACCTTCGCGGCGATCTTGTCGTCGTCGCGGGAAGCGGCGCAGACGTGACCGGCCGCCTTCGTCGCGTCGCGATCCTTGTAGACAGCGGTGAGGAACTCGTCGACGGCGACCGCCGGCTCCTTGGCACCCTCGCCGGTCTCGACGTCGCGCAGGGTCAGGAAGGCCACCACGCCACCCCCCACGCAGAGCACCATGATCACGACCAGGGCGATGGCCGCGATCAGCAGACCGCGCTTCTTCTTCGGCCCGGCCGTGCCGTGGTAGGGCGGATAGGCGGGCGGGGCCGGGGGGATCGATGAGGAGTTCGGGGCACCCGGCTGCGTGGGTGCGGCGGCCGAGGTGGGGCCGCCAGGCCCTGTCGGCTGGCTGGGGCCGCCAGGCTGCCCCGGGAAGGCCGGCTGGCCGGGGCCGCTGTGCTGCCCCGGGAAGGCCGGTGAGGTGGGGCCGGCGGAGAGTGCCGGCTGGGCGGGGGCGGCGGGGAGAGCGAGCTGCCCGGGCGGCGTAGCGGGGGTCGACTGGCTGGGTATGGTCGGCGCGCCGGGCTGACCGGCGGGATCCGGGTGGTGGACCGGCGGGTGAGCGGGTGTGCCGGCCTGGTCGCCGCTGGGCGGGTGGGTCATGTCGTTCCCCCAGGGGTGCGGCGCCCGCCGCCACCCCTGGCGCCGAGCGTGATCGAGCGGGCGGCCGGGCGCAGCGCGACCGTCCGACCGGAAGGGTAGCGGTCGATGAGCGGATCGGTGTCGCCCCTGCCTGCCGAGCGGGCCAGCGATCCGGTGAGCGGTACCCGCGTCGGTTTCGGTGTCGGGCCCCCGACCTGCGGTGTGTCGCATATGTGACTGTTGGTGACCTCTTGTGCGCGTCCTGTTGGCGGGACCGTTGCCACAGACCTACCTTCGTCCCGGTGCGGGGGCCGGAACGGACGAATGGGTCCGGACCGGAAGCATGGTCCGAGAGGTACGACCGGAGGCAGTACATGCGCGACGCGGACAACATCCCTCGCACCCAGTTCCCGACGAACGACCGGCCTCGCCGGCCCGGGTCCGTGGTCGAGGCCGGCGGGCAGGTCACCAACCAGCCGATCAACGAACGGTCGTACCGCCGGATGCCGGAGCAGGCGGAGACGGCCCGGGTGCCGAGCCAGCCCGCCGAGCGGACCCGCGAGGACGACGAGCCGGGCTTCGTCATCCACCTGCCGATCCGGGTGCCGAACCTGGCGGCGGCGACCGTGCTGGCCGGCCGGGTCGCGGTGTCCCTGGGTTTCCTGCCCGAGTTGGACGCCGGCGAGACGACCGTCTCCAACGCCGACGATCAGAACAACCGGCACCGGGTCTTCTGTGACCTGTTGCTGCCCGACCGGTCCCGCTGCCCTCAGGGGTACGAGCACGAAGGGCGCTGCGGGGAGCTGCCGGCCGCGCCGGAGCAGCGTCCCGTACCTCGTCCGGCCAGCGGACCGTAGGCTGTCCCTCGAACAATTCCGCACCGAGAGGGAGCCCTTCAGCGATGCAGAAGTGGGAATACTCCACGGTCCCGCTGCTGGTCCACGCGACCAAGCAGATCCTCGACAACTGGGGCGAGGACGGGTGGGAGCTCGTCGCCGTGGTCCCCGGCCCGAATCCGGACCAGCTGGTCGCCTACCTGAAGCGGCCCAAGGCGTGAGCAACGGTCCGCACGCGAAGCTCGCCGAGCTGGGTCTCGACCTGCCCGAGGTCGTGCCGCCGGTGGCCAGTTACGTCCCGGCCGTGCAGTCCGGGCAGCACGTGTACGTTTCCGGCCAGTTGCCGATGGCCGAGGGCAAGTTGCTGGCGACCGGCAAGGTCGGCGCCGGGATCTCCGCCGAGCAGGCGAAGGATCTGGCCCAGCGGTGCGCGCTCAACGCGCTGGCCGCTGTCGATTCGCTGGTCGGCCTGGAGAACGTGGTCAAGGTGGTCAAGGTGACCGGTTTCGTGGCCTCCGCGCCCGGCTTCACCGGTCAGCCCGCCGTGATCAACGGTGCCTCGGATCTCTTCGGCACCGTCTTCGGGGAGGCCGGCCGGCACGCGCGCAGCGCGGTGGGTGTGGCCGAGTTGCCACTGGACGCCCCGGTGGAGATCGAGCTGATCGTCGAGGTCGCCTGACACGTCCCCATCGCCCCCCGATCTTGCACTTCCTGCTCGGACGAAAGCCCTGAACCGGGATGAATCAGGGGCCGCAAGTGCAAGATCGTGGGGTGTGGCGGGCGGGGTCGTACGATCGCAGCCATGAGCGGGCACGTGACGGGGGCGGTGGCGGCGCTTGCCGACGAGTTGCCCCGCTGGGTTTCACTGCTGCGTGCGCCGAACCCGGGGCCGATGACCCTCGACGGCACCAACACCTGGGTGCTGCGCGCCCCGGCGGCCGAGTCCGGCATCGTGGTCGACCCGGGGCCGGCGGACGAGGGGCACCTGACCCGGATCGCCGAACACGGTCCGGTCGGGCTGATCCTGATCACCCACGGCCACCCCGACCACACCGAGGGCGCGGCCCGGCTGAGTGAGCTGCTCGGCGGCGTGCACGTGCTCGCCGTCGACCCGGCGCACACCATCGGCGGCGAGCCGCTGACCGAGCCGGGCGAGCACTTCGGCGGCTTCGGTCTGCAGATCAGTCTGTTGGAGACGCCAGGGCACACCGCCGACTCGGTCTGCTTCCTGGTCGAGCACGGCGACGAGCGGGTGGTGCTCACCGGTGACACCATCCTCGGCCGGGGCACCACCGTGGTCGCCCATCCCGACGGTCACCTCGGTGACTATCTGAGCAGCCTGGAGCTGCTTTCGGCGTACCGGGGGATCCCGGCGCTGCCTGGACACGGCCCGGCACTGGCCGACTGCGCCGCCGCGGCCGACTTCTACCTCGCCCACCGCCGGGCCCGGCTCGACCAGGTCCGGGCGGCGGTCGCCGCTGGCGCCCACACCCCCGCCGACGTGGTGGCGACCGTCTACGCGGACGTGGACCGCTCACTCTGGTGGGCAGCCGAATGGTCGGTCCGGGCGCAGCTGGAGTACCTGGGCGTCGACACCGGGGAATCCGCGCCCGGGGTCAGTGGGTTGGAGCACATGTGACCTGCCCCGTGTGTGGAACCGTTGCCGTTCCCGGCGCGCGGTTCTGCCACAACTGTGGCGCCGCGCTGCCGGCCGCCGCCACGTTGCCGGCGGCCGAGCGCCGGGTGGTGACAGTGCTCTTCGGCGACCTCTCCGAGTTCACCTCCTGGTCGGAGGATCTCGACCCGGAACGCGTCGGCGCGGTCACCGACCGGGTGCTCGCCGCCCTCGCCGGTGCGGTGAAGACGTTCGGCGGGCACGTCGACAAGCTGACCGGTGACGGCATCATGGCGGTCTTCGGCGCCCCGGTGGCGCACGAGGACGACGCCGAACGTGCCGTCCGGGCCGCACTGTCCATGCAACGGGCCGTCCGCCGGGTGCTCGACGACGAGCGGGGCGGCGGCGCGCCGCTCGGGCTGCGAGTCGGGCTGAACACCGGCGACGTCATCGCGGGCATCCAGGCCGCCATTGAATACACGGTCATCGGCGACACGGTGAACACCGCGGCCCGGCTCGCCGACGCCGCCGCCGTCGGGGCCGTCTACGCAGGTGGTCGTACCGCCGCGGCCACCAGACACGTCTCCTCCTGGCGGGCGCTGCGCCCGCTGCGGCTCAAGGGAAAGCGTGAGCCGGTCGAGGCGTACGAGCTGCTGGGTCTGCTGGACGCGCCGGGCACCCGCTCGGGGCTGGGCGACGAGGCGCCGTACGTCGGCCGGGAGACGGAGATCGGTCGGGTCGCCGGCCGGCTCGCCGAGGTGATCGACCAGGGCGACCCGCGGGTGCTGCTGATGACCGCCGAGGCGGGCATCGGCAAGTCCCGGTTCGCCGCCGAGGTGGAGCGCCTCGCCGCCGGGTACGACGTCGGTGCTGGCCGGTACGCGGCGCACACCGGGGCCCGGGTGCTCTCGGTGCGCTGTGCCGCGTTCGGTGAGCGGCGACGGCTCGCGCCCCTGGCCGATCTGGTGCGGGCCGCCGTCGGTCTGCCCAGCGACGCGTCCACAGCGCTGACCCGCCCGGCGGTCGAGGAGCGGCTGCGCCGGCTCGGGCAGCGGCTCGCCCGCTCCGGTGCGGAGACACCGCCGATCTCCACGGAGCAACTGCTGGCCCTGCTCGGCTACGCCGAACTCCCGGCGCACGGTGGCAGCGACAGCGGTGAGTGGGGTGGATCGGGCACCCCGGCCGCGGACGCCGAGGTGGTGCCGAACGCTGTCGCCGACCTGCTCAGTGGGCTCGCCTCGGAGGCGCCGCTGGTGATCGTGGTGGACGACCTGCACGATGCCACCGCCGAGACGATCAAGGCCCTCGGGTTGACCCTGTCCAGGCTCACCGGCCCGGTGCTGGTGCTGCTGCTCGGCCGGCCCGAGTTGGTGCGTACCGCTGGCGCGCTGACCCGGGTCGCGGACGCCGAGGTGCACTCGCTGCCGCCGCTGCGCGGTGCCGACGCGGCCCGGCTGCTCACGACTTACCTCGGCGGCGGCAAGCTGCCGCAGGCCGACACCGACAGGTTGCTCGCCACCGCGCAGGGCAATCCGTTCTACCTGGCTGAGCTGGTCACGCTGCTTATCGAACGGGGCGCGCTCACCACGGAATCAGTGCGCGGCGCCGCCTCGACGCGGGGTGCCACGGTGGATCGGTCCGGCTCCGGCGAGCGGGAGCAGAGCGGGTCGACCGGCTGGCGGCTGGTACCGGGCTCGCTGGGCAGTCGACTGCTCTCCCGGGACCTCGCCGCCGTGCTCGCGGCCCGGATCGACGCGTTGCCGCCGGACGCCCGGTCGGTGCTGCGCGACGCCGCGGTCACCGGTGACACGGTGCCGACCGGCGCGCTGGAGGCGATGCGGGAGCAGCGTGGCGGTCGCGACGGCCGGCCGTCGGCAGTGGTCGCGGTCGAGCTCGACCGGGCGGTCGAGGAGTTGCTGCAACGCCGCATGCTGCACCGCTCGCGGGCCGGCTACTCGTTCGCCACACCGCTCATGCGCGAGGCCGCGTACGCCGGGGTGAGCAAGGCCGAGTTGGCCGAGCGACACGCGGCGCTGGCCCGCTGGGCGGCTCCGGCGGACGAGACCACTGCCAGCACTGTGGGCGGGTTCACCGACGAGGCCCGGGACGACTTCGTGGCGACGCACGTCGAGCGGGCCGCCACGCTCGCCGACGCCGTGAAGCTACGTCCGGACGCGCCGGCCCGGGCGGTGGTTCCGCTCGGCGTGGCCGCGCTCGGCCGGGCCGCCCGCCGGTCGCTCTCCGCCGGTGAGCCGGCAATGGCCGTCGAGTACGCCGAGCGCGCCACCGAACTGGCCCGCGACGGGGTGCCGGCAGCCGATCGGGTGGTGCACGCCCGAGCGTTGCTCCAGGTCGGCCGGGTCACCGATGCGTTGGCGTACGCCGAGAAGATCGCCGCGAACGCGGGGGACGAGGTCACCCGGGTCAGTGCGCTGCTGTTGGCGGGGCAGGCCCAGGAGACCCTCGGCGATCAGGGCCGGGCGGTGACCGCCTGGCAGGAGGCGTTGCAGGTGGCCACCGAGGGGCGGCTGCCCACGCAGCGGGCCACAGCGATGCGCCGGCTCGGCATGGCCGACTTCGTGGCGGGGCGGCTGAGTCAGGCGAGCAGCCGGTTGGCGGCCGCGTACCAGGTCAGCCTCGGTGCGCAGGACCGACGTGGGCAGGCGTGGTCCCTGCAGAACCTGGCCTGGGTGACCACCACCCGGGGTGACTTCGCCGGGACCGACGCGGTGCTCGGCCGGGCCGCCCGGCTCTTCGCCGAGCTGAAGGACCCGTACGGGCGGGCCTGGCTGCGTGGCACCACGGCGTTCGCCCGGCTGCTCGCCGGTCGACTGCGCGAGGCGTGTCGGATGGCGCAGGTGTTCCTGCCGTTCGGCGAGCGGGTCGGTGAGGCGTGGGCGGTGGGCACGTTGCGGGCGGTGGCGGCGTTCGCCACGGCCGAGCTGGGTGACCTGGCCGAGGCGGACCGGGAGGCCCGGCGGGCGTACCGGGAGTTCGCCGCCGCGTCCGACGACTGGGGGCGTGGGTTCGCCCTGGTGGTCCGGGCGGTGGTGGCGCGTGGCCTGGGCGAGCCGGAGCACGCTGCGGACCTGCTCACCGACGCCCTGGCGTACGCGGAGCGCACCTCGCATCCGCTGCTCACCGGGATGGCCGGCACACTGCGCGGCTTCGTCGCGTTGGACATGGGCGACTGCGAGACGGCCGAGCGGGTGGCCCGCGCGGTGCTGACCGCAGTGGAGCCGCACAACCCGCAGGCGCCGGCGCAGGTGGCGCCCCGGGTGTTGCTGGCGACGGCCCGTCTCGCGGCCGGCGACTCGGCGACAGCGGTCGGGCTGCTGGCCCCGGTGGCCACGGCCGCCGCGAACGCCCCGTCGCTGCTCTTCTCCCGCCGTCAGACGATGGCCCAGTACGCTGCGGCGCTGCTCGCTCACGGTCAGCGGGAGCAGGCGTTGGACTGGGCGCGCCGGGCGGTCACCGCGCCGGCCGAGGACGTGCGCAGCCAGGTGATCGCGGCGAGTGTGCTGGCCGAGGCGTTGGCCGCCTGCGGTCGCCCGGCGGAGGCGCTGTCGTGTGCGCAGGAGGCGGTCCGCCTGGCGTACGCCACCGAGCAGCGCAGCGAACGAGCCGCAGCCGACGCCCTCCACACCCGCCTAACAACCGCCCAGCTCTAACCCCCTAACCCCCTGCCCCCTCACCCTCCGCTGTTGATCAAGAGGTTTGGGTCAGAATTCGGGCCGCCGATGACCGAAAGCTCTTGATCAACGCGACCCTGGGGGTGGGGGTGCAGGGTTTTGCCGGTTCCGGGGATGTGGTGGTCGGGGGGAGCGGCTAGCGTGTCACCACCGCGTACGGGTCCACAGTGGTGACCGTCGCCGTGCCTGGGGAGGCCCTTCATGAAGCTGCCGCGATCCATCGCGGGCTGGACCATCGCGGTCTTCGGCGTGTTGGCGCTGGTGATGGGCGCGGTTGGGCTGCTCTGGCCGGAGGCGCAGCTGCGCATGCTCGGGTTCGAGGTGCCGGCGACGCGGGCCGTCGGTGATCACACCGGGACGTTCCTGCTGGCGTCCTCGATGGCGGCCTTCAACATGGGCGTCTACTACCTGCTCGCCACGGTGACCGAGTGGCGGGCGTTCTACCGGTTCACAGTGGTCTTCCGGCTGGTCACGTTCACCGTGTTCACCATCGCGGTGCTGGCCGACATCGCTCCCGAGCGGTTCTTCGGGGTGGCGGCGTGGGAAGGGCTGGGCGCCGTGGCCACCGCCATCGGTCTGCGTCTGGACGCCCGGCGGGGCATCCCGGCCGGCGGGGTCGGATCGTCCGAGGGTGCCGGGACGACTGCGGTCGCCGAGGAGGGTACCGGTCCCACCGGTGCGGCTCCGGCGGACGCGGTGCGCTGAGCCATCGGTCGGGTTGGGTATTTTCGAGCGGTGACCGACACCCCGACCGGCGGCCTGCCAGTGCCGATCGTGCCCGGCCTGACCGATTTGCGGGTCTTTGCCCGGGGCGGGTACGCGACCGTCTACCAGGCCACCCAGATCTCGGTGGGTCGCGAGGTCGCCGTCAAGGTGGAGAACCGGACGCTGGACAGCGAGCGCGATCAGGCCCGCTTCCTGCGCGAGGCGCGGGCGGCCGGCCGGATGTCGTCACACCCGCACGTGGTGGACCTCTTCGACGTGGGGGTCACAGTCGATCAGCACCCCTACCTGATCATGGAGCTCTGCGACGGCTCGTACGCCGAACGGATGCGCACCTCGCCGCTCGGCCCGGTGGAGGCCCGTGACCTCGGCATCAAGATCGCGGACGCGCTGGCCCACTCGCACGCCGCCGGGGTGCTGCACCGCGACGTGAAACCAGCGAACATCCTCTACTCGCACTTCAACTCGGCGGTGCTCGCCGACTTCGGGCTCGCCGTCCTCGCCGAGCACCGGGACGCCTCGGTCACCCTGGAGGTGCTCACCCCGGCGTACGCGCCGCCGGAGATGTTCAGCCACAGCCCGCCGTCGCCGGCCGTCGACGTGTACGCCCTCTGCGCCACCCTCTACGCGGTGATGCACGGCCGGCCACCGCGCTGGCAGTCCGAGCGCAACCCGAGCCTGGTCACCGTGCTGGAGATGTTCAACCAGCCGCTCCCCGCCCTGCCCGGGGTCCCGGACGAGCTGATCGACGTGCTGCGCGTCGGCATGGCCAACGACCCGGGCGAGCGTCCCTCCGCCCTGGAGTTGCACGACCTGCTCAGCAACCTGCCACTCGGCTCACCAGCGGCACCGGTCAGCGGCGCTCCGGTCGGCGGCGCCGTCACGCTCTCCGGCCCGTACGCGGCCAGCCAGCCGGTGCCCCGACCGCCCATCGAGGACACTCAGCGAAGCGACCCCGCCGGTCGACGGTGGCGGCGCTGGCTCTTCGGCGGCGCCGGGGTGCTCGCGCTCGCCGCCTCCGCGACCGCCGGGGCCTGGGTCGCCGACCGGGCGCCACCAACCCCCCCATACCCGTCGGCCACGCAGATCGCCGCACCGGCGACCGGGCCGTTGCCCGGCTGCGCGACCGGCACCGGTGCGCCCACCGCCCTGCCCGAGGGTGCCCGGTGCCTGCCCGAGTTGGAGTGCTTCGGCCCGATGCGGATACGCGGCAGCCGCGCCGAGGCGGCTCGGCTGTCCTGCGCCGGCCGGCACACCTGGGAGACGTACGCCGAGGGCATCCTGCCGGTGTCGCTGGTCGGCGCCGACTACGACGAGGTGGCCGCCGCTGAGCCGGTGCGGCAGGTGTGCAGCGCCAGGACGTTCCGGTTGACCACCGGGATCGCCGAGGCGACCGGCTGGCACCTGGAGGTCCTACCGCCGGTCGACGGCAGCATCGACCGGACCTACCGGTGTCTGGCGGGGCGCGGCGTGGACGCGCTCTCCGCGCCCACGCTCACCGGCCGCTGAGCCCGTTCGACCCGCGTCGGCGGTCACGCACCGCACGCAACGCGTCCCTGGGGTCCAGAGCGTCGAGGGTGTCCGCGTCGATTCCGTACGGCATCAGCTCGGGCGGCCCGACGACTGCCGACCGGTCCGCCGGCTCCGGATCGTCGACCTGACGGGCGGCGGAGACCGCGACCCCGGCGACCATGGTCATTAGCACGCAGAGCAGCGCGAGAACCACGCCGAGGAGGTCCTGTCGGCGCCACACGACCAGCATGACCAGCGGCGCTAGGGCCCCAAGCGCCGCGAGCACCGCCACCGTGCGCGCATCGGGTCTGGACAATCGGCTCACCCGTCCAGCATGTCGCGACTGGGCCGGCTGTCAACCGCAGAGCCCGACCGCCGCGCCGATCGACGTCGATCCGAGCCACCCGCTCGACAGGGTCCACCGCGCCCACACGGATTGGACAAGAACGGCTACTCTCGGTGTTCCGCAGGCCCTTCCGGTAGCGAGGTCGCCCATGAACTCAGGCAGTTCGCAGTCCCGGCTCCGCTCGATCGCGTCGACGCTGGCGGTCGCTCTCACTCTCGTGCTCGCCGCCGCGGCCGGTTGCGACAGCCGGAAGGAACCGGACCTGCCCTCCGTGCAGGAAAAGATGCGCGAGACGCACATCTACGGTCAGTCGAAGCTCCGGATCGGTGTCGCCACCAACGAGCCGCTGATGGGTGAGTTGCGGAACGGCCAGCACGTCGGGTTCGACGTCGAGATCGCCCGGTACGTCGCGGCCTCCCTCGGCTACGAGGGGGAACAGCGGCTGGAGTTCGTGTCGGTCGCCACCGAGGACCGCATCCCGTCGCTGCAGGGTGGCACCGTCGACCTGGTGGTCTCCAGCTTCTCCATGACGGAAGACCGCAAGCAGTTGGTCAGCTTCGCCGGGCCGTACTTCGTCACCACGCAGGAGGTGATGGTGCCGGTTCGACTCAAGGACAAGATCCGCACCATTGAGGATCTGCGCGACCCGGCGTACAAGGTCTGTACCAGCGGCGGCTCCACCACCGAGGCCGAGTTGGAGAAGCACCAGGTCAAGACGTTCGTGGTCAAGGACGTCGGCGACTGCGTCGATGGCATCCGCAAGGGCCGGTACGACGCGGTCAGCTCCGACGAGTCGATCCTCGCCGGTTTCCTGGCCAGCTTCCCCAAGGAGTTCGAGATCGTGGACATGCCGTTCGGCACCAGCGAGTTGCTGGGCGTCGGCGTGCCGATCGGTGATCCCGCGCTGCGCGACCTGGTCGCGTTCTTCCTGCAGAAGAGCTACGTGCAGGGCCGCGACGGAGATGCCAGCCCGTGGCAGACCGCGTACAACCGGACCCTGGGCCCCTGGCTGAAGGCCGAGAAGCGCCAGCCGCAGCCGCTGGAGGTGCCGAAGCTTGTCGACTTCGACGACAAGGCGCCCGCGAAGTGAGCGCGGCACCGACCGCCACCAGCGGCGACGGCCCGGTCCCGCCGCCCCGCACGTCAGTGCCCCACGGCGACGAGGCGCCGGCGATCGACGGTACGGCCGCAGCACCGCCAGCCGTCGATCGGCCAGCGACCGGCGCGGAAGGTGACATTGCCTGGCCGGCCGGAGTGCCGGTCGCCGAACCGGCCGACCCGATCGTCGCCGACGTCGAGCCGGGACGGGTCCGCTGGGATCCGGCGGAGCGGCGCGCCCGCGCCAGCCAGTCGTTCTGGACGGCCGTGGTGGGCGTACCAGCGATCTTCTCGGTGCTCCGCCTCGGCGTGGAGGCCGGCGGTGAGCTGCAGACCACGCTGCTGCTCGTGGCCAACGTCGGGCCGGTCAACCTGCTCGCCGGTTTCCTGACCACCGCGGCCCGGCTGCTCTCCACCGGGCTGGTCGCGGTCTTCGCGCTCGGCGCGGTGCTGGCCGTCAGCGCGGATCGACTTCCGCCGGGCACCCGCCGCCGCCCGCTCTTCGCTCGCTGGGCCGACATCACGCCGGCCTGGGTGGTGCTGGCCAGCTTCCTGCTCGCCCTGATCACCTGGCCGTTGCTCTATCTGCCGTTGCTGTTGCCGGCGTTCGTGGCCGCGTTCCAACTGCGTCCGGCGCGGCTGCACGAACGGGTAGTGCCTCGGGTGCTGCTGATGGGCGCGCTGCTCGCCGGGTACGGCTGGCTGATGCTGCCCACGATGCGCGACGCGATGCGGCAGGGCGACGAGTGGCTGGTGCTGGCGCTCATCGTGGTGCCCCCGCTGCTGGCGCTGTTCGTCGCGGGGCCGTTGCCGGGCATGGTGATCCGACCGCTGGCGTCGGTGACCGAGGTGGCGGTGCTGGCCACCCTGATCTGGGCCGCCGTGCCGGTGATCACCACACCGGTGTTGCCGCTGACCGTCACCACGGTGGGCCCGGAGAGCGGGCCCACCGAGGACGTACGCGGGCACGTGGTCACCACCGACGACGTCAACATGGTGATTCTTCAGGAACGGGGCGGCGTCCGGTACGTCCCGGTCGGTCTGGTCCGCGCCCAGGTGCTCTGCCCGAGCGAGGAGGAGTTGCCCCGCCACCAACTGCGCATTCACGACTTCCACGTCGAGGATTCACTGTTGGAGGGCATGGGCCGTCGGGTTCGCCCGGTCCACCGCATCGACGCCGCCTGCCGTACCCCGGCCTGACGGCCCCACCGGCGTCGGCCCGTGGCTGATCGACTCGGTTCTCAGGAAGTCGGGGCATCGCTGGTCCTCGGACACCGCGAGTTCAAGAAAACCGAGTCGATCACGCAACGCCGGGCGCGGGGCGGGCAGCCGGGGCGGGCGTCAGTACGACTTGTCCTGGCCGAGGACGTGTTGGGCCACGAAGTTGAGGATCATCTCGCGGCTGACCGGGGCGATCCGGCCGGCCCGGACGGCGCCGAGCAGGGTCGCCACCCCGTACTCGGTGGTCATGCCGGCCCCGCCGAGCACCTGCACGGCGGTGTCCACGGCGAGCGCGGCGGCCTCCCCGGAGGCGTACTTGGCCATGTTGCCGGCCACCCCGGCCTCCAGATCGCGACCGGCGTCGTACAGGGTGGCCGCCTTCTGGATCATGAGGCGGGCCAGTTCCACCTGCACCGCCGCGTGTGCCAGCGGATGCGACACCCCCTGGTGGGAGCCGATGCTCCGACCACCCCAGACCTTGCGGGTGGCGGTGTACTCACTGGCCCGCTCGATGGCGTACCGGCCGGTGCCGGCGCCCATCGCGGCCACAGTGATCCGCTCCGGGTTGAGCCCGGCGAAGAGCGCCGGCAGCCCGGCGTCCAGCGATTCACCGAGCAGCGCGTCGGCGGGCACCCGCACGTCGTCCAGGTAGAGCAGGAACTGGTTCTCCGGGGACACGATCTCCATGTCCAGCTTGGACCGGGTCAGCCCGGCCGCGTCGGTCGGCACCAGGAACAGCGCCGGCTTGAGCTTCTGCGGAGACGCATCCGCTGAACCGGCTGGGCCGTCATCGACGGCGACACGGGCCACCACCAGCACGTGACCGGCCTCGTCGACTCCGGAGATGTAGCACTTGCGGCCGTTCAGCAGCCAGCCGTCGCCGTCGCGGCGAGCCACAGTGCCGAGTCGATGGAAATTGGAACCGGCCTCCGGCTCGGTGATCGCGAAAACGATCTTCTGGGAGCCGTCGGCGAGGCCCGGCAGGTGTCGCTTGCGCTGCTCCTCGGTGCCGTGCCGACTGAGCACTGTCGCCGCGATGGCGGGGGAGACCACCAGCAGCAGCAGCGGGCAGCCCGCCGCCGCCAACTCCTCGCAGACGATGGCCAGCTCGGTTATGCCGCCGCCCCCGCCGCCGTACTCGGTGGGGATGTTGACCCCCAGGTAGCCGAGCCGTCCGGCCTCCGCCCACAGTTCGGTGGTGTGTTCGCCGGCCCTCGCCTTCTCGACGAAGTAGGAGTGACCGTACCGGCGGCCGAGCGCCCGTACGGCGTCGCGCAGTTGGTCCTGCTCGGGGGTGAGGTCGAAGGTCATCGGGGGTCCTTTTCGTCGACAACGGCCAACACGGCGCCCGTCTGCACCTGACCGCCGGTCGGCACCGGCAGCTCGGCGACCACGCCGTCGATCGGGGCGAGCACTGGATGTTCCAGCTTCATCGCTTCCAGCGTGAGCAGCGGATCGCCGGCCGCGACCCGTTGGCCGACCTGGACGTGCACCCGGGTCACCACGCCGGGCAGCGGCGCGAGCAGCGACCCGGCCGCCACCGCCGCGGTGGGCAGCGGGAGACGCGGCAGCTCGGCCAGGCTCGCCGCCCCGTCCGGCCCGTCCACGAAGACAGCCGACCCCACCCGGTGTACGCGGTACGCGCGCCGAACCCCGTCGACGTCGAGCACCACCCGGTCCGGGGTGGCCTCGACCAGCGCCACTGTGGGTGCCGTCGGCCGCTCGGCGGACTCCTCGGGCGCCGACGTGCGGGACCAGTCGGCGAGCCGGCCGGTCCGGTCCAACCGGTAGCGGATCTCGATCTCGTCGCCGTCCGGCCCGACGAAGCCTGTGGTCTGGGGAACGGCGGGCACGTTGCGCCAACCGGAGGGGAGCCCGCCCAGCACCGGTGCGGTCGCCCTGCGGTGCGCGGCACCCGCCAGCGTGGCGGCGAGAGCGGTGATCGGCAGCCGGTCGGCGGGGAGCAGCGGGGCGAAGACCTCCAGGTGCCGGTCCAGGAAACCCGTGTCGATCTCCACGGCGGCGAACGCGGGGCTGCGCAGCACCTGGACCAGCAGGTCCCGGTTGGTGGTCACCCCGTGCAGCTCGGCCCGGGCCAGCGCGCCGGCCAACAACCGGGTCGCCTCCGCGCGGGTACGACCCCAGGCGATCAGCTTCGCGAGCATCGAGTCGTAGTGCACCCCGACCACCGAGCCGGCCACCACACCCGAGTCGAGCCGCAGACCCGGCCCGGCCAGCCCACCGAACTCGGCCGCCACCGCGCCAACGCTGAACCGGTGCAGGGTCCCGGTGGCCGGCCGCCAACCCGCCGCCGCGTCCTCGGCGCAGAGTCGTACCTCGACCGCGTGCCCGGTGCTCGCCGGCAGGACCGCCGGTAGCGGCTCACCCTCGGCGACGAGCAGTTGCAACCCCACCAGGTCCAGCCCGGTGCACAGCTCGGTGACCGGATGCTCGACCTGAAGTCGGGTGTTCATCTCCAGGAAGAAGACCTCACCGCCCGGGGCGAGCAGGAACTCCACAGTGCCCGCGCCCAGGTAGTCGACAGCACGTCCGGCGGCCACCGCGGCCTCGTGCAACGCCGCCCGCACCCGCTCCGGAACGACCGCCGGTGCCTCCTCGACGATCTTCTGGTGCCGGCGCTGGATCGAGCACTCCCGGTCACCGAGGGCCACCACTCGACCGTGGGCGTCACCGAAGATCTGCACCTCGACGTGCCGGCCGCGTTCGACGTACCGCTCGATGAAGACAGTGCCGTCGCCGAACGCGGCGGCCGCCTCGCGGCGTGCGGAGGCGACGGCCTCGGCCAGTTCGTCGGCGGTCCGGACGATCCGCATGCCCCGGCCACCACCGCCGGCGGACGCCTTCACCAGCACGGGGAAGTCCGCGATCTCGTCGGTGTCGGTCCAACTCGGCAGCATCGGCACGCCCGCCTCGGCGAGCAGCGCCTTCGCCGCCAGCTTGTCGCCCATCGCGGCGATCACCTTGGCCGGCGGGCCGACCCAGGTCAGACCGGCGTCGGTCACCGCCGCCGCGAACTCGGCGTTCTCCGCGAGGAACCCGTAGCCGGGGTGGACGGCGTCCGCGCCGCTGCGCCGGGCCGCGTCCAGGATCAGGTCGACCCGCAGGTACGTCTCGGCCGGCGAACTTCCCGGTAGGCGTACGGCCTGGTCGGCCTCGGTCACGAACGGCGCGTCGGCGTCCGCGTCCGAGTGCACGGCGACCGTCTCCACGCCCATCGCGCGGCAGGTGGCGAAGACCCGACGGGCGATCTCGCCCCGGTTGGCCACGAGCAGTCTGTTGATCATGAGTGGCCCCTCTACATCCGAAAGACGCCGAAGCCGTCGGCGCCCTTCACCGGTCCGTTGTGGATCGCCGAGAGGCAGAGCCCGAGGACGGTCCGGGTGTCCCGGGGGTCGATCACCCCGTCGTCGTAGAGCCGGCCGGAGAGGAAGAGCGCGCCGGACTGCGACTCGATCTGCTGCTCGACCATCAGACGCATCGCCGCGTCGGAGTCCTCGTCGTAGTCGCGCCCCCGTGCGGCAGCCGCCTGTCGGGCCACGATCGACAGCACCCCGGCGAGCTGAGCCGGGCCCATCACCGCCGACTTGGCGTTCGGCCAGGTGAACAGGAACCTCGGCTCGTACGCCCGGCCGCACATGCCGTAGTTGCCCGCCCCGTAGGAGGCGCCCAGGTTCACAGTCAGGTGCGGCACCGTCGAGTTCGACACCGCGTTGATCATCAGGGCGCCGTGCTTGATGATGCCGCGCTGCTCGTACTCGGTGCCCACCATGTAGCCGGTGGTGTTCTGCAAGAAGATCAACGGGGTGTCCGAGGCGTTCGCGAGCTGGATGAACTGGGCCGCCTTCTGCGCCTCCGCGCTGAACAGCACCCCTCGGGCGTTCGCCAGCACCCCCACCGGGTACCCGTGCAACTCGCCCCAACCGGTGACCAGCGCGTCCCCGTACGCCGGCTTGAACTCGTCGAAGTCGCTACCGTCCAGGATCCGGGCCAGCACCTCCCGTGGGTCGAACGGCACCTTCAGGTCGGCGCTGGTGATGCCGAGCAACTCCTCCGGGTCGTACTTCGGTGGCTGCGGCACCGCCGTCCGCGGCGACGGGCCCTGCTTGCGCCAGTTCAACCGGCGGACGCACTGCCGGGCCAGCCGGATGCCGTCCCGCTCGTCGGCGGCCAGATAGTCGGCCAGCCCGGACGTGCCGGCGTGCATCGCCGCGCCACCCAGCGACTCGTCGTCGGTGACCTCGCCGGTCGCCATCTTCACCAGCGGCGGACCGGCCAGGTAGACCTGTGACCGGTCCCGAATCATGATCACGTGGTCGGACATCCCCGGCACGTACGCGCCACCGGCCGTGGCGTTGCCGAAGACCACGCTGACAGTGGGGATGCCGGCCGCCGAGAGCCGGGTGAGATCACGGAACACCCGACCACCGGGGATGAAGATCTCCGCCTGGGTGGGCAGGTCCGCCCCGGCGGACTCCACCAGATTGACCATGGGCAGCCGGTTGGCCAGGGCGGTCTCGCCGGCCCGCCGGGTCTTGGCGAGCGACCACGGGTTGACAGCGCCGCCGCGTACCGTCGGGTCGTTGGCGACGATCAGGCACTCCACGCCCTCGACCACACCGATGCCGGTGACCACGCTGGCCCCGACCGGGAAGTCCGAGCCGTACGCGGCGACCGGCGACAACTCCAGAAACGGGCTGTCGGCGTCCACCAGCAGTTCGATCCGCTCCCGGGGGAGCAGCTTGCCGCGCGCGTGGTGCCGGGTCACGTACTTCTCGCCACCACCCGCCCGCGCCTGGTCCAGCGCGGCGTCCAACTCGGTCAACCGCTCCAGCAACGCCGCCCGGTTCGCCAGGTACGAGGGTGCGGCCGGGTCGACCGTGCTGTCCAGTGTGGTCATAGGCCCATGCCCTTCGCGATGATCTCGTTCATGATCTCGGTGGTGCCGCCGCCGATGCCGAGGATCCGCGCGTCGCGGTAGTGCCGCTCCACCTCGGCGTCGCGCAGGTAGCCGAACCCGCCGTGCAGCTGCAACGCCTGGTCGACGACGTGGTCGCAGGCGGCCACCGCCACGTTCTTCGCCATCGCCACCTCGGTCACCACCGGCTCGCCGGCGACCACCCGACCCGCGACCCCGTGCACGTACGACCGGGCCGCCTCGGCCCGGGTGTGCATCTCGGCCAACCGGTGTCGGACGAGCTGCCGGCTGGCCAGCGGACGCCCGAACGTCTCCCGGTTCCGGCACCAGCGCACCGCCAACTCGACGCAGCGCTGCGCGGTCGCGTACGCCTGGGTCGCCAGGGACAGTCGTTCCGCCGCGAAGTGCTGCATGATCGCCAGGAAGCCGGTGTTCTCCGCGCCGATCCGGTTGGCGACCGGCACCCGCACGTCCGCGAAGGACAGCTCGGCGGTGTCCGAGCAGTGCCAGCCCAGCTTCTCCAACCGGCGTCCGACTGTGAACCCGGGCGACCCCTTGTCGATGACCAGCAGGGTGAGTTCACCGCTGCCGGGGAAGTCGGTACACACCGCAGTGGTCACGAAGTCGGCCCGGTGCCCGCTGGTGATGTACGTCTTCGACCCGTTCACCACGTAGTGGTCGCCGTCGCGGCGGGCGGTCGTACGGATGCCGGCCACGTCCGAACCGCCGTCCGGCTCGGTGATGGCCAGCGCGCCGATCATCGTGCCGGACAGCGTGGGCCGCACGTACCGCTCGATCAGACTGTCGTCGCCCGGGGACGAGACGCCACCGAGCCGACCGCCCAACGAGCCACCGGTACGGGCGCCGGCCGCCGCGACCATGTGCGGCAACGCGATTCCATGCGTGAACAGGGCCGCCACCAGCCCGGACGAGCCGCCGGAGCGGATCAGCTCCTCGGTCACGATGATCGAGTCGAGCAGGTCACCGCCGCTGCCACCGACCGACTCCGGGAAGCCGATGCCGAGCAGGCCGAGCTTCGCGGCGGTCGCGTGCAGCGCCCGGGGCACCTCGCCGGCCCGCTCCCAGTCGTCCAGGTGCGGCAACACCTCCCGGGTCACGAACGCCCGGGTCAGCTCGCGTAGTTGCCGGCGCTCCGGGGTGTCCACGATGCTCACCGCGCCACTCCTGCCGGCAGGTCGACGATCCGGGCGCGCAGCAGCTCGCCGAGCGCCTTGGCCTGCGGGTCGAACCGGGTGGAAGCGGCCACCCCGGCGCCGAGCAGGCCCTCGATCACGAAGTTGACAGCACGCAGGTTCGACAACTCGTAGCGCCGCACCGGCAGCGGCGCGGTTTCCGGCACCAGCTCGGCCAGCCGCTCGACTGTCAACCAGGTCCGCAGCCACGCGTACCCGGCGTCGGAACGCGCCCAGACACCGAGGTTGGCGTCCCCGCCCTTGTCCCCGGAGCGTGCGCCGACCACCTCGCCGAGCGCCCCGCGCCGGGTCGGGCCGTCGATCGCCGCGTCGCCACCCGGGGCCGACTCGTCCTGCGAGGTGGGGGCGGTGCGGATCGGCGGGGCGATCGGCACCCGCTCGCCACCGGGTAGCACCGCGACGTGCGCCACCGCGTCCTGCGGCACCGCGTCGGCGGTGAAGACGCCGTACGGTGTCGCGTCACCGGGCAGTGTGGTCAGCGTGCAGCCCGGGTACGAGGCCAGGGCCAACTCCACAGCGGCGGCCGAGAACGCCCGCCCGGCCCGCGCCTTGTCGCCGTCGCGCAGGTGTACGTGCAGCAGGGCGCTGGCCGTCTCGGTGTCGACGGCGTCCAGATGGTCGGTCCGGGCCAGCGTGAACTCCAGCCCGTCCTTGCCCACCGCCTCCTCGACCTGCCCCCGGACCAGTGCCGCCTTCGCCTCGATGTCCAGCCCGCACAGGACGAACGTCATCGAGTTGCGGAAGCCGCCGAGGTTGTTGACGCCCACCTTCAGCGTGGACGGTGGCGGCGTGCCCCGCACACCGGAGACCCGGACCCGGTCCGCCCCGTCGGGGCGCAGAGTCACCGTGTCCAGTCGGGTGACCACGTCCGGCCCGAGGTACGCGGGCCCGCCGATCTCGTAGAGCAGTTGGGCGGTGACCGTCTCCACCGTGACAGCGCCGCCGGTGCCCTGATGCTTGGTGACCACCGAGGAACCGTCGGGGTGCACCTCGACGATCGGGAACCCGGGCCGATGACCGCCGTCGGGCAGCTCGGTGAAGAAGCTGAAGTTGCCGCCGGTGACCTGCGCGCCGCACTCGACGAGGTGCCCCGCGACGGTGGCCCCGGCCAGCTCGTCGAGGTCGTCGCGGCCCCACCCGTACCGGCAGATGGCCGGACCGACCACCAGCGACGCGTCGGTGACCCGCCCGGTGACCACCACCTGCGCGCCGGCGTCGAGGCAGGCGGCGATCCCGAACGCGCCGAGGTAGGCGTTCGCGCTCAACGCGTCCGGTCGCTGGACCGTGTCGCCCTCGACATACCCGACCTGGGTCGGCAGGCCGAGCCGGTTGGCGAGCTTCTCGATGGCGGCGGCCAGGCCGGCCGGGTTCAACCCGCCGGCGTTCGTCACGATCCGCACCCCTCGGTCGAGGGCGGTGCCGAGGCAGGTCTCCAGTTGCCGCAGGAACGTCTTCGCGTAGCCCAGGTCGGGGTCGCGCATACGGTCCCGGGCAAGGATCAGCATGGTCAACTCGGCGAGGTAGTCGCCGGTCAGCACGTCCAGCTCACCACCGTCGAGCATCTCCCGCCAGGCGGTGAACCGGTCGCCGTAGAAGCCGGAGGCGTTGCCGATGCGGATCATGCCCGTACCCCGATCCGGCCGGCCGGCTGCCGGCCGTCACCCGGCGGCCCGGCGAAGGCCTGCGCCACGTCGAGCCACTCGTCGGCGACTGACCCGGTGGCGACCAGGGCGAGGTCCGCGCGGTGTCGGCGCTGGGTGACCAGCAGGCAGAAGTCCCGAGCCGGGCCGGTGACCCGGTCGGCGGCGTCCGCCGGACCCCAGCTCCAGGCACCCCCGCCCGGCCCGACCAGCTCGACCCGCACCGGCGCCGTCGGTGCCTCCCGGCCGTGCGCGGTGAAACCGTGCCCGAGGGTACGCACGCCCAGGTGCGCCACGTGCCGGAGTCGGTCGCTGTCGGGGCGGACCACGTCGAGGGCGTCGGCCACGTCCGCGCCGTGCGCCCAGGTCTCCATGATCCGGGCGGTGGCCATCGAGGTGGCCGACATCCGGGTGCCGTACCAGGGCAGTTTGCCGCCGGCCGGAACGGCGGCCAGCGCGTCGACGAGCGCGGTGCGCCCGGACCGCCAGCGGGCGAGCAGCTCGGCCGGCGGGGCGAGGAACTCCTCGGCGCCGACGTCGACGAGTCGGGTCACGTCCGGCGCGGCGGTGACAGTCGCGTAGAACGCCTCGGGGTCGGTCGCGGCCAACAGCGCGACGTGGTCGGTCCAGGCGAGGTGGGCGATCTGATGCCCGACGCTCCAGCCCGGCGCGGGGGTCGGGCTCGCCCAGTCGGCCACGGGCAGGGGCGCCACCAGGGCGTCCAATTGGGCGGACTCGTCGGCCAGGTCCGTGAGCAGGTCGCTGAGGTCGACCATGGTGCCTCCGGTCGGTGGTGGCCGGTGCGGCCGGCGGTCAGGGCGTGAGCAGGGTGGCGAGCTGGCGCTTCCAGGTGGTCAACAGGGCGGCCCGACGGGCGGAGTCGTCGCTGAGCAGGTTGGCCACCCCGAGTCCACGGAGCAGATCGAGCGTGGCCTGCACCGCTTCGCGGACACCGGGTCGACGCTCGTCGACACCGAGCAGGGCGACGGTGAGCCGGTGCATCTCCCGCCCGACAGTCGCCTCCAGCGGCACCAGGGCGTCCCGCAGCTCCCGATCGGTGCGGGCGGCGACCCAGAGCTCCAGCGCGGCCACGAACAGCGGCCCGGTGAACGCCACGGCGAGCAGGTCGACGACCCGGTCCAACCGCTGCGGGCCGGCCGGCAGCGCCTCGGCCTCGGTGCGCAACTCGTCGGCCCGGCGCTCGGCCAGATGGGCCACGGCGGCCGTCACCAGCGCCGCCTTCGTCGGGTAGTGGTGCAGCTGTGCCCCCCGCGAAACACCGGCCCGCGCCGCGACGACTGTTGTCGTGGTGCCGGACCAGCCGTGCTCGATCAGACAGTCGACGGTCGCCTCCAGCAGCCGGGCCTGGGTGGCGCGGCTGCGTTCCTGCTGAGGGACACGCGTCGATGAGGTGGGCACGGAGACAGCCTGCTGCCTACGAAACAAACAGTCAAGACTGACTTTTTCCGAGCCCGCGACGCTCGGGTGGACACGGGTGGGCTTACGACTGCTCGCTCAGCGCCCGTCGCGGGGGCCGAAGGCGGTCAGCGCGTCGACGTCGCTGTGCTGGGAGCGCAGGTACTCGTCGGCCCAGGCGGCGGCGTCGGGGAAGGCCGACTCGGCCGCCACCCGGGCGCAGGCCGCGTCCACGTCGAAGGCGGTGCGGCGCAGTTGGACGCCCGGCCCGAGCAGCGCCCACCATGCGCCCGCGCCCCCGTACGGCATGCCGATGCTGCCCGGGTTGACCACCAGACGCCGGTCGACCAGCCGGGTGAAGGGCATGTGCGTGTGGCCGCAGACCACCGTGGTGACCTCGGTGGGCAGACCGTCGAACACCTCCGCCCAGCGCGCCATCCGGGAGTCGACGAGCACCACCTCCTCGTCATCGCGGGGCGTGGCGTGACAGAACACCGTCGGCCCGAGGCCGTCGATCTCCAGCGTCGCCGTCGCCGGCAACGCGGCGAGCCGGGCCACCTGGTCGCCGCGCAGCTGCCCGGCGGCCCAGTTCGACACCTCGATCGACGCCGGGCGGCCGGCCCGCGCCTCGACCAGCTCGCGGTCGGCATTGCCGCCTACCCAGCACACCCGGTCGCCCAGGCCGGCGAGCACGTCCAGCACCTCGACCGGCTGCGGGCCCGCGGCGATGTCACCGGTGAGCACGATCAGATCGGCGGCGGCGACGTCCGGCTCGGCCAGTACGGCCTCCAGCGCCGGCAGGACACCGTGGATGTCGGAGAGCACCGCCACTCGGTTCACCATGGGCCCCACCCTCACCGCTGGCACCACCTCCAGGCCAGCGATTCTGCGTCAGGCAGACGGCAAACGTCCCCGCCCACCGTCGGTGACGGCGGGCGGGGACGTTCGGGTGCTGCTCAGACGCGGGCGCGACGGGCCAGGCGCTCCGGGTCCAGGATGATGATGCTCTTGCCGTCCAACCGCAACCAGCCGCGCGAGGCGAAGTCGGCCAGCGCCTTGTTGACGGTCTCCCGGGAGGCACCGACGAGCTGGGCGATCTCCTCCTGGGTGAGGTCGTGGGTCACCCGCAGAACGCCGCCGTCGCGGGTGCCGAAGCGGCCCGCCATCTGGAGCAGGTTCTTGGCGACCCGGCCCGGCACGTCCGTGAAGATCAGGTCGGCGAGCGAGTCGTTGGTCCGGCGCAGCCGCCGGGCGAGCACCCGCAGCAACTGCTCGGCGATCTCCGGGCGGTTGTTGAGCCACGGCCGCAGCGCCTGCTTACGCAGCCGCACCAGCCGGGTGTCGGTCACCGCGGTGGCTGTCGCCGTACGCGGACCCGGGTCGAAGAGCGACAGCTCACCGACCATGTCCGACGGCCCCATCACCGCGATCAGGTTCTGTCGGCCGTCCGCTGCGCGGCGACCAACCTTGATCTTCCCGGACAGCAGGATGTAGAGGCTGTCACCGGGCTCGCCCTCATTGAAAACGATCTCGCCCTTGCGGACCTCGATCGTCTCCATCTCCTTGGCGAGCGCCTCGGCAGCTTCCGGGTCAACACCCTGGAAGATCCCGCTGCGGGCCAGTACCTCGTCCATTGCGCACCTCCGGTTGCGCGTGCCGTCCGTCGGCCGGGGCCGCCGTCCGCTGATCCCCTCGCGCGCCGCCAAGTCTAGGCGCACGTGAGCATGAATCAGAGGTCGCCCCTGGAATCTTGATCGGTGGGCGTAACCTGCCCGACGTGCTAAGCGAGCCGACTCTGACCAGCCGCGCCGAGGACGGGCGGCACGTCCCGCTGCTCGTCTGGCGCGCGGACGTGCCTCTGCGGGCGGTCAGCAGTGCCCCGCTGGGCGGTGGCATCGGGGTCCGGCGGTGGGTGTTGAACGCGACAGTGCCGATGTCGTACGACCGGGAGGACCCCGCGGCCCACCTGGCCTCGCTCGCCGCCGAGCTGGCCCTCGACGGGCCCGGAATTGGTCTGCTGACCGGCGTCGATGTGGCCGAGGTGGTGGCGCGAACCGACGCCGGGGTGCGGGCCTGGGCGACGGTCGGGCTCGGCACGCCGGTGCCCGCGGCCGCTCCGACGCCGGCCGCGCTCACCCCACGCGTCGGCACCGTCAACATCGTTGTTTACGTGCCGGCCCGGCTCGCCGACTCGGCGCTGGTCAACGCTGTGGCCACCGCGACCGAGGCGAAGACCCAGGCGATCACCGAGCTGGGAATGCCGGGGACCGGCACACCCACCGACGCGGTCACAGTGCTCTGCCCGGTGGACGGACCCGAGGCCGCGTACGGCGGGCCGCGTTCCACCTGGGGTGCCCCCCTCGCCCGAGCGGTGCACGCGGCGGTGCTCGCCGGTGGTTCCCGGCCGGTCGTGCCGTGGTCCGACCAGCTCAGCGGCGCAAAGTCCAACCGATCGGCTGTCGTCGGCGCGTTTAACGACCGGTAGGGTCGCGGGCGATGTACGCTCCCGCCCCCCTCGCGTCCCGCCCGCGCCGCCGCGTCGCCCTCGGCCTCGCCGCGCTGCTGGCCGCCCTCCTCGTGGCCGGCTGCGCCGACCCCGGTGGTGAGGCACCCGTCTGGCAGCCCGGCGCGGGAGGTGGTGGCACCGGCGCGCCGGTCTCCACGGCCGGCCCGAAGGCCACCGGGCCCGCATCGTCCGGTCAGGGTGACGCGATCTCGCTCTCCGCCACCGGCGACATCATCATGGGCAACGCGCCCAGTCGGCTGCCCACAGCCGGCGGGAAGGGCTTCTTCAACTCGGTCACCGAGGCGCTCAAGGCCGACCTGGTGATGGGCAACCTGGAGGAGCCGCTGACCGTCGACACCGGCACCGGCAAGTGCGGGGCGAACTCCACCCGCTGCTTCCAGTTCCGCGCCCCGCCGGAGTACGCCGCCCACCTGCGCGACGCGGGCTTCGACCTGCTCAACCAGGCCAACAACCATGGCTACGACTACGGGCCCAAGGGCTACGAGAACACCCAGAAGGCGCTGAAGAAGTACGACCTGGAGCACACCGGCGCACCGAACGAGATCACAGTGGTCGACGTCAAGGGCGTCAAGGTCGCCGTCGCCGGCTTCTCGTCGTACGTCTGGTCCAACAGCCTCGTCGACATCGACAAGGCGAAGGCGGTGGTCGCCAAGGCCGCCACCATGGCCGACCTGGTAGTGGTGCAGGTGCACATGGGTGGCGAGGGCGCCGACAAGACCCGGGTGAAGCCGGGCACCGAGATGTTCCTGGGCGAGAACCGGGGCGACCCGGTGAAGTTCTCGCACGCCATGATCGACGCTGGCGCCGACCTGATCGTCGGGCACGGCCCGCACGTGTTGCGCGGGATGGAGTTCTACAAGGGGCGCCTGATCGCGTACAGCCTGGGCAACTTCGCCGGCGGCGGCAACTCGCTGAGCAACGACGGCCGCCTCGGCTGGGGCGGGGTGCTGAAGGTGTCGCTCAAGCCGGACGGCAGCTGGGCCGGCGGCTCGTTCACCTCCACGTACATGAACTCCGCCGGCAAGCCGACCATGGACCCGGACGACCGGGGTCTGGGCCTGGTCACCGAGTTGAGCCGCACCGACTTCCCGAAGGGCGGTGCTCGCCTCGACGGGCAGGGAAAGATCTCGCCGCCGACCGCCGGCTGACCCGACGGGGAGCGTCCGGGGTGCGACGTAGGCTGACCGTCGTGACCAGTAGCCCTCCCGGTGCCAGCGAGACCGATCTCGGGCGCAAACGCCGTGCCCGCAAGATCGGCCGGGTGCTGGCCGAGACGCATCCCGACGCGCATTGTGAGCTGGACCACTCCAACGCTCTGGAGCTGGCCGTCGCCACGATCCTGTCCGCGCAGTGCACGGACAAGAAGGTCAACGAGGTCACCCCGAAGCTCTTCGCCCGCTACCCGAGCGCTGCCGCGTACGCCGGCGCCGACCGGGGCGAGATGGAGGAGCTGATCCGGCCCACCGGCTTCTACCGCAACAAGACCGACTCACTGCTCAAGCTCGGTCAGGCCCTCCTCGACCGGTACGACGGCGCGGTCCCGGGCAAGCTCGTCGACCTGGTGACGCTCCCCGGCATCGGCCGCAAGACCGCCAACGTGATCCTCGGCAACGCCTTCGACGTCCCGGGCATCACAGTCGACACGCACTTTCAGCGACTGGTCCACCGGTGGCGGCTGACCACCGAGACCGACCCGGTCAAGATCGAGCACGCGATCGGCGCGCTGTACGACAAGCGCGACTGGACCATGCTCTCGCACCGGATCATCTTCCACGGGCGACGGGTCTGCCACGCCCGCAAGCCGGCCTGCGGCGCCTGCACGCTCGCCAAGCTCTGCCCTTCGTACGGCACCGGCCCGACCGAGCCGGCGGCCGCCGTCAAGCTGCTCAAGGGCCCTCGGGCGCGCGACCTCGCGGTGGCTGCCGGGGTCGACCCGGAGTTGGTGCCGGCGCAGGCGATCACGGCGGAGGTGCCGTGAACCGCCGCCTCGCCCTCGCCGTCCTGCCGCTGCTGCTGGCGGTCACCGGTTGCACCAGCGGCACGGCCGACGACGAGCCGGCTCCCCGCCCGGCCGCCGCCGAGCGACCATCCCCGTTCCGCGACTGCGCCACGCTGAGCACGGCGCCCACGGCAACGTCGCCCGGCTCCGGCACGGCGACCCCCGCAACGGCGACTCCCGCGTCGCCCGGCTCGGGCCCGACGGCCTCCGGAACGTCCGGCTCGACGGCCCGCGCCGCCGGCGGGTCGGCGCTGCCGGAGCTGACGCTCTCCTGCTTCACCGGCGGTGCACCCGTCGTGCTACGGGAGGTGGCCGGGCCGGCGGTGATCAACGTGTGGGCTTCCTGGTGCCCGCCGTGCCGCAAGGAGCTGCCCGCCTTCCAGCGCCTCAGCGAGCGGGCCGCCGGTCAGCTCCAGGTGGTCGGGGTCAACAGTCGGGACAGCCGGGGCGGTGCCCAGTCCATCGGTGAGGACTTCGGCGTCCGGTTCCCGATCCTGGTGGACCAGGGCGAGGCGCTGCAGCGCGAGCTGAAGCGCAACGCCATTCCGCTGACCATTTTCGTCGACGCCGACGGTCAGGTCCGGCACATCGACGCCAGCGGCGCTCTCGACGACACCAAGCTCGCCAAGCTGGTCCGCCAGCACCTCGGTCTGGCGGTGCCGGCGTGACCCGTCGGCCCCCCGAATGGATCGAGCCGTTGCTGACCCGGCTGGGCACCGCCCGCGCCGAGGACTTCACCCGGCTGACCACGCCGGCCGAGGGTGGTCGGGAGAGCGCCGTGCTGGTCCTGCTCGGCGAGCAGCCCGGCGCGGGTCCCGACGTGCTGGTCCTGCAACGCGCCGCCACCCTGCGCAACCACGCCGGCCAGCCCGCCTTTCCCGGGGGTGCGGCAGACCCGGAGGACGCCGACGTCCGCGCCACCGCCCTGCGCGAGGCGAACGAAGAGGTGGGCCTCGACCCGGCCAGCGTGACAGTGCTGGCCGAGCTGCCGAAACTGTGGATCCCGGTCAGCGACTTCGTGGTCACGCCGGTGCTGGCCTGGTGGCACGACCCGCACCCGGTGCACCCACGGGAGCCGGCCGAGGTGGCACACGTCGCCCGCCTGCCGGTCAGCGAGCTGGTCGATCCGGCCAACCGACTGCGGGTCCGGCACCCGAGCGGCTGGATCGGGCCGGCGTTCTCGGCTCGCGGGATGCTCGTCTGGGGCTTCACCGCCGGGGTGCTCGCCACCCTGCTCGAGATGGGCGGCTGGGCCCGTCCGTGGCCGCGCGGCCGGGTGGTGGAGCTTCCGCCGACCGGGGCGACACCGGCCCCGTCCGCCGGCACCGACGAGGCAGACGAGAACGCCCTGCGCTGAACGCACGGTCACCATCCGCAAGCGATGGTCATCCGGTGGGCACACTGCCCGTACGCTTGACCCGTGTCCGTCGTGGATCTCGTCCTGCTGCTGCTCATGCTCGTGTTCGCGATCAGCGGATACCGCCAGGGTTTCGTCATCGGCGTCACGTCGTTGTCCGGCTTCTTCCTGGGGCTGCTGCTGGGTCTCCAGCTCGGGCCGCTGTTCGCCAGACAGTTCGTGGACGCCGGCACCCGTGTGTTGATCTCGCTGGTGGCCATCTTCGGGCTGGCGGTGGTCGGGCAGGCACTCGCCGGTTGGCTCGGCTCGCACCTGCGTAAGACGATCACCAGCGACGTGGGCAAACGGGCAGACGACGTCGGTGGGGCGCTCGTCTCGCTGTTCGCGGTGCTCCTGCTCGCCTGGCTGGTCGCGGTGCCGCTCGGCTCGTCCTCGGTGCCCTGGCTCGCCGCCTCGGTCCGCAACAGCGCGTTGATCACGGTGGTCAACCAGGTCCTGCCGGAGCGGGCCCAACAGCTTTCCACGGCGCTGGAGGACACCGTCGACACCGACGGGTTCCCGGACGTCTTCGGTGACCTCGCGCCCACCCGGGCCCGGCAGGTCGACCCACCGGACCCGGCACTGGCCGGCTCGCAGGTGGTGGTCAACGGTCAGCAGTCGGTCGTGAAGGTGCTCGGCTCCGCGCCCAGCTGCTCACGCCGGATCGAGGGTTCCGGCTTCGTGTACGCGGACGACCGGGTGATGACCAACGCGCACGTCGTCGCCGGCACCCGCTCGGTAGCCGTGGAGCTGGGCGGTGAGCGGTACGACGGCAAGGTGGTGGTCTACGACCCGAACCGGGATCTCGCGGTGCTGCTCGTGCCCGGGCTGCCCGGGCCGTCCCTGCGGTTCGCCGCCGGCAACGCGGGCAGTGGCTCCGACGCCATCGTGCTCGGCTTCCCGCTCGACGGCCCGTACAACGCGCAGTCGGCGCGGGTCCGGGACGTCGACCGGATCAAGGGCCCGGACATCTACTCGTCCACCGAGGTGACCCGGGAGATCTACACGATCCGGGCGCTGGTGCGCAGCGGCAACTCGGGAGGTCCGCTGCTCTCCGCCAACGGCCTGGTGCTCGGCGTGATCTTCGCGGCGGCGTCCGACGACCCGAACACCGGCTTCGCCGTGACGGCGGCCGAGGCCCGCCCGGTGGCGTTGGCCGGTGCCGAACGCAACCGGCAGGTCGCCACCGGCGAGTGCACCTGAGCGTCGCCGCAGGGTCGGCTCAGCTCCTCAGGCCGCTCCCGGCTGCCGCTCGACCTCGGGAGCGACGCCGTCGCGGGTCGGCCGGACCGGCCGCAGACCGGTGTGTGCCCGCCAACTGGTCAACGCGGCGGTGGTGGCCGCGACCACTGCCACACCGAGCAACCATCCACCCACCACGTCGCTGGTGAAGTGCACGCCGAGGGCCACCCTGCTCAGCCCGGTCACCACTGTGAGCAGGACCGCCGCCACCCAGAGCGCGGCCCGCGCCGCCCCCCGCCCGGTGTACGGCAGGAGCACCAGCAGCAGCACCCCGGCGGCCAGGGTGGCGTTCAGCGCGTGCCCGGAGGGGAACGAGTAACCGGCGGCCCGGGCCACCGGGTCCAGCAACTCCGGCCGGTCCCGGCCGACCAGCAACTTGAGCAGCGGACCTAGCAACCCGCCGACGACCATGGTGGTGGTCGCCCAGAGGGCCAGCCGGCGGGCTCCCCGGCGCAGCAGCCAGACCACCAGGAGCAGGGCGACCGCGCGCAGTGGCATCGGTGCGAACACCTCGGTCCAGACCCGCATCAGCACGACCCACGCCGGGTGATCCTGGGCGTAGCGGTGCAGCGCGTCGGTGACCGCCGTGTCCAGCCGGTGCAGCGGTGCCCAGGCGCCGAGCACCAGCAGTGTGAGCAGCGCGAACGGCACCAGCACCAGGAACGCCGCCGTCGCGGCGAGAGTGAGCCGCAGACCCAGCGCATGGTCCGGGTCGAATCGGCGGTGCCGCCAGGACGGCTGGCCGGTGGGGGCGAGGGTGGGCGCCTGGTGCGTACTCATGGGTCCGTTCTACCCGGCTGGGCAGCCGGTCAGGCCTGGCGGCCGGTCGCGATCAACGGGTCCGCTGACGCAGCCGGCGCACCATCAGGGCCGCACCGCCGACCAGAGCGACGAGGAGCACGACAACGGTCCACAGTTGCTCCGGCGCGGAGGTGTCCTGACCGCCGGCCGCCCGAGCCGTCCAACGGCTCTGCTGACCGGATGCGGCGAGACCGAGTGGATCGCTACCGGCACCGGCCACCGGATCGTCGTCGACCGAGCCGGGTGCCGGACCGAAACCGGTCACGCCCGGCGACGTCTGGTCGTCCAGCGGGTTGGCGGTCACCGGCGGCACCTGAGCGGTCAACGCGGCCACCGGGTCGACCACCCCGTACCCGAAGCGGTCGTCCCGCCCGGTCGGGCCCAGGTCCCGGGCGGTGGCCAACAACCGGTTGACCACCTCGCCCGCGGGCATCTGCGGATAGCGGGACCGGACCAGCGCGGCGGTCGCCGCCACCAGTGGCGCGGCGAAGCTGGTGCCCTGCACCCGCCAGTACCCGCCGGGAGGCTTGGCGCCGACCAGCCCGCTGGCGGGAGCGGTGAGCACCGTCGCGCGGCCGGTGATCGAGCCGGACCACAGGTTGTCGCTGCTGCGTTCGAGACCCGACACCGCGATCACACCCGGCTCACGAGCCGGGTACCAGACCTTGGTGCTGGTGGAGGTGGCCAGGTTGCCGGTGCAGGCGATCACGACCACGTCCCGGACGAACGCGTAGTCCAGGGCCGCGGCCAGGGCCGGGCTGTCGCCGCTGCCGCCCAGCGACAGGTTGATCACGCGGGCGCCGTTGTCGACAGCCCAGCGGACCCCCTGGGCGACGATCAGCGCGTCGTCGTAACGGTTCTCCTCGTCCAGCACGCGGACCGGCAGGATCCGGGCGTCCGGTGCCAGGCCGACCACGCCCCGCTTGTCGTCGCTGCGCCCGGCGATCAGGCCGGCGACAGTGGTGCCGTGACCCACCGGATCCGGGCCCGGGGCGCCACCGGGGCCGACCAGGTCCTTGCCGGGCAGCACCTGGCCGACCAGGTCGGGATGGTTGCCGTCCACTCCGGAGTCGACCACCGCCACTGTTACGCCCCGGCCGGTCGAGCTGCGCCACGCCGTCTCGGCCTGCAACTCGTCGAGCTGCCACTGCTCGTCGCGGACCTGATCGGTGCGGGCGACGGCGTCACCGGGGGCGAACGCCATCGGCGCGCCGGCGAGCTGTCCACCGTTCGTGGGCGCGGCGACGGGCACGGCTGCCGCGGTCGGGGCCACGACGGCAAGCGCCGCGGCCACGCCGAGCAGCGCCCGGCCGGTCGCTCGTCGGGCCGCTGACGGACCGCTGTACCGCACCCCAGTCACATCCTCAGCCATTCATCCCGACGGAACCATGACGATCGGAGATTACCGGTTTCCCCACCCGTCACGGGAAGAACCGGCGAGTCAGCTCATTGCGGCGGCAGTTGTGCCAACTGAACAAGGCGTACGCCCTCCCGCCGGGTGACCAGTCGACCACGCCCCGGCGGCAGCGGCCCGGGTCGCACCGGCCCGACGAGTGCGCCCTCCTCAGGGCTGCCCGCCATCACCAGGCCGGCCGTGGACAGCTCCCGCAGGCGCTGCACGATCGGCTCGTACTGGGCCCGGCTCGCCCCGCCGGAGCGGCGGGCCAGCACCAGGTGCAGCCCGATGTCCCGGGCGTGCGGCAGGTGCTCCTCCAGTGCGCGCAACGGGTTCGCCGGCCCCGCCGCCACCAGGTCGTAGTCGTCCACCAGCACGAACAGCTCCGGCCCGGACCACCAGGACCGGTCCCGCAGCTGCTGCGGGGTGACCTCCGGCCCGGGAGCCCGCCGCTCCAGGTAACCGGCGGCCGACTCGACCAGGTCGGCGGTGTGTGCCGCAGCGGTGCCGTACCCGATCAGGTGTGGCGTCTCGATGGCGCCGAGCAGGCTGCGCCGGTAGTCGACGAGGATCACCCGGGCCTGCTCGGGAGTGAACCGGGTGATGATCGACGTGGCCAGCGCGCGCAGGAACGACGACTTGCCGCACTCCGAGTCCCCGAAGACCACGAAGTGCGGCTCGGTGGCGAAATCGAGCAGGACCGGACGCAGGTCCGCCTCCGCGATCCCGATCGGCAGCCGCAGCCCGGTCGTCGAGGTGAGGTCCAGATCGGCGTACGGCAGCACCGGCGGGAGCAGCCGCACCCGGGGCGCCGGAGCACCCGCCCACCCGTCGGCGGCCCTCTTGACCAGGCCGGCGGTGTCTCCACCGGCGGTACCGAGCTGGGGCAGCGCGGTCAGGAAGTGCAGGCCCTCCGCGGTCACCCCTCGGCCGGAGCGCTCCGGCACGTTCGCGGCCGCACGCCGGGCCACCAACGAGTCGGCCGGGTCACCGAGGCGCAGCTCCAGCCGGGAGCCGAACAGGTCCCGGATCGCCGGGCGGAAATCCAGCCAGCGCAGCCCGGTGGCGACCACGTGCAGCCCGTACGACAGACCCCGGGTGGCCAGGTCGGTGACGAGTGGCTCCAGGTCGTCGTACTCGCCGCGGATGGTGGTCCACCCGTCGATCACCAGGAACACGTCGCCGTACGGGTCGGTGCCCGGCTGGCCCACCGTCCCCGCTGCCGCCCGCCGCTGGCGGTACGCGGCCATCGACTCCACGCCCAACTCGGCGAAGCGGCGTTCCCGGTCGACCAGCAGGGTGGTCATCTCGCCGACGGTGCGTCGTACGGCGGTCGGGTCGGCGCGGCCGGTCACCCCGCCGACGTGCGGGAGGTCGCGCAGCGCGGCCAACCCGCCGCCGCCGAAGTCGAGGCAGTAGACCTGCACCTCGGCCGGTGTGTGGGTGAGTGCCAGCGCGCAGATCAGCGTGCGCAGGGCGGTGGACTTGCCGCTCTGCGGCGCACCGACCACCGCGACGTGCCCGGCAGCGCCGTCCAGCGCCAGCCAGAGCAGGTCCCGGCGCTGCTCCAACGGTTTGTCCACCACCGCCATCGGCACGCCGAGTGCCCCGTGCAGCTCCGGGTTGCCCACTGTCAGCCCGCGTTTCGGGTGCACCTCGACCGGACCGAGCAGCTCGTCCAGGGCCGGCGGTTGGCCGAGCGGCGGGAGCCAGACCTGGTGCGCCGGCGGGCCCTGCCCGACGAGCCGGTCCACCAGCAGGTCGAGCAGCGTCCTGGTGCCCTCCTCCTCCGCCACGACGGGCACGACCGGGGCCGCCGGCTCGGGCACCGGTACGACGTGGGTGGTGAAGGTCAGCAGCCGCGCGCCCCCCTCGGCGGCGACGCCACCCGGCGCGGCCCGACGGCGGACGGCACCGGAGACGTACGCGGCCTTGAACCGGGCCAGCGGGTCGGTGCCGGCACGCAGGTAGCCGTGGCCCGGTGAGCGGGGCAGCTCGTGCGCGTCCGCCACGCCGAGCACCGTCCGGGACTCCAGCGCCGAGAAGGTGCGCAACCCGATCCGGTACGAGAGGTGGGTGTCCAACCCGCGGAGTCGGCCCTCCTCCAGGCGCTGGCTGGCGAGCAGCAGGTGCACGCCGAGCGACCGGCCCAGCCGGCCGATCTGCACGAACAGGTCGATGAAGTCGGGCTTGGCGGACAGCAGCTCCGAGAACTCGTCGCAGATCAGCAGCAACGACGGCAGCGGGGCGAGGGGGCTGCCGGCCGCCCTGGCCCGCTCGTAGTCGCGCACGCTGGCGAAGTTGCCGGCCCGCCGCAGCAGCTCCTGGCGGCGGACCAACTCCCCGTTGATCGCGTCCACCATGCGATCGACCAGGGGCAACGCGTCGGCCAGGTTGGTGATCACGGCCGCGGTGTGCGGCAGCCGGTCGAACGAGGTGAAGGTGGCGCCACCCTTGAAGTCGACGAGCACGAAGTTGAGCTGCTCGGAGCTGTGCGTGGCGGCGAGCCCCAGCACCAGCGTGCGGAGCAGCTCGGACTTGCCGGAGCCGGTCGCCCCGATGAGCAGGCCGTGCGGGCCCATGCCGTCCTGGGCGGACTCCTTGAGGTCCAGCTCGATGGCGCCGCCGTCCGCACCCACCCCGATCGGCACCCGCAACCGGTCCCGTGCCGAGCGCGGCAACCAGCCCTGTTCCGCAGTGAAGCTCTCCGGGTCACCGAGACCGAGCAGCTCGGGGAGGCCCAGGTCGGCCTGGAGCGGGGCGTCCGGCCCTCTGGCCGCGCCGGCGAGCCGCAGCGGCGCCAACCGTCGGGCGACCGCCTCGGCGTCGGCCAGGTCCAACTGGTCGGCGGTGCCCACCTCGGCGTACCCGTCGGACGACCGCGAGTGCAGCCGCCGGCCGTGCAACTCCAGCAGCAGCGCGTACCGGTCCAGCAGTCGGGGCGGAGGGGTGTCCAGGTCCAGCACTGTGACCGCGTCGATGCCGCCGTCGCCGGTCAGGTCACTGGCACCGGTCAGGTCGCCGCCGTCGAGGACCACCACCACGTGTGGGCCGTCGGTGGCCGGGCCGGCCGGGCTGAACCGGGACCGGGTGGCCAGCACGTCGGCCAGCAGCGACTCCAACTCGGCGGCCGAGCTGGTGACCAGGCGTACCGGGCCGAGCGCGTCGGTGCGACCGGGGTGGTGAGCGTGCGGGAGCCACTTCACCCACTCCCAGCAGGCGCGGCGCTCGGGCCCGGCGCAGACCGCGACGAGCAGCTCGTCGGGGGCGTGGAAGACCGCGAGCTGGGTCAGCACGGCCCGGACCAGGGCCTGCGCCGCCGGGTCGCCGGTGGGTGGCCCACCGGTGGTCGGGGTGGTCGCCCTGCCGCGGCCGGCGGGTCGCACGTGCACCCGGGCGAAGCTGCGCAGCGACAGCGCCACCGGCAGGTCCGGCACCACGGAGTACGCGTCCAGGAAGCGGCGAAGCGCGCCGGCGGTCATCGGCTCGAGCTCCTCCAGCGGCCGGGTGACCGGTGGGATCAGTGGGGTGGCCAGTGTCTGCGGCCCGACGGCGACCCGCACCACGGCGAAATCGGGGTCGGCGGGGCGCCGCTCCCAGACCCGGTGGCTGTCCACCGTCGACCAGAGCCGGCCCGGATCCGGGTGCCGGTAGTAGAGCCCGGCCCGTTGCTGGCCCGCGGTCCGCCGGACCCGCCGCCGCAGCGTGGCCAGGTGGCGTAGGTACTCCCTGCGGGCGGCCATCATCTCGGACTTCTTAGGGGTGCCGGAGGCGCTGCCCCAGGACGTCACGAGCATCGCCAACGAGGAGAGCCCGAACATGCCGCCCACCACGTACGAGTAGGCCCCGCCGCCCCGGCCGAACATCATCGCCATCGCGACCGTGCCGCCGAGCATGGGCAGCAGCATGAGCAGCTGCTGCCACCGCCCGCCGGTCACCACGGGGATCTCCGGCGGTGCGTCGACCGACAGCTCACCGGCGGGAATCTCCGGCGCTGGTCGGCGCGGTGGGCGCTTGATGACGACGGTGGACACTCGGCCTCCTGACAGCGCTGGGTAACCCGAGCCTGGCTCATGGTAGGTAAAGTCCTGTCGTCCGCGCAGCCTCCGATCCCAGTCGATATGGAGACCAGTCGATGACTACCGGGCTGGCACGCGTCACCATCAGCGCGCCGCAACGACGGGTGGACGTCGCCCTGCCGGAGCAGGTGCCCCTGGCCGAGCTGCTGCCCGACGTGCTCCGGCACGCCGGTGTCGGGCTCGCCGACGACGGCGAGCAGCACGGCGGTTGGGTGCTCCGCCGCACCGACGGGGCGTTGCTGGTGACCGCACAGGCGCTGCTGCCGCAGGGGGTCCGCGACGGCGAGGTGCTGCACCTCGTGCCGGCCCGCGCGCACTGGCCCGAGTTGGAGTACGACGACGTCATCGAGGCGATCGCCGACGGCGCTCGCCGCCGGGGCGGCGCCTGGTCGCCCACCGCCACCCGGGCAGCCGGTCTGGCCGGTGCCGCCGTACCGCTCGCGGTCGGGCTGCTCGCCCTGCTCTCCGGTGGCCCGACGCAGCGGGCCGGTTGGCTGGCGGCCGTCGCGGTGGCGCTGGTGCTCACCGTGGCCGCCACTGTCGCCTCCCGTGCCAACGGCGACGGCGCCGCCGGGGCGACGCTCGGCGGCTACGCGCTGCCCTACGCGTTCACTGCCGGTGCCCTGGCCGTCGGCTCCGGCGACCCGGTCGGACCGTTCGGGCCGGCCCGTTGGGTGGGCGCTCCCGAACTGCTGGCCGGTTCGGTCGCGCTGCTGCTGGCGGCGTTGATCGGTCTCCTCGGGGTGGCCAGTCGGCTGCGGGTCTTCGTGGCCGGTGTCACTGTCGGCCTGATCGGTGCGGGGGCCGCGCTCGGTGGGCTGCTGATGACCACGGCCGGGACGGCGGCGGTGCTGCTCAGCGCACTGGTCTTCGCCGTCGGCGTGATCCCGCTGCTGGCCATCCGGCTGGGCAAGCTACCCCTGCCGCCGATCACCCTGCCGGCCGCCACCTCCGCGGAGGAGCCGGAGCGGGTCCGGGACCTGCCGGACCGGGGCCGGGTGCACGCCGCGGTGATCCGCACCGAGGAGATGCTCACCGGAATGCTGATCGGCCACGCGCTGCTCGTGGTGGCCACCGCTGTCGTACTCGTGGCCGCCGGTGGCACGGCCGGTCGGGTGCTGGTGGCGGTCACCTCGGCCGTGCTGCTGCTGAGGTCGCGGCTGTTCGTGGCGCTGCGACACCGGGTGCCGACGGTGCTCGCCGGGCTGGCCGGCTACGCGGCGCTGGGTGCGGTGCTGGTCGGTCGGGCCGACGAGACGGGGCGGCTGGTGCTGGTCCTGGGCGGGGCGGCGCTGGCCCTGGTGGCGGTCGCCAGCGGCACCGGGTACGCCCGCCGGCCGGTCTCGCCGTACCTCGGGAGGATCGCTGACCTCACCGACACGGCCCTGGTGGTCGCCGTGGTGCCGATCGCCTGCGCGGTGCTCGACCTGTACGACCGGGCCCGAGGGCTGCTCGGTTGAGCGGCCCTCGGGCCCGGTGCGTCAGCGGTCGTCAGTGAGTGGATTCGCCGCGCGCCTCGGCGTCGCGGGCCCGCTGGTAGGAGGCGTGGATCTCGGCCTCGGCCTCGGTGCGGCCGACCCAGGTCGCGCCCTCCACCGACTTGCCGGGCTCCAGGTCCTTGTACACCTCGAAGAAGTGCTGGATCTCCAGGCGGTCGAACTCGCCCAGGTGGTGGATGTCGCGCAGGTGCTCCTGGCGGGGGTCCTCGTAGGGCACGCAGAGGACCTTGTCGTCCCCGCCCTTCTCGTCGGTCATCCGGAACATGCCGATGGTGCGGCAGCGGATCAGACAACCCGGGAAGGTCGGCTCGGGGACCAGCACGAGGGCGTCCAGAGGGTCGCCGTCCTCGCCCAGCGTGCCCTCGATGAACCCGTAGTCGGCCGGGTACTGGGTGGAGGTGAAGAGGGTGCGGTCCAACCGGATCCGGCCGGTCTTGTGGTCCACCTCGTACTTGTTCCGGTGACCTTTGGGGATCTCAACCGTCACGTCGAAATCCATCTGCACGCTCCCTCGTCTGCCCACGCTGGCTAACGGAACCAATGGCGGCCCTCCGGACAGGTGAATGCCCACCCGCCGACTCCGGCCGCCGCATAGTCTTCGGACCGAAGTAGTGTCACCCAAGCCGATTTTCGCTGGGGGAGGAGGGGGTCGTGGGGAGGGAAGATTCACACTACCGCCCGGACGGGGGCTCCGCGCACGGTACCGGACGATCCGGCTCCGGCAGTGCCAAGGGGCGGGTCCCGGTGCCGGAGGCGCACCTTCCACGGGCTCCCGACGCACCGACCCCGGCACCGGAGACGGTGCCCGAGCGACCCCCGCCGCTGCCCTGGCGCCCGCCGGCCGGGCCGGCGTCGCCCGCTCCGAACGCGGGTCACTTCCCGGTAGCCGGCGGTGAGCAACCGGTGAGCGGCCCGCCACGCGGCAGTGCCACGGTCCCGGTCAGCCCTGCGCCGCTCAGCCCGTCGTTCGATCCCGGGCCGACCGGCCCCGGCGGCGTCCCCCCGGTGGGCCCGCCGATCTCCGCGTTGCCGGCACCCGCCGACGCCGCGCCCGCGCCCGCAGTCGCCGCGTCGCGCCGCCGGAGACGGCTGCCGGTGGTGCTGGCCGCCGTGCTCCTGCTGGTGCTCGCCAGCGTCGGAGTCGTGATCACCCGTCCCGGCCCGGTCGCCGGATGGCTGGGCGACGACGCCGGGTCCGGGCCGAACGCTGTCGGCGTGACTCCGGAACCCGCCCCGTCGGACGTGCTGGGCGGCCCGGACTCGAACGCCCCGGTGCCCACCCCGGACGGGGTTCGGGCCGTGCTCGATCCACTGGTCGGCGTCGCCGCCCTGGGCGACCGGGTGAACGTCTCGGTCGCCGACGTGATCACCGGTCAGACGCTGTTCGCCAAGGGAGCGGACGACGGCACCGTGCCCGCCTCGGTGACGAAGCTGGCTACCGCTGTGACAGTGCTGGCGGCCCGGGGGCCCGGCTACCGGATTCCCACCCGTGCCGTGGCCGGCGCGAAGGCCGGCGAGGTGGTGATCGTCGGGGGCGGCGACCCGACCCTCGCGATCAACAAGAAGGGTTACTACCCGGGGGCGGCGCGCCTCGACGACCTGGCCGCCCAGGTGCGTACCGCGCTCGGCGGCACGCCCCCGACCAGTGTCACAGTCGACGGTTCGGTCTACTCCGGCCCGGTCTACGGCCCCGGCTGGGACGACGACATCCCCACCGGCGGTTCGGGCGGCGCGGTGACCGCGTTGATGACCGACGGCGCGCGTACCGACCCGGGTGTCGAGCACGGGTCCGCCCCGCGGTTCGCCGAGCCGGACCTGGCCGCCGGCAAGGCGTTCGCCCGGTTGCTCGGGGTGCCGACCGACTCCGTGAAGCGGGGTGCGGCCCCGCCTCAGGCGGCGGCCGGTGCCAGCCCGGCACCGGGTACCGAACTCGGCGTGGTGCAGTCTCCGCCGCTGATCCGGCTGGTCGACGTCATGATCAGCGAGAGCGACAACCTGGTGGCCGAGGCGCTCGCCCGGCAGGTCGCGTTGGCCCGCGGTCAGCCCGCCTCGTTCGACGGCGGCGCCGCCGCCATGGACGCCGAGGTGGCGGAGCTGGGCCTGCCCGCCGACGAGATCAGCGTCTCCGACGGCAGCGGCCTGTCCCGGCTCAACCGGATCAGCCCGTCGCTGCTGACCGATCTGATCCGCTTGGCCGCCAGCCCGGACCATCCGGAGTTGGCCGGCGTCTTCGGTGGTCTGCCGGTGGGCGGCTGGTCCGGGACCCTGAACGAGCGCTACCGCAACACCGCGGGCACCGCCGCGGGCGCGGGCAGCGTCCGGGCCAAGACCGGCACCCTGACCGGCGTGCACTCCGTCGCGGGCCTGGTCACCACCGCCGATGGGCGGCTGTTGACCTTCGCGGTGCTCACCGACAAGGTGCCGGGGGACCGGGACACCGCCCAGCCGGCACTGGACCGGATCGCCGCCGCGCTGGCCGGTTGCGGCTGCGGCTGACCGTCGCCGGTCCGGGGGGCGACGCGGTCGCCATCGGCGTCGATCGAGGGCGCGAGCCCGGGCCGGGGTGTCGCGGCGCGGGTACGGTGGGTTCATGGCGCAGTTCGTGGACTGGGATCTGGCCGCCGCCACCGCGGGGGCGTTGAGCAAGTCTGGCCCCCGCGTGTCGTACGCGGAAGCCACCGACGTGGTCGGCGACCTGCGTCGGCTGACGGACGAGGCGGCCGGGCACGTGGCCGACTACACGGGGTTGCGGGCGCAGGTGTCGCATCCGCCGGTCCGGGTGGTCGATCGCCGCGACTGGGCCGCGACAAACATCGCCGGTCTCCGCGAGGTGATCACACCGCTGGTGAGTCGGCTCTCCGGCGACAAGCAACCGGGCGCGTTGACCGAGGCGATCGGGTCCCGGCTCACCGGGGTGCAGGCGGGGACGGTGCTGGCCTACCTCTCCGGCCGGGTGCTCGGCCAGTACGAGGTCTTCTCGGCCGACCCGGGCCAGCTGCTGCTTGTCGCACCGAACATCGTCGAGGTGGAGCGCAAGCTCGGCGCCGACCCTCGGGACTTCCGGCTCTGGGTGTGTCTGCACGAGGTCACCCACCGCACCCAGTTCACGGCCGTGCCGTGGATGCGGGCCTACTTCCTCAGCGAGGTGCAGGCGTTCGTCGACGCCTCGTCCAGCGGAAGTGAGCACCTGGTCGAGCGGTTGCGGCGCGGGGTGGCCACGTTGTCCGACGCGGTCCGTGACCCGGAGAGCCGCACCAGCGTGCTGGACATCGTGCAGACCCCGGCACAGCGGGCCGTACTGGACCGGCTCACCGCGTTGATGACCCTGCTGGAGGGGCACGCCGAGTTCGTGATGGACGGCGTCGGCCCGCAGGTGATCCCGAGCGTGGAGCGGATCCGGGCGTCGTTCAACCGACGCCGGGAGGCCGGCAACCCGCTGGAGAAGGCGATCCGCCGGCTGCTGGGGGTGGACGTCAAGATGCGCCAGTACGCCGAGGGACGCAAGTTCGTGCACGGGGTGGTGGAACGCGTCGGCATGGACGGGTTCAATTCGATCTTCAACTCGCCGCTGACCCTGCCTCGACTGTCGGAGTTGGGTGACCCGGACGCCTGGGTCGCCCGGGTGCACGGCCCGGCCGGCACCATCCCGGCCGCTGGCTGACCACCCGCCGGTGGCCGCGCTCGCTCCGTCGGTGGCCGCGATCCGGGTGGCGGTCCGCCGCGCCCTGACCGGTCTGCCGTCCGGCGGTCCGGTGCTGGTCGCCTGCTCCGGTGGTGCCGACTCGCTCGCGCTCGCGGCGGCCACCGCCTTCGTGGCGCCGCGGCTGGGCCGCGACGCGACGCTCGTCACCGTCGACCACGGCTTGCAGGACGGTTCCGCGGAGCGCGCCGAGGCGGTGGCCACCTGGGGGCGAGGTGTCGGGTTCGGGTCGGCGACTGTGGTCCGGGTGGAGGTGGCCGGGCGCCCCGGCGGGCCGGAGGCGGCTGCCCGTGAGGCCCGCTACCAGGCGCTGACCGAGGCGGCCCGGCAGCAGAACGCCGTCGCGGTGCTCACCGGGCACACCCGGGACGACCAGGCGGAGACGGTGCTGCTCGCGCTCGCCCGGGGCGCCGGCCCACGAGGGCTGGCCGGGATGCCCGCCCGACGCGATCTGGGCGGGGTGCCACTGCTGCGCCCGCTGCTGGAGATCGGTCGGGAGCAGACGCGCGCCGCCTGCGCCGTGCTCGGGCTGAGCCCGTGGCAGGACCCGCACAACAGCGACCCGTCGTACGCCCGGTCGAGGGTGCGGGGCGACCTGCTGCCGGCGCTGGTGCGGGCGCTCGGGCCGGGCGTGGTGGACAACCTGGCGCGTACCGCCCGGCTGGTGGCCGCCGACAACGCGGCGCTCGACGAGTTGGCGGGGACGGCGCTGGCGGCGGCCCGGTGCCCCGACGGAGGGCTGTCCGTGCCGGCGCTGCTCGGCCTGGTTCCCGCCGTACGCGGCCGGGTGCTGCACTCCTGGGCCCGCGAGTTGGGCGCGCTGCCCGCTGCCCTGTCGCACCGGCACGTCGCCGCCCTGGACGCCCTGGTGACCGATTGGCACGGTCAGGGCCCGGCCGACCTGCCCGGCGGTGTCCGGGTGCTGCGCCGAGACGGCCGACTGGATTCGGTGCGCCCCACCTGACCTGCCCGGCCGGTCTCAGCCGCTGTGCGCCCGGTCCCGGAAGGTGGTCCGGTAGCTGTGCGGGGTGGCACCGACCCGGCGACTGAAGTGGTGGCGCAAGGCGGCCGCGTCGCCGAAGCCGGACTGGTCGGCGACCGCCTCCACGCTCAACGGGGTCTCCTCCAGCAGCCGCCGGGCGAGCAGCACCCGCTGGTTGGTGAGCCAGTCGTGCGGGGTGGTGCCGGTCTCGGCGCGGAACCGGCGGGCGAACGTGCGGGGCGCCATGCCGGCGCGGGCGGCCAACTCCTCCACGGTGATCGTCCGGTCCAGGTGACCCATCAGCCACTCGAGCACCGGTTCGAGGGTGGGTGCCTCGGGCGCCTTCGGGATGGGCGCCTCGACGTACTGGGACTGACCGCCGTCGCGGTGCGGTGGGACCACCATCCGCCGGGCCAGCCGGGTCGCGGTGGCCGAGCCGTGCTCCTGGCGGATCAGGTGCAGGCACGCGTCGATGCCGGCCGCCGTGCCGGCGCTGGTGAGCAACCGGCCGTCCTGGACGTAGAGCGAGTTGCACCGCACCCGGGCGCGCGGGTGTCGGCGTTGCAGCTCGTCCACGTACCGCCAGTGGGTAGTGCACTCGCGGTCGTCGAGCAGCCCGGCCTCGCCGAGCAGGAAGGCTCCGGAGCAGACGCTGAACAGGTGCGCTCCGCGGGCGTCGGCCCGGCGGAGCGCGTCGAGCACCGGGCCGGGGACTGTGGTGCCCTGGCTGTGCGCGGGGATGGCCACCAGGTCGGCCTCGTCGACCGGGCCGAGGTCGGCGTGCGGGGTGAGGTGGAAGCCGGACGAGGTGCGCACGGGAGCGCCGTCCGGGCTGCACACCTGGAAGCGGTAGGCGGGGAAACCGTCGGCTGTCCGGTCGGTGCCGAACACCTCGGCGAGCACGCCGAGCTCGAAGGGAGCGACCTGGTCGAGGGCGAGGACGGCAACGGACCGCAGCATGTGACGAGGGTAACCCGACAGGTGGCAGTAAATCGATGACCGATGGCATTCCTGCCACTGTCCGGTCGCTTCGTGAGGTCGCAGACTGGTCTCAGTCCGGTGCGCACCGGCGGCGAAACCGACAGCAATCATGCGAAAGCGAGCGCCGCCATGGAGTTCCTGTTCATCCTCCTGTTCCTCGTCCTCCTCGCCGCCGCCTCGGCGGCCGGCCTCACCGTCGACAGCCACGATTCGGCCGACTGGAAGCCGAGCGACGATGGCCGCCGCTGGCGGTCACGCACCAACTGATGTCTTTAGCGTTATTTGCCCGGAAAATCCTCGGCGGGACCGCGCCAAAAGGTGCGGCCCCGCCGACGGAGGCCATCCGACGTACGGCAGGCTAGGAGTCATGGCTGACGGCTCCTGGTACGACGCCGACATCGACCACGTGATCATTTCCGAGGCGCAGATCCGCGAGAAGACGGCGGAGCTGGCCAAGCAGGTTTCCGCCGACTACTCCCACGTCGGCGACGGGCTGCTGCTGGTGTGCGTACTCAAGGGCGCGGTGATGTTCATGGCGGACTTCGCCCGGGCGCTGGGCCGCAACGGCCCGCCGGCGGAGCTCGACTTCATGGCCATCTCGTCCTACGGCCAGGGCACCACCTCCTCCGGGGTGGTCCGCATCCTCAAGGATCTGGACCGGGACATCGCCGGTCGGCACGTGGTCGTCGTCGAGGACATCGTCGACTCCGGGCTCACGCTCTCCTGGCTGCTGCGCTACCTCGAGTCGCGCTCGGCGGCCAGCGTCGAGGTGGTCGCCCTGTTCCGCAAGCCGGACGCGGTGAAGGTGCCGGTCCCGGTGAAGTACGTCGGCTTCGACATCCCCACCGAGTTCGTGGTCGGGTACGGCCTCGACTTCGCCGAGCGCTACCGGGAGCTGCCGTACGTCGGGGTGCTCAAGCCCGAGGTCTACGCCCGCTCCTGACGTCGGGCCCGACCCGGCACGGTGGCCCACCGGTCGACATGAGCCCTACTTGCATCGGCATCCATCAAGCCGACGTTCAGCGCGCTCTCAGCTGATGCGGTTACCGTGTAGCACGGTGGCCCGGAGGTTTCTCCGCGCTCGACCCTCTCGATCGCGTGACCGGGCGCTCGGGTGGCCGAGCCGGACTCCCCGCCACGCCGGCTTCCACCCGTACGCGGTCTTTGATGGTGCACGACTGCGGGGCTCGCAAGCTCACTCCTCGCGTGCACGGTGTACCGTCGAATGACCGCGGCGCGGTAGTTTTCGCGCCTCGGGGTCGAGGCTGGCCCGCACGGCGGCCCCGGCCGCCGCTCAACGCGGCGACACCATCAGACGGTCAGGACGTCGATCAGGAGGATGCGGGCGCCCCGGCGCTCGACAACAGTATGGAACGTACGCGTTTCTTCCGCCGACCGGTGGTCTGGATCATCCTGGTCATCCTCGGCGCCGTTGTGCTCAGTCAGCTGTTCACCAGTGGTCCCAGCTACCACCGCGTGGACACTTCCGTTGCGCTCGATCAACTGCACACCGCCAAGATCAACAAGGTGGTCTTCCAGGACAAGGAGCAGACGCTCCAGCTGGACCTGGCCCAGAAGACCAAGTTCGGCAAGACCGAGACCAACAAGATCGAGGCCCAGTTCCCGTACCAGGTCGGCGACGAGATCTGGAACGAGGTGCTGGACGCCAAGGCGAACAACCGGGTCACCGGCCCGGCCGACGCCAAGGTCTCCTCGGACAGCATCTGGGTGAGCCTGCTGGTCAACCTGCTGCCGATCGCGCTGCTCGTGCTCCTGCTGCTGTTCTTCATGTCGCAGATGCAGGGCGGCGGCTCCCGGGTGCTCAACTTCGGCAAGTCCAAGGCCAAGATGATCACCAAGGACACTCCGAAGACGACCTTCGCGGACGTCGCGGGTGCCGAGGAGGCCGTCGAAGAGCTGTACGAGATCAAGGACTTCCTGCAGAACCCGGCCAAGTACCAGGCCCTGGGCGCCAAGATCCCGAAGGGCGTGCTGCTGTTCGGCCCGCCCGGCACCGGCAAGACGCTGCTGGCCCGCGCGGTCGCCGGCGAGGCCGGCGTGCCCTTCTACTCCATCTCCGGCTCCGACTTCGTGGAGATGTTCGTCGGCGTCGGCGCCAGCCGGGTCCGTGACCTGTTCGAGCAGGCCAAGACCAACGCCCCGGCGATCGTCTTCGTCGACGAGATCGACGCCGTCGGCCGGCACCGTGGCGCCGGCATGGGCGGCGGCCACGACGAGCGGGAGCAGACGCTCAACCAGCTGCTCGTCGAGATGGACGGCTTCGACACCAAGGGCGGAGTCATCCTGATCGCGGCCACCAACCGGCCGGACATCCTCGACCCGGCGCTGCTGCGCCCGGGCCGGTTCGACCGGCAGATCCCGGTGGACGCCCCCGACATGGAGGGCCGCAAGGCCATCCTGCGGGTGCACGCCAAGGGCAAGCCGTTCACGCCCGACGTCGACCTCGACGCGGTGGCCCGCCGTACGCCGGGCTTCAGCGGCGCCGACCTGGCCAATGTGATCAACGAGTCGGCCCTGCTCACCGCTCGCAAGGAGCAGCGGGCGATCAGCAACGACTCGCTGGAAGAGTCGATCGACCGGGTGGTCGCCGGTCCGCAGCGGCGGACCCGCGTCATGAGCGACAACGAAAAGAAGATCACCGCGTACCACGAGGGTGGTCACGCTCTGGTCGCCTGGGCGCTGCCGCACGCCGCGCCGGTGCACAAGGTGACGATCCTGTCCCGTGGCCGCTCGCTGGGCCACACCCTGGTGCTCCCGACCGAAGACAAGTACACCCAGACCCGCGCCGAAATGATCGACACCCTGGCGTACGCGCTGGGCGGTCGCGCCGCCGAGGAACTGGTCTTCCACGAGCCGACCACCGGCGCCGGCAACGACATCGAGAAGGCCACCCAACTGGCCCGCGCGATGATCACCCAGTACGGCATGAGCTCCAAGCTCGGCGCGATCAAGTACGGCACCAGCGGGGACGAGCCGTTCCTCGGCCGCAACATGGGCCACGAGCGGGACTACTCGGACTCGGTGGCCGCCGAGATCGACGGCGAGATGCGGGCACTGGTCGAGCTGGCGCACGACGAGGCATGGGAGATCCTGGTGGAATACCGGGACGTCCTGGACAACATCGTGCTCGAGCTGATGGAGAAGGAAACCCTCTCCACGGCCGACATGGCGCGGATCTGCTCCCGGGTGGTCAAGCGCCCGCCGCTGGCGCCGTACAACGGCTTCGGCAAGCGCCAGCCCTCCACCGAGCCGCCCGTGCTCACCCCTGCGGAGAAGGACAAGCTCAAGGCGCAGGCCCAGGCCGACGGCGCGCAGGCGTCGGTCGGCGGCGTCGCGCCGTCCAACAACTCGGACGGCACGCACTGAGCAACGACCCGACGGCCAGCTCCCCACACCGGGAGCTGGCCGTCTCCGCGACCGAACCCGACGGCGACGACGAGCTGGACTACGTGGCCGCGCGGCTGATCAGCGGCAAACTGACCGGCCGCCCCGTCGAGGACGCGGTCGACCTCGGCCGGATCGAGAAAGCCGTCCGCGAGATCCTGATCGCGGTCGGCGAGGACCCGGACCGCGACGGACTCCAGCAGACCCCGGCCCGGGTCGCCCGTGCGTACGCCGAACTCTTCGCCGGCCTGCGGGTCGACCCGGCCCAGGTGCTCAGCACCACCTTCGAGGCCAACCACGAAGAGCTGGTCATCGTCCGGGACATCGACGTGATGAGCCTCTGTGAGCACCACCTGCTGCCCTTCCGGGGCAGCGCGCACATCGGCTACATCCCGGGCCCCGACGGGCGGATCACCGGCCTGTCCAAGTTGGCCCGACTCGTCGAGGTCTTCGCCCGTCGTCCGCAGGTGCAGGAACGGCTCACGTCGCAGGTCGCCGACCTGCTGATGAGCAAACTCGCACCACGCGGCGTCGTCGTCGTGCTCGAATGCGAACACATGTGCATGGCGATGCGCGGCATCCAGAAATCCGGTGCCAAGACCATCACGTCGGCCGTACGCGGCATCCTGCAGTCGGACTCCAAGTCGCGGGCCGAGGCGATGGCGCTGATCATCCCCCGCTGACACCCCGACGCACCACGGCCGGCCGACACCCATCCGGGACGGCCGGCCGTTGCGTTTCCCCCACCCGCCCGGCGTCGTTCCGGCCGGGCGGCCTTCCGGCCCGACGGGTCAGCCGGCGAGCAGCGCCAACAGCAGGCCGGCCGTGGCCAGCACCGCCGGCACCAGGCACACCAGCGCGCCGAAACGCACCGTACGGTCGAGCCGCTCGGTGGGGCTGACCCGGAACAACCGGCCAATGCCGATCCAACCGGCGACGAACGCGACCGCCGGCATCGGCAGCCCGCAGATCAACGCCGCCACAGTGGCCGGTCCCACCCCCGTCGTCGCCAGAACCACGACCTGGATCAGTGGCACCAGCAGCGCGAACGGCCCGTACACCAGGAGGTTGCGCGCCCGCGCGGGCCAGGACCCGGGCCGGAACCGGCGGCGCGCGGCCAGCGCAGCGTCCGCCGCCTCGGCCCAACCACGCGCCGTCCGCAGCGCCGCCAAAACGGCCGCCGGGCCACCCGCCATCGACCGGGCCGCCTCGGTCAGCTCCGGCGGCGACGGCACCAGGGAGATCGCCGGTATGGCCAACTCGCGCAGCCGTTCCTGCTGACTCGCCAGCCCGGTACGGACCACCGTCAACTCCTCCCGGGCGGCCTCCGCCGACCGGGCCTGCTCACCGGCAGCTGTAGCCGCGCCCCGGCGTACCCCGTCCAACTGGCGGGCGGCCGCAAGATACTCCGTCCAGGCAGCGCTGGGCTCGACCGCCCGTGGCGTCGCGTCTCCGGTCGCCGCAGCTGCCCGCTGCCGCCCCGGCCCGGTCACCGTCGCGATCGGATCCACCCCGACACCCTCCACCCGCGCCACCCGATCAGCCGGCCTCGTCGGCGAACGGCACCAGGACGGTGCCCCGCTCGTCCGGGCCGTCCCAGAGCACCGCCCGGTCGGGGCGCACCTGCCACTCGACCTGCCGACCGAAGACCGCAGTGAGCTGCGCGACCGGCACGTCCAGCACGGCCACCGCCGCCAGCTTGTCGACCTCGCCCGCCGGCTCGAACAACGCGGCGAACGGCGGCACCGCACGCCACCAGCCCAACAGATGCCGCCCCGCCGGCGGCCCGTCCCGCAGGATCGACCGCAGCCGGTCCACCGGAAGCTCCCGAGGACCCGGCCGGTCCAACCCGAAGACCACAAGGTACGTCGGCAGGTCCTCGGCCGCGTCCGCGAGCAGCCTCGGCAGATCCACCAACTCGGCCGAATGCCGGGTCGCCAGATCGGCCGTCAACGCCTCCGCCAAGGCCCGGGCGCCCGGATCCGGTGCCGACACCAGGAAGCGGGCACTGCCCGGAGTGTGGTGAGCCGACGTGCTCCGCGCCGCCGTCGCCAACAGCCCGCCCGCCGCGGCGCCCGACCCCAGCACCGCGAGGTTGCGCCCGGCCGCCGGCCCCAACGGCACGGCCACCGTCGAGCGGGCCACATCCACCGCCCGGCCCAACAGGGCGGCCGGTCCGTGCGCCTGTCCCGCCAGGGCCGCCCGGTGGCGCGGATCGTTGGCCAGCATCGGCCGGGCGTAACCCGCGAAGACCACCGGCGGCACCGACCCGGCCGGACGGGCTTCCCACAACTCGTGCCGCAGCTTCTCCACGACCTCCGGATGATCCTGCGGGTCCGGGTGACGAATCAACCGTTCGTGACCCCGGATCGCACCCCGTGGGCCGCCGAGCCCGCCGGCCGTGTTCACCACCGCACTGCCCACCGGTAGACCGGCGGCCGAGTCGTTCGTCGGCTCCAACACCGGACTGCCACCCGGCAGCGCCACCCGTACCGGAAACTGCCCAAGCACCGAATCCCGATGACCAGCATCCGCGCGCGCACTCAGCCCCAACTCGCCCGCCCCCGCCAGGACCAGGTGCACGCCGTACGCCCGACCCGCCCGGGCCAGCCCGTCCAACTGCGCGGCCACCTCGGCGGCCAGCCGGTCCCGCTCGGCGAAGAGCAGCGGCACATTGTCCACCACACAGACGATCCGGGGCAGCGGCTGGTGCTGACGCAGCTCCGCGAAGCGTTGCCCCCCGGCCCGAACGCCCGCCTCCGTGCGGCGCTGGACCTCGGCCGTCAACTCGTCCAGCAGATCCCGGACGTACTCCCGGTCGGCGGCCATCGCTGCCGCGCGCACCTGCGGAACCCACGACCGGTCCCGCTCGGTCTGCAAGAACTCCACGAAGGACTCGCCGTCGCCGAGATCCGTTAGGTAGAACGCCAGGTCGTCCGGGCCGTACCGGGCGGCCAGGCCGAGTAGCGCGGTGGTCAGGAACGCCGCCCGGCCGGCCGCAGACCGGCCACTCACCAGCCAGTGCGGGGTCAACTCGGTGAAGCCCAGCGGCACCGACCGGCCCCCGGCGTCGCCGACGGTAGTGGTCAGCCCGTCGGCCGAATCCGATTCCCACAGTCGCTCGCCCGTCGGCGGCAGCAGAGCACCCAACGCCAACCGGGAGCCCGCCTCCACCTGCTCGGCGAGCCGCCGACAGACCGCGTCGACCAGCTCGGCCGGCGGGTCCGACTCGACGAAGACCGGCGAGTTCAACCCGCCCGGCGGATCGGCACCCGGCCCCGCGAACGACGCCCCCGGCGGATCGCCGAGCAGCGCGTACGCATTCCGCAGCGCCAGCGAAGTGGTGTGCGGCAGTGGTGCCCGGGCCGAGTACGGGCCGGCGGGCGGCCAACCCGCCACCACCAGGTGCAGCCCAGCGGCCGGCCCCTGCTCGGCCAACGTCTCGATGCGCGCCAGATCGGTCGGGCCGGTCGACTCCGGCAGCGCGGCCACCACCAGCAGCAGCGTCCGATCGTGACGGCGTCGCCCACTCGCCCCCGGCGTCACCCACTGCTCCGCCTCGGTCAGCACCGCGCGCAGACCCGCCACGTCCACCGCCGGCGGCGGCAACAGGCCAGCATCCGCCAGCGCCCCGAACGGCGTCAGCACCGCGCCGGTGGCGTCCACCGCGCGAATCAGCAGGGCACCCGCCGGTGCCGCACCCAACAACCGCAAAAGTACGGCCCGGAGCAAACCCGCCACCCGCGGCTCCCGCGCGTCAGCGTCCACGCTCAGGTGACCGGTGCCGACAAGTGGCACCAACGCGGGGAAACGAGCGTCGTCCAACGGCGCCGCAGTACCGACCCGAACGAACGGCGGCGGACCATCACCCGCCGGCGAGTCCACGGTGAGCGAGTTCAGTGCCGCGCCCGACCAGCCCGGTGCCAGCAGGGCCGCAGCCGTCCGTAACCGATCGGCCACCTCGTACTGGCGGCGCTGATCGGCCGGAGCCGGCCGCGTCTCGTCCAGGATGCCGGCAGCCGCCGTCGCGACGGCCGCCGCCCGACGGTGCAGGGCTGCGGCGCGGTTCGTGCGAGCCTTCGGACCGGCCACCGCGTCCACCCCCTCTACCCGAGGTTGGCAACCCCTCCCCAAGCAGAGACGGTATCCCAGCCGACGGTCCTCCTCCGGGAGGTGCCTCGGCGCTGCGACGGTGTTGTCGTGGATCTCACCGGTGGGGAGGGGTCCGTCACGATCCGCTGGATCTGAGGCATTGGCTCCGGAGCGTCCAGCCGATAACTTCAGGAGGTGGAATCAGTGCAGCCCCCCGCCGGTTCCCAGGTCTCCCGCGTACCGGCCCAGCGGACACCGTCGGAGCAGCTGCCGCCCGCCCCGGCACCGCCGGCACCGCAGCCGCCACGCCGTCGAATGCGGACGGTGCTCACCGTCGTCGCGGGCGTGCTCGCGCTGCTCTGCCTCGGCGGGGTCGCCACCGCCCTGGTTTGGTACAACCGCGCCTCAACGCCCGACCGCAGCACGCCAGACGTGGTGGTGGACAACTATCTGCGCGCGTTCCTCGTGGATCGCAATGACGTAAGAGCAGACCTCTTCACTTGCGAGAGCGGGTCGCAGTTGGAGGCGTTACACGCTCTGCGAACCGATCTACTCGAACGGGAGCAAGAACTCAGCGTCACCATTCTCGTTAGCTGGGGCAGCCTTGACGTTGATTCCCATGGTGATACCGCCTCCGTTGAGACGGCAATCCGGCGCAGTGCCACTGTGGATGGCGTACCGCAAAGCCTGACGGATAACTGGCGGTTCGACGTTGTAAAGCAGGAGGGCTGGCGCGTTTGTGGCGGCCTGAAGCTAGGCTGATTTTCACTCAATCCATAAAAGGTGAACCGGAACTTCCAAGGTGGTGGGCGACTGGCCGCGCCAGGCCCAGCGGTACCACTCCACCTCGGGTGTGACTCGCACGCAGATGTCGCCTTCGGCGCCCGAGTAGGTCTCGGTGACCGCTCGAAGGTCACGGTGCTCCAGGCCACCCTCGACGTGCACCACCCGCCGACCGGTGACCGCGTCCGCTTCGAAGACCGGTGTGGGGGTCCGGTGTGCCGGGCCGTCCAGCGAGACCAAGCGGATGCCCGTGTCCCGGGCGTCGTCCACTCCCGGACGGCTGCCGACCGTCTCCACCCAGACCCGCTCCACCGGCACCAACGGCGCGAACACCTCGACCTGGTCGGCTTCGGCCCGGTACCACTCGTGCTCGGGGATCACCGGCACGTAGGTCCGGGCACTCTGCACCACCCGGTCGTCCGCGCGCAGGTCCCCGCGCCAACCCATCCCGGGCAGCCCGACCAGCACCCGTCGACCGCGTAGCTCGATCCGCTCCGTCGCGGGGACGATGGTCAGCGGTCTCGGCGGCTGCGGTGCCCAGTCCGGCTGGTCGGCGAACGGGTCGGGTAACGGTCCGGTCATACCCGTGGTGGCCTCACTCAGCGGCGCGCAGCGGGGCACCCCGCTCGCGCATGAACGGGACCGGGTTCACCGCGCCGGAGGCGTTGCGGTCGTTGCGCAGGTGCACCTCGAAATGCAGGTGCGGACCGGAGGAGTTGCCACTGCTGCCGACCTTGCCGATCACCTGACCGGCCGTCACGACCTGATCTTTCTTGACGAAGGGCTGAACCACCATGTGGCAGTACCGGGTGATGTAGCCACCGGCGTGCAGCAGGTCGACGAACCAGCCGCAGCCACCCTTGCCGGGGAAGCCGTCCACGTTGCAGTCCTGTCGGCCGCGGCGGTCCTCGTCGCAGGTGGAGACCAGCACCCGGCCGGTCGCTGCCGCACGGATCTCGGTGCCCTTGGCCGCGCCGATGTCGACTCCGTTGTGGCTGGGTCGGCTGGCGGTGCGGAAACCGGAGCCGACTCCGCCGGGGATCGGTGCGGTCCAGCCGGAGGCAGCGATCTGGCCGCGCTCGGCCGCGTTGCACACCGCCTTGCCGTTGATCTCGACGGTGCGGGCCGCGCCGCCGGCCAGCGCGTCCACGATCCGGCTGGCCACCTCTTCGTGCTTGGCGTACGCGTCCGGGTATGCGCTGACCTGGACCCGCTGCGCGACCACGGTCAGCGGTCGTTGCTGCCAACTCCCGACCTTGACGAGCTTCTCGTAGAACTTGCGGGCCGCGTACGCGGGGTTCAACCGCTCGGCGACGGTGCCCCACCCCGGCCGCTGCTGGAACAGGCCCAGCGAGTCGTGGTCCGCGCCAACGCCCTCGTGCGGCAGAGCCAGGGACTCGGGTACGCCGCTGTTGGCCAGGTTGCGTAGGGCGGACTCCTGCATCGCGGTGGCGAGGGCGACCACCCAACCTCGCGAAGGTACGCCCATGTCCTGGCCGACCTTGATGATGATCGCGGCATTGCGGACCTGGGTGTCGCCGTACTGGGCGAATCGCGGCAGCTTGCCGGCGATGTTTACCGCTCGGACCGGCCCGCACTCCATGCCTGCCATGGTGTCGCCGTTCTCGGCGTCGTCGCCTCCGAGCCCGGTGAGGAAGAACGCCGCGGTGCCGCCGGTGCAGCAGAGCAAAAGCAGCATCCCGGTGAGGACCGAGGCGACCACACCGAGCCGGAGCGGACCCCGGCGGGTTTTGGCGCTACCAACGTCGCTCATGGCCGCTCCCAGTCCAGAACGTCGACCAGCCAACCGTCATCGGAGGTGACCAGCTCCAACCGGAGCCCGCCGGCATCAAGGGGAAGCAGCAACTCGACGAACGTCTCGGTCCGCCCTCGCATGGTTGGAGGACCGGTGACCCTCTCGGCCGGCACGCTCTCGGGTTCGACGCCGGTCAACTTCTCTCTCAGCGTCGGCGTGGAAAGTGGCCGCAGACCAGCCTGCCACTCTTCGGTGGTCATCCCGGGACGGCCCAGCCATGCCTTGGCGAAGCGGTCGGCGGTCTGTTCGGGCGTGCGGGCGCCGGGCGACGTCACGGGTGACGGCGGAGCCGCGCTGTTGAGCAGGCCGTCATCGCCGGCCGTCGGGTCCACGGTGATGATCGGCCCATCCGGACGGCTACTCAACCCATCGGCTGAATCGCCCGGGTTGGAGATCAGCCTGGCCGCCCCGAGTACACCAACGACCACCACCCCGATCACCAGCGCAACGCCCAACCGGGACCGCAGCGCCCGGGTGAAGAGGAATTCCAGCGCCCGTCGCATGACCGTCACCTCGCCTCTGATCGCACCCGAGGTCCGGTGCGATCCGGTACACGCTCGGTTGAGCCCGGGCGGTAGACCACGAACGACGGGTTCTCAGCCGGAACATCCGGCTCGGTCCAGGTCGCTGGCTGTCGGCGTCGAGGCTGCGGAGCGGTTGGGCGGCTCCGACCTCTGTCCTCCTCCGCCAGCGCCTCGTCGGGCCGCTCTCGACCGTCGGGGCGCACCGCGTCTGCGCGCCGGCCCTCGGCCCTAGCGGTCGGAACCGGAGCCGGGTCCTCCCGCCGCGCCTCGGGACGTAGCCGGGTCTGCGTTGCTTCGGGCGACCGTCGACGTCCGCCCACCGGTTCGGCGGTGCCGCCCGGCTCGGCTACGTCCAGCCGTGCGGCGGTCCGCATGTCGCGGAAGAACCGGCGGTGCCAGGACCCGGCCGAACTGACCGCTTCGCTGCTGTCCTTGCCGCCGAGTTGGGTGATCCGCCGGTACGGCCGCAGCAGCAGCCATCCGACCACCCCGCAGAGCCACACCAGCACCACCTGAAGCCAACCCGGCATGGTGGGGGTACCCATGATCAGATCGACGGCGAACAGGTAGATGGCTGCCCCGGTGCCGAAGATGGCGATGTTGAACAGCGCGGCGACCACAGCGTTCGCCAACCGCCGCAGACCGGCGCTGGCCGGCCGCAGTAGACCGATGGTGCCCAGGATGGGTGCCGCGATCACCGCCCACCGGAAGATCAGGAAACCCAGCAGGACCAGTAGCGACGCGGTCAGGTCGAACATCGCAAATAGTAGGGCCGCGAGCACGGCGATGAACCCTGCGCCGACCCGATCCATATCGCGTATGCCCTGGAGATATTCGTACGCCTCTGGATCCTCGGCCTTGATCTGCTGGGCCACCCGCGCCCACTGCTGCTGCTTTGCCTTGATCGTCGCTGGCCGAGTGGCCGGGTTGGCGCGTAGCTTCTCGGCCTCCTCCCAGGAAAGTGCCTTCGCGTCGTAGAGTGCCGGACCGTACTTACGGGCGGTCTCACTGTCGGCCGAGCCGAGCACTCCCCGGAGCCAGTTCCGGTACAGCATTGTCTCGGTAGCGGTGTCGCTTGCTCGGACGGCAGGGGCTCGTAGGTCCTTGCAGCGGTCAGGATCGATGCACCGCCCCGGGTCCGGCTCCTTAGCCTGCGGCCCAACGGCGTCATGCACCACTCCGAGGCTGGTGACAAGTGCCCCGTCGGCGATGTTTGCTGACTTGACCGGCCAAGCGGCCAGTGCCGTGACCGCGACCATCACCAGCAGCGCCCAGCCCGCGGTGGTCATCGCATTGCTCATGTCTGACTGGCGGGACCGCCAGAGTAGGTAGAGCCCCACCACACACAGGGTGACGATGCCGAAGACGCTGAACACCTTCTGGTACACGGCCTTGGTCGCCTGCTCGACAAGCGGGTCAGCCCATCCCCACATCGAACCGGGGTCCCAGGCGCGCTCTCGGAGCGCATTTGATGCGCCGATGATCGCCGTGGCGGCCATGAACTCGCCATTGGCGATCGTCGTGGTGAACTTGTAGTCCGGATGAAGCACGCTTGAGGCGCAGCCACCGTCGACATCATAGGTGTTATAGCTGTAGCCACCGTAGCCATAGAGGCTGTACCGACCAGCTACTCCATTCGCAGCCTCCGTCGGTGGCGCGGCGGCGAACCAGCCGGCGAGCCCGGAGTCAGGCGTACCCGGGGTTGGTGCGTTGCGACAAGTGACCTGGTCGTCGGCGACCGCTTCTAGCTTTGCCACGCAGGCGCGGAAGTCGGCTTGCCATTCGGCGGTCGTGCAGAGGTCGGCGCGGGCCTGGGCGGCGGGCGGTGCGGCGGCTGCGGCCTCTGCACCGATCAGCGGCCAGGTGAGGGTGGCCCCGGCCAGTACGCCAAGGGCGAGCAGGAACGACGCAGTCCTTGCCCAGGCCCTAGCCATGTCACGCCTCCAGATCCGGCAGGGGGATGCTCGGCAGGACTCCGGCCGCCGCGGCGATCGCTGCGGGCGTCGTGTCGAGGTGGTCCAGCAGCCCTTCGACGTACGAGACGTCGACGCGAACCTTCTGCACCCGGCCGTCGACGTCGCGCATCACGAACTCGCGGAAGCCGAGCCGGCTGGACGAGCTGGTGTCGGCGGCGGAGAGCGAGGCGAGGGTGGCTTCGTACCCGTCGTTCACCGGCACCCGCAGCAGCCGTAGCGCTTCGGAGGCGATCTCGGCGTCCTCGGCGATGCGACCGACGAAGACGGTGGAGACGAGGTTCTGCACGTCGAGGCCGAGGATGTCTTTGGGGTTCTGGGAGGCGACCAGTGCGGCCAGGTTCCACTTGCGGGAGTCGCGGGCGAGTCGGACCAGGAAGGAGCGCCCGGACCGCCAGCCTTCCATGAAGTGCGCTTCGTCGAGGCCGACGAGTTTGCGGGACGACATCGAGCCGCCGTAGCAGCGCCGGACGGCGAGCCGGTGCGCGGTGTGCAGCATCGGCAGGGCCAGTGCTTCCTCGGCCGACCAGTACTCGCGTTCGATCTTGAGGTCGGGCAACCGTAGCCCGGCCATGGTGATCACGGTGAGTGCCGCGTCGGCACCGAGCAGCCCATCCGGCGGTCGGCCGAAGAAGAGCATGGCCAGTGGCATCTCGGCGGTGTCCAGCAGGAGGTTGGCCAGTTCCTTGCCGGCGTCGTCGTCGAGCCGCCCGAGGCAGCTCACCACGTCGTCAAGGGTGGAGGTCTCCTCGGCGGGGACCTGGCGGACCGCGTGCCGGAAAAGGGTGGCGGTCGACGCCTCCCTGGCGACCTGCGGCGGGACGAGCATCATGCAGATGTCCTGGACCAGCATCCGCCGCTCGGCTCGGGCGTTGGAGACCGCGATCTCGAATTCCCGGTCGCCGGCGGCCCCGGTGCCGAACTCGGAGCGCAGCGGCGTCGGGATGAGCGAGTAGGGCGCCAGGGTGCCGTGCTCCGAGCCGGTCAGGTTCAACACCCGGGAGTACGGCCGCAGCTCGGGCATCGCGCAGAGGCGGGCCAACGGGCCGGACGGGTCGAGCAGGGTCACCTGGACACCTCGGCGGGCGGCCAGGTAGCCCAGGGCGCCGAGCAGTGTGGACTTGCCACCGCCCGGTTCGGCGACGAAGACCGCGAGCCCGGAGCGTTCCCGGACCTCCATGGGGAAGTGCAGATCGAGGAAGACCGGGCGGCGGCAGGTGCCGGCGGTTCGGCCGATCAGGTCGCCCCGCCGGTCGCCGACGTTGGATGCGGCCTGGGGGAGCGCGGCGGCGAGCAACGGCACCGGCATGCGGCGCACGTAGCCGGTGTTGGCGATCGGCTCGCCGGGGATGAACTCGCGGGCCAGCCAGTCCTGGTTCTTCGGGTGCTGCAGCGAGATGCGTAGCTCTCGGGAGTAGAGCTGGATGAGCCGGCGGGCCCGCTCCAGGCATTCCTCCCTGGTCCGGCCGCCGACCGCGATCCGGTGCCAGCCGTGCGCACGGGCCGAGTCGACCGGCAGGCCGGTGGTCATCTCGTCGCCGATCACCAGGGCGCGCTTGGCCAGTCGCTCCAGCTCCGGGGGCGCGTCGATGCCGTGTTCGGCGTAGTCGAGCTGTTGCGAGCGGATCATCCGCAGCCGGTGTTCGAGATTGCGGAAGGAGTCGCCGGAGCCGAGGATGTCGACGCGGGTGGAGATTTCCATCGGCCACGGCAGTCGCTCGTGGAAGTGCAGCCAGGGCTCGTGTCGTTCCGGGATCTCCAGCGGCTCCATCCGGCCGACCGCGAGCACTGCCACGTGCCGCTCCTCGCCGGTCATCCGGTTGACCAGCTTGACCGTCGAGCCGTACGGGGTGCGGTAGCGCTCGACCTGCTCGGTCATGGCGAGCAGGTCGCCGCGCTCCCAGCGCCCGTCGGTGACGGGGGAGAGGGTGCTCGGCGGCGACATGCACAGCGCCACCGAGCGGTAGAGCAGCCATTCCAGTTCCTGGGCGGTGACCCGCCGGCCGCGCATGCCGAACGCCCCGAGCACCTCGTCGAACTGTTCCACGGTGCGGCCCAGCTTGCGGCGTTCCCCATCGGCGGTGCCCCGGCCGAAGGTGCGCAGCAGCCGCTCGGTGAGGGAGTCGCCGAGGGAACGCCGGGCGAAGGTGACACCCAGGTAGGTCTGGCCCTCGGCGTGGTTGACCGCCATCAGGTGGCGTTGGGCGGCGACCAGGTGGTCGGCCCAGCCGGTGGTGCCGGGGACGTCGGGCAGTGGCGCCGAGGTGTGCGTGTCGATGGTGCGCGCCCACTCGTCGGCGGGGAACGGCCGGGTGGTGCGGCGCAGGTGCAGTCGGAAGCCGGCCAGGCCGGCGTACTGCTCGGAGATCGCCGACAGCAGCGCCTCGCGCTCGGCGTCCGGCCGGAACGCCCAGCGGACCTCGGGCAGCCAGTACCAGGCGGTGACGGTGTTCGGCGTGAAGGTCAGGTGGCCGGCGATCTCGGTGATGGCCAGCTCGACAGACGGATCCCGATCCCCGAATTTGATCTTCGGAGCGCGAACCCGGGTCGGCTTGATCGGTCGGTCCGGTCGGCTCGCCGTGCGCTGTCGGGGTGCGGCGATCTCCTTGCCGGTGGCCGCGGTGCCGGTGCTCCTGGGCCGATCCGCTTCGGTGGCCCGGCGCGCCGTACGTTCGAGAGCTGGCCGATCCGCAGCCGTGATCATGGCCGGCTGCTCCGACGGAGCCGTGGCCCGGCCGGCAGCGACCGCCGGCTGGGGCGGCGCCTGAGCCGCCGGTCGGGCCGGCGACGTCGCTGTGGGGCGGCTGCCCGGCACGGTGTTGGCGGCTCGGCGGACGGAACCGGTGGTCGCCGACGGCGACCCGCCGCCGGTGGCCGGGTAGGGCTCGTCCGGCGGACGCAGCATCGGTCGTCGATCGCCGGCCTGGTGCGGCACCCGGGACTCGCTGGCCGGGTGGCCGCCACCGTGTCGTGGCTCGACGGGTCGGCCACCGTTGCCGGGCGGGTCGGCCGGCGTCCACGGTGGCTCGAGCTCGGGAACCGCGCGGGGTGGTGCCGGGCTGGCGGTGGGTGGCGGCTGATGCGGGATCGCCGGCTGCTCGCGGGTGCTGGGGCCGGCGGTGACGGCTCGTGGCGAGGTGGGTCGCCCCCCGCCGCCGAAGAGGTCCAGGAAGGGGGAGTCGATGTCGGCGTTCTCGCCGGCCGACACGGCGGTGGGCTCGGCCGGTGGCGTCCGGCGAGGGACCGGCCGGGGTGCCTGGAAGACGCCGACGGCACCGTGGCCGGGCGACGTCACCAGCGCGGGGTCGAGGGCAACCTCGTCCTCGTCCTCGGTGTAGTCGAACGAGTGCGCACGGTGACCTGCCGGCGCGCCCGGGCGGCCGGCCGGGGAGCCCGGCGTGGAGGAGCGGCTCATGCGACCGCCTCGGCGAGTGTCGGCAGACCCCTGCCCGCGTCCTGCGAAGGACCGTTCGACGTACGTCCGGTCATGCCAGCTCCTCCCTAATCCTGATCCGGCTGCCGACCAGGCGCGGATCGCGCTGCTCGACCGCCGGCTCCCGGGTGCGTCGCCAGTCGGTCAGCGCGGTGCGGATGACCACCCGCGCCGGCCGATCGGGGTCGACGTGCCGGAAGATGAACGACGTGGTCACGATGGCGAGCGCGATCTCCCAGGCTGGGAAGAGCTCGACCGTCAACGTGAACAGCCAGTGGATGAACATGTAGAGGGGGACCAGCAGCATGAAGAGCCCGTACTGGGCGTAGGGCAGGTGGACCGGAAGGGTGTAACCGGGCGGCCCGAGGTAGACCAGGCGGGCCCGGTAGATGTCGTCGTCGGTGCGCAGCCGCATCTGGTGAAGCGCCTATTCGAAGATCAGGTCGATCAGGTAATCGCCGACGAAGAAGAGTGTTGCCGCGCCCGCGATGAAGGCGAGCCCGACGATGGCGATCGCGGAGCTGGTCAGCACCTTGGAGATCTCGCCTCGGCTGGCACGGCCGATGAAGATGACGCCCAGGACGGCGAGCAGGATCGGCGCGATCTTGCTGGCGAAGAAGGTGACGACACTGTTGGTGTCGATCCCCTTCGGTGCCGGCTCCGCGAGTGGAGCCGACGCCAGGGTGGAGAGCGCGTGGGCGACGCCGGACGACGCCGTCTCCATGAGCTCGAAGGCGATCACTGGAACCTCCCCATAGCGCGGCCGGCGGTGCCGCGGCGGTGCAATAGGCAAGCCTGGCGGGAAAAGTGCTCCACAGGGCATGGCGTTCTTGACCCTGTGTTCGTTACTCACCACGGAGGGTGGCGAGGTTTGGGCGGTTTTCCCCCGCTTCGGCCCCCCCTCCAAGCTTCGCCATCTCGATGCTGGCCAATTCCAAAGCGTACGGGCCGCCCCGGATTGCGACAAGCCGCGAAGGGGCTGCCCGATACTGCCCGGATGACCGATCGTACACCTGTTCTAATCGGCACGTCAGGGGCAGTGGTGCGGGGCCTACCCGGGTCGCTGGGCGCCGCCGCCGCGACCGGTACCGTCTAGTCGTGACCGATCTGGTGCGGGCTTCGGGCCCGGTGGTGATGGGCGTCCTCAACGTCACACCGGACTCCTTCTCCGACGGCGGACGGTACGCCGACCTGGACGCCGCCGTCGGACACGGCGTCCGTCTACGCGACGCCGGTGCGCACCTGGTCGACATCGGTGGCGAGTCGACCCGTCCGGGCGCCGAGCGGATCGACGCCGCGACCGAGGCCGAGCGGGTGTTGCCGGTCATCCGCGAGCTGACCGCCGCCGGCGTGGCGGTCAGCGTCGACACCAGCCGAGCGCGGGTCGCGGAGGCCGCCCTGGCCGCCGGCGCGGCGGTGGTCAACGACGTCTCCGGTGGCCTGGCCGACCCGGACATGGCCCGGGTGGTCCGCGACGCGAACTGCCCCTGGGTGCTGATGCACTGGCGTGGGCACTCCCGTGCCATGCGCGAGTTGGCCACCTACACCGACGTGGTGGCCGACGTCCGGGCCGAGTTGGCCCAACGGATCGACACTGCGCTGGCCGCCGGGGTGGCGGCCGACCGCCTCATCGTCGACCCCGGGCTCGGCTTCGCCAAGACGGCCGCGCACAACTGGGAACTCAGCGCCCGCCTGCCGGAGTTGCTGGATCTCGGCTACCCGCTGCTCTTCGGCGCGAGCCGCAAGTCGTACCTCGGTGGGTTGCTCGCCGCCGCGGACGGCACGCCGCGACCGACCGCCCAGCGGGAGGCGGCCACAGTGGCCACCAGTGTGCTGGCGGTCGCCGCGGGCGCCTGGGGCGTACGCGTGCACGACGTGCAGGCCACCGCCGACGCGCTCGCCGTCTGGGCGGCGACCGGCAGCCCCCGCCTGGCCGTGCCGCTGCACGACAGCAAGCGGACGCAAGACGATCACGAGCAGGGGGTACGGCGATGACGGCGGACCGGATCCAGCTGACCGGCCTGCGGGCGCGCGGTCGGCACGGGGTGTACGACTTCGAGCGCGAACAGGGGCAGGACTTCGTGGTCGACGCCGTCCTGGAGTTGGACCTCGGCCCGGCCGCGGCCAGCGACGACGTCACCGCAACAGTGCACTACGGCGAATTGGCCGAACGCCTGGTGGCGGTGGTGACCGGCGAGCCGGTCAACCTGATCGAGACCCTCGCGGACCGGCTCCTCGCGGTCTGCCTGGCAGACGTTCGGGTCGACGCGGCGACGATCACCGTGCACAAGCCGGAGGCTCCGGTGCCGCACACCTTCACCGACGTGGCCGTCACCATGACCCGGGCGCGTACCCGGTGACCCGGGCGGTCCTCTCGCTCGGCAGCAACCTGGGCGACCGTCTGGAGCACCTGCGCACGGCCGTCGCCACCCTCGGCGACGCGGTGCTCGTGCTCTCCGGGGTGTACGAGACTCCACCGTGGGGCGACACCGATCAGCCCGCGTACCTCAATGCGGTGGTCCTCGTGCAGGACGAGAGCGCGACCCCGCGCGACTGGCTGGAGCGGGCCCGCGACGCGGAGCGCGCGGCCGGCCGGGTCCGCGACCCGCAGCGGCGGTTCGGGCCGCGCACCCTCGACGTGGACGTGATCGCGGTCTGGGGCGACGACGACGAGCCGGTGTTCAGCGACGAGGAGGAGCTGACCCTGCCGCACCCCCGGGCGCACCTGCGCGCCTTCGTGCTGCGTCCGTGGATCGACATCCAGCCGTACGGTCGGCTGCCCGGTCACGGCTGGCTGACCGACCTGCTGACCACCGGCCCGGCGGCGGACGACGCGTTGGAACTGCGTCCCCGGCCGGAGTTGGCGTTAGAGTCGACGGCATGACCGAGCGGAACCGGCCGGCATGACGCAGGCGAAGCCCCCACCCCGCGGGTCGGGCCCGGACGGGTCGCGGATGGGCCCCACCCGGATCTCGACCCTGGTCGTGGCCGGCCTGGCTGCGGCGGCGGTGGCCTGGTTGCTGATCAGCACCCTCTACTACAGCGGCATTCCCCGGCTGCCCTGGCTGCCGGTGGTGACGCTGGCCGGGCTCGCCGTGCTGGAGGCGTACGCCGCCGTCAACACCCGGGGCCGGATCGAGCGCAAGCCGGGTCGGGAGCCGGTCAATCCGCTGTTGGTCGCCCGCTTCGTGGTGTTGGCCAAGGCGTCGGCGCTGGCCGCCGCGATCTTCGCGGGCTTCTACGCGGGGCTCACCGGCTGGCTCTTCGTGGAGACCACCCGTGCCGCCCTGGACGATCGACCGGCCGCCGTCGGGGGCCTGCTCGCCTCGCTGGCGCTGGTCGGCGCCGCGCTCTGGTTGGAACGCTCCTGCCGGGTGCCGGAACGCCCCGACGACGAGCGCGAGCAGGACCCTCGGGAGAACCGCCCCGGCCAGCGCTGAGCAGGGGGTTACGCCCGGCTGCGGTCGCGGGTACGGTGCCTGCGATCGGAGAGCAAGGGCCACCCAGGGTCCGTCCGTGCGCCGGACTGGGGACGGTCGGCCACTGGGGAGGCGGCGTCATGGGGTACGAAGAAGCGGGCCGGGACCGGTCGGCCGAACCCTCGTCGGGGGTGCCGGCCGCTGTCCTGGACAACGTCTTCGACGATCCCACCCACGGTGAGCCCGGCCGGGATCGGATCGGCGTACACCTGGGGTGGGAGCTGCTGCTGCTGGCCGGGCTGGCCGCCGTGAGCTGGCTGCTCTGGCGGGAGGATCCGGCCGCGGTGCGCGACGGCAACCTGCGCACGCTGCTGATCGACGCGGTCGGGCTGGGGTTGCTCGCCCTGGCCGCCGGGCTGAGCCTGCGGACGGCCGCGCCGAACCTGGCAGTCGGCCCGATCGCGGTAGCGGCAGCCCTGCACTACGCCGAGCAGGGTGACCGGGGCCTGCCGGCGTCCCTCGGCCCGGCTGTGGCGGTCGCCGCGGTGGGGGGACTGGCGCTGGCGCTGGCCGTGGTGGTGCTGCACGTGCCGGGCTGGGCCGCCAGCCTGGCCGGCGCCGCCGCCGTGGTGGTGTACATCGAACGTCGATCGGCGCCCGTGCTGGTGCAGGGCGACTACGACCCCACCGGCAGCGCCGGTTACCTCTTCGCCGGCTTCGCCGCGGTGGCCGTCCTGGGTGGGCTGTTCGGCGCGATCCGGGCGATCCGCCGGCTCGTCGGCCGGTACCGACCGATCGCCGACCCGGCCCGTCGGCGGGGCGCGGTGGCCGCCGTGGTGACCGCCGTCGCGTTGGTCGTCTCCACGGTGTTGGCCGCTCTGGCCGGCATCCTGCTCGCCGCCAACGACGCCGGGCCGGTGGCGCCCACCTCGGGGCTGGACTGGACGGTGCTGGCCATCGGCGTGGCAGTGCTCGCCGGCACCAGCGCGTACGGCCGCCGGGGCGGTGTGTTCGGCACGCTGTTGGCGGTCGGCCTGGTCACGGTCTTTCAGGTGTACGCGCCGGAGCGCGGCTGGACGCTGAGCAACTGGGTGGTCGGCGGGGCGGCGCTCGGCGTCGGCCTGCTGGCCACCCGGCTGGTCGAGACGCTCGGGCGGCCCCGAGCGGGCAGCCCTGAGCGGGTCGAGCCGGTCGGCGACGGCACGATCAGCTCGGGCTGGACCACGCCGCAGCCGCAGTCCGTCGACAACTGGCCTCCCACGCTGCCGACGCAGGCCGCGCCGCAACCGATCGACCCGTGGCGGGATCCGCGGTGGGAGGACAGCCCGCGACGGTGGGACACCGACGAGCGGTGAGCCGCGTCGCGTCCGCCGAGCCGGAGCTGATCTCGACCGTTAGGCTCGGCGACATGACCGACTCACCTGCCGCCACCCCGGGCGGAACCTCGTTCGAGGAGCTTGACGCGCTGTCCACCGAGGAGCTGCGGGAGCGGGCGTTCGCCCGGGCCCGGGAGCGTCGGGACGTGGGCTTCTTCTGGTCGGTGCTGCGCCACCTGCCGAACGCGGACGAGGCCACGGTGCTGGATGGCGCCCCGAACTCGATCGGCCCGACGATCGACGAGGCCAACGCGCTGTGGCGGGAGCTGACCGGTCACGGCTACGAGGAGTCGGCGCCGCTGCTGCGGGCCGCATTCATCGACTACCTGATGAAGCACTGAGCCGCTCGGGGCAGCCCAGGTCCGTCCGAGCCACCGGTTCGGGGCCTGGGCGGATCGCGTCGCTCATCCACCGTTCCGGCCCGGTCAGCCGCTACGGCACGGCCGCCGGCACCGGCGCGCTCGCCGTGTTGCTGTTGGTCGGGATCTGCGGCAGTCCGGCGTACACCGGCTGGGCCGTCACGCTGACCGACCCGGAGTCGGGCGGGGCGTTCTACGCGCGCCTGCTCGCCTGGCCAGCCTGGCGGCTCGACGCGGACGGGCAGGCCGGCGGGTTGTTCGCCGCCGACCTGCGAGCCGTGCTGCTGGTGGTCCTCGCGGTGGCGCTGCTCTACCTGTTGCCCGCCGCTCAGGTCGCCCGGGTGCCCGGCCCGGTCAGCCAGTTCTTCTCCGGCTGGGCCGCGTACGTGCTGGCTGGCGGGCTGGCCGCCGTGTTGGCGGCGCTGCTCGGCCCGGCACCGTCACTGCTGGGGGCCCTGCAGGACGCCAGCACCGGTGCCGGTTACGGCTTCCTCACCGGGTGGATCATCGGCATCGCCAGCCTCGGCGGTCGCGCCTGACCCGGCCGGGCGCGACGGTCGTACCTGCCCCGGCCAGGGGGTCAGCTGGTCGGGCGGCCGAGGTCGAGGAGGCGCTGTCGGCTGAGCGCGCCCACCGGCCGGCCGGCGTCGGTCACGAGGAGCCGGTCCCGGCCCGAGGTGAGCAGGACCGCCAACGCGTCGTACGCCGAGCCGTCGACAGCGACGGTGGGCAGGTCCGGTGCGGCGTCCTCGGGCACCGGCTCCAGCGCCTCCCGGTCGAGCGGGGTGACCGCCAACCGGCGGATGCCCCGGTCGGCGCCGACGAACTCGCGTACGAACGCAGTGGCGGGTGCGCCGAGCAGTGCGGCTGGAGTGTCGTACTGCTCCAGGTGCCCGCCCTCGGAGAGGACCGCGATCCGGTCACCGAGCCGAACGGCCTCGTCGAGGTCGTGGGTGACCAGCACGATCGTCTTGCGCACCTCGGCCTGGAGGCGCAGGAACTCCTCCTGCAGGCGGGCCCGGACGATCGGGTCGACGGCCGAGAACGGCTCGTCCATCAACAGCACCACCGGGTCGGCGGCGAGCGCGCGAGCCACCCCGACCCGCTGCCGCTGGCCACCCGACAGCTCGTGCGGGTAGCGCCCGCCGAACTCCGCCGGGTCCAGCCCGACCAGGTCGAGCAGCTCGTCGACCCGGGCCCGGGTCTGGCCCTTGGGCCAGCGGAGCAGGCCCGGCACGGTGGCCACGTTGGCTCGCACGGTCTGGTGTGGAAAGAGACCGACGTTCTGGATCACGTATCCGATTCGACGGCGCAGTCGCACCGGGTCGACGTTCGTGACGTCCTCGTCGCCGAGCGTGATGCGACCGGCGGTCGGTTCGATCAGGCGATTGATCATCCGCAGCACCGTCGACTTGCCGCAGCCGGACGGGCCGATCAGCACCACCAGCTCGCCGGCCCGGACCTCCAGGCTGAGGTCCCGGACAGCTTCGGTGCCGTTCGGGTAGCGCTTCTGGATGCCCTCCAGGAAGATCGACGCCGCGCGAGGGGACTGGGCCACGCTGGCAGCCTCCGGGGTAACGTCCACGTATGTCCTTCCGCCTGAGCTACCGGGCCGACCCGGGTAACCCCTGGTTCTCCTGGCAGTACGTGCGGGACAACTCTGACACGATCCTCGCCGCGGTGCGCGAACACGCCTCCCTCACCGGCCGAGCGGTGTTGATAGCGGTGCTGATCGCCCTGCCGTTGTCAGTGCTGGCGTACTGGGTCCGTCCGCTCGCCGGTCCGATCCTCGCTGTCAGCGGGGTGGTCTACACCATCCCGTCGTTGGCGCTCTTCGCGTTCATCGCCCCCTACCTGGGCACCGGGGCGACCACGGTGCTGGTCGGGCTGGTCCTCTACGCGCTGCTGCTGATCGTGCGCAACGTGGTGGCCGGTCTCAATCAGGTGCCTCCGGAGGTTCGCGAGGCCGCCGAGGGCATGGGTTACGGCCGCTGGAGGCGGCTGTTCCGGATCGACCTGCCGCTGGCGCTGCCGGGCATCGTCACCGGCGTACGGCTGGCGACCGTCTCGACTGTGGCGTTGGTCACGGTCGGGGTGCTGGTCGGGCACGGCGGGCTCGGGCAGTTGATCTTCGCGGGCTTCCAGAACAACCTCTACAAGGCCGAGATCATGACGGCCGCCCTGCTCTGCGTGGCGCTCGCTGTCGTGCTCGACCTGTTGCTCATCCTGGTCGCCCGACTGGTGACTCCCTGGTCCACCCGGAGGGCACGGTGACCGTCGCGGAAAACCCGATCGGGCAGGCCATCACCTGGATCAACGACCCACTGAACTGGACCAACCCCGGCGGCATGCTGGACCGACTCGGCGAGCACCTGACGATCTCCGCCCTGGCGGTGGCGCTCGGCTGCCTGGTGGCCTGGCCGCTCGGGCTCTGGTTGGGGCACCTCGGTCGAGGTGGCGGCCTCGTGGTGCTGATCTCCAACGCGACCCTGGCCATCCCCACCCTGGCGCTGCTGACCATCCTCCCGGTCGTCTTCGCCAGCGGCTTCGGGAAGACACCGGTCGTGGTGGCACTGGCTGTCTTCGCCGTGCCGCCGCTGCTGGCCAACGCGTACACCGGGGTGCGGCAGGTGGACCCGGAGGCCCGCGACGCGGCCCGGGGGATGGGTCTGTCCGGCGGGCAGCTGCTGCGCCGGGTGGAGCTGCCGCTCGCGGTGCCCTACCTGGCGGCCGGCTTCCGCACCGCGGCGGTCCAGGTGATCGCGACCGCGGCGCTGGCCTCCTTCGTCAACGGCGGCGGCCTGGGCCAGATCATCCGGACCGGCTTCGGTATCGGTATCGCGGCCGGCGGCGGGCAGATCGTCGCCGGCGGTGTGCTGGTGGCCGGGCTCGCGTTGCTGGCCGAGGTGGTCCTCGGCGGCGTCGAACGGCTGGTCACCCCCAAGCCGCTGCGGCGCGGGCGGCAGCGCCTCGGGCGGCCCCGGGCCGCCGACGCCACCGGGAGCGCCTGACCCGTCCGGATGAGAGCGCGGCGAGCTGACGACCCACGCCCGTCAAATCGGTGACGATGGGGTGACGAAGTCCATCCCAAGTTGTCGGTCGGTTCCGGAGCATGTTGGGTGGACATTCGCGGGCGGCCGACAGTCAGGATCGCCCGTCGGACACGCGGCCGGCCCGGAACGGGCCGCGCCGGGACACGGAAGGCGGGCACATGCGCGCACGTACACGTCTGGCGATCGGGGCGGTCAGCGCTGTCGCCGGGGCAGCACTCCTCACCGGCTGCGGTGACGCCGGCTCGTCCGGCACCGACGCACCCCAGACGAGCGCCTCCGGCGCCGGGTGCGCCCCGGTTGCCGGCCAGCAGCTCATCGCTCTGCAGGACGACAAGAAGCTCCAGAATTCCGACAACGTCATTCCCGCTGTCAACAGCAAGGCGGCGAATCCGCAGCTGATCGCCGCACTGGACAAGGTCTCCGCCGCGCTCGACACCCCGAAGCTGATCCAGCTCAACAAGGCCGTCAACGAGGACCGCAAGACCCCCAAGGTGGCGGCCGAGGAGTTCGCCAGCGCGAACAACCTCACCGCGGGCATCGCCAAGGGGCCGGGCGGTGACATCACCGTGGGTGCTGGCAACTTCGCCGAGAGTCAGATCCTGGGCGAGCTGTACCGGATCGCGCTCACCGCCGCCGGCTACCAGGTCAAGGTGCAGCAGATCGGCAACCGGGAGCTCTACGCGCCGGCCCTGGAGAAGGGCGAGATCCAGGTCGTCCCGGAGTACGCGGCGACCATGGCCGAGTTCCTCAACACCAAGGCCAACGGCCAGAACGCCCAGCCGATCTCCTCGCCGGACGTCAACACGACGGTGACCGCGCTGAAGGCCGAGGGCGACAAGGCCGGCCTCACCTTCGGCACCCCGGCCGCCGCGCAGGACCAGAACGCCTTCGCGGTGACCCAGGCATTCGCCGACAAGTACGGCGTGCGGACCCTCTCCGAGCTGGCCGCGAAGTGCTCCGGTAGCGCGACAGTGCTGGGTGGCCCGCCGGAGTGCGAGCAGCGTCCGTTCTGCAAGCCGGGCCTGGAGAAGACCTACGGGCTGTCGGTCGGCAAGTTCTCCTCCCTGGACCAGGGCGGGCCGCTGACCAAGAGCGGGCTGCGCGACGGCTCGATCAGCGTGGGTCTGATCTTCTCCTCGGATGGCGCCTTCGCCACCAGCTGAGCCCTTTCCGCACGTGCTGAGGACGCCCCCGCCCCCGACCGGGCGGGGGCGTCCGCACGTCCCGGGGACCCCGTTCCCTCCGGTGGATATCGTGGGTAGGCTGCACATCCATGCCAGCCCCGGCCACCTCTGACGCCCGGCGTCAACCACTGCTGCTGACCATGCTCTTCTGGGCGGGCGTCGCTCTCGCGCCGGTGGCGGCGCTGATCCTGTTGGTGGCCGACGGCAATGGCCCGCTGCGTTTCGCCGCGGTGCTCGCCATCCTCGCGGTGGTGCTGATCGGCCTCTCCATCGCGTTGCGGCCCGACGGCGAGGGCGCCTCGGCGCGGACCGACGAATTGCTGGACGAGATCGAGGAACTGCGTCGGGAGCTGCGCGGCGAGATCGTGGCCGCCGCCCAGCGCGGTAACCAGGCCCTCGACCAGGCGCAACGGGCCCACGAGGGGATCGCCGCGGTGCGCCGCCGTCTCGACGCCAGCGGTGCCGCCCTCGCCGGTGCCGCCCCCACTGTCGAGCCGGCGGGCGCCGGACGGGCGCGGGTGGCTGCCGTCGAGCCGCCGGTGGACGACACGCCGGTGGCCCGTAACCGTGGCGACGCGCCGGCCGGCCGAGCCCGGGTGTCCGGCCCCGACGACGCGCCCCGGTGGGGGCGCCCCGAGCACGCGGACGACGACGAGCCGGCGTACGCCCGGGAGGCCCCCGAGCCGCCGGCCGCCGCCGGGATGTACGGCGGGGAACGGCCGGCCGCCACCGCGTACGGCTCGGCCCGTCCCCGGGAGCACGACCGCCCCGAGGCCGCGCACCGGCCGGGTGGCGTGGTCCGACACACCGAGACCGTGCACGTCACCACCCGGCACACGGTGGTGGACGGTGGCCCGGCCGAGCCGGCCGGGCGCTACGGCGGCGGGTACGCCGGTCAGTGGACCGCACCCGCGCAGGAGTGGACCCGCGGCGACGCCGATCAGCCCCCGCGGCCGTCCGGCCGGGCGAGGAGCGAGCCGGAGCAGCACCCCAGGGCCGGGTACGGCGACGAGCCGGGCTGGACGGGCCGCCGCGACGAACCGGAGTGGACCGATCGGCGTGACGCCTACGCCCAGCCCGACGAGCCCGCCCCGGCGGCCCGGTCACACCGCACCCCGGAGAGACCGGCGGCGGAATCCTGGGACAGCCCTGACGACCGGGGCTGGTCGGAGCAGCGCGACCGGACGGGGGCCGCCGCACCGCAGCCCGGGCCGCCGCTGCGGGCCGACGACACCGGCGAGTACTGGTCGCAGTTGCGGGCCGGTGACCGGTGGGCCGCCGTCCGCGACGACGAGAACGGTCGCGAGTTGCGGGTCGGCGAACGTCGGGCCGAGGTGCACGCCGACGCCACCGGCACCGAGTACCGGGTGGCCGACCGCTGGGCCGCCGTCCGTCACGAGGAGCCGCGCCGTGACGAGGACGCCGCCCGCTACGAGGAACCGCGCCGTCACGAGGAACCGCGCCGTCACGAGGAACCGCGCCGCCACGAGGACGCCGGCCGCTACGAGGAGCCGCGCCGCCACGAGGCCGCCGGCCGGTATGAAGAACCCCGCCGCCACGACGGTGGTCGACGGGTCGAGCCGGGAAGGCCCGCGCTGCCGGTGGGCGGTGTGCCGGTGCCGGACGAGTGGCGCCCACCGCGCCAACGCGGCCACCAGGCGGAACCCGCGCCGGAACGGACCGGCCGGCGGCGGGTCGACGAGCGCTACGGCTACCCGCCGCAGGACGACGTGCCGCGTGCCGGCGGCGCGCCACCCACCGACCGCTGGCGGTGACCGGTCAGGCGGCTCGGGTCACTTGTCGATGTCGCCGACCACGAAGAACATCGAACCGAGGATCGCGATCAGATCCGGGACCAGGCAGCCGGGGAGCAGGGTGGCCAACGCCTGCACGTTCGCGTACGAGGCGGTGCGCAGCTTTAACCGCCACGGCGTCTTCTCGCCCCGCGACACCAGGTAGTAGCCGTTGATGCCGAGCGGGTTCTCCGTCCAGGCGTACGTGTGCCCCTCCGGCGCCTTGAGCACCTTCGGCAGCCGGGTGTTGATCGGCCCGGTCAGCCGGTCCACCCGGTCGAGGCACTGCTCGGCGAGGTCCAGTGACGCGTACACCTGGTCGAGCAGCACCTCGAAACGGGCGTGGCAGTCGCCGGCGGTCTTGGTGACCACCGGCACGTCCAGCTCGTCGTAGGCCAGGTAGGGGTCGTCGCGGCGCAGGTCCAGGTCGAGCCCGGACGCGCGGGCCACCGGGCCGGACGCGCCGAACGCGGCGGCGTCCGCGGCGGACAGCACACCCACGCCGACGGTACGGGCCAGGAAGATCTCGTTACGCCGGATCAGGTGGTCCAGGTCTGGCAACCGGCGGCGTACCTCGCCGATCGCCGCGCGGGCCCGTCCGGTCCACCCGTACGGCACCTCTTCCTTGAGGCCACCCACCCGGTTGAACATGTAGTGGATCCGACCGCCGGAGACCTCCTCCATCACCGCCTGGATGGTCTCGCGTTCCCGGAAGGCGTAGAAGATCGGCGTGATCGCCCCGATCTCCAACGGGTACGAGCCGAGGAACATCAGGTGGTTCAGCACCCGGTTCAGCTCCGCGAGGGCCATCCGCAGCCAGGTGGCCCGCTCCGGCACCTCCATGCCCATCAGGCGTTCCACAGCGAGCACCACACCCAGCTCGTTGGAGAACGCCGAGAGCCAGTCGTGCCGGTTGGCCAGCACGATGATCTGCCGGTAGTCACGCACCTCGAAGAGCTTCTCCGCGCCCCGGTGCATGTAACCGACGATCGGTTCACAGGCGACCACCCGCTCGCCGTCGAGCACCAGCTTCAATCGCAGCACACCATGGGTGGAGGGGTGCTGCGGGCCGATGTTCAGCACCATGTCGGTGCCGAGCTGCTGATCACCGGTGCCGGCGATCAGCCCGGCCCCGGTGCCGACGGTCAGTTCACGGAGGTCCCCGGCGTCGGTGGTCATGCCCGTCATCGTGCCACGGCCGGCCCGAGCGGGATGCCGACCGGCTGGCGCAACCACCAGTGCCCGCCGAGCCCGGCCGGGTCGGTCAGTTCGGCCACCGCCGACGCGGCGGCCAGCGCCCGCACGTAGCCGACCGGGTCGGTGCCGGCCAGGCTGAGCGGTGGTCGCCCGCCGTCGGCCCCGAGCGCCCGCAGCGCCTCCCGCTGCAAGACCAGGGAGTACGCGCACCGGGCGACCGCCGCACCAGCGGAGGCCACCGAATCCATTGCCACGTGCGCGGTGACATCACTCGACCCGTCCGGCACCGGAGGTACCTGCCGCCCACCCCGGTACCCGGTCAACGTTCCGTTCACCGGCCTGCTCTCCCGCAGGTGCCCGTAGTCGACTGCCACTGCCAGCCCTCGGCTGATCTTCCTCACCGCGTCGGCCCAGGCTTCGTCCCTGGTCCGGCCGATCTCGGCTCGTCTGTGGTTGCTGTGGGGGGTTTCGGGGCCGGGCCACCAGGTGGTGAGCCAGTCGAGATCATCGGGGCTGACCAGTTCGCCAACTGATTCGGCACCGCTCTTGGGATCGACGAGCAGGTATCGCCAGCCGTCCTCGGTGTGTGCTGCGACGTCCAGCGGGACGTTGTCCAACCATTCGGTGGCGAGTAGCACTCCGGTGATCCTGTCGGGGATCTCGGCTGTCCAGTTGATCTCCTCGGGCAGGTTCTCGGGGCGGTCCGCGTACTCGACGGCTGTGAAGCGGATCCGTTCCGCCAGCGACGTACGGGGGGCGACCGACGACGGCTCGTCGGGCGACCGACGGACGGAGGCCGTGGGAGTCAGGGTTTCCGGGGAGCCCGCCCGCGCAGGGATCAAGCCTGACCGCCCGGAGCGGGTGGGCTCCCCGGAAACCCCCACCGCAACCCCGACGGCGGGTGCGGAAGCGACGAGCCCCAGCAGGCTTTGCAGCAGTTCCCCACGCCCAGCCCCCACGTCGACCACGTGAAGTCGCGAGGGGTGGCCGAGGGCGGCGTCCACCTCAGTGACGAGGCGCAGCAGGGCGGTGGCGAAGGCCGGGGACGCGTGCACGCTGGTGCGGAAGTGGTCGGCCGGCCCGGTGTCGGCGACGAAGAAGCCGCCCGGCCCGTAGAGGGCCCGGCTCATCGCGTCTCGCCAGGCGATCGACATCAGGTCACTCCAGGTCCAGGGTGCGGCATGCGGTGATCAGGTGATGAAAAGTAGGTCAGAAACGATCCGGGTGCCTATTTTTCATCACTTGATCAAGCTGGTCGCGGGAACGCGCTGGTGGGGGCGCTTCTGCGGTGGTCGGGGACGGTGGCGGAGGGCACTTCCGGGGGTGGTGAAGGTTTTCACACATGCTTGTCCGGGTTCGGTAGGCCGGGCGCATACTTGCGATCGACCGGTACCCCTTCTCGAGGACTGGATCGTCGTCATGAGCGCACCGTTGCGCCCGCGTCCGGCCGGCCCAACCGGGCCCGTCGTCTCGCGGGATAGCGCCGTTCCCGGCGCCCGCGCCACCTCCCGTCTGCTCACCGTCGGTGTCGTTGGCGCCGGTCGGGTCGGCGCCGTGCTGGGCGCCGCGCTCGCCGCCGCCGGGCACCGGGTGGTTGCCGTCTCCGGCAGCTCCGGAGCCAGCCGCGCCCGCCTCGCCCTGCTGTTGCCCGAGGTGCCTCGCCGCCCGGTCACCGCCGTGGCCCACGCCGCCGCCGACCTGCTGCTGATCGCGGTGCCGGACGACAAACTGGCCGGTGTGGTGACCGACCTCGCGGAGCGGGGTGCGCTGCACCCGGGCCAGATCGTCGCGCACACCTCGGGAGCGCACGGCCTGGCCGTGCTGGGGCCGGCCGTCGCGGCCGGCGCCCGGCCGCTCGCCCTGCACCCCGCGATGACCTTCACCGGTACGCCGGACGACCTGGCCCGGCTGGACGGCATCTCGTACGGGGTGACCGCCCCGGCGGAGTTGCGTCCGCTGGCTGCCCGCCTGGTCGCCGACCTCGGTGGCGTGCCCGAGTGGGTGGCCGAGTCGGATCGTCCGCTCTACCACGCCGCGTTGGCCCACGGCGCGAACCACCTGGTGACTCTGGTCAACGAGGCGACCGACCGGTTGCGGGACGCCGGGGTGTCCCGGCCGGAGAAGGTGCTCGCCCCGCTGCTGCGGGCCGCCCTGGAGAACGCGCTGCGGCTCGGCGACGACGCGTTGACCGGCCCGGTCTCCCGCGGCGACGCGGGCACCGTGCAGCGGCACCTGGCCCGGTTGACGGCCACCGCACCGGAGTCCGTTCCCGCATACCTGGCGTTGGCCCGTCGTACCGCCGACCGGGCGATCGCCGCCGGCCGGCTGCGGCCGGTGGACGCACAGTCGCTGCTCGGCGTGTTGGCCGACAGCGGTCGGGAGGTGGCGGCATGACCCAGGTGGTGCATACGCGCGCCGAGTTGGCCGAGGCCCGGGCCGGGCTGAAGGGCACCGTCGGGGTGGTGATGACCATGGGCGCGCTGCACTCCGGGCACGAGACGTTGCTGCGCGCGGCCCGGGAACAGGCCGACCACGTGCTGGTTACGGTCTTCGTGAACCCGTTGCAGTTCGGGCCGAACGAGGACTTCGACCGCTACCCGCGCACCCTCGACGCCGACCTGGAGGTGTGCCGGCGGGCGGGCGCCGATATGGTCTTCGTCCCGTCGGTGGCGGACATGTACCCGGACGGTCAGCCCCGCGTACGCCTCGATCCGGGCCCGCTCGGCGCCGAGCTGGAGGGGGCCAGCCGCCCCGGCTTCTTCCACGGCGTGCTCACTGTGGTGCTGAAGCTGCTCCAGCTCACCCGGCCGGACCTGGCATTCTTCGGCGAGAAGGACTACCAGCAGCTCACCCTGGTCCGGCGGATGACCCGCGACCTGGACGTGCCGGTCGAGGTGGTCGGCGTGCCGACCGTTCGGGAGCCGGACGGGCTGGCGCTCTCCAGCCGCAACCGTTACCTGAGCGAGCCGGAGCGGGCCGCCGCGCTGAGTCTGTCCGCCGCGCTGCGGGCCGGCGCGCAAGCCGCCGACGACGGCCTGGACGCGGGGGCGGTGCTGACCGCCGCGCACGCCGCGTTCGGCGCCGGTACGCCCGGTGCCCGCCTCGACTACCTGGTGCTCACCGATCCCGAGTTGGAACCGGGGCCGGTGACCGGGCCGGCCCGGCTGGTGATCGCCGCCTGGGTGGGCGCCACCCGGTTGATCGACAACGCGGCGATCCGCCTTGCCCCGCGTCCCTGACCCGGCCGTACCACCCTCCACCGATACCGCGAAAGGCCACTCCGATGTTGCGGACCATGCTCAAGTCGAAGATCCACCGAGCCACTGTGACCCAGGCCGACCTGCACTACGTCGGTTCGGTGACTGTGGACGAGGATCTGCTCGACGCCGCCGACCTGCTCCCCGGCGAGCAGGTGGCGATCGTGGACATCACCAATGGCGCCCGGCTGGAGACGTACGTGATCCCGGGCGAGCGGGGCAGCGGCGTGATCGGCATCAACGGTGCCGCCGCGCACCTGGTGCACCCCGGCGACCTGGTCATCCTGATCTCGTACGGGCAGATGGACGATGCCGAGGCCCGGTCCTACCGGCCACGGGTCGTGCACGTCGACGCCGACAACCGCGTGATCGAGTTGGGTACCGATCCGGCTGCGGTGGCGCCTGGGACGGCCGGTAGCCCGGTGCCCAGCCCGTTGGCCGTGTCCGGAGTCTGATCCCGCGTACCGCGATTCCGGTCTGTCACCAGAAGGTCATTTCCGGTTACCCTGGGCACGCTGGCGGAAGCCGGTCGGTGGCTGGGGGAGGCCGCGATGCGCCGTGCCATGACGACCCTGTTCGCCGCTGCCGTGACGGCCGTGCTGCTGGTGGGCTGTGCCGGGTCCGGCGGCCTGGACGGTGATCTGACCGACGACTGGGCGGCGTTGCCGGCACCGTCGGCGTTCACCCCGGCCGCCGGTGTGTGTCACACCGCCGACTTCACCGATCTGGTCAGCCTGGCCAGCTATGAGCCGGTGGACTGCGCCGGGCCGCACCGCCTGGAGACCGTGCACGTCGGGGCGTTCCCGGCCGAGCGGACGGCCGCTCCGGCGGGTGGTTCGGCCGAGTTGCGGGGTGCGTTCGCCGAGTGCGACACCCGGGCGACCGGCTACGTGGGTGACGACTGGCGGTCCGGCCGGCTGCGGCTGTCAGTGGCGCTGCCCAACGGGCCGGGGTGGGCGGCGGGTTCCCGGTGGTTCCGCTGCGACCTCACAGAGCTGACCACTGTCGAGGCGGCAGCCACGGTGGTGGTCCGGTCGGGCAGTCTGCGGGACGCGTTGAAGGGCCCCACCGGGCTGCGCCTCGGTTGCCAGCAGACCCGCGGTGGCGCCGGCCGGGGTGTGCAGACGCTGACCCCGGTGGAGTGCGGCACACAGCACGACGCCGAGTTCGTCGGGGTGTGGCGCGCACCGGACCTGGCGTACCCGACCCGGGACGCCGACTGGCTGCCGCTCTACACGGGTTGTCGTAGCGTCCTGGCCCGGTACGCGGGCGTACCGGACGACACCAAGCTGCGCTTCCGCAGCGGTGTGGTGGTCCGCCCGCCGGGGGCGGGGCGCTGGAAGGTCGGTGATCGCGGCGTCCGCTGCTACCTGTGGCTCAGCGACCGTACGGTTGCCGCCTCGCTGAAGGGCGCGGGCCCGGCTGGTCTGCCGGTCCGGACGAAGTGACCACGGCCTGACGGTCGGCGCGGCGTGGCGCGCGCCGGACGGGGTCGCCCAAAACACTCGTCCCGCCCCCGCAGCCCCGGGCGAGGATGGTTCGGGTTGACTGGGGGGATGGACCTCCCGACCGTCGACCTGCCTGCCCTACCCGCGCTGCTGGCCGCGCCCGCGCCCGGCTGGGTGGAGACCACCGACGTGATCGTGGTGGGTTCCGGCGTGGCCGGGTTGACCGCAGCGCTGCACCTGCGTGAGGCCGGTCTGCACGTCACTGTGGTCACCAAGGTCAACATTGACGACGGCTCGACCCGGTGGGCGCAGGGCGGCATCGCCGCCGTGCTCGACCCGGCCGACACCCCGGCGGCGCATGCCCGGGACACCGAGGTCGCCGGGGTCGGGCTGTGCGACCCGGCGGCGGTCCGGGTGCTGGTCGAGGAGGGTCCGACCCGGCTCCGTGAGCTGATGCGGATCGGCGCCGAGTTCGATCGGCACCCGGACGGCTCGCTGATGCTGACCCGTGAGGGCGGGCACCGGGCGGACCGGATCGTGCACGCCGGCGGCGACGCCACCGGCGCGGAGGTGCAGCGGGCCCTGCACGCCGCTGTGCAGCGCGACCCGTGGATCCGGCTGGTCGAGCACGCCCTCGTGCTGGATCTCCTGCGCGCGCCCGGCGACGGTCCGGACGGGCTCGGCCCGGCCTGCGGGATCACCCTGCACGTGTTGGGTGAGGGCAGCGAGGACGGCGTCGGCGCGCTGCTGGCCCGTGCCGTGGTGCTCGCCACCGGCGGCATGGGGCAGATCTTCTCGGCCACCACCAACCCGGCGGTCTCCACCGGGGACGGGGTGGCGCTGGCGCTGCGGGCCGGCGCGGCCGTGACCGACGTGGAGTTCGTCCAGTTCCACCCGACTGCCCTGATCACCCCGTCCGGCGCGGGGGTGCCCGGGGCGGGGCACGCGCAGCAGCCGCTGGTCTCGGAGGCGTTGCGCGGCGAGGGCGCGTACCTGGTGGACGCGGACGGCAAGAGGTTCATGGTGGGCCAGCACGAGTTGGCTGAGCTGGCACCCCGGGACGTGGTGGCCAAGGGCATCCACCGGGTGCTGCTGGCCACCGGCGCGGACCACGTCTTCCTCGACGCGCGGCACCTGGGCGGCGACTTCCTGGCCGGCCGGTTCCCCACCATCGTGGCGTCCTGCCTGGCGATCGGCGTGGACCCGGCGACCGATCTGATCCCGGTGGCGCCGGCCGCCCACTACGCCTCCGGCGGGGTCCGCACCGATCTGCGCGGCCGTACCTCCATCCCCGGCCTGTACGCCTGCGGCGAGGTCGCCTGCACCGGCGTGCACGGCGCGAACCGGCTGGCCAGCAACTCGCTGCTGGAGGGTCTGGTCTTCTCCCGGCGGATCGCCGAGGACATCGCGGCCGGCCTGCCCGAGCAGGCCCAGCCGGCGGAGACCGGTGCCTGGCGTGGCGGGACGGGCTGGGTGCTGCCCGCGGAGGTGACACCGACCCTGCAACGGGCGATGACCCGGGGGGCCGGGGTGCTCCGATTCGCGGCGACGCTGGCCGGAACGGCCGGGACGTTGACCGAGCTGGGCGTTGCCCGGGGCCGGCCGAGGACCGCCGACTGGGAGGCGACGAACCTGCTCACCGTGGCGTCGACGCTGGTTGCCGCCGCGTACGCCCGTGGTGAGACCCGGGGCTGCCACTGGCGGGAGGACTTCCCGACGGCCGACGAACGGTGGCTGGGCCATCTGGTCGGGGCGGTCGGGGCGCAGGGCCGGGTGACGCAACAGTGGGAGGGGACATCGTCATGACGGAGTCGACGGAGACGGCGTTGCGGGCGGCCGGGTTGGATCCGGCGCACGTACGGCAGGTGATCGAGGGCGCGCTGGTCGAGGATCTGGGCCCGGATTTCCTGGACGTCACGAGCGTGGCCACCATTCCGGCGGAACAGACCGACACCGCCGACCTGGTGGCCCGCGCGGACGGGGTGTTGGCCGGGATGGCGGTGGCCGCCGCCGTGTTCGAGCTGGTGGGCGAGGTGACTGGCTTCGGTCGTACCGTCGAGGTGTCGGTGCTGGCCCGCGACGGTGAGCGGGTGGCCCGCGGCGACGTGCTGGCGACGGTGACCGGCCCGACCCGGCTGCTGCTGACGGCCGAGCGGACGGCACTCAACCTGCTCTGCCGGATGTCCGGGGTGGCCACCCATACCCGAGCCTGGGCGGACGCGCTGGCCGGCTCGAAGGCGATGGTGCTGGACACCCGCAAGACGACGCCGGGCCTGCGGGCGCTGGAGAAGTACGCGGTGCGGGCCGGCGGTGGCACCAACAAGCGGATGGGCCTCTACGACGTGGCCATGATCAAGGACAACCACAAGCTGGCGGCCGGGGGGATCACTGCTGCCTACCGGCGGGTCCGGGAGGCGTTCCCGGAGGTGCCGGTGCAGGTCGAGGTGACCACCGTCGACGAGGCGGTGGAGGCGGTGGAGGCCGGTGCGGACTTCCTGCTCTGCGACAACATGACGCCGGAGGTGCTGGCCGGGGCGGTGGCCGCGGTGGGTGACCGGGCGGAGTTGGAGGCGACCGGCGGGCTGACCCTGGAGGTGGCCGGCCGGTACGCGGCCACCGGCGTGGACTTCCTCTCGGTGGGCGCGCTGACGCACTCGTCGCCGATCCTGGACATCGCGCTGGACCTGCGCACCGACTAGTTGTCTAGGCTGCGTGCGTGCTGCTCTGCATCGACATCGGAAACACCAACACCGTGCTGGCGACCTTCGACGGCGACAAGCTGGTGCACTCCTGGCGGATCAAGACCGATGCCCGCTCGACGGCGGACGAGCTGGGCCTGATGTTCCGGGGTCTGCTCGCCGGGGACAACGTCGAGATCACCGGTGTGGCCGCCTGCTCCACGGTGCCGGCCGCGCTGCGGTCGCTGCGCACCATGCTCAGTCGTTACTACGCCGACCTGCCGAGCGTCGTGGTCGAGCCGGGCGTGCGGACCGGGGTGCAGTTGGCGATCGACAACCCGAAGGAGGTCGGCGCCGACCGGGTGGTGAACACCCTGGCCGCGTACACCCTCTACGGCGGCCCGTCGATCGTGGTGGACTTCGGCACCACCACCAACTTCGACGTGATCAGCGAGCGCGGTGAGTTCCTCGGTGGCGCGTTCGCCCCGGGCATCGAGATCTCCTTCGACGCGCTGGCCGCCCGGGCCGCGCAGCTGCGCAAGGTCGAGGCCACCAAGCCCCGCTCGGTGATCGGCAAGAACACGGTGGAGTGCCTCCAGGCCGGCCTGTACTTCGGCTTCGCCGGGCAGGTGGACCGGATCGTCGAGCGGATGACCGAGGAGTTGGGCGAGGTGCGGGCGGTGATCGCCACCGGCGGCCTCGCCTCCCTGGTGATCAACGAGTGTCGCAGCATCACCCACCACGAGCCGATGATCACGCTGATCGGTCTGCGGATGGTCTACGACCGCAACCTGTGACCCCGGCCGCCGTCGGGGCGGCCTTCGTGCGGGCGTCAGCGCCGTCGGGCGCGCAGCACCAGCGTCCGGTACGGCAGTTCGATGGTGTCTCGGCCAGCCAGGGCAGGGTGGGTGTTCAGGAGTGCTGTCAGTTCGCGCTCGACCCGCCGCTGATCGTCGGTGGAGGCGGTGAGCCAGTACGAGCGGGTGCGGACCATGCCGAGCACCTCGTCCGGCGTGAGCGTGGTGCGGTGCGTGAACTCGCGCTTCTCGACGGCGTCGAACGCGGGGCCGAAGTCGGGGCGCTCGCCGAAGACCTGGCTGGTCGACTTGTCCCCGAAGTGGGCGATGCGACCCAGCTCGGTCACCCAGTCGACGCTGCCGTCCCGGATGTTCCAGATGGGGGCGAAGGTGCCGCCGGGGCGGAGCACCCGGGCGATCTCGGCGTGCGCGGGCTCCCGGTCGAACCAGTGGTACGCCGTCCCGACCAGCACCGTGTCCACCGCCGAGTCGGGCAGCGGCATGGCCTCGGCGCTGCCCGCCAGGGCCGTCGTGCCCGGGGTGCTGGCGGCGAGCTGCGCCCGCATCCCCGGATCGGGCTCGACCGGTACGACAGTGTGACCCAGTGCCAGCACAGCGCGGGTCAGGATGCCGGTGCCCGCCGCGAGGTCGACCACCCGGGCTTCGCTCAGCCCGTCGAGTGCCCAACGGACCGCAGCCTCGGGATAACGTGGCCGAAACCGGTCGTAATCACTCGCGGCGGCACCGAACGACAGGGCGTGAGTGTGATCGGCCATGACGGGCAGGTTATCCCGTAACGACCTCCGGACCGCTTGAGTACGCTCGGGCCTGACCCCCTGTATCTCCGTGACGAGGAAGCGTGCCGTGACCGAGCAGAACCCCGTGCCAGTGGACCCCGCCGATGACCTTCCCGAGCAGATGAAGGTCCGCCGGGAGAAGCGGGACCGGATGCTCGCCGAGGGCGTCGAGCCCTACCCGGTCGGCTTTCCCCGCACCACCACCCTGGCGCAGGTCCGGGCGGCCTACGCCGACCTGCCGACCGACACCGCGACCGGCGACCAGGTAGCGGTCACCGGCCGGGTGATCTTCGTACGCAACACGGGCAAGCTCTGCTTCGCCACCCTCCGGGACGGTGACGGCACCGAGTTGCAGGCGATGCTCTCCCTGGACCGGGTCGGGCCGGAGCGGCTGGAGGCGTGGAAGCGCCTCGTCGACCTCGGCGACCACGTCGGCGTGACCGGTGAGGTGATCACCAGCCGCCGGGGTGAGCTGTCGGTGTTGGCCCAGCAGTGGGAGATGACCGCCAAGGCGCTACGGCCATTGCCGGTGGCCCACAAGCCCCTCTCCGAGGAGGCACGCGTCCGGCAGCGTTACGTCGACCTGATTGTACGGCCGCAGGCACGGGAGATGGTGCGCACCCGGGCCGCCGCGGTACGCAGTCTGCGCGATTCACTGCACGGGCAGGGCTTCATCGAGGTGGAAACGCCGATGTTGCAACTGCTGCATGGCGGCGCGGCGGCCCGACCGTTCGTGACCCACAGCAATGCGTTGAACACCGATCTGTATCTGCGAATCGCTCCGGAACTGTTTCTCAAGCGCGCTGTGGTCGGCGGCGTCGACCGCGTCTTCGAGATCAACCGCAACTTCCGTAATGAGGGTGTCGACTCTTCGCACTCGCCGGAGTTCGCGATGCTGGAGACGTACCAGGCGTACGGCGACTACGACACGATGGCCGAGATGACCCGCAATCTCGTGCAACAGGCGGCGATCGCGGTGAGCGGCTCGACGGTGGTGACCCACGCCGACGGGCGCGAGTTCGACCTGGGCGGCGAGTGGCGGTCCGTGACGTTGTTCGGTGTGCTTTCCGAGGCGCTGGGCGAAGAGGTCACCGTCCGCACCGAACGCTCCCGCCTGGTGGAGTACGCGGACAAGGTGGGATTGGCCGTGGACCCGAAGTGGGGCCCGGGCAAGCTGGCCGAGGAGTTGTTCGAGGAACTGGTCGTTCCCGGCCTGCAGGCGCCCACCTTCGTACGGGACTACCCGGAGGAGACGAGCCCGCTCACCCGGGCGCACCGCAGCGAGCCGGGGCTGGCCGAGAAGTGGGACCTCTACGTGCTCGGCTTCGAGCTGGGCACCGCGTACTCCGAGCTTGTCGACCCGATCGTGCAGCGGGAACGGCTGGTCGCCCAGGCGCAGTTGGCCGCCCGTGGCGACGACGAGGCGATGCGTCTCGACGAGGACTTTCTTCGGGCGATGGAGTATGGAATGCCGCCGGCCGGCGGTATGGGAATGGGAATCGACCGGCTCTTGATGGCCCTGACCGGCCTCGGAATTCGGGAAACGATCCTCTTCCCGTTGGTCCGCCAGGAGTAGTCCCGTCCGGGCGTACGCCGAGCCGTAACCGGGTCCTATTGACGCGACGAGCGGCGCGCGGGTTATTGTGCTCTCGTTAGCAGGAGCACCCTGCTCGAAAGGAATGTGGGACGTGGCCAAGCAGATCATTCACAAGCTGGTCGATGACCTGGACGGCGGGGACGCGGACGAGACCGTCAAGTTCGCCCTCGACGGCGTTCAGTACGAGATCGACCTGTCGAGCGCCAACGCCGCGAAATTGCGCGATGCATTTGCGTCGTACGTGGGCGCCGGCACCAAGGTTGGCCGGGGCGGTGTCGTGATCGGTGGGCGGGCTGCCCGCGGTCGGGGTGGCGCGACCGCCGATCGGGAACAGAACAAGGCGATCCGGGAGTGGGCCAAGAAGGCCGGCAAGGACATCTCGGACCGGGGTCGTATCCCGCAGGAGATCGTGGACGAGTTCCACGCGAAGCGCTGATCCGTCAGCAGCCTGGTGGTCAGCCGCCACCGCAGGCGACACCGACGCCGGGCCGGAGGAGTTCTCCGGGCCGGCGTCGCCATATCCGGGTGGCGTCGCCGTGCCCGTTCATGGCCGGGAAGCATTCCGGGCCGACCGACGTTGTCCACAACCAGTGGAACAGCTATCCACAGCCTGTGGACAACCTTCCCCAGGGGCCGGGCGCGGCACTCGTCGCGACCGCCGGTCCGCCGTCCGGGGCTTCCCGGAGCGCTCCCGGACCCCGGATCGGGCTTCCGTCGAGCCAGTCGGATTTCGCTCTGCGCGTAGCGACAGGGCTACCGGAACACCTCCTGAGCGCGGACGGTTGTTCAAAACGACGTGGAACCGACCCAGAGCAGAGACACACGACCTCAGCTGAGTCGGTCAACGACGATAGAGTAAGGAGGCACGGACGCCCGTCCTGGACGTTCGTGCACCGGCCCCGCCAAGATCTTGACCATCAAGGCGCACGGCACGTGAGGAGCACGAGGGCATGTTCGAGCGGTTCACCGACCGAGCGCGACGGGTTGTCGTCCTGGCCCAAGAAGAGGCCCGGATGCTCAACCACAACTACATCGGTACGGAACACATCCTGCTGGGCCTGATCCACGAAGGTGAAGGCGTCGCGGCAAAGGCCCTGGAGAGCCTCGGCATCTCCCTGGAGGGCGTCCGCCAGCAGGTCGAGGAGATCATCGGCCAGGGCCAGCAGGCGCCGAGCGGGCACATCCCGTTCACGCCGCGGGCCAAGAAGGTGCTGGAGCTGTCGCTGCGCGAGGCGCTGCAGCTCGGCCACAACTACATCGGCACGGAGCACATCCTGCTCGGGCTGATCCGTGAGGGCGAGGGCGTCGCCGCCCAGGTGCTGGTCAAGCTCGGCGCCGACCTCAACCGGGTCCGCCAGCAGGTGATCCAGCTGCTCTCCGGCTACCAGGGCAAGGAGCCTGCCGCGGCGGGCGCCGCGCCGGGTGAGGCCGCGCCGTCGACCAGCCTGGTGCTGGACCAGTTCGGCCGCAACCTGACTCAGGCCGCCCGCGAGGGCAAGCTCGACCCGGTCATCGGGCGCGAGAAGGAAATCGAGCGGGTCATGCAGGTGCTCTCCCGCCGTACCAAGAACAACCCGGTCCTGATCGGTGAGCCCGGCGTCGGCAAGACCGCCGTGGTGGAGGGCCTGTCCCAGAAGATCATCAAGGGCGAGGTGCCCGAGACCCTCAAGGACAAGCAGCTCTACACGCTCGACCTGGGCGCGCTCGTCGCCGGTTCCCGCTACCGCGGCGACTTCGAGGAGCGCCTCAAGAAGGTGCTCAAGGAGATCCGCACCCGCGGCGACATCATCCTGTTCATCGACGAGATCCACACCCTGGTGGGTGCGGGTGCCGCCGAGGGCGCGATCGACGCCGCGAGCATCCTCAAGCCGATGCTGGCCCGTGGTGAGCTGCAGACCATCGGTGCCACCACGCTCGACGAGTACCGCAAGCACCTGGAGAAGGACGCCGCTCTCGAGCGCCGCTTCCAGCCGATCCAGGTGGGTGAGCCGTCGCTGGCCCACACCATCGAGATCCTCAAGGGCCTGCGGGACCGCTACGAGGCTCACCACCGCGTCTCGATCACGGATGCCGCTCTCGTGGCTGCCGCGACCCTGGCCGACCGGTACATCTCCGACCGCTTCCTCCCGGACAAGGCGATCGACCTGATCGACGAGGCCGGTGCCCGGATGCGGATCCGTCGGATGACCGCGCCGCCAGACCTGCGTGACTTCGACGAGCGCATCGCCCAGGTGCGTCGCGACAAGGAGTCCGCGATCGACGCGCAGGACTTCGAGCGCGCCGCCCAGCTGCGCGACAAGGAGAAGCAGCTCCTCGGCCAGAAGGCTCAGCGGGAGAAGGAGTGGAAGGCCGGTGACCTGGACGTCGTCAGCGAGGTTGACGACGAGCAGATCGCCGAGGTGCTCGGCAACTGGACCGGCATCCCGGTCTACAAGCTGACCGAGGAGGAGACCTCGCGCCTGCTGCGCATGGAGGACGAGCTGCACAAGCGCGTCATCGGCCAGGAGGACGCGGTCAAGGCGGTCTCGAAGGCGATCCGGCGTACCCGGGCCGGCCTGAAGGACCCGAAGCGCCCGTCGGGCTCGTTCATCTTCGCCGGGCCGTCCGGTGTCGGTAAGACCGAGCTGTCCAAGGCGCTCGCCGAGTTCCTCTTCGGCAGCGAGGACTCCCTCATCCAGCTGGACATGTCGGAGTTCCACGACCGTTACACGGTCTCCCGGCTCGTGGGTGCCCCTCCCGGCTACGTCGGCTACGACGAGGGTGGGCAGCTGACCGAGAAGGTGCGGCGTCGGCCGTTCTCGGTGGTCCTCTTCGACGAGATCGAGAAGGCCCACCCGGACGTGTTCAACACGCTCCTGCAGATCCTCGAAGACGGTCGGCTCACCGACGGTCAGGGTCGGATCGTGGACTTCAAGAACACGGTCATCATCCTGACCACCAACCTGGGCACCCGTGACGTCGCCAAGGCGGTGTCGCTGGGCTTCCAGCAGTCGGAGGACTCCGAGTCCAACTACGACCGGATGAAGCAGAAGGTCAACGACGAGCTCAAGCAGCACTTCCGGCCTGAGTTCCTCAACCGGATCGACGACACCATCGTCTTCCACCAGCTGCGCCAGACCGAGATCCTCTCGATCGTGGACATCATGATCCAGCGGATCGAGGGCCAGCTGCGGAACAAGGACATGGGTCTGGAGCTGACCGACAACGCCAAGAAGTACCTGGCCGCGAAGGGCTTCGATCCGGTGCTCGGTGCCCGTCCGCTTCGTCGCACGATCCAGCGCGACATCGAGGACAACCTCTCCGAGCGGATCCTGTTCAACGAGCTGACCCCGGGTCAGATCGTCGTGGTGGACTGCGAGGGCGACCCGGACGACATCGACAAGTCCAAGCTCGTTTTCCGGGGCTCGGACAAGCCGGTCGAAGTTCCGGACGCCGTCCCGGCCGATCTCGGTGGCACTGCCGCTGGCACCGCCGCCGCAGGCGTGGACGAGTAACACAACCAGCAAGGGGCGGGGGGGCGGGGGGGGGCGCCCCCCCCGCGCCCCCGCCCGGGGGGGCGGGGGGGGGGGGGGGGGGGGGGGGGGGGGGGGGGGGGGGGCCCCCCCCGTGCTGGCGGACG
>NZ_JBEYUF010000007.1:163032-292165 GCF_040643355.1 Micromonospora sp. NPDC047187
GCCCCGCGCCCGGGGGGTTGTCCTTTTAACCAACCCCGCTGGGGGGGGGCCCGCGGTGGCTCACCCCCCCGGGGCCCCGCCTTGTTGCGTCCCTCTCACATCACCCCGCCATCGCCGCCCGCGCTCGCCCGCCCACTCGCAAGATCGCGCAACATCCTGGTTGTAGTGGCATCCGGCGCGGCCGACACCACTACATCCAGGATCGAGCACGATCTTGAGGTGGAAGGCGCCGATTGCCGGCCCACGGGGCCGGCGCGCAGGATGCGCCGGGTGGGCGGGTCAGGTGGTGAGATCCGCGGTTGGCAGGGACGGGCCGTCACCGACCAGGCGGAACGATTCGTCGCCGGCGGGTTCGACCAGCCCGTCCTGCACCAGCCCGGCGAGAGCGCGGGCGCGCTGCACGTCGTCGGTCCAGACCTGGTCCAACCGCTGGTGTGGGACCGGGCCGGTGCTGTCCCGGAGCACTCCGAGCAACAGACCGCGGACCTGTCGGTCGGTGCCCGCGTACCGCTGGGGTCGGCGGGTCGGCCCGGCCGGCGCCTCCTGGCCGGACGCCCGCCAGGCGCAGACCGACTCGACGGGGCAGGCGGTGCAGCGCGGCGACCGGGCTGTGCAGATCACCGCGCCGAGTTCCATGAACGCGGCGCTGGCCAGTGCCGCTGCGGCCGGTTCGGTCGGAAGCAGTTCCTCGGTGGCGACCAGGTCCGCTGGTCGGGTGACGGGCCCGGCGTCCGGTTCGCCGGCCACCGCCCGGCACACGACTCTGCGTACGTTGGTGTCGACGACCGGGTGCCGCTGCCCGTACGCGAAGGCGGCAACCGCCCGCGCGGTGTACGTGCCGACGCCGGGCAGAGCGAGCAGTTGCTCCAGCCGGTCCGGCACCTGGCCGCCGTGCCGGTCCACGATCGCGACAGCGCACTCATGCAGGCGGACCGCCCGACGGGGGTAGCCGAGGCGTCCCCACATCCGGATCGCCTCGGCTGGCGTGTCCGCCGCCAAGGCGGCCGGCTCCGGCCAGCGGGCCAGCCACGCCTGCCAGGCCGGCACCACCCGGACCACTGGTGTCTGCTGGAGCATGACCTCACTGACCAGGATGGCCCACGGGGTGACGCCGGGCTCGCGCCACGGCAGGTCACGGGCGTGCTGCTGGAACCAGCGGCTGACCACTGTGGCGAAGTCGGGTTGAGTCATGGCGTCGTCGATGATGTCACGCCCGGCGTTCCCGTTGGGTGGGCGGCTCGGGCGGGGTGCCACGTCCTCGTTCGGTGGACGGGGGAGAATGCGCGGATGAACGAGCTCGCGATCACCGTCATCGGTCGGGACCGGCCGGGCATCGTTGCCGACGTCGCGGAGGTGCTGGCCCGACTGGGCGCGAACCTCACCGACAGCACGATGACGCGGCTGCGGGGGCATTTCGCGATGACCCTCATCTGCACCGGCCCGGCCGCCGCCGAGGTCGAGGCCGCACTGGCGTCGCTGGCCGCCGAGGGCCAGCTGCTGGCGACGGTACGCGCGGTCACCCCGGACGGTGATGTTCCTCCGGCTGGTGAGCCGTACGTGATGGCGGTGCACGGTTCGGACCGGATGGGCATCGTCGCGGCGATGACGCGGGTGCTGGTGGACGCCGGAGGGAATGTCACCGACCTGAGTACCCGGTTGACCGGTGCGCTCTACGTGGTCCTGGCGGAGGTCGAGTTGCCGGCCGGTGTTGCGGACGCTGTGCTCGACCGGCTGCACCGGACGGCTGCCGAGCTGGGCGTGGAGGTCACCCTCCGGCCGGCGGATCCGGATCTGTTGTGACCGGCGAGGAGCGCGAGCCGGACGTCGGCCTGGGTGACTGGACACCGGAGTCGCTGGACGTGCCGGGCGAGGTGCGGGCGGTGGTGTCCGCCCCGCATCCGGTGCTGAGTCGGGCTGCGGACGAGGTCGACCCCACGGCAAAGGAGACGGTCCAGCTCGCGGCCGACCTGATAGCCACGATGAAGGTCTCGCCGGGCTGCGTCGGGTTGGCCGCGCCGCAGGTCGGGGTGGGCGCCCGGGTCTTCGCCGTCGACGTGACCGGGCACCCGAAGGCGGTGACGACGCACGGCACCTTCGTGTTGTGCAACGCGCGCGTGGTGGAGGCGACGCGGTGGAAGCCGGGCCGGGAGGGCTGCATGTCGGTGCCGGACCTGACCGGGGACGTGAAGCGGGCCAGCCGGCTGGTGGTGGAGGGTGACCTGCCGGGCAGCGGCGTGCCGGTCCGGCTGGTGACCGACGGCTTCGAGGCTCGGGCGTTGCAGCACGAGATCGACCACTGTGCGGGGCTACTCTTCCTGGACCGGGTGGCCGGTGCGCACGCGGTCTATCAGCGCAAGGTCTACCTGTGATCGGGTGCCCGACCGTCCTTGATGGAGGGTCGTGCGGGCGCCCCGCAGTGGCTCCGGCGCGTCGCGCCGCACTGCCGGGTACGGCGCGGCTACGGTGGAGGGCATCATGCGTCTGACGGTCGGCCCCCTGCCACCCGCCGTGTACTGGCGGCGTCGCGCCGTCGTACTCGGAGCGGGGTTCCTGTTCCTGATTGTCCTGCTCTACTCCTGCACCGGTTCGGGTCGCTCCGGCGACAAGGAGCCCAAGGCGGGAGGTTCGCCGTCGGCGACGTCCGCTGCGACGTCCGGTCCCGCTGGGCCGGTGCTGACGCCGCAGACCGGCGGTCCGTCGTCGTCCGCGTCCGCTGATTCGGGTGCGACGAGTCCGAGCCCGGCGATCACCAGCAACACACCGCCGCTGGGCGCGGCGGCCGGTTCGGAGGACGACGGCACCTGCACCAACGAGGAGATCAGCGTGGTCTCGTCGGCGAGCCCGACCTCGGTGCAGCGGGGCGCGGTGGTCGAGCTGCAGCTGAGGATCAAGAACACGTCGGACCGGACGTGCAGCCGCAACGTCGGCGCCGACCTTCAGGAGATCTTCATCAAGTCCGGGGCCGAGAAGGTCTGGTCGTCGGACACCTGCGGCAAGGTCGAGGGCTCGGACGTGCAGTCATTCACGCCGAACTTCGAGCGCTCCTACCAGGTGCCGTGGAACGGGCGGGACACCAGCCGCTGTGACGGCGCGCTGGCCGCCGGGCCGTTCCCGCCGGTCGGGTCGTACCAGGTGTTCGCTCGGGTCGGCACGAAGCTCAGCGACCCGGTGAAGCTCACCGTCACCGGCTGAGCCGGATCAGACGTAGCGTTCCAGAATGGATGCCTCGGCGAGCCGGGACAGCCCCTCACGGACGCCACGGGCCCGGGCGTCGCCGACCCCTTCCACGGCTTGCAGGTCCTCCACTGTCGCGCCGAGCAGACGCTGGAGGCTGCCGAAGTGCAGCACCAGGCGATCGACCACCGCCACCGGCAGCCGGGGCACCTTGGCCAGCAGTCGGAAGCCGCGCGGGCTGACCGCGGCGTCGAGCGCGTCGGACGCGGCCGGGTAGCCGATCGCCTTGGCCACCGACACCAGGTCGATCAGCTCGGTGGCACCGAGCAGGTCCAGCTCGACGAGAGCCTCGTCCAGCGTGCGTGACTTACGGCCGACGGGGAGGTAGTCCCGGATGACCAGCGTGCGGTCGGCGTCCACGCCGGCCATCAGCTCGTCGAGTTGCAGGGCGAGCAGGCGGCCGTCGGTGCCAAGCTCCACCACGTAGCCGGCGATCTCGTCGGCGATCCGGCGAACCATCTCCAGTCGCTGCACCACGGCCACCGCGTCCCGCACGGTGACCAGATCCTCGATCTCCAGGGCGGAGAGCGTGCCGGAGACCTCGTCCAACCGGAGCTTGTAGCGCTCCAGGGTGGCGAGCGCCTGGTTGGCGCGGGAGAGGATGGCCGCCGAGTCGTCGAGCACGTGCCGTTGGCCGTTGACGTAGAGGCTGATGATCCGCATCGACTGGCTGACCGAGATGACCGGATAGCCGGTCTGGCGGGCCACCCGCTCGGCGGTGCGGTGCCGGGTGCCGGACTCTTCGGTCGGGATGGACGGGTCGGGCATCAGGTGCACTGCCGCCCGGACGATCCTGGTGCCGTCGCTGGAGAGCACGACAGCGCCGTCCATCTTGCACAGCTCGCGCACGCGCGTCGCGGAGAACTCCACGTCCAGCGGGAAGCCGCCGGTGCAGAGGCCCTCGACCACCTTGTCGTAGCCGAGCACGATGAGCGCGCCCGTGCGGCCCCGCAGGATGCGCTCCAGGCCGTCGCGCAAGGCGGTGCCCGGGGCCATCAGGGCGAGATTGGCCCGTAGCGGATCTCCGGCGCTCCCGGCGGCTCCCGCAGTCACGCTCACGCTGATCGGGCGGGCGGGCGAGCCCACGGCGCCGGTGCGGGCCTGGGGCGGCGCGCCGGCTGGCTTGGTGGTATCGCGGTCGATCGGCACGGGCACAGTCTACGGACTGCCGTGCGGTGGGTGCTGTCGTGGTTACTGTGATGTGTCACGATGCCGCCCTTTCCACCGTTTCCCGCTTGCGACGTGCTGTCCGGTTTCGCCGCCCTCGTCGGCACGGTGGGTCACTCGGCGGACGCGCGGGCCGCATGGTGCAGGGCCGAACGGACGTCGGTGACCTCGGTCACCCGCATCTGCTCGGGGCCTGCGCCGGTGCTGGCCGGGCCGCAGCCGGGCGGCACCAGGGCTACCTTGAACCCCAGCCGGGCGGCCTCGGCCAGCCGGCGCGGCACCGCCCCGACCCGGCGCACCTCGCCGGTCAGCCCCACCTCACCGATCGCCACCAGGTGCGGCGCGATCGCCAGGTTGAGCCCGCCGGAGGCGACCGCCAGGGCCACCGCCAGGTCGGCGGCCGGCTCCACCACCCGGATCCCGCCCACTGTGGCGGCGAAGACCTCCCGGTCGTGCAACGTCAGCCGCTCGGTGCGCCGTTGCAGCACCGCGAGCACCATCGCCAGTCGCGCCGAGTCGAGGCCGGAGACGGTGCGTCGGGGAGAACCCGCCACTGTCGCGCCGATCAGCGCCTGCACCTCGGTGACCAGGGCACGACGCCCCTCCATGGCCACCGTCACGCAGGTGCCCGGGACCGGTTCCGCGTAGCGGGTCAGGAACAGCCCGGACGGGTCCGCCAGGCTGCTGATGCCGCCCTCGTGCATCTCGAAGCAGCCGACCTCGTCGGCCGCGCCGAACCTGTTCTTCACGCCGCGCACCAGGCGCAGCGACGAGTGCTTGTCGCCCTCGAAGTGCAGCACCACGTCGACCAGGTGCTCCAGCACCCGAGGCCCGGCCACCTGGCCGTCCTTGGTGACGTGCCCGACCAGCACTGTGGCGATGCCCCGCTCCTTGGCCACCGAGACCAGCGCGGCGGTGACCGCGCGGACCTGGGTCACCCCACCGGGCACCCCCTCGGTGCCGGTGGTCGAGATGGTCTGTACCGAGTCGAGCACCAACAGGCCCGGCTTGACCGCGTCCAGGTGACCGAGCACCGAGGCGAGGTCGCTCTCCGCGGCGAGGTAGAGCTGCTCGTGCAGGGTGCCCATCCGCTCGGCGCGCAGGCGCACCTGACTGACCGACTCTTCGCCGCTGACCACCAGCGAGGGGGTGCCGGCGCCGACCGCCCACTGCTGCGCCACATCCAGCAGGAGGGTCGACTTGCCCACGCCGGGCTCGCCGGCGAGCAACACCACGCCACCCGGGACCAGGCCCCCGCCGAGCACCCGGTCGAGCTCGCTCACCCCGGTGGGCACGGCGCGGGCCGGAGCGGCGCTGATGGTGGCGATCGGTCGGGCCGGCTCGGACGGCATCCGGGAGCTGACCACCCGACCGGAGACGGTCGGGCCGGTCACCGTGTGCTCGACCACCGCCCCCCACTCGCCGCACTCCGGGCAGCGCCCCACCCACTTGGGCGGCTGGTGCCCGCAGGCGTCGCACTGGTAGGCCGGACGCGGCTCGCGGGCGGCGGACCGACCACGGGCGGCACCGGCCGTGCCGCCACGCGGAGGGGTCGATCGGGAGGTGGTCACATCAGGACGCTAGCCCTCGCGTACGACGAAAACACCCCGGCGTGGTGGTCACCACGCCGGGGCGTTTGTCGATGTGCGGGTCGGGTCACTCGTGGGTGGTGCCGCCCTCGTTGCCCTCGTAGCCACCCTCGCGCTCGATGATCGGCGACGGAGGGGCCGCCGGGGTGAGCGGAACCGCGACCGGCGCCTGCCCGGTGACCGTGTTGCCGTTGCCGAAGTCGAAGGTCACGACGACGTTCTGGCCGGAGCGCAGCGCCTCGGTCAGGCCGATCAGCCGGAGCTGCGTGGTGGCCTCGGAGTTGAACTGGATGTAGCTCAGCGGCGCCAGCTCGATCCGGGCCGGCTGGCCCGGGGCGGAGGGGCTGGCCGATCCGGACGCCCGCGCCGACTCCGGGGCGGACGGGGTGGCCGAGGACGATCCGGTCTCGGAGGGCGTCACCGACGGGCTCGGCGAGCCGGACGTCGAGTTCGACGGGCTGGCCGAACCGGACGGCGACGGGCTCATGGAGGCGGACTCCGAGGCGGACGGCGACGGGCTCGCCGAGCCGCCGCTGATCACCACCTCGCGGGCGCTCTCCGTGGTGACGGTGACAGTCACCGTCTCCTTGGAGTCGTTGTAGATCACGGCGCCGAGCCCCGCGTCCTGGCCGGCCTGGTAACCCTCGGTGCCCGGGAAGTCCACGAGCAGGCCCCGCACCGAGAAGGAACCGTTGCTGGTGGTGAGGCTGACGCCCTGGACCGACGGCTCCTTCAACGCGGTCTCGGCGATCTGACCGGTGCCGCATCCGGAAGCCAGCAGACTGGCCGCCGCAATCCCGGACAGCAACAGGGCCGCCCGCCCGGATCCCCTGATCGAGCGCGTCACGTCGGTCCTCCTCGTCACAATCCCACCCGGGCCGTACGCCGGGCACGGTGGCCATACCCGCGCAGACCGCGCTCCAGGGTAGTTGGGACTGATCGAGGCCCGCACGCGGACCCGGCAATGCCACCTGCCCGGGTGACGTTCACACCACCCGACCGCTTGCCACCAGCAGAACCACGTCGATGAGGGCCACCAGCATCACCGCCCGGAAGGCCGCCACCGGCCGCCGGCCGGCCCGGATCGCCGAGCGCCCGGCGTACCAGCTCAGCGGCGGCACCACGGCGGCCGTGCCGCCCGCCGCCCAGCCGATCGCCGACGGCGGCCCGGGTGGTCCGAGGGCCAGTGTCGCGGTCGCCGCGAGGAGGAGACCCGCCGCGGCCACCCGGCTGCCGGCGGCGCCCAGCCGGTGGGGCAGGCCGCGCACGCCGGTGCGGGCGTCGTCGGCCAGGTCGGGCAGCACGTTGGCGAAGTGCGCGCCGGCGCCCAGACAGGCTGCCGCCGCCACCAGCCAGACCGGCGGGGCCGGCTGACCGGGCAGCGCCAGCACCACGAAGGCGGGCAACGCGCCGAACGACACGGCGTAGGGCAGCACCGAGAACGCGGTGGCCTTGAGCGGCCAGTCGTAGAGCAGGGCGGAGACCAGGGCGAGCGTCAGCCAGAACGCCGCCACCGGGTTCGTGGTCAGCGCCAGCAGCGGGCAGGCCACCGCGGCCGCCGCGGCGGCCCAGGCCGTGACGCGTCGACCGACCGCGCCACTGGCGACCGGTTTGTCGGTACGCCCCACAGTGGCGTCCCGCTCGGCGTCCAGCGCGTCGTTGGTCCAGCCGACGGCGAGCTGGCTGGCCAGCACGGCGAGCACCACCGAGACGATTCCGGCCGGCCGGTGGCCCACTCCCCAGGCCAGCAGACCGGCCACCGTGGTCACCGCCGCGGCCGGTTCCGGATGGCTTGCTCTGACCAGCCCTAACACCCTCGACGACATAACGGAAGTCTGGTCGTTACCGAGCAGTCGTGCCACGCTCGGTTCCATGCGAGACGTGGCTGCGGCCGGGGCGCCCACCGGTCCGAGGGTGCTGCCGCGAAACGATCCGCGTCAGTACGACGATCTGGCCGGTGAGTGGTGGCGGCCGGATGGAGCGTTCGCGATGCTGCACTGGCTGGCCGAGGCCCGGGCCGCGCTGGTGCCGCCGGCCACCCGTCCGGGCGCGGTGCTTGTCGATCTGGGTTGCGGCGCCGGCCTGCTCGCGCCGCACCTCGCCGGCAAGGGCTACCGCCACGTCGGGGTGGATCTGACCCGCTCGGCGCTCGTCCAGGCGGCCGAGCACGGGGTGCGGGTGGTCCAGGGTGATGCCACAGCGGTGCCGCTGCCCGACGGCTGCGCCGACGTGGTCTCGGCGGGTGAGCTGCTGGAGCACGTGCCGGCCTGGCCGCGCGCCGTGGCCGAGGCGTGTCGGCTGCTGCGCCCCGGTGGCGTGCTGGTGCTGGACACCCTCAACGACACGGCGCTGGCCCGGCTCGTCGCGGTCCGGATCGCCGAGCGGCTGCCGACGGTGCCCCGAGGCATCCACGATCCGCGGTTGTTCGTGGACTCCCGGGCGCTGGTCGCCGAGTGCGCCCGACACGGTGTCGATCTGAGCCTGCGGGGCATCCGTCCGCAGTTCGGCGGCATGCTCGCCTGGCTGCTGCGCCGCGTCCGCGCGAGCCGAACGGCCGGTGCGGTGCCCGCCGGCCGCGCCCCGCGCATCGTGCCGACCCGGTCCACCGCCGTGCTGTACCAGGGCCGGGGGGTCCGCAAAGGATAGTCGGGCCGTGGCGGGGTATGGAACGCCGAGGAGGAACGAGATGACGGTGCACGCGCTTGAGGCAGCACGCCGGTTGGCGCCGCGGTTCGCCGCGCGGGCGGCCGAGCACGACCGGGACGGTTCCTTCCCCGTGGACGACTTCGCCGACCTGCGCGAGGCCGGCCTGTTCGGGCTGATGGTGCCCCGGGCGCTCGGCGGTCTGGGCGCCACCTTCGCCGAGTACGCAGCGGTGGCCACTGAGCTTGCCCGGGGCAACGGTGCGACAGCCCTGGTGTTCAACATGCACGCCTCGGTGACCGGCGCGCTGGGCGCGGTCACCGAGGAGTTGGCCGAGGCGCTTGGCGTACCCGACGAGGCGCTGGCCGCCCGCGACCGGCTGCTCAGCGCGGCGGCGCAGGGCTCCTGGTACGCGGTCGCGATGAGCGAGCGTGGCGCGGGCGCGCGGCTGTCCCAGCTGACCACGGCGTACGAGCCGACCGACGGGGGCTGGCATCTCAAGGGCAGCAAGACCTTCTGCTCCGGCGCCGGGCACGCGGACGGTTACCTGGTGGCGGCGCGCAGCTCGGCCGACCAGTCGGTGGTCTCACAGTTCCTGGTGCCGGCCGGCGACGGGCTGACAGTGGAGCCGACCTGGGACTCGCTCGGCATGCGCGCCACCTCCTCCCACGACCTGCACCTGGACGTCACAGTGCCCGCCGATCGGCTGCTCGGTGGGGTGGAGGGGCTCGCGCTGGTGGTCGCCCAGTTGATGCCGCACTGGTTGGTGGCCAGCTACGCGGCCGTCTACGTGGGGGTCGCCCGTGCGGCGATCGACGCGGCGGCCGAGCACCTCAACGCCCGCAACCTGTCCGGTCTGCCGGCGGTGCGGGCCCGGCTGGGTCGGGCGGACGCGGCGACGGCCGCCGCGCAGTTGGTGGTGGCCGAGGCGGCCCGCCGGGTGGACGAGGCGCCCGGTGACGAGGAGACCAACCGTTGGGTGTGGCGGGCGAAGCTGCTCGCCGGCACCACTGCCGCCGAGGTGGCGGCGTCGGTGCTGGAGGCGGCGGGCACCTCGGCGACCCGCCGTGGACATCCGCTGGAGCGGCTCTACCGCGACGCCCGCTGCGGCTCGCTGCACCCGGCCACGTCGGACGTCTGCGCCGACTGGCTCGGCATCGCCGCGCTGGGCGGCGACCCGGATCGTGACGGATCGGCACCGCGTTGGTGAGCCCGCCGCACCGGGCTCGCACGGAGGAACGACCAGCCGAGGTGGCTGGTGGGACGGCCAGGGGGAGGACAGCATCTGACGAGAGGTGGGGATCGTGTTCGTACCAGTGATCGCGGGGCTCGGGACAGCGCAGCCGCCGTCCGCTTCGCAGGACGAGTTGTGGGAGGGTTTCTTCTCCCGGCACTTCTCCGGCACCACCCGGTCGTTGGCCCAGCGAATCTTCGCCAACTCGGGGGTGACCCGGCGGCAGGCCGCTGTCAATCCGCTGCTGGAGGACGTCTCGGACTGGCCGACCGAGCGTCGGATGCGCCGCTACCAGGTGGAGGCGCTGCCGCTGGGCAAGGAGGCGGTGGGTAGGGCGTTGACTGCCGCCGGGCTGAGCGCCGGCGACATCGGGCTGTTCATCGTCTGCTCCTGCACCGGGTACGCCACCCCGGGGCTGGACATCCTGCTCGCCCGGGACCTGGGCATGGCCGCGGACACCCAGCGGATGTTCATCGGCCACATGGGCTGTTACGCGGCGTTGCCGGGGCTCGGCGCGGCGAGTGACTTCGTCACCGCGCGGGGGCGACCGGCGCTGCTGCTCTGCGCGGAGCTGACCAGCCTGCACATCCAGCCGTCCAGCGCCCGGGTGGACACCCAGCAGATCGTCTCCCACGCGCTCTTCTCGGACGCCGCGGTCGCCGCCGTGGTCGTGCCGGGCGGCTCGGGGTACGCGGTGCGCGAGGTCACCGCCGTCACCGACACCTCGACCGCCGACCACATGACCTGGGACGTCACCGACGCCGGGTTCCGGATGGGGTTGTCGCCCAAGGTGCCGCAGGTGCTGTCGAGGCACGTCCGGGGGCTGGTCGACGATCTGTTGGCCCGGCACGGCGTCACCAGCTCCGAGGTGGACGGTTGGGCGGTGCACCCGGGCGGGCCGCGGATCCTCAACGTGGTGGAGCGGGAGTTGGCGCTGCCCCCGCTGGGGCTGGCGGCGTCCCGGGCGACGCTGGACGAGCACGGCAACTGCTCGTCGCCGACCGTGTTGCTGATCCTGGACCGGTTGGGTCGGGCGACACCGGCGGCTCGGCGCATCGTCATGCTGGCCTTCGGCCCCGGCCTCACCCTGTACGCCGCCCTGCTCGATCGACAGGACTGAGGCTCCGGCCGGTACGCTCACGGGGTGGATGCGACGGCGGACGATCGGCTGCGCTCGGTGGTGCTGTTCGGCGCGGCGGTGGCCGTCCTGGTCGTCGGCGGCTGGTGGTGGCGTGCCGCCGCGCCCACGTCGACGGCAGGGACGGCTGTCCCTTCGGCGGCGGCGGTGCCATCCGTCGGGCCGAGCGTCAGCACCCCGCTGGAACGTCTCCTCGCGGCTGAGGAGCCCGATGAGCGGTTGACGGTGCGGATGGACCCGAACACCGGCGAGGTCCTCCGGGTGCGACGCGGCCCGCTGGCCGTGGTCGACCCGGCGACGGGCTCGATCACCGACATCGAGGGCGATCCCGGGGTGCTCTTCTCCGGGGGTGACCTGCCCCCGTTCCAGGAGACGATCTGGCGGGAGCAGCGGGACCTCGCCCCTGGCCAGGAAGTGACCCGGCAGGCCGGCAACCACGGTGCGCGCTACCTGCTCCAGTACCGGTGCACGCGCCCGGGCACGATGGTCGTGACGAGCACCGGGGCCGGAATCGTCGGCCGGCCGCGCATCGACTGCGACGGCATGATCGCCAATGCCGAGGTGCTGCCCGGTGGCGGGCCGTTCCAGGTGTCGCTGTCGGCCGTCGACCGGCCCATCGACATCGAGGCGCAGCTCGTCGCCCTGCCCCCTCGCTAGCAGGGCCGCTCAGGCGGCAAGGGCGCTCAGGTCGCTCCGGTAGGACTCGATCGTGCCCAGGTCGGGTAGCACCCGGGTCACCGTGCCGGCCCGGTCGACCAGCAGGGCTGTCGCGGTGCCGGGGCGGGCCGGCTGGCCCAGGAACGAACGCAGGCCTCCGGCGGGGTCGGCCAGGGCGCGAGGCTGCCGCTCGATGGTGGGCCCGGCTGGGGCCATCCGCCCGCCGGTGACGGTGACCACGGAGACGCCGGCGGGCGCGACCGCCAGGGCATCGGTGACCCGGTCCGGGCAGGGGCAGCCGTCCAACAGAATGATCATGGCGGGTAGCAGGCCGCGCAGTGGCACGGGTGCGTCGTCCGCGTCGACCAGGTCCAGTGCGGGCAGCGGCCGGCCGACGAGGGTCGCGGGTGGCGCGTAGGGGGCCGGGGTGGGCCGGTCGGCACCGCGGTTGGCGCGGGGCCAGGTGACCACCAGCAGGCCGGCCAGCGTGGTGAGGACCGCCACCAGCAGGACCGCCAGTGGCAGACCCAGGGCCCGGTGACCGCCCGGGAGGTCACTGGCCCGGCGCAGCTCACGGCGGACCTGAGCGGCCTCGGCGGCCAGCGCGGAGGCGTCGTCGGGAACCACCACGCGGCCCCATTCGGGCGGTAGGCCGGGCAGGCCGTCGGCTGGCCCGTGACCCTCTGCGTCCGGCTTGCCCATCGGACCTCCTGGAAGCGTCTCGAGAGCGGAGTGCGGCTCGGTCTCCAGGGTCCCGCACCAGGGGCTCCTCCCGCTACATCTGGGCGCGGTCCTGCTGGCCGGGCTACCATGGGAGGAGCGCATAGCCCTTGATCTCGACGTTCTGTTCACCCGTACCGGGCAGTCATTTGCGCGTTACGGAGCGTGTTCGAACCATCGGTTTGACCGCCTGTCAAGCTGAAGCAAGACCTCTCACAGGGCCCCTGAGCTGCGCCAACGGTCAGGACATCGGTGAGACATCGGTGCCTGAGCGTGTTACCCTAGACACAGCGAAAGGGGTTTCGAACCTATGGTTTTCAGTGTCGGCGAGACCGTTGTTTACCCCCACCACGGGGCCGCACTCATCGAGGCAATCGAGACTCGGGTCATCAAGGGCGAGCCTAAGCAATACCTCGTCCTGAGGGTCGCGCAGGGTGACCTGACGGTCCGGGTGCCGGCCGAGAACGCCGAGATCGTGGGCGTCCGCGAGGTGGTCGGCGAAGAGGGCCTCGGGAAGGTCTTCGACGTTCTGCGGGCTCCGCACACCGAGGAGCCGACCAACTGGTCGCGGCGTTACAAGGCCAATCTGGAAAAGCTGGCTTCCGGCAACCCGCTGAAGGTCGCCGAGGTCGTGCGTGACCTGTGGCGCCGGGAGCGGGAGCGGGGCCTCTCTGCGGGCGAGAAGCGGATGCTCGCCAAGGCCCGCGACATTCTCGTCGGCGAGGTCGCGCTGGCCGAGAAGAGCACCAAGGATGAGGCGGAGACGCTGCTCGACAAGGTCCTCACCGAGGCCTAGTCCGCACAGCATCGTCGTACCCACTTCGTAGTGAAGAAACCACCGAGGACCGCGACGTGACCGCGCAGCTCAATCCGCGCGGTGACGTCGCGGTCCTCGTGCCTGCGGCGGGTGCCGGCGTACGACTCGGCCCCGGCCGACCCAAGGCGCTGCGCCTGCTCGCCGGTGAGCCGCTGTTGGTGCACGCCGTGCGTCGACTGGCCGCCGCACCGTCGGTGCACACCATCGTGGTGGCCGCGCCGGCCACCGAGGTGCAGGCCGTCCGCGAGTTGTTGGCCCCGGTCGCCCCGGTGATCGTGGTGCCCGGCGGTGCCGAACGGCAGGCGTCGGTGGCCGCCGCGCTGGCCGCGGTGCCCGCCGGCCCGACGATCGTCCTGGTGCACGATGCCGCCCGAGCGCTCACCCCACCTGAGCTGGTCGAATCCGTTGCGGCGGCGGTGCGTGGCGGGCGTGACGCGGTGATCCCGGTCCTGCCGGTCGTCGACACGATCAAGGAAGTCGACGCCGACGAGGTGGTGCTCGGCACCGTCGACCGTTCCGCCCTGCGTGCGGTGCAGACCCCGCAGGGTTTCCGTCGGGCCGTGCTCAGCGCCGCCCACGCCGCCGCCGGTGACTCCCTCACCGACGACGCCGGGCTGGTCGAGAAGCAGGGCGTCGCGGTGAGCTGCGTGCCCGGCTCGGAGTACGCACTCAAAATCACCCGACCGTTCGACCTGGCTCTGGCCGAGCACCTGCTTGCCGCAGCCGGTTGACGCGTACCCTCTGATCATGATCGTTCCCCGGGTGGCCATCGGCACCGACGTGCACGCGTTCGAGCCGGGTCGGCCCTGCTGGGTGGCCGGGCTGCTCTGGCCCGACCAGGACGGCCTCGCCGGGCACTCGGACGCCGACGTGGCAGCGCACGCCGCCTGCAACGCGTTGCTCTCCGCCGCCGGTCTCGGTGATCTCGGTTCCGCCTTCGGGGTGGGCCAGCCGGAGTGGGCCGGCGCGTCCGGGGTGGCTCTGCTGACCGAGACCGCCCGTCGGGTGCGCGCCTCCGGCCTGGAGATCGGCAACGTGTCCGTGCAGGTCATCGGCAACCGCCCCAAGATCGGCCGCCGCCGCGCGGAGGCGCAGGAGGTCCTCTCCGCTGCTGTCGGCGCCCCGGTCACCGTCTCGGCGGCGACCACCGACGGGCTCGGCTTCGCCGGCCGTGAAGAAGGCTTGGCCGGGGTCGCTGTGGCCCTGGTGTACGACGCGCCGGCCGCCTAAGCTCGCCGCGATGTCCAGCGACCCCGCCCCCGACCAGTTCGCCGCCGACGGCTACGTCCAGCGGGCCCAACTCCTCGCCGAACTCGGCCGCTACGACGAGGCGGCCGGGGAGTTGGCCTACGGGTTGGCCCTCCAACCGGATGACGTCGACGCGCTCACCATGCTGGCCCGGGTGCACCTGGCCGCCGCCCGCCCGGCCGAGGCGCTCACCGCCGCCGACACGGCCGTGGCCGCCGCACCGGAGGCCCTGCCGCCGCTGGTCGCCAGGGGCATGGCCCTGGCCGACCTGGAGCGCTACGGCGAGTCGGCGGCCACCGCCGATCGGATCCTCACCCTCGGCCCGGCCGACGCGTACGCCCAGCGGAGCGCCGCGGCGATCCTGGCCGGCGCCCGCAACGGTCAGCCGGCGCTGAACGCGGCCTGGCGCGGTGTCGAGTTGGCCCCGCAGGAGCCCCAGGCGCACCTGGTGCTCAGCCTGGTCGCCGCCCGCCTGGACCTGTTCGACCTGGCCGAGCGGGCCTACCGGGAGGCGCTGCGGCTCGACCCGCGGATCGGCGAGGCCGGCCACGACGTGGGTGTCATGCGGCTGGAGGAGCGCCGCTGGTCGGAGGCGTTGGAGCACGTCGCCGAGGCGGTGACGGTCAGCCCGAGCCGGATCGACTCGCGCCGAACCCTCGCGTACGGGCTGCACCGCCTGGTGCTCTACGGCGCGGGCTGGTCGTTGGTGGCGGCGGTGCTTGTCGCGTTCGCGGCGTCGGCGGGTGACGGGTTCTCCCGCGTCCTGGCGGTGCTCGCCGCCCTGACCGGCGGGATCATCGTCTGGCAGCTCGCGGCCCGGCTGCCCGGGCTGACCCGAACCGTCCTGCCCGCCCTGCTGCACTCGGACCGGGCGATGGCCCTGGCCGTCTACGCTGTGGCCGCCGCGCCGCTGCTGCTGCTGGTGTACGCCATGGTCGGCTCCCCGTGGCCCCTGGTGCTGGCCATCGCCACCACGGCGGTAGCCGAGTTCGCGGTATTCACCAGAACCGCCATCCGCTAGCCGCGACGCGCCCAGGTCCAGGCGTACCCCTCGTCTTCGCAGGAGCTGGCGGCGTCGCAGAGATCCAGCGGGCGGAAGGTGTCGACCATGACGGCCAGCTCGTCGAAGTAGTCCGCGCCGATGGAACGCTCGGCGGCACCCGGCTGGGGGCCGTGGGTGAAACCGGACGGGTGCAGGGAGATCGAACCCTGCTCGATGCCGGAGCCGCGCCGCGCCTCGTAGTTGCCCCCGGTGTAGAAGAGCATCTCGTCGGAGTCGACGTTGTGGTGGTTGTACGGCACCGGGATCGACTGCGGGTGGTAGTCCACCTTGCGCGGCACGAACGAGCAGATGACGAAGTTGGGCCCCTGGAAGGTCTGGTGCACCGGCGGGGGCTGGTGGATGCGGCCGGTGATCGGCTCGAAGTCGTGGATGGAGAACGCCCACGGGTAGAGGTGCCCGTCCCAGCCGACCACGTCGAACGGGTGGTGGGCGTAGACGTAGCGCGTCCAGCCGCGCCGGTGCCGCACCAGCACCTCGACCTCCTCGCCGTCGACGAGCAGCGGGGCGTCGGGGCCGCGGACGTCCCGCTCGCAGTACGGCGAGTGCTCCAGGAACTGGCCGCGTACGGAGAGGTAGCGCTTGGGTGGGCCGATGTGCCCGGACGCCTCGACGGCGAGCAACCGGACGGGCTGGTCGCCGGTGGGCACCAGCCGGTGGATGGTCGAGGTGGGGATGACGACGTAGTCGCCGGCGACCGCGTCCAGCACCCCGAACGGGGACTCGACCCGCAGGGTGCCCGACTCGACGTAGAGGCAGTGGTCGCCGGTGGCGTCGCGGAACAGCGGTGAGGGTCGGTCGGCGAGGACGTAACCGATCCGTACGTCGTCGTTGGCGAGCAGGTACTGCCGGCCGAGGATGGGGTCGGAACCGCCGGTGCCCAGTTTGTGGGTGCGCAGGTGGCGGGGCTTGAGCGGCAGGTTCGGTGCCCGGGTGAACGCGGGCGGGGTGAACTCGTCGGCGGCCAGGATCGCGGTGGGCGCGTGCCGGTGGTAGAGCAGGGACGAGTCGGAGGAGAAGCCCTCCTGGCCCATCAGCTCCTCGGCGTAGAGACTGCCGTCGGGCTGCCGGAACTGGGTGTGGCGCTTGCGCGGCACCTCGCCGACGCTGCGGTAGTACGGCATCTCGCCTCCCGATATGTCCCGTTCACCGGCCGAAGGCGTCCGATAATCGGACGCTGTTGTCCGTTCCTCGTAGCGTCCCGTACATTCTTGTTCCGTGTCAACGCAGGTGCCAGCACTCCTCCACGGCCTGGTGGACGACGCCGCCGTCTTCCCGCCGGGCAGCGCAGTGCTGCACGACGCCCTGGTCGCCCACCGCCAACACCGTTCCGCCTGGTACGCCGACCTGGTCGGCCCGCTGCTGATCCCCGCCTCGGACGTGGCCGCCGGTGAGCTGAGCGGTCTCGTCGACCCGGGTGAGGGCCTGGTGGTCGGCGTGATCGGTGACACCGGGATCGGGAACCTGCCGTTCGCGCTGTCGTTTCTCGCCCCCGACGGCGTCACCGCGCGTCAGATAGAGGTGGCGGTCGCCAAACGCGGCGAGGACCCGCTGCCCGGCATCGCCGAGTTGCTGCGGCTGACCGACGCGCTACCGGGCGTGGAGGCCATCTACGCCGAGCTGCCGCTGACCTTCGGGCTGATGGGCGCACTGGACGCGCTCGTCGTCGCGCGGGCCGGCGGGGTGCCGATCGCTGCCAAGTTCCGCACCGGCGGCCTGGCCGCCGAACTCTTCCCCACCCCGACCGAACTGGCCACTGTGATCTGCGCCTGCCGGGACCGGGGCCTGCCGTTCAAGCTCACCGCCGGGCTGCACCAGGCGATCCGACACCTGGACCCGGAGACCGGGTTCACCCACCACGGCTACGCCAACGTGCTGGCCGCGACCCTGGCCGCCGCCGACGGTGACGGTGTGCGCTCCGTCGCCGAGCTGCTGACCGTGGTCGACCCGCGCCCCCTGGTGGAGCGCACGACTGCGCGGCTGGACGGGCCTCGTCCCCTGTGGGTGGGCTTCGGCTCGTGCAGCATCCTGGAACCACTGACCGATCTGATCCGGCTTGGGCTGGTGAACGGGGGCTACGACGCATGACCTGGGTGACCGGCGCCGACGGTTCGCCGTACGGGGTGACGAACCTGCCGTACGGGGTGTTCCGGCAGAACGGGGGTCCGTCGCGGATCGGCGTACGGATCGGGTCCTGGGTCTTCGACCTCGCGGCGGCCGAGGTCGCCGAGCTGGTGCTGGCCGCCGGCACGCTGTGCCGGCCCGTGCTCAACGACTTCATGGCCCTGGGTCGTCCGCAGTGGACGGCGGTACGGCAGCGGATCAGCGAGCTGCTCACCGACCCGGCGCACCGGGACGCGGTGGAGCCACTGCTGGTGCCCCTCGACGAGGTGGAGCTGCTGCTCCCCGTCGAGGTGGCCGACTACGTCGACTTCTACTCATCCGTTCACCATGCGTCGAACGTCGGGCAGATCTTCCGCCCCGGCCAGCCGCCGCTGCTGCCCAACTGGAAACACCTGCCGATCGGCTACCACGGGCGGGCCGGCACCGTGGTCGTCTCCGGCACGCCGGTGACCCGGCCGACCGGGCAGCGGGCCTCCGCCGAGGGCCCGGTCACCGGCCCATCGGTACGCCTCGACATCGAGGCCGAGGTGGGCTTCGTGGTGGGCGTACCCAGCGCGTTGGGCGATCGGGTGTCCGTGGACGACTTCGCCGAGCACGTCTTCGGGGTGGTGCTGGTCAACGACTGGTCGGCCCGGGACATCCAGGCCTGGGAGTATCAGCCGCTCGGCCCGTTCCTCGGCAAGTCGTTCGCCACCTCGGTCTCGGCCTGGGTGACGCCGCTGGACGCCCTCGCCGACGCCTTTGTGCCGGCCCCCGACCAGGACCCGCCGGTGGTGGACTACCTGCGGGACGTGCCGCACCTGGGCCTTGACCTGCGCCTGGCGGTCGAGTGGAACGGCGATCAGGTCAGCGAGCCTCCGTTCGCCACCATGTACTGGACCCCCGCCCAGCAGTTGGCGCACCTCACCGTGAACGGGGCTTCGCTGCGGACCGGTGACCTGTACGCCTCGGGCACCGTCTCCGGCCCGGACCGAGGACAGGTCGGCTCCTTCCTGGAACTGACCTGGGGCGGGGCCGAGCCGGTCACTGTGGGCGGCGAGAGCCGTACCTTCCTCAGCGACGGCGACACGGTGACCATCACGGCCACCGCGCCCGGCCCGGACGGCACCACCATCGCCCTCGGTGAGGTATCCGGCACGGTTCGTCCGGCCCGCTGAGCGGGCACCCGCCATCCGTCTCGTGCACGGGACCCGTGATCGCACCGGCTGTGCGATCACCGGCCCTGGTTGATCCGTTGATCGTCCGGATTCCGTTGCTACACCGCGCAATCCGAGCCGGGCTCTGCCCGGCCACAGCGGTGGGGCAATCCCGACGCACACGGAGGTAACGACGATGCACGATCTTGCGGGCGCGGTCTGGCGTACCAGCAGCCGCTCAAACGACCAGGGGCTCTGCGTGGAAGTGGCGGACAACCTGGTCGACGTCCATGGTCTGGTCGGAGTCCGCGACTCCAAGGACCAGGCCGGTCCCACACTCGCGGTCAGCCCGCCGGGGTGGACAGCGTTCATCGGCGCGATTCGGGCCGGCCGCTTCGAGCGCTGACCGGCGCTTCGGCGCCGGTCGACGACGACCGGTGCCGAAGCGACCGCCCAATCGGACAGCGTGGCCCCCGGGTGGCGGAAATTCCGCTCCGGGGGCCCCGTCCGGCCCTCACTCCGCGTACCGTCGGGGACACGGGAGGGTGGCATGTCGACGGTGGCGATTACCGGGATCATCGAGGCGCACGCTGTCGACGTCTGGCGTCTGCTGACAGACCTGCCGGGCCGCGCGGCCCGGATGACCGCAGCCGGCCCGATCGAGGTGCTCACCCCGGGTTCGTTCGGGCCGGGCACCTCCTGGCGCGAGGAACGGGTCCAGCCGGGCGGCGGCACGCTGACCGAGGAGTTCCTGGTGGTCGAGGTGCTCGCACCGCAGCGACTGGTGCTGTGTTCGTCCGGCACCGGCGCGGACTACCGGATCACCTGGAGCCTGCGGCCGGTCCGCCGCCGCCGTCGGGGTTGCACGGCGGTCACCGTCACTCACGAGGCGGTGCCGACCGCCCCGTACGGTCGGGTGGTGGCGCTGCTGCTCGGCGGGCTGGCCGCACGGGCGGTCGAGGCGGCGCTCTGGCGTGATCTCGCCGACCTCGCCGTCGCGGCCGGTGCCACCGGCTCCGTCGAAGCCGCCTGAGCGCCAAGCGGGCAGCCCTCGCCGTGACCTGAACGGGGTCCGGCCTCCTCCGCTGGGTAGGGTGCCGGGCGGAGGTGCGGCATGAGGTTCCCGAGAGGCCGGCGACGGCTCGCGATCGTGGTCGCGGCGCTGCTCGCGACGGCGGCCGTCGTGGTCATCGTCCACCGGGTCCTCGCACCGGCAGAGGTGAGCACTGTGGCGCGGGCAGATTATCCGGCCCGGGCCCGACCGGCTGCCGGAGTGATCGGTCGGTTGCCGGTCGCCCCGTTGATCGTCGACGGGAGACTGCGGGTGTACGCCGCACATCGCCAGGTCTATGCCGACCGGCCGGTCGACGGCCGGTACCGGACCAGCCCGTACTGGTCGTACCGGCGGTGGCCGGCGGAGCTGACCGGGGTGGTGGCCAGCGGCAGCACTGTCGTCAGCCGCTGGTCCGACGGGAAGCTCGTCGCGCTCGACGCCCGGACCGGCGCGGTGCTCTGGCGAACCGACGGCCCGGAGCCGGTCGAGAGCACGGCACCGGTGCGTCGTACCTGGGCGGCGACCGTCTGGGATGCGCCAGGGCTCCAGCTCACCGACCTTCCCGACGGGCGGATCGTGCTGGTGGTGACCGGGGATGCCCAGGCGCGCGGGGTCGAGCTGCCCGGCGGCCGGGAGTTGTGGCGGGTCGAGCTGCCCGGCAGGTGCCGCAGCGATGTCGGCACCAGCGCCACCGGGCAGTTGATCGGTCTGGACACCTGCGCCGGGCCGGCCACTGTCGAGTTCCGGGACGCGGCGACGGGCGAGGTACGGGAGCGTTGGCGACCGCCGGGCGGCCCTGACGGGTTTGTGGTGACGCCGCTCGGCTGTCGTACCGGCGGGTCGGGCTGTCTGGGGCTGCGGACCGCCGGGCCGGGTGACGAGGGCGGTCGGGGTTGGTTGTTGACTGCAGGCTCGCCGGTCGCCGCCCCCGCGTTGGACCCGGCCGGCGCGGCGCTGGTGGGTGAGCAGTCCGTCGCCGTGCTCGACGGCGTCGTGGTGGGTCGATCGGCGCGTACGGGCACCGAGTTGTGGCGGTCCACGGGCCTGGGCTCGGCCCGGGTGCTGGCCGGGCAACCTGGCCGGGTGCACCTGCTGACCGAGACGAACGACCTGGTGACGCTGGATCCGGTGACCGGGCGGCAGTTGTCCCGCTTCGCGCTCAACGTCGGCTCGGATGGGACCGGCTGGGCGCCGGGGGCGGTGACGGCCGAGGACGGGTTCGTCGCGGTCGAGCGGCTCCGCAAGCCGGTCGACCCGGCTGGCGACGACCGGCGCTATTACTACACCGGCGAGGCGGTGATCCTGGCCGCCACCTGATCGTGGCGTCTTCGCCCTCGGAACACCGGACCGTTCCATGCCCTTTGTCGCAAAAGGGTATGTTTTTCACGGTTCAGGTTTCCGGTGGAAGGGGTCGGCGCATGGCCAGGACAGCAGCCAACTACCTCGTGGGTGGCGCGCTCGCCGCCACCGCGAGCCTGGCGTTGGCGGCGTCGCCGGTGCTGGCCGCCGCGGACCCTGCCTCGGCGCGCGGGTTCGGCGCCGTCCGGGCCGAGCCGTCGGCGGGCGGCGTCACGTTCGAGATCCTCCCGGCGACGCCGACCCCGACTCAGCCGCCGCCCACGTCCACACCGACGGCACCGCCCCAACCCACACCCAGTCACGGCGGTGAGTTGCCGGTCACCGGCTCGGGCGGGTCGGCGCTGCTTCTCGCGATGCTGGGCGCAGCCCTGATCGTCGCCGGGTGGTTCGCCGCCCGCCGCCGCCGGCTGAGCTGACGGGCCGGCCAGAGTCGGCCGGACTGACGGGCCCGGCCCAAGCCGGCGGTCGGACTGCCCCGCCCGGATCAATGCCCGGCCGGGGTGCGCTCCCTCGGACGGTCGGCGGGAGGTCGACCGGACCGGCGGGAACGACGGGCCAGGATGGCGAGGCCGACCACCAGCAGCAGGCCCGCGACGGCCGCCGCCGCAGTCCACCCGGAGAAGATCCGGGAGACGACACTGCCCCGTTTCCCGACCTGACCAGCGTCGGGGAACGTGATCTGCGCGGTGATGCTCCGCTTCACCAGGCCGCTCTCCAGGTTCACCTCTGCCTTCCAGGGGCCGTTCGGCAGCGTGACCGGGAATCGGGCGATGACCTGCCCGGACGCGCCCGGCGCCAGTGTGACGCCCTGCCCGACCGGAAACGGGCCGGCCCGGCTGCCGGCCGGACCATCGCTCAGGCTGACCGCGCCGGTCAGGTCGATGGCACGGCCTCCGGTGTTGGTGACCTGGACGGTCAGCGACGGTTCGCCCTCGGGGCTGCGGGCCGGGCGTACCTCGCCGATCGAGAAGTCGGAGGCGGGTTCGCCGCCGGGCCCGATATCAAGGTACATCCGGACCCCGACCCGGTGGACCTGAGTGATCTCGCCGCCGGCCCGGGGAGTTGACGCGGTGGACGCCCAGACCACCCCGTACCGCTCGCCGCGGGAGGCGGGCGGCGGCACCGCGATGGTCGCCTGGACCCGAGTCTCGCCCCGCGGTCCCAGCTCCACGGAGCGCTCGTCGAGGCTGACCCAGGAGGTCAGCTCGTTCTCGGCGCGCCCCTCGCCGAAGCGGAACGCCCCACCCTCCAGGGTTGCGGCTGCCGGGTACACGTCGACCCGACGGGTCTGGTCGGTGCGGTTGACGATCAGCAGTTGTCGCTTGATGGTGGCGCCCGGCGGTAGGTGGTCGACGATGTAGCGCAGCGCCCTGGGGTCGGTGCGGCGCTCGGTCGGGGCTTCCAGCAACCGGATCCCGATGGTGCCGTCGTCCGATCCCGCCTCCGGTTCGACCGCGCCGGCCCGGGTCGACAGACCCGGACCGGCGAGGCAGAACAGGGCGAGCGCGACCGCGATGGTCGACCGCCCCCGGGGGCTACGCCACCGAATGTGTCACCGTGCCGGTGTAGACGCCCGCGATGCTGTCCAGCGGGACGTTGACGTCCAGGGTGGGGTTCCAGGCGGCGGTGTTGCCGCCGGTGCCGCCGGCGTGGGTGAACGCGGTGAGCGGGGTAACGCTGTCCAGCGGGTCGGCGTCGCCGGCGGTGGCCTGCCCCGGCGTGAAGGTGCCGTCACCGGTGGTCGCCGTCGCCGGGCCGGACCAGTAGTCGATCTCAGACGGAAGGACCGTCTCGGGTGGTGAGCCGCCGCCGGTCTGGAAGACGCTCGCGGTCACCGAGGCGACCCAGGAGGCGTCAGCGGAACCTCGGGAGTCGGTGACCGTCACGACGCCGAGTTGGCCGGTGATGACGCTACCGGGGGCACCGTCACCGAGGTCGGCGGTGGCCGGCGCGACGATGTCGAGGGTGCCGGCGAGCACCTCGAAGGTGGCCGTCGTGTCATCCGTGGGGGCGGCGGCGGCCGGTGCCGCGAGGAAGCCCACCATCGCCGCGGCGGCCGCCCCGGCAAGACAGATCTTGGCAGTACGCACTGTGTTTTACCCCGTTCTCGAAGTGAGCCGACGCGATCCTCGGCACGTCTGGCTACTTCGAAAGATAGGGCAAATCAGGCATAAAACCGGACAAAGGCCGCAGCCGTCACTACTTGGTCACAGGTGATCCATCAGTGCTCAGGTCAGCGCCGCCTCCGCAGCCGCCAGGAACGCGTCGTTCTCGGCCGGGGTGCCGATGGTGACCCGGACCCCGTCCCCGGCGAACGGCCGCACGATCACCCCGCGCGCCTCGCACGCCTTGCCGAACGCCACCGCCCGCTCGCGCAGCGGCAGCCAGACGAAGTTGGCCTGGCTCGTCGGCACCTCGGGCACGAACTTGCGCAGCGCCTCGGTGACCCGGTCCCGCTCGGCGACGACCAGGGCGCAGCGGCGCTCCATCTCCGCCACCTGGGTCAGCGCGGCGAGCGCCCCGGCCTGAGCTGCCGTGCTGCTGGAGAACGGGGTCGCCACCTTACGGATGGCGGCCGCCACCACCGGCTGGGCAACCAGCCAGCCCATCCGCAGCCCGGCGAGCCCCCACGCCTTCGACAGCGTGCGCAACACCGCGACGTTCGGCCGGTCCAGGTAGTCGAGACCGTCCGGCACCTCCGCGTCGGTGACGAACTCCCGGTACGCCTCGTCGATCACCACCAGCACGTCGTCCGGCACCGCGTCGAGGAACCGGTCCAGCTCGGCCCGGCGCACCGCCGTACCCGTGGGGTTGTTCGGGTTGCAGACGAAAATCACCCGGGTCCGGTCGGTCACCGCCGCGGCCATCGCCGCCAGGTCGTGCCCGTGCCCGGCGTCGTTGGGCACCCGCACGCTGGTCGCGCCGCTGGTCGCCACGATGATCGGGTACGCCTCGAAGGACCGCCACGAGTAGAGCACCTCGTCGCCGGGCAGGCAGGTGGCACGCACGAGGTGCTCGGCCAGCGCCACCGAACCGCAGCCGGTGGCGATCCGATCGGCGTCCACCCCGTACCGCTGGGCCAGCGCGTCCCGCAGCGCGACCACACCCATGTCCGGGTAGCGGTGCGAGGTGGTGATCGCCTCGGTGACCGCCTCCACAACGCCGGGCAGTGGCCCGTACGGCACCTCGTTGCTGGCCAGCTTGATGGCCTCCGGCAGGCCCAACTCCCGGGCCAGGTCGGCGGGGCTGCGCCCCGGCACGTAGCTGGGCAGTGCGTCCAGGTCGACGCGGGTCAGCCGCAGCGCCGGCTGGTGACGTCCGGAGTCGGTCATGGGGTGTCTCCCGGGGGCTGGTTACGGTCGTTCGAGGGGGCGGTTTCGGTCTGGTGGGGGACTTCGACGACCACCGTCTGCGCGCGCTTGTCGTGCAGCGCCTGGCGCAGGGGGTGGTCGAAGAGGGGGGAGAGAGCGTCGACGAGTTGCAGCACCAGGCCGAGCCCGGCGCAGTACCAGAGCAGAGTCGGCAGGCCCAGCGTGCTCCACCGGCTCAGCGCCCGGCGGACGCCCAGCGGCTGGTCGGCGGCCATCGGCACCGCCCGGATCCGCATCACCCGCTTGCCGACGGTCTGCCCGCCGGAGGCCATTGTCGGCACCTCGTACGCCAGCCAGAGCGCGGTGGCGATCAGCAGGATCGCCACCAGCAGAGAACCGGCCTGCTCACCGGGCATCGGCAGACCGTCGGCGGAGGTGTCGCCCCGCGCCGCGCGCCGGAAGACCTCCTGCCAGTACGGCGCCCACTCCTGCGCCCAGCGCCAGACGAACCAGCCGTTGACAACCACGTTCAGTGCGAAGACGAGGCCGAAGTCGATCAGCCGGGCGACCAACCTGCGGCCGTAGCCGGCCAGCCTGAGGCCGTGCGGTCGCGGCTCCAGCGGTCGTCCGGGCCAGCCGGGGTGACCGGCCGGTGGCGCCCAGCCGGGAGGGGCACCCGGCGGGGTCCAGCCCGGCGGACCGCCCTGCGGACCCCAGCCGGGAGGGCCGGCCTGTGGTCCCCAGCCCGGGCCGTGTCCCGGTTGCGGGCCGTACCCAGGGGGTGGGCCCTGCTGGGGCGACCAGCCCGGCGCGCCAGTCGCCGAGTCGGGGGTCGTCGACGCCGCGGGCGCGGCCGGGGTGACCGGCGCGGGCGGTGGCTCGGGCGGCGGTGGGCCGTCCGGAGGGGTGGCGTCGACAGGAATGGGCGCACCCAGCCAGCCCTCGCCGTCCCAGTACCGTCGGGTCTCAGTGTCGGCGGGGTCGACATACCAGCCAGGTTGAACGCTCACGAAGACACCTTAACGACGACCGTCGCAGCGAACTTGTCATGGAGGCACTGCTGCCACGGCTTGTCCCAGAGCTGCCAGAACCCGTCGGCGTAGCTGATCCCGGGTACCAGTGAAGCCGCCAGGTACTGCACGAGCCATCGCCGGCCAGCCATCCGCCGGTCCAGGGTGTGGGTCGGGTCGAACGGCACCACGCGCAGCTTCATCACCTTCTTGCCGAGCGTCTGACCGCCGCGCTTGAGGTACTCCACGTGGTAAAGCCAGTAGAACCCGAGCATCACGACGAGGAGCCCGAGCTGGAGCAGCAGGATCGGCAGGAAGAAATCGACGAAGAAGGTGCCCGGCTCGGGTTCCACGAAAGTCCCGTCGGGGTTGGTCTGCGTCATCTCGGTGAACATCCGCCACCAGAGGATGAGGAAGAACGGGCTGAACAACGCAAGCGACACCGCGCTCGCCAGCGCCGTGTCGATCAGCCAGGCCAGCAGCCGGTCGGTGAAGCTGGCCAGCGGCTGACCACTCGGGCTCAGCTGCGGGGGCAGCGGGCCGGGTGGGCCAGCATGCCACTGCGGTGGGGCGTACCCGGGTGGGGCGTACTGCGGCGGCGCGGCGTACCCGTGGGGGTGTGGGCCGGGCTGCGGCGCGAAGCCGCCGGCGGTGGGTCGGGGCCCACCGGCCGGCGGCGTCGGGTACGACGGAGGTTGCGTCACGCTCGCAAGTGTTACAGGTTGCCGCGGGCTTCCTGCTCCCGCTCGATAGCCTGGAAGAGCGCCTTGAAGTTGCCCTTGCCGAAGCCCAGCGAGCCGTGCCGCTCGATCAGCTCGAAGAAGACAGTGGGACGGTCCTGCACCGGCTTGGTGAAGATCTGCAGCAGGTAGCCGTCCTCGTCCCGGTCAACCAGGATCTTGCGGGCCTTCAGCTCCTCGATCGGCACCCGCACCTTGCCGATCCGCTCGCGCAGCTCCGGGTCGTCGTAGTACGAGTCCGGGGTGTCCAGGAACTCCAGACCGGCAGCGCGCATCGCGTCGACGCTGGCAAGGATGTCGTTGGTGGCGACGGCGATGTGCTGCGCGCCCGGGCCCTGATAGAACTCCAGGTACTCGTCGATCTGGGACTTCTTGCGGGCGATCGCCGGCTCGTTGAGCGGGAACTTCACCTTGCGGGTGCCGTTCGCCACGACCTTGCTCATCAGCGCCGAGTAGTCGGTGGCGATGTCGTCGCCGACGAACTCCGCCATGTTGGAGAAGCCCATGACCCGCTTGTAGAACTCGACCCACTCGTCCATCCGGCCCAGCTCCACGTTGCCGACCACATGGTCGACGGCCTGGAAGAAGCGCTTCGGCTGGATGCCGGCGTCGATCATCGGCTGCCGGTCCACGATCGGGCCCCGGGCCACGAAGCCGGGCAGGAACGGGCCGCTGTAGCGGGACCGGTCGACCAGCGTGTGCCGGGTGTCGCCGTACGCGGCGATGGCGGCCATCCGGACGGTGCCGTGCTCGTCGGTCACCTCGTGCGGCTCGACGACGCTGGCGGCGCCCTGCGCGACGGCGTGCGCGTACGCGGTGTCCACGTTCGGGACCTCCAGCGCGATGTCGCTGATCCCGTCGCTGTGCCGGGCCACGTGCTCGGCGCCGTCGGCGTCCGGGCGCACCGCGCCGGTCAGCACGAACCGGGCCGAGCCGCTGGTCAGCACGTACTGGGCGTGGTCCCGGTAGCCCTGCTCGGGGCCGCGGTACGCCACGCAGGTCATGCCGAAGGCGGTGGAGTAGTAGTGGGCGGCCTGCTTGGCGTTGCCGACCAGGAAGTGCACGTGGTCGAGGCCCCGGACCGGGAACGGGTCGTGGCTGATGTCGTGGTCGACAGCGCCGACGAGCCGGTCGACGTCGACGTCCTCGGTCGACTGGGGTCGGTCGATCGCCTGGGTCATGGTGGGCTCCCTCGCGTACCGGCCGGCCTTGTGGGCCGCCGTGGTCGGTTCTTGTGGCGAGGATCGCTGCCCCGGCATCGAGTGGGCAACTGTTGGCAGAAATGCTGGTCAGGTTGCGCATTCGGTATGGTGTTCACTCATGAATGGTGAGCAGAATGTACAGCTCGATGCGCTCGACGTGCGCTTGATCGAACTGCTCGCCGAGGAGCCGCGGATCGGGGTGCTGGAGTGCTCCCGGCGGCTCGGGGTGGCCCGGGGCACCGTGCAGGCGAGGCTGGACAAGCTCGTCGAGCGGCGGGTCATCGAGGGCTTCGGCCCCGAGATCGCGCCGGCCGCCATCGGGTTCGGGGTGACCAGCTTCGTCACCCTGGAGATCAGTCAGCGGCACGGCCACGACCCGGTCACCGCTCACCTCGCCGCCATCCCCGAGGTGTTGGAGGCGCACACCATCACCGGCTCCAGCGACCTGCTCTGCCGGATCGTGGCCCGTTCCAACACCGACCTGCAACGGGTCATCGACCAGATCGTCTCGTCCGCCGGCATCACCCGCGCCTCGACGATCATCGCGTTGGCCGAGCAGATTCCCTACCGCACGCTTCCGCTGGTGCGAAGCGCTGTTCGGGCCGAGGGAAGAGTGCTGTAACACCTCCGAGCGCAGAAAGCGCGGCGACACGGCGGCGCGGGCGTACGGAAGATCCGTGATCGTGGCTACGGTGTGCGGGTGGCGAAGGGGAGCGTGCGTGGTGGGCTGCTGCTCGGCCTCGCCGTGGTCGTCGCGCTCGCCGCCACCGGCGTGTGGAACCCGTTCCCCGGCCTGTGGGACTGGGTGGACCGCAGCGAACCCATCTCCGAGCCCGACGTGGTCTGGCAGCAACGGGTCGGCGGCACTCCGCGCAGCGTGACCATCGCCGGCGACGCCGTCGTGGTCGAGCAGCGCACCCGGGTCGAGGCTCGCAGCCTGGCCACCGGCGCCCAGCTCTGGGAGCGCAAGGCGGACTGGGCGGCGGTCGCCGGCGGCGACCGGGACCCGGTCGTGGCCGTGGGCAAGCTCCTGGTCAAGGGGTACGAACTGCTCGACCCGACGACCGGGGTGACCCGGCGGCGTGACGACGACGCGGTAGCCGTCTGGACGTACCGCAACCTGCTCCTCGACGCCAGGTGCACGGACGCCACCGACTGCACCCTGAGCGCCTGGGACCCGCGTGGCACGGCACCGCTCTGGACGGCCTTCCTGCCCGGGGTCCACAGCGGCCTGCTCGCCGACAATCCCGGCCTGCGCGGCACCCGCCGGCTCACCGCCACCCGGATCGACGACGGCGTGGTCGGGGCGGAGGCCGCGCCACCGCTGCTCGGCTTTCCGGTCGACGGTCGGGTCCACGTGGTCGACACCGCCACCGGCCGGGTGCTGCAGAACGTCGAGCCCGGCCGGGAGGAGCGGCTCTCCGTGGTGGGCGGTCGGCTGCTGCGGATCGCCGCCCGATCCCAGGACGGCACCTGTTACTTCGCCATCTCCGCCCGGGACTCGGCGACCGGGCAGGAGGCCTGGCAGCGGGCCGGCATCAACCTGCGTACCGCCGACTCCGCCGGCTGCGTGCAACGCGAGGACCCGCAGGGTGCGCGGAACGTGCTGATCGGCGTCGCCCCGGACGGCCGCGAGGCGGTCATCGACGGGTACGACGGCCGGCTGCTCTGGGTCGGTGAGCCGGGCACAAAGTTGATCGCGGTGGACGACCGTTCGGCGGTGTTCCGGGCCGCCGACAAACGCTCGGTCATCGCCCGTGAGCTGGGCACCGAGAAGGTGCTCTGGACGCGACAGGCCAGCGGCAAGGCCGGGGCCGCGCTCACCCCGTACGCGGCGGTGGTGGCCGACGAGAAGCCGTCCCGGCTGGCGGCGCTGGATCCGCGCACCGGCCGAGAGCTGGCCGTCCTGCGCACCTCGGCGAACGCCCTCGCCGTCGGGTCGCAGGGCATGATCATCGGTGAGGGGCGGGAGATCGGGTACGTCCGCTTCGGCGCGTCCGGAAGCTCGCCCACCCGACCCCCCAGCGACGGTGGGAATCCCGGGCCGGGCGGCCCCGGCCCCGGCGGGCCGAACGACGGCGACTGCGGGCCGAAGGGGGAACTCTGCCCCGACCCCGGCGGCGGCAAGGACGGCTGATCGCGCGGTTCGTCCGATGATCCGGACGGCGGCCGGGCCCGGCACGCCCGGTGGATGAGAGCGGCGTCCCAGGACCCGCCCGGCGGGTGGGAGTGATCGACCGGTCTGCCCTAGGCTTGCCGCTCATGAGCAGTGCCGCCGCATTCTCGTACGCCCCTCTGCTGCCGACCGGCCCCGACCAGACGGACTATCGCCTGGTCACCGACGAGGGCGTGGACGTCGTACACGGCCCGGGAGGCCGCCGGTTCCTCACCGTGGAGCCGGCCGCGCTCACCGCGCTGACCGCCGAGGCGATGCACGACATCGCGCACTTCCTGCGCCCCGCGCACCTGGCGCAGCTCCGGGCGATCATCGACGACCCGGCCGCCTCGCCGAACGACCGGTTCGTCGCGCTGGACCTGCTGCGCAACGCCAACATCGCCGCCGGCGGTGTCCTGCCCATGTGCCAGGACACCGGCACCGCCATCGTGATGGGCAAACGCGGTCGCCACGTGCTGACCGACGGTGCCGACGCGGAGGCCATCTCCCGGGGCGTCTACCAGGCGTACACCAAGCTCAATCTGCGCTACTCCCAGCTCGCCCCGTTGACCATGTGGGACGAGCGGAACACCGGCAGCAACCTGCCCGCCCAGGTGGACCTGTACGCCGAGGACCCCGACGGGCACCCCGACGCGTACAAGTTCCTGTTCATGGCCAAGGGCGGTGGCTCGGCAAACAAGTCGTACCTCTACCAGGAGACGAAGGCGCTGCTCAATCCAACCCGGATGATGCAGTTCCTGGAGGAGAAGCTGCGGCTGATCGGCACCGCCGCCTGCCCGCCGTACCACCTGGCCATCGTCATCGGCGGCACCTCCGCCGAGTATGCGCTGAAGACCGCGAAGTACGCCAGCGCCAAGTATCTTGACGCGCTGCCGACCGCCGGTTCGATGAGCGCGCACGGCTTCCGCGACCTGGAGCTGGAGGCGGAGGTGCTGGAGCTGACCCGCAACTTCGGCATCGGCGCGCAGTTCGGTGGGCGGTACTTCTGCCACGACGTACGGGTGGTGCGGTTGCCCCGGCACGGTGCGTCCTGCCCGGTGGCGATCGCCGTCTCCTGCTCTGCGGACCGCCAGGCCGTCGCGAAGATCACCCCGTCGGGCGTGTGGCTTGAGCGGCTCGAAACCGACCCGGCGCGGTTCCTGCCCGACGTCACCGACGATTCGCTCGACGCCGAGCTGGTGGTCCGGGTCGACCTGAACCGACCGATGGACGAGATCCGCGCCGAGCTGTCGAAGTACCCGGTGAAGACGCGTCTCTCGCTCTCCGGGCCGCTCGTGGTCGCCCGGGACATCGCGCACGCCAAGATCGCCGAGCGGTTGGACGCCGGTGAGCCGATGCCGCAGTACCTGCGTGACCACGCGGTCTACTACGCCGGCCCGGCGAAGACCCCCGAGGGTTACGCGTCCGGCTCGTTCGGCCCGACCACCGCCGGCCGGATGGACGCCTACGTGGAGAAGTTCCAGGCCGCCGGCGGCTCCCAGGTGATGCTGGCCAAGGGCAACCGGTCGGGTCAGGTGACCCGCTCCTGCCAGCAGCACGGCGGCTTCTACCTCGGCTCGATCGGCGGCCCCGCGGCCCGCCTCGCCCAGGACTGCATCAAGCACGTCGAGGTGCTCGAATACGCGGAGCTGGGCATGGAGGCGGTCTGGAAGATCGAGGTGGAGGACTTCCCCGCCTTCATCGTGGTCGACGACAAGGGCAACGACTTCTTCGCCGAGGTCACCAAGCCGGTGCTCACCGTCGGCCGCCGCTGACCCCACAGGTACGCCAACGGGCGCCGGGCGAACTCGCCCGGCGCCCGCTCTGTCGCCCGTGCTCTGCCGACATCGGTACGCCCGCCCCCTGGGGTGGGACGGGCGCACCGCCCCCGTCGGATGCCGTCACCGACAACTCGCAATGAGTGTGCTGCGCACCGCTGTCGATCCGCTCTCAGATCACTATCGCCTGGCCGAGGCGGTCTGTTACCGCCGGACTACTCTGCTGGAAGTTGCACCACTGATGCGGGAGAGCAGATGCGGTTCGGGATCCTGGGGCCCCTGCGGGTGGGCGGTGGCGAGTCCACTGTCACCGCCGGGCGCGACCGGATCGTGCTCGCCATGCTCTTGTTGCGGGCCGGCCGGCTCGTGCCGCTCGACGAACTGGTCGACGCGGTGTGGGAGGACCGCCCGCCGGCCACCGCCCGGGCGCAGTTGCAGACCTGCGTGTCGCGGTTGCGTCGCCGGTTCACCGAACTCGAGCTGGCACCGGACCTCATCGTCACCGACCCGGCGGGGTACGGGCTGCGTACCGCACCGACCGACCTGGACGCCGAGGTCTTCACCCGGGGCGTGGAGGCTGCGCGAGCCGCCGCCACGGCCGGTCGCCTGGTCGACGCGCGTGCCGAATTCCGCGCCGCCCTGGCGTTGTGGCGCGGGCCGGCGCTGGGTGGAATCCCGAGCCGGAGCGTCCGCCGCCGGGCACAGGCACTCGACGAGCAGCGTCTCACCGCCCTGGAGGAGTGCGTCGACGTCGAGCTGCGCCTCGGGCGGGCCGCCGAGCTGATCGGCGAACTCGCCGAAAGCGTCGACCAGCACCCGGTGCGGGAGCGGCTGCGCGGACAACTGATGCTGGCACTGTCCTCGGTCGGACGGCAGGCCGACGCGCTCGCGGTCTACCGGGAGGGCCGGCGGACCTACGCCGACGAGCTGGGCATCGAGCCGGGCGCCGAGTTGCAGGAGCTGCACCAGCGGGTGCTCGCCGGTGACCTGGCCCTGGCCGGTCGGGAAGCGCGGCCGATCGCTCCGGTCCGCTCGCTGCCCCGGGCGATCGGCGACTTCACCGGCCGGCAGCAGACGCTGGCCCGCCTGGTCAAGGAGGTGGAGGCCGGGGCCCGGATCCAGCTCATCGACGGCATGGCGGGCAGCGGCAAGACCACCCTCGCGGTGCATCTCGCCACCGCTCTCGCGGACGACTACCCGGACGCCCAGCTCTACATCGACCTGCACGGGCACAGTGAGCGCACCCCGTTGACGCCGGCCGCGGCGGTCGCCACGCTCCTGCGGCAGCTCGGTGTGCCCGCCGAGAGGGTGCCGACGAGCCAGGACGACCGGTTGGCGCTCTGGCGTAGCGAGCTTGCCGGTCGACGGGCCCTGCTGGTGCTCGACAACGCGGCGACCGCCGACCAGGTGACACCGCTGCTGCCCAACGGCTCGCACTGCCTGATCCTGATCACCAGCCGCCGCCGGCTGGTCGGGGTGGACGAGGGGCGGCCCTCGTCGCTGCCCGTGCTCGACAGCGACGAGGCGGTCGAGTTGCTCGGGCAGGTCGTCGGCGTGGCCCGGGTGGCGGCGGAGCCGGAGGCGGCCACCGAGGTCGTCCGACGCTGCGGACACCTGCCGCTGGCCATCCGGCTGGCCGGTGCCCGACTGGCGCACCGAACCCGTTGGCGCATCGCCGACCTGGCCGAGCGGCTGAGCAGCCGGCCGGATCCGTTGGCCGAGTTCGAAGCGGGGGAGCGGTCGGTCGGTCGGGCCTTCGCCCTGTCGTACGCCCAGGTGTCCCCGGTCGCGCAGCGTGCGTTCCGGTTGCTGGGCCTGCACCCGGGAGTACGGTTCGACAACTCGGTCACCGCAGTACTGGCCGAGCTGTCCCTACCCGAGGCCCAGGACCTGCTGGACGAGTTGGTCGACGCGCACCTGGTGGAGGAGGCGGAGGCGGGCCGGTACCGGTTGCACGACCTGGTCCGGGAGTACGCGCGGACGCTGGTGGCCGAGCCGGAGCGGACGGTCGAGCGACGGGGCGGCATCGAGCGTCTGCTCGATCACCACCTGCACGTCGCCACGGCGATCGCCCGCGAGAGGGAACTCTCCGCGCTCCGCTCGCTGATCGTGGTGGGGGAGCCGCTCCGTCCTGACCTGGTCATGCTCGTCGCCGAGCAGGGTCGGGCCTGGCTCGACGAGAACCTGGCCGCATGGACAGCCCTGGTCCGGTTGGCGGAGACCGAGGGGTTTCTCCGCTACTGCTGGCAGTTGGCGAGGGCCTGCTGGCACGCGCAGTTCGAGGGCGGTCGACTGGATGAACTGATTGAGACACACACCATCGGCCTGCGCGCCGCCGAGGAGTTGGGTGACGACAGGGCGGTGGGGATGATGCTCAACTATCTCGCCTCGGCCCATTACCGGCTGGGTGATTTCCCCACGGCGATCCGGGTGATGGAGAGATCACTCGACATCTTCCGCCGCCTGGGTCTGCGCTACGAATACCGCAACACCCTGGGCAACCTGGGCACCGCGTACGCGGCCAACTTTCAGTTCCGCCGGGCTCGCGAGTCCTACGACGCTGCTCGGGCGCTGGCGACGCGGATGCGCGACACGACGGCGCTGGCGAACGAACTCAACAACCTGACGATCACCCTGCTGCTCTGGGGACGGCACGACGAGGCGCTGCGCACCGCTCGGCGGCACCTGGGGATCGCCCGCGAGGTCGGCGACACACGGCGGCTCGGCAATGCCCTCGGGCACCTCGGGATGGTCCGGCATCGGATGGGCGACGTGGTGCCGGCCGCACGGTTGCTGCGGGTGGCGCTGCGCTTCAAGCGCCAGATGGGCGCCCGGTTCGGTGAGGGTGAGGTGCTCAACGAGATCGGGATGATGGAACGGGAGGCCGGCCGTCCGGAAGAGGCCGCTGACCTGCACCGTGCGGCGCTGGTCGCGATGACCGAGGCGGGAGATCGCATCGGCCAGTGCGGCTCGCGCAACCTGCTGGCCCGAGCCATCCTGGATCAGGGGGATGTGAGCAGCGCGCTCGACCTGCATCGTCGGGTGCTCGTCGACGCCACCGGGCTGGGTTCCCTACACGAGCAGGGTCGGGCGCTGGAGGGCATCGCCCGCTGTTTGCTGGCGACCGATCCGGCGGCGGCGCGGGCGCACCTGACCCGGGCGCTGGCCCTGTTCCGGCAGATCGAGTCGCCGGACCAGCACGAGGTGGAACGGCTGCTCACCGAGTTGGGCTGACGGATCATCTGCGAGTCGGCCACGGGCGCGGCAGGATGGTACGCGTGACGACTCCAGAGGCGACCGGTTACCGCATCGAACGCGACTCGATGGGCGAGGTGGAGGTGCCCGCCGAGGCGCTGTGGCGGGCGCAGACCCAGCGCGCGGTGCAGAACTTCCCGATTTCCGGCCGGGGCCTCGAACCGGCCCAGATCAAGGCCCTCGCCCAGATCAAGGGCGCGGCGGCCGAGGTCAACGGCGAGCTGGGCGTGATCGACGCCAACGTGGCCGCCGCGATAGCCGCCGCCGCCGCGCACGTTGCCGACGGTGGTTACGACGACCAGTTCCCGGTGGACGTGTTCCAGACCGGCTCCGGCACCTCGTCGAACATGAACACCAACGAGGTGATCGCGACCCTGGCCAGCCGGGAGCTTGGCTCGCCGGTGCACCCGAACGACCAGGTCAACGCCTCCCAGTCGAGCAACGACGTCTTCCCGTCCTCGATCCATCTGGCGGCCACCCAGTTCATCGTCGAAGACCTGCTGCCGTCGCTGGCCCACCTGGCGTCGGCGTTGGAGGCCAAGGCCGACGAGTTCGAGACGGTGGTCAAGGCCGGGCGTACCCACCTGATGGACGCCACCCCGGTGACCCTCGGCCAGGAGTTCGGCGGGTACGCCGCCCAGGTCCGCTACGGGGTCGAACGGCTGGAGGGCGCGCTGCCCCGACTGGCCGAGCTGCCGCTGGGCGGCACCGCCGTCGGCACCGGGATCAACACCCCGCTCGGTTTCGCCGCCGCCGTGATCGAGAAGCTGCGCGAGTCGACCGGGTTGCCGCTGAGCGAGGCGCGTAACCACTTCGAGGCGCAGGGCGCGCGGGACGCGCTGGTGGAGACCTCCGGGCAGCTGCGAACCGTGGCGATCGGCCTCTACAAAATCGCCAACGACATCCGCTGGATGGGCTCCGGCCCTCGCGCCGGCCTGCGCGAGCTGCGCATCCCGGACCTCCAGCCCGGCTCGTCGATCATGCCGGGCAAGGTCAACCCTGTGGTCGCCGAGGCGATGCGGCAGGTCTGCGCCCAGGTGATCGGCAACGACGCGACCGTCGGCTTCGCCGGCTCCCAGGGCGACTTCGAGCTGAACGTGATGCTCCCGGTGATGGGCCGCAACCTGCTGGAGTCGATCCGGCTGCTCTCCGCGGTGAGCCGGCTCTTCGCCGACCGGCTGGTGGTCGGCCTGGTCGCGGACGCCGAGGTCTGCCTGGCGTACGCCGAGGGCTCACCGTCGATCGTCACCCCACTCAACCGCTACCTGGGGTACGACGAGGCCGCGTCGATCGCCAAGGAGGCGCTGGCCAAGCAAGCCTCGATCCGCGAGGTGGTCATCTCCCGGGGCCACGTCGACTCCGGCAAGCTCACCGAGACCCAGCTGGACGAGACGTTGGACCTGCTCCGGATGACCCACCCCTGACCCGGCTCGCCCCGCCCTGCCCGGCGTTGCCCGGCCTCGCCTTGCCGTGGGTTGCCCTGGTCAGGGTAGGTGTCGTGGTCTCGCCCAGCCGAGGAAGCGGGCGAAGAGCGCGGCGGGGTCGGGGCCGTCGTGCGGGTTGAGTCGGTACAGGTCGGCAGCCGCCTCGTGCAGGACGGTGCACAGGTAGATGCTCAACCCGATCCGGTCGTGCGTGTACTCCTGGCGCAGGGTGAGTCGGGCGACCGGGCACGGCCAGGGCGCTGCGCCGACCTGCGCCAAGATCGCGCTCGATCCTGGACCGCGCCGATCTTGCAGTTTCTGCTGTTGACATGGGTGGATATGCCCCTTGCGTCGGGGCAGAAAATGCAAGATCGCGGAGCAGAGTCAGGTCGCAGCGGTTCCGCCCAACGCGGCGGCGTTGTCCTGGATGTAACGGCTTCCGCAGGTCAGGGCCCGACTGTTTCCACGATCGAGCACGACCTTGCCTCGGGTCTCTCCCTGGCGGTGGCGGAGGTCGCTGCCGGCAGCGCCTCGGTCGTCCGGGGAGGCTGGCGTGTTCCGGGTCGGGGTGGGCGTCTCGGGTCGGGGTGGTGGGCGTGGTCGGAGGATGTCTTGGGCGGATGCTTTGGAGCTGACTCGTTTGTGGCATCACCTCCGCTGTTCCGAGGTGCACTCCCGCCGGGCTGGCTGGGAGGTGGGACCGCCCGGCACGGGGGAGCGGGCGGTCCCGTGCGGCGCCGGCAGATCCCGGGGGACGGGGAGCGGCGCCGCGCTTCACAGTCTGGTGATCAGGCAACTACGGTCGGAAGGGTTTGGCCGCGTCGTCATAGTCGCCCTGTTCTGGGTGGCAGCGTCGCTGGCGGCCGGCTGGAGATGATCGTCGGCGGGGTGGAGGGCGGGCACGGCATGGCCGATGGACAGATGACGGCGGCGGCGTTCCTGATCGCGGAGCTGCGCCGGGCGCGGGTCCGGCGCGGCTGGAGTCAGGACGAGCTGGCCAAGGCGGTCAACTACTCGGCGTCGATGGTCAGCGCCGTCGAGCTGGGGCAGCAGCCGCCCACCGCCAAGTACCTGGAACTCGTCGACCGCGCCCTGGACACCGGCGGCCTCTTCGGTCGGATGTCCACCGAACTGGTCAGCCTGGACCGGGCGCAGCCCTGGCTACGCGGCTGGCAGGCGATCCTCGCGGAGGCGCGGGCGCTGCGATGGTTCGACCCGCTGCATGTCCCGGGGCTGCTGCAGACCGAAGGCTATGCCCGTGCCATCTTCGAGTCGGACCGACTGCTCGACGCCGATGAGGTCGAGCGTCGGCTAACGGACCGGATGGACAGTCAGCGGGTTCTCTACGGGGATCGCCCACCGCACGTAGTTGCGGTGCTCGACGAGTCGGTACTGAGGCGACGCGTCGGCGGCCGGAAGGTCATGTGCGAGCAGTCTCTGCAGCTAGCGCGCCTGGCGACCGAGCATCCGCGGGTTCAGCTCCATGTGGTGCCTCGCTCGGCCGAGGAGTATCCCGGCCTGAACGGGCCATTCATCCTTGCCACCGTGGCCGACCACAGCGATCTTGCCTACCTTGGTGGCCAGATCGGCGGCCAAGAACTCGATCGGCCTGCGGATCTGTTGCGTCTACAACGGACCTGGGAAGCTACCCTCGGGCAGGCGTTGCCACCGCAGGAGTCGATCGAGTTGCTGAGGGAAGTGGCAGAGTCGTGGAGTTGACCCGAGCCCGGTGGCGTAAGAGCAGCCGGAGTGGTTCCAACGACCAGTGCGTCGAGGTGGCGACGAATCTCGGTGAGGTGGTCGGGGTGCGAGACAGCAAGGACTCGGACGGGCCCGTGCTCGTTGTCGACGCGTACTCCTGGCGGCTCTTCGTGGGCGCGCCTCCGCGCTGACCCGACCGCCTCGCCCGCGACGGCGGTCGGGGTTTTCGGTGCACCCGGCCCTGGTAAACGGCTCGACGGGGTCTTCGGCGGCGCGGATGATCCGGGCCATGGGTGACGATGGCGCGGGTGTGCCGGCGGGGACCGAGCGGCTGCGGTTGCGGCGACTGACGATGGCCGACGTGGACGCGCTGGTCGAGTTGGACAGCGACCCCGAGGTGATGCGTTTCCTCACCGGGGGCGTCGCCACCCCGCTGGCCACCGTGCGCGACGAGCAGTTGCCGAGGCTGCTGGGCCAGTACGACAGGTGTCCCGGGCTGGGTCGGTGGGCGGCGCACGATCGGGAGTCCGGCGAGTTCCTGGGCTGGTTCGCGCTGGACCCGTCGGCGGACGGCACCGAGGCCGAGTTGGGCTATCGGCTGCGCCGCTCGACGTGGGGGCGCGGGCTGGCGACCGAGGGGTCGCGGGCGCTGGTCCGGTACGCCTTCGACACCGTCGGGGTGCGTCGGGTCTGGGCCGAGACGATGACTGTCAACGAGCGGTCCCGGCGGGTGATGGTGAAGGCCGGGCTGCACTACGTGCGGACCTTCCACCTCCAGTGGGACGACCCGATTCCGGGCACCGAGCAGGGCGAGGTGGAGTACGAGGTGCGGGCCGAGGAGTGGGCGAGCGTCGCTCAGGAGCGGCCGGCGGCCCGGCGGGCGCGGTAGGCGGTCACCGCGGCACGGTTGCCGCAGCCGGCCTCGCAGAACCGCCGGGACCGGTTGCGGGACAGGTCGACGACGACGTTGTCGCAGTCCGGGTATTCGCAGATCCGCAGTCGGCTCAGCTCGCCGGTACGGACGAGGTCGGCCATCGCCATGGCGGCCTCGACCGCGATCCGGGTGGCCAGCGGCGCGTCGCGGGGAACGGCGTGCAGGTGGAACGGCTCGTCGTCGTGCTCGATGAGCTGGGGCAGCGCCTTGTGTTCCAGCAGCAGGCCGTTTACCACCGCGACGATCTCGGGTGGTTCGGCGTACCAGATGCGGCGCAGTTGGGGCCGCAGCTCCCGTACGGCGCGCAGCTCGGCCTCGGTGTGCTCGTGCCGGCCGCTGTAGGAGTGGCGGACGTAGAACGCGTCCAGCGCAGCGATGTCGGGCAGCAACTCACCGTCTCGACCTGCGGTGTTGACCAGCGCCGCGGCGGCGATCAGCGAACACTCGGTGTCATGAGCGAATAGCAACTTGACTCCTGTCATGGCTTCCGCCTAGCGTCATCAGTACAAGGATAGTTTGCTCATGACACGGTGCCCATTGCGAGGAGCGCGACATGCACTCACGACCTGCTGCCGGCGTCGGACTTGCGCTGCTCTCCGCAGTCACCTTCGCCACCTCCGGCACCTTCGCGCGGTCGCTCATCGAGGCCGGCTGGTCAGCCGAGTCCGCGGTGATCGCCCGCGTCGGGGTCGCCGCCCTGGTGCTGGCGATCCCCGCCCTGCTGTCGCTGCGAGGCAAATGGGACGTGCTGCGAGGCAACGCCACCGCCATCGGGCTGTTCGGGCTCCTCGGGGTGGCGCTGGCCCAGGTGTGCTTCTTCAACGCCGTGCGCTACCTGCCCGTCGGTGTCGCGCTGCTGCTGGAATACCTGGGCATCATCCTCGTCGTGGTCTGGATGTGGCTGCGGCACGGGCAGCCGCCCCGCCGGCTCACCGTCGCCGGGTCGGTGGCCGCGCTGGCCGGGCTGGCGTTCGTGCTCGACCTCGCCGGCACCGCCGACTTCCACCCGGTGGGCGTGCTCTGGGGGCTGGGCGCGGCGTTCGGCTTGGCCGGATACTTCGTGCTCGCCGGCCGGGTCGACCCCCGGCTGCCCTCGGTCGCCATGGCCAGCGGTGGAATGGCCGTCGGTGCCGCCGTGCTGCTCCTCATCGGGCTGACCGGCCTGCTGCCGCTGCACGCCACCTTCGGTGAGGTCACCTTCGCCGGGCAGCCCACCAGCTGGTTGGTGCCCATCGCCGGGCTGTCGCTGGTGGCCGCCGTCATCGCGTACCTCACCGGCATCGCCGGCACCCGGATCCTCGGGCCCCGCCTGTCGTCGTTCGTCGGGCTGACCGAGGTGCTCTTCGCGGTGCTGATCGCCTGGCTGTTCCTGAACGAGCTGCCCACCGGCTGGCAGTTGTTCGGCGGTGCGCTGATCGTCGCCGGCGTCGCCCTGGTACGCCTCGACGAGCTGCGCGGGTCGCCCGCAACGCCCGCGCCGGCCATGCCCGAGCCCGAGCTGGCCCTTGACGGTCGGTGAGGGTTGGCGGTCGTGCGTGTGTCTGCGCGGCGTGTGTCTGTGCGGGGTGTCTGTGCGCGGCCGGGGTGCGGCTCGAACTGGCGGGATTCACGGCCATAACGGGCGCTCAACTGGCGTAATCCGGATCGTTGTTGTGTGATGACTGCCACGTCCCTCAACGAGAGGATCCGATGTGCTGAGCAAGCGCTTCACCGCCCGTACGGTCGCGACCGCGGCTGTGCTGGCACTTACGGCTACGGGGTTGGGTGTGCCGGCCAACGCCGGGCCGAGCAACTCCCGGACCTTCACCGTCGTCGCCGAGGATGGCGTCGCCACCGACACGGCTGTCGCCGCGATCCGGGCAGCCGGCGGCACTGTGGTGTCCCGGTCCGATGAGGTCGGCATGTTCCAGGTCAGCAGCGATCGGGCCGACTTCGCGGCCAGGGCGACCGCGGCCCCGACGCTGATCGGCGCCGCCGAGCAGAAGGCCATCGGTCGCAAGCCGAAGCTGGACCGGGTCGAGCAGGAGCACCTGCTGGCCGCCGCCGGTGCTCGTGCCGGTGCTGCCGGTGCTGCGAAGAAGGGTGCCAAGCTCGATCCGCTCGATGACAAGCTCTGGGGCCTGGAGATGATCCGGGCCGACAAGGCCCGCAAGATCGAGCCGGGCGACCGTCGGGTGACCGTCGGCGTACTGGACACCGGCGTCGACGCCAGCAACCCGGACATCGCGCCGAACTTCAACTGGTCGCTGTCGCGCAACTTCGCGCCCGACCTGGTCGATGTGGACGGCCCCTGCGAGGTGCCGAGCTGCCTCGACCCGGTCGGCACCGACGACGGCGGGCACGGCACCCACGTGGCCGGCACCATCGGCGCCGCAGCCAACGGCTTCGGTCTCTCCGGCGTCGCCCCGAACGTCTCGCTGGTCGAACTCAAGGGTGGCCAGGACTCCGGCTACTTCTTCCTCGACCCGGTCGTCAACGCCCTGGTCCACGCCGGCCGGTCCGGGATCGACGTGGTCAACATGTCGTTCTATGTCGACCCGTGGCTCTACAACTGCACCGCCAACCCGGCCGACTCCCCCGAGGACCAGGCCGAGCAGCGGGCCATCATCAAGGCGATGAAGCGGGCGCTGGTCTTCGCGCACAACAAGGGCGTGACCCTCGTCGGTGCGCTCGGCAACAACAACGAGGACCTGGGTGCACCGCGCACCGACGTCAGCAGCCCCGACTACGGTGCCGACCCGTACCCCCGACCGATCGACAACGAGAGCTGCTGGGACCTCCCCACCGAGGGCCCGCACGTGATCGGCGTGTCGTCGGTTGGCCCGTCCGGCAAGAAGTCGGACTTCTCCAACTACGGCACCGAGCAGATCTCGGTCGCCGCGCCGGGAGGCTGGTTCCGGGACGGCTTCGGCACCGACACCTTCCGTACCGACGCCAACATGATCCTTTCCACGTACCCGAAGCACGTGCTTCAGGAGGAAGAATCGGTCGATGCCGACGGCAACATCGTCCCCGGCTTCGAGAACTCGGTCTTCAAGCAGTGCAAGGCCAACGGTGAGTGCGGCTACTACACGTACCTCCAGGGCACTTCGATGGCGTCCCCGCACGCCGCCGGTGTCGCCGCGCTGATCGTCAGCCGGCACGGCAAGCCGCAGGGTCGGACTGGCTTCGGGATGTCGCCGGACCAGGTTGAGCAGCACCTCTACCGCACGGCCGCCGAGCACGCGTGCCCGGAGCCGCGCCTCCAGCAGTACCGCAACGAGGGCCGGGACGAGACCTACGACGCGTACTGCGCCGGTGGGGTCAACTTCAACGGCTTCTACGGCTACGGGATCGTCGACGCCTACGCGGCGGTGAAGACCCCGCTCAAGCCGAACGCCCGCCCGTAACGCACATCGCATTGCGGTGGCCCAACCGCCACCGTTCTCCGGGGCCCGGTCGACCTGTCGTCGACCGGGCCTCGGCTCGTCCAGGCATGTCGTCACCGGCCGTCGCCCGGCGCCAGTCATGATCGACTCGATTTCCTTGAATGCCCCGTGTTGGTGCCTGAACGATGGCGCGGTTTCCAGGAACCCGAGTTGATCCCGGTCATCTGGACGATCCCTGTCGCAAGCCGCGGCTGACCAGCGCCTCGCGTACCTCTCGAAGCACCGCCGGGAACTCGCCGTGCAGCCGGCGGCTGGTCACGTGCAGTACCAGCCAACCCGCGCCGACCAGCTGATTCAGCCGGCGGCGGTGTCGGTGCAGCTGCTCTACGTCGAGGTGCCACTTCCCGTCGTACTCCACCGCCACCCGATATTGCGGCCAGGCCAGATCGGGGTGCAGAACAACGCCGGTGGGCAGGCGTACCGGATGGTGAACCGCTGGGCAGGGCAGCCCACCCAGCACCAACCGCACGCGTAGGTGTGACTCCGGCGGAGACTCGGCTCCGCCGTCGGCCATATCGAACACCCAGCGCGCTCGTCGCGCACCCGGCCGGTCAGCATTGCGGGCAGCCACGGCAGCCAGTGTCTCGCGATCGACCAGCCCCTGCCCGAGCAGCGAATCGACGATCGCTACCGCCCGGACCGGTTCGAGCCAGACGGCCGTCTCCCAGGCGGCCCGTCCGGGGTCGGATCGGGGGATTGGGAGGTCTTGCCCACTGGACCTGGGCGGGACGGCCGCCGCCCACCGATCATCTCGACCGGCCACCACCATGCCCGCCGCTCCGACGGACACCGCGGCCGGGTGCCGTGCTGGGCGTTGGGACATTCCGCCGGCAGGTGGGCGGCCTACTCCAGTAGGTCGCGTTGCATCACGTGGACTTCCAGCGCTCGACTGTCGGCCTGCGTCCGGCGGTCGGAGCGGGGTGATGGCGTTGACGTGCACGCGGAGGCCGCGCTGTGGGCCGATCCGCAGCGGTCGCGGCACGAGGACGTGCACATCGTCGGTAAAGCTCGCGGCGTGCTGGACGCCGTGCAGGTAGGCGGCCGACGGGCCGCCGACCACCACGCCGGGTGGGAGCCGAAGGAGGGCGGCGCGACACGCGAGGCCGTGATCATGGCCCAGCCGTGAGTCGGCGTAGATGTCGTGGCGCAACCGCACCCAGGCGGAGTTGCGCAACTGATGTTCGGTGAGCAGGCCGTCCCGGACAGCGTCGGAGCCGCGGAAGACCTGCCAGGCCAGGGCATCGGGGCGATGCGGACGTGGGGGCATGCCGGCAGCCTGCCGACCACCGACTGGCCACCGGAACCCCTGTGGACAACCCGGCCCGCGCATGCCGCCGGACCTGTGGACAACCATGAATCCGCCGGCCGATCGTGCTATGGGGCGCGAGGCGGGGCGCGGCGGTCGGGGTCAGCTGAGGGCGGTGGAGATGGCTCGGGCGGCGGCCAGCACCTGGGGGCCGATGGTGTCGACGTCCAGCGGGGCGAGCGCGACCACGCCGACGCTGGCCTCCAGGCCGGGTACGCCGAGCACCGGTGCCGCCACCCCGTACGCCCCGGCCTGCAACTCCCCGCTGCTACTCACCGGCTCGGCCGCCCCGGCCCGACCGGCCAGGATCGCCCGGCCGGCCGCGCCCCGGTCCAGTGGATGCCGTGCCCCGGACCGGTAGGCGACGTGGAACGACGTCCAGCTCGGCTCGACCACGGCCAGGGCGACGCCCTCGCCACCTTCGACGACGGTCAGGTGTGCGGTCGCGCCGGCCTGCTCGGCGAGGCGGCGTAGCGCGGGCAGCGCACCCTCGGCGAGCAGCGGCTGGGCCCGCCGGGCCAGGTGCAGCAACCCGGCACCGAGGCGCAGCCGACCGTCTCCGTCCCGACGCAGCATGCCGTGCCCGGTCAGCGCACTGACCAGTCGGTAGACGGCGGCCCGGCCGACGCCGAGCCGATTCGCGGCCTCGGTGACGGTCAGACCGCCAGAGGCGTCGGCGACCAGGTGCAGCAGCCGCAACCCCCGGTCCAGCGTCTGCGACGTCTCGGCGGGGGTGGTGGGCTTGGCTGGCGGGTCACCGGAGCCACCGGAGCGTGCGGTCGCATCCACGCCTGGCAGCGTACGACCCGGCACCGGCGGACCCGGACAGGCACGGACAGCTACCCTTGTACGGTGACGCTACGCCTGTATGACACCGCCACCCGATCGGTGCGGGACTTCGTCCCGCGGGAAGCCGGCAAGGTGGGGGTCTACCTGTGTGGTCTCACCCTTCAGGCCCCGCCGCACATCGGTCACCTTCGCTCCGGCGTCAACTATGACGTCCTGCGTCGTTGGCTGTTGGCCGCCGGCTACGAGGTCACCTTCATTCGCAATCTGACCGACATCGACGACAAGATCCTGGTCAAGGCGGGCGAGCAGGGTCGTCCGTTCTGGTCGATCGCGTACGCCAACGAGTTGCTGCTCGCCGAGTCGTACCGGTCGTTGAACGTGCTGGCGCCCAGCTACGAGCCGCGCGCCACCGGGCACATCCCCGAGATGCATGAGCTGATCACGAAGTTGATCGCCGACGGGCACGCGTACCCGGCGAGTGACGGCTCCGGCGACGTCTACTTCGACGTGGCGTCCTGGCCGGCGTACGGGTCGCTGTCGGGCCAGTCTCCGGACGCCATGCAGTCCGCCGGGGACGCCCCGGACCGGGGCAAGCGGGATCCGCGCGACTTCGCGCTGTGGAAGGGTGCCAAACCGGACGAGCCGGCGGACGCCTACTGGCCTTCGCCGTGGGGGCTGGGCCGTCCGGGCTGGCACATCGAGTGCTCGGCGATGTGCTGGCGCTATCTCGGCCCGGAGTTCGACATCCACGGCGGTGGCCTGGATCTGACGTTCCCGCACCACGAGAACGAGATCGCCCAGTCCCAGGCGGCCGGGTTGCCGTTCGCCCGCTACTGGGTGCACCACGGCCTGCTGAGCATCGGCGGAGCCAAGATGGGCAAGTCCGCCGGCAACGCGCTGGGCCTGGCGTACGTGGACTCGCTCGGAGTGCGGCCGGTGGAGCTGCGCTACTACTACGCCGCCGCGCACTACCGCTCGGTGATCGACTACTCGGAGGATTCGCTGCGCGACGCGGCCACCGCGTACCGGCGGATCGAAGGTTTCGTGCAGCGGGCCGCCGAGCGGGTCGGCGCCGGGCAGCTCGGTGAGCTGCCCACCGGGTTCGTCGCGGCGATGGACGACGACCTCAACACGTCCGCCGCGCTGGCCGTGCTGCAACAGCACATTCGGGACGGCAACACCGCGCTGAGCGTCGGCGATGATGTGACCGTCCGCACCACGCTGGCCGTGGTGCGGGCAATGCTGGATATTCTCGGGATCGACCCCCTCGACCCGGCCTGGACCGGTGGCGGCCGATCGGACGACCTTCGTGCCGTGGTGGACTCCCTGATCGCGCTGGCCCTGGAGCAGCGCGCGCAGGCGCGGGGCCGCAAGGACTGGACCGCCGCGGACGCCGTGCGTGACCAGCTCAAGCTGGCCGGCGTGGTGGTCGAGGACACCCCCCAGGGCCCCCGTTGGACTATTGGAGAGCAGGACTGATGGCCGGCAACTCGCAGCGCCGTGGCCGGCGACTGACGTCGAAGGCAGGCGCCCCCAAGGGCACCGGCGGCAAGAACAAGGACTCGTTGGCCGGGCGGGGTCGCACCCTGCCCGCGGACGAGCGGCCGTGGCACAAGGGCTACTCGGGCACCGAGAAGCTGCCCCAGCGCACCGCCTGGAAGCAGGACAAGGAGCGCCGCGCCGCGGCCGAGGAGGGGCGCGCCCCCAAGATCGGTCAGCCCGGCAGCAAGGACACCACCTGGGGCCGGGGTGGCGGTCGGGGCGTACCGGTCGGCCGGGGTGCCGCCACCGGCGGACGGGGCGGCAAGCCCACCGGCCGGTCCGGCCCCCGGGTCACGCCGGGGCGTAAGTCCAACCCGTCCAAGGACACCCCGGAGCTGCTTGTCGGGCGTAACCCGGTGCTGGAGGCGTTGCGCGCCAACGTGCCGGCGACGGCGCTCTACACGGCCCAGGGCATCGACATGGACGACCGGATCAACGAGATCATCCGGACCGCCGCCGACCGGGGCATCGCCAACCTGGAGATCAGCCGCGCCGAGTTGGACCGGATGACCGGCGGGGTGCTGCACCAGGGCGTCGGCTTGCAGGTGCCGCCCTTCGCGTACCAGCCGTTCGAGGACATGGTCGCCGCTGCCCTGGAGCAGCAGGCCCCGCTGCTGGTCGCGCTGGACGGTGTCACCGACCCGCGTAACCTGGGCGCCGTGATCCGGTCGGCTGCCGCGTTCGGTGCGCAGGGTGTCTTCGTACCCGAGCGTCGTGCCGCCGGGATCACCGCGACCGCCTGGCGGACCAGTGCCGGCGCGGCCGCGCGGGTGCCGGTCGCACAGGTGACCAACCTGACCCGGTCGCTGAAGGCGTGCCGCGACGCCGGCTTCATGGTCGTCGGCCTGGATGCCGACGGCGACACCGACCTCTACAACCTGGAGGCCGCTGTCGGTCCGCTGGTGGTGGTGGTCGGTTCCGAGGGGCGCGGTCTTTCCCGCCTGGTCGGGGAGACCTGCGACCTGACCGTCAGCATCCCGATGATCTCCGAGGTCGAGTCGCTCAACGCCAGCGTGGCGGCGGCGGTCGCCCTGGCCGAGGTCGCCCGCCGGCGCTCCGTCGAGCTGTAGCGCACGTCGAACGAAGGCCCCCTCCCGCCGAGCGCGGGAGGGGGCCTTCGTCGTCAGGTGCCCAGGCAGGGTGAGAAGCCAGTTTCGGTACGACGAAGGGGCGGCCCGCCGAAGCGGACCGCCCCTGTCGGTACGGCGTTACGTCAGATCCGGCCGCCGGTGGAGGCGTGGAAGACGTGGCTGCGACCGGCAACCGGCCTGACGAACACGGTGTCACCCATGTTCGGCATGTTGCGCCGGTCGGTGCGGACGACGAAGCGCTCCGAGTTGCCACCCAGCGCGGCGTGGCCGTAGACGTTGGCGTCCGAGCCGAGGTCCTCGACCAGCTCGACCACGACCGGCATGCCGCCCTCGGTCGGGCTGACCAGCTCGCAGTCCTCCGGGCGGAAGCCCACGGTGACCTTGCCGTCGCCACCCTCGGCGCGGGCCGCCTCGACCTGCTCGCGGGTCAGCGGGATCTGCAGCTCGGCGAACTCGGCGCCCCGCTCGTTCAGCGGAACGGTCTTGATGTTCATGGCGGGCGAGCCCATGAAGCCGGCGACGAACACGTTGGCCGGGGTGTCGTAGAGCGCCCGCGGGGTGTCCACCTGCTGCAGGACACCGTCGAGCAGCACCGCGACCCGGTGACCCATGGTCATGGCCTCGACCTGGTCGTGCGTGACGTAGACCGTGGTGACGCCCAGCTTGGCCTGCAGGGACGCGATCTGGGTACGGGTCTGCACGCGGAGCTTGGCGTCGAGGTTCGACAGCGGCTCGTCCATGAGGAAGACCTGCGGCTCGCGGACGATCGCCCGACCCATAGCGACACGCTGACGCTGACCACCGGAGAGCGCCTTCGGCTTACGGCTGAGGTACTCCTCCAGCTGGAGCAGCCCGGCCGCCTCCTTGACCCGCCGGTCGATCTCCGACTTGGAGGTCTTGCGCAGCTTGAGGGCGAACGCCATGTTCTCGTACACCGTCATGTGCGGGTAGAGGGCGTAGTTCTGGAAGACCATCGCGATGTCGCGGGCCTTCGGGGGAAGGTGGGTGACGTCACGCTGGTCGATGTAGATCGAACCGGCGTCCACGTCCTCCAGGCCGGCGAGCATCCGCAGGCTGGTGGACTTACCGCAACCGGAGGGGCCGACCAGGACGAGGAACTCCCCGTCGCCGATCTCGAGGTCCAGCTCGTTGACGGCGGGACGCTCTTGGCCCGGGTAGACCCGGGACGCCTTGGAATAGGTGACAGTAGCCATGGTGAAGCGCTTCCTTTCACCGGCAGGAACGTGCCGGACGATCCGAGTGAAGGAGCAACCGGCACGTGTCCGTGCCGGTTCAGCGGACGGCGGCGCGGTCGCGGGGGCGCCCGGTCGTCGTCCGTGTCAGTGAACCGTAAACGCGTTTACCCGTGCTGCCAAGGCGGGGGCCGCCCAGCCCACCAGGCGGGCTACGCATTCCGGTCACTCGGGCACGGTCAGACATCAATCGACGCGGTGTCAAACGAGTCTGCGTCGGGTTGTTGACGATTCCCGTGCTCGGGAGGCATCGCGATCGGGATTACCGGACGTCAGTCGCTATGCTGACCTCGACGCACGCGCCCCTGTAGCTCAGCTGGCCAGAGCACTCGCCTTGTAAGCGAGATGTCGCCGGTTCGATCCCGGCCGGGGGCTCCAATTACATCAGACCTATCCGAGCGGCACCGCTCTGCCTCTGCCGCGCCGTCCCCGACGTCCGCGGTGAGCTGGTCGCGGCAGCAAACAGCCACCGCGGCTGCTCCGGATTGAGCGGCGCGCCACCCGACCGGACGACGCAGTTTCCGGCGCTAACCTGGGGCCGGAGCAGCGCGGAGCGGGACGGGGGCAGATGAGTCGGGCGGTGGAGGAGTCGAACCGGGCGATGCTGCGCGCCCGGGACGCGATGGACCGGGCGTACGCCGAGCCTCTGGACATTCCCGCGTTGGCCCGGATCGCGCACGTCTCGCAGGCGCACTTCATCCGTACCTTCCGGGCCACCTTCGGTGAGACCCCGCACCGCTATCTGCAACGCCGTCGGGTGGAGCGGGCGATGTCGTTGCTGGTGGAGACCAACCGGGACGTGACGGACATCTGCTACGCCGTCGGCTTCGGCAGCCTGGGCACGTTCAGTCGGACGTTCCGGCAGATCGTCGGGGAGTCCCCCTCGGATTTCCGGCGTCAGCGTGTGGCGCCGGCCAACGTGCCGTCGTGCTTCACCAAAGCCTGGACCCGACCCAGCAGTTTTGGATAAGCCGCAGGTCACGGCCTACCTCTAGCGTCATGGGCATGACGATGAACGCGATCAGCCGCTCCCAGATATACGTCCTCGACCAGGACGCCGCGCTTGACTTCTACGTCAACAAGCTCGGCATGGAGGTCAACACCGACCAGGACCTCGGCTTCATGCGGTGGCTCACTGTCAACCTGCCCGGCGACCCGGAGCGCGAGATCCTGTTGGAGAAGCCCGGCCCGCCGGCGCTGGACCCGGCCACCGCCGAGCAGGTCCGGGAGCTGCTCACCAAGGGTGCCCTCGGCGGGTACCTCTTCATGACCACTGACGACGCCCGCAAGACGCACGAGGATCTGGTGGCGAAGGGCGTCGAGATCACCGACGAGCCGACCGAGCGCCCGTACGGGATCGACTTCGGCATCCGGGACCCGTTCGGCAACCGGATCCGCATCGGCCAGATGTTCCCCGGGGCGTAGGGGGCGGGCGATGAGCCAGGCCGCGGCGTTTCCCGTGGTACGACCGACCGCCGTCGGTCGGGACCGCATGCTGTTGATCGGCGGGGTGTTCGCCGGTCCGATCTTCGTCGGCTCGGCGATCGCGCAGGCGGCGACCCGGGATGGCTTCGACTTCCGTCGCCACCCGGTCAGCGTCTTGAGCACCGGCGAGCTGGGTTGGATCCAGATCGTCACGTTCCTGGCCACCGGGGTGCTCTGCGTGCTGGCCGCCCAAGCATTGCGCCGTCGTACCAGCGAAGGCGGCGGATCGGTCCGGCTGCCCCGACTGCTCGCGCTGTACGGCCTGGGCCTGGTCGGGGCGGCGATCTTCAGCGCCGACCCGGCCGACGGGTTTCCGGCCGGTACGCCTCGGGGCGCCGGTGAGATCAGTTGGCACGGCGGCCTGCACTTCCTGGTGGCAGCGGTCGCTTTCGTGTCGCTGATCGTGGCGACAGTGGTGGCAGCCCGTCGGGCCGCACGGCAGGGGGCGCGCGGTCGAGCCGCGTACAGCCTGGTGACCGGGATGTTCTTCGCGGCGGCCTGGGTGACGCTGATCGTCCGGCCGGCACCGGCCGTGATGGTGGCGTTCGGCCTGGCGGTGACGGCCGGCTGGCTGTGGGTGTCGGTCACCTTCGCGCGGGCGGCGTCCGGTCGGGCCGACTGAGCCGACGGCCGCAGGACCGGGAGGTACGGGTCGAACTCGTACCTCCCGGTGTGTTGAGGTGGGGCATGGTGACCCGCTTGCTGTACCTGACCCGACACGCCGAGCAGGATCTCTCCGAGCCGAGTGGATCGGAGGCAGGCGAACCGGATACCGGCCTGTCGGAGCGCGGCCGGCGGCAGGCCACCCTGCTGGGCGAACGCCTGCGGGCCCGGCGGTTCGCCGCCGTCCACCACGGGCCGCTGCGCCGGGCCGCGCAGACCGCCGAGCTGGTCGCCAAGTCGCTTTCCGACGTTCCGGTGTACGAGACGGAGCTGGCCGGCGACCACCTCCCACACGACACGGATCCGGCTGGCCTGCCGTCCGCGTACGCCGAATTCCTGACGCAGTTCTCGGCGGCCGAGCGGGTCGACGGGCCGCGGGTGACGGCGGACGCGGTGCGGCGGTTCGCCGGCCCGGTCGCCGAGGGGCCCGCCGGCGGCGAACCGGTCCGCGAGCTGGTCGTGACGCACAGCTTCCTGATCGCCTGGCTGGTGCGGCACGCCCTCGACGCGCCGGAGTGGCGGTGGCTGGGCTTGAACACGCACAACGCGGGGCTGACAGTCATCCGGTACAGCGCGGCCGGCCCGGCGAATCTGGTCGCCGTCAACGACGTGGCCCACCTACCGCCGCAACTGCGGGGCACCGGCTTGCCCTCGGACTATCTGGTGTGAGTGCCGGTGGTCCGCAGAAGCAGCTTGACCACCGCCTGGGTGGCCGGCGGCGGGGTGCCGTCGGCCGGGCAGTCGGCGTACCCGGTGTCGTTGCTGGCCACGGTGAGGCGATAGTTCATCGCGTCCGAACAGTTGGTCGCGGTGGTCGGCCGCCGCGCCTCGGTGGCGAGCCGGGGGTCGGCGGCCAGCCCCGCCAGGATGCCCTGATCGGCAGGGGTGAGCCGGCCGAGGCTCCGGCTGCCGGCCCGGTCCGTCACGGTCCACTGGCCATCCGGCTCGACGACGATGGAGTCCCCGCGCCCGGCGAAGCCACCGGAGATTCGTAACGTCACTCGGGGGGCCACACCGCTGGCCCCGGCGCTGACAGTGGGGGCGGTCGTCGGCTGCGAGGTGCCGGTGGCCGGGGCGGTAGCGGTGGTGGCCGACGGCTGGGTCGGGGTGGTGGTGGGGGCTCGGTCGACGCTGGTGCAACCGGTCAGAAGCGCGGCCAGGAACGCGACCGTGACGGCGGTCGTCGATGCGAGTCTCATCTCCGTCGGACGCGCGACCCCAACCGATGGTTCCCCCCATCCGACCGGAAGCGGTCCGCGCCGTTCTGGCAATCTTGGACCCTCTGCGCTGACGGAAACTGTCCAAGATTGCTTCAGCAGTGCGCCTGCGCCGGGCCGGACTGATCGTCTTCGCTAGGGTCGCCGCACCCGACGCGCGACGTCGGCGACCAGATTGGCGGCGTCGCCCCTCGGGGGCGCGGGAAGGAGCGGACGTGTCGGACGCGGAGTTGACGGTCGAGGTGGCCGGGCCGGTCGCCACCGTGGTGATGCACAACCCGGCTCGGCGTAACGCGATGACCGCCGCCATGTGGCGTCAGCTCCCCGAACTGCTCGACCGGCTGGAGCCCGACCCCGACGTACGGGCGTTGGTGCTCACTGGCGCCGGCGACGCCTTCTGCGCGGGCGCCGACCTCGGTGACCTGGCCGAGCTGTTGGACGCCGGTGACGCCAGCATCGCGGTGGCCGCCGAGGAACGGCTGGCCCGGTTCGCCAAGCCGACCGTCGCGGCCATCCGGGGTGCCTGCGTCGGCGGTGGGGCTCAGCTCGCTGTCGCCTGCGATCTGCGGATCGCCGCCGACGACGCCCGGTTCGGCGTACCGCCGGCCCGGCTCGGGCTGGTCTATCCGGCGCCGACGACGCGCCGGCTGGTCCGGTTGGTCGGCCCGTCCGCCGCCAAGCTTTTGCTGTTCACCGCAGAGCTGATCGACGCCGAGCGCGCCCTGCGGATCGGCCTGGTCGACGAGGTGCTGCCGGCCGACCGGCTCGCCGTACGGGTGGACGAGCTGACCGCGACCATCGCCCAGCGTTCGCCGCTGAGCATCGCCGCCGCGAAGGAGATCATCGACGAGCGGGCCGAGCCCGCACGGATCGCCTGGTGGCACCGGAAGGTGACGACGACCGGCGAGGCCAGGGAGGGGGTAGCGGCGATGACCGAACGCCGACAGCCCCGCTTCGCCTGGCGGCCACCGACCGAACACTGACCGCGTCTGGTCGCACCGCCGGCGGTTGGTTCGTCAGGCTGCTGCTCCGAGAAGCCCGCCGGGGGCGAGGCATTGCTGCGGGACCACCCGGATCTGAGCGGACGCTAGCTGAAGCCGGTCCCACTCATTGCGAGATTTCGATCCCGGGTATCCGGTTCTCAGGCCGGTACGGCAGGCTGTCCGTCGTGCAGCGTGATCAGTTGCTCGCGGGCCGCTACCGGCTCCTGGAGCGCCTCGGCAGTGGCGGCATGTCGGAGGTGTATCGGGCGTACGACGAGGTGCTCGAGCGGGACGTGGCGGTGAAGGTGCTCGTCGCCTCGGACACCAACGCCCGACAGCGGATCCGAGGCGAGGCCAAGGCCGCGGCTCGGTTGTCGCATCCCCACGTCACAAGCGTCTACGACTACGGCGAGTCGGCGCTGGACGGAGCCCAGGTCCCGTTCGTGGTGATGGAGTTGCTCGGCGGTCACACCCTCGAACACCGGTTGGTGGCCGGGCCGTTGCCGCCGCGCGCCGGTCTGCGGGTGTGCGCCGAGGTGGCCTCGGCCCTCACCGTCGCGCACGGGCAGGGGTTGGTGCACCGCGACATCAAGCCGAGCAACGTGATGCTCACGCCGTCCGGCGCGAAGGTGCTCGACTTTGGCATCGCGGCAGCCGCCGGCGCGCCAGAGATCGACTTCGAGGGGCGGCTGCTGGGCACGCCGGCGTACCTGGCGCCGGAACGGCTGCAGGCCGGCGAGGTGCTGCCCGCCAGCGACGTGTACGCCCTCGGCCTGCTGCTGTACCGGGTGCTCACCGGCCGGTTGCCGTGGCCCGCCGAGGCGCAGACCGGGATGCTCCGCGCGCACACGCACGTCGAACCGGACCCGCTGCCCCCGATCGACGGTATACCGCCCGAGGTGCACCGGCTCTACCGCTGGTGCCTGGCCGGCGACCCTGCCGACCGGCCGTCGGCCGCCGACACGGCCCGCATATTGCTCGCCGTCGCCAGCGGGGCCGCCCCCGAGGCGGCTGCCGGTGCCGCTGCCTCGGCGGCAAACGTCGCCGAGCAGGCCGGCCCCGAGCCGACTGGCCCCAAGCCGGCCGGCACCGAGGAGGCCGGCACCGAGCCGACCGGCGATTCGGTGGCGCGGATGAGGCGCGGGCCGTGGCGTCGGGGGCGAGCCATCCTGACGGTCGGCGGAGCCGTGATCGCCGCGGTGGCGCTCGCCGGGTCGCTCGGTGACTTCAGCAATCGTCGACAGGGACAGAGCGCCGCGCCGACCGGCAGTGGCCCGGGCACCACCACGGTGGGGATGCCCGGCATCGAGGACCCGACCGACCCGGTTGATGCCGGTCCGTCCGCCGCACCGCCGACCAGGAACACCGCGCCCGCTACCCGGATCAACCCCCCGTCCGGTCCGGGCGGGCCAGTGGTCCCGGGCCCGACGCCCGCCACCTCTGGCCCGACCCCGACCAGGGCTGCGCCGACTCCCACCGCCGGCGCCGGTGTGCCCGTCGAGGCGCACGGCGGGACGGTCACCGCTCGCTGCGTGGGAAATTCGGTCGAGGTGCTCGCTGTGGTGCTCGCGCCCGATTTCCGGGTCGAGGGGTACGACCCGGGGCCGGCGAAGCAGATCCTGGTCGAGCTGACCTCCGCGGAGCACCGCAGCGAGATCCGGGTGCAGTGCCCCAACGGCCAACTGAAGTCGAAGGTCAAGGAACGCGCGGCCTGATCGGGGGCCGGCGGGTGCCGCGTCCGGGACGTACCCGAAACGCGGCCCCCCGTTCCCGCCGGCCGGTCCGTCACCGCCCGGCGAGCGCCGCCCAGCCCGGGTTCACCGGCTCACGGCGCAGCGGCATGCCCGCCTCCGCCGGCGTCCGGTCCCCCTTGCGCTGGTTGCAGGCGCAGCAGGCGGCGGTGGTGTTTCGCCAGGTGTTCCGACCGCCGCGCGAGCGGGGCAGGATGTGGTCGATGGTGGAGGCCGGGCCGCCGCAGTACGCGCAGCACCTGTTGTCGCGGCGCAGCACACCGGCGCGCGACCAGGCCGGCCCGGAGTTGAATCTCCACCGGGTGACCACGAAGCGGACCAGCCGTACCACCCGGGGCATCGGGAAGACCCCGATCACCCGGTCCGGCTCGGCCTCGTGGATCTCGGCCACCCGGCGGCAGAGCATGCGGACGGCGTGTTGGACGGTGACCCGGTGCAGCGGGCCGAGGTCGGCGTTGATGACGAGGACGGCGTCCACCGGGACTCCTTTCCAGAGGTGACGGACAGCAAGAAGCCGCCCGGTCCGGCTGTCGGACGGGGCGGCTCAGCGCGTACGGACACGCGTCAGTCGGGCCGGCCCGCCCGGGGACCTTCCGCTCGGTAACCGTCACCGGGCAGCGTCGACAGCACGGTGCTGACGTGCCACATCGTCATGAGCTGCTCCCGCGGTGGTGGTTGACCTTGCGCGCTCACGTTAGGTCGACGGGGGAGACAGGGGCAACGTATTTCGATCGGTCGGCCTCGTCGGGACGCCGCTGGCGGCGGGTGCGGGGAGCTGCCTTGGCCGAGACCTGGGCGGTGGTCAGCGGCCGGTTCAGCCGCAGGGCCATCCGTGCGGTGAGTTCGCTGTCCAGCAGCGGCCGGTTGACCTCACCGGCGACGGCCAGCGCGGGCCCGGAGACCGACCGCCAGATCGCGGCCAGCCCGGCGCCGAGGCCCACCAGCGCTACCGTGGCCCGGGTGGTCGGTGAGCCGGCGGCCGCGGCGGCACTCACCCCGACGACCGCGAAGAGCACCAACAGCAGGGGTACGAGCACCGGCCAGAAGATGCCTCGGGCCGCCTGCGCCACCAGTCGCCGGTCTCGGATGATCAGGTTCCGGGCGATCACCGCGTAGTCCTCCTCGTCGAGCAGGTCGCGCGGGTGCAGGCCACCGGTGAGCACGTCGCGCCAGAGGTCACCCTGGCCGCGCAGCGCCCGGCTCAGGGTGGCGGGCGTCGGCTCGGTCGGGTCCCCGTGGCCGGCGCTGTCGACAGCGCTCGCCCAGGCGGCCAGCGAGCGGCGCACCACCGCGGCCGAGTACGGCGGCAGCACACTGGCCAGCTCGTCCAACCACCTGCTGATCTGGACCTGCCGGCCGCCGAACTGGCGCAGCAACTGCGTGACGTCGCCGGCTCGGACGGTGTCGGCCACTGAACGGCCCAGTCGGTAGGCCAGCCCGACCCGGTGGTTGGCGGCCATCGCCCAGCGCAGCACCTCCACGTTGAGGTCGTCGAGGGCGAGCAGCAGCGGCACCGGGTCGGCGGGATCGGGCTGGCCCAGGTCGGGGAGCAGGGCTCGGGCGGCCGACGTGTCGGGCACCGGCCCGGTGTGCCGGGTGAGGTCGGCGATCTGGGCCAGGGCGACGTCCACCCCGTCGAGGTACATCCGCATTCGACGGTGGACGGACATCTCGGTGAGGTTGGAGAGTTTGGCCGGCGGTACGGCCGGGCGGGCCTCGACGAACGCGCGGGGCTCCGCGTGCTGCCCGTGGTGGTAGGCGTCCGCCATCCACCAACCCAGTCGGAGCGCGGTGACGATGCAGGCGCGCTCGTCACGGATCAGCGGGTACGCGTCGTCGCGGCCGATCTCGTCCATCGACGAACCGTTCTCCGCGCCGGCGCGGTGCAGTGGTGACATCTCCCGCTGCCCTCCCGCCCGGCCGATCGACGGTTGATCATTCGAGCGTACGGCAGCGTACGGTGGCTTATGTTGTGTTTTGTCGATTTGGCCCGATGCGACCGGCCAGCAGCCCACGCGGTCGGATCGAGCGCACCGGCTCGGCCGCGCCACCCTCGGCGCGCAGGATGTGGTTCGCGGCGATGATCCCGGTCGCGGCCGAGCGTTCCATCAACGCGCTCGGGAAGCCCGTGGCGATGCCGTCGCCGGCCAGGTAGAGGCCGTTCGCGTCGGTGCGTACCCCCGGTCGCCAGGCGTGGCTGCCCGGCGTGAACGCCGGAGCCTGCGCCTCCACCCGGGCCCGCAGCTCGCGGACCCGCAGGTCGCCGGCCTCCGGCCAGAGCGCCACCAGCTCGCGGCGCATCCGCTCGGCCAGTTCCTCGGCCGGCACGCCGGGCTCGCAGGCGTACGCGTGCAACTCGACGACCGAGCCGCCGGTCTGCTGCGCCCAGCGCCGCGGCTCGTTCTCCAGCCGGTGGTAGAGCGTCACCGAGTCCAGTGTGGGCTGGCGGGACACACCGCTGAACACCGCCCGCTCGGCGGCCACGTCCCCGTCACACCAGTACCGCGCCACCGCGTACGGCGGGCCGGGGGTGCCGAAGGCCGGCATCCTTCCCGCCAGGTCGGGAGCCTGCTCGGCCAGGTCCGGGGAGGCCGCCACCAGCGCGGCGAGCGCCGGCGGGTCGACGGCGAGCACGACGTGCCCGGCCGGATGGCTGCCGCCGTCGGTGGTCGTCACCCGCCACCCCTCGGCGTCGCGGTGCACCCCGGTGGCGGCGCAACTGGTGAGGACCCGGCCGCCGTGCTTCTCCACGTGTCGGGTCAGCGGCTCCCAGATCGCCGTGGCGTAGTCCTCGTCGGGGCAGTCGAAGGCCAGCCCTTCCGGGTTGCCGAGCAGATAGAAGTGGAACTGGGCGACCATCTCGGCGGCCGACATCTCCGCCTCGTGGTTGAAGAACGAGTGCGAGAAGACCTCGAACAGCATCGCCCGCGCCCGATCCGGCAGTCGCAGCGACGCCAGCAACTCGTCGGCTGTGGTGTCGTCCAGGTCGGCGTAGGTGCGCACCGGGTCGTAGCTGAGCAGCGGCAGCGCCGCGTCCCGGTCCATCAGTCGCAGGTCGGCCAGGCGCAGGCTGGGGCTGCGCAGCAGCAGCGCCAGCAGGTTTGCCGGCGGCGCGGGTGGCAACCTGCCGAACTCCTCGGTCGGCCACTGCCCGCTGAGAATCGGGTAGCCCGGAATCGGCTTGAGGAAGCCCAGGTCAGGATCGATCCGGCGGAGGATGGACCGCCAGTTGTAGTACTGCCGGAAGAACGCGTGGAAGCCGTGCTCGTTCTGCTGGCTGCCGTCGGCGAGCGCCTCCGGCCAGGCGCCCAGTCGACCGCCGAGCGTCGGTGCCGCTTCCAGCACGGTGACCGCCACACCCCGTTCGGCCAGCACCACCGCCGCCGACATGCCGGCGATGCCGCCACCCACCACGAGCGCCGTGGTCGGTCGTGGCACCCGGTCGGCGCCACCACCGCCCGGGTCCACCTGGTGCTGCCGTACGCCGATCAGCCGACCTACCACTTGCGACAGCGCCATGGGGCCCAGTCTGCCCCACCTCGGATCAGTCGGCTGGCAAGCAACGGCGGGGACGGTCGGAGGCCGGCCAGACGTACTCCAGGTCCTCCGGCACGTCGTCGCCGAACAGCGGGCGGTAGTGCGTCGGGTCCTTGCGCAGCAGCGACGAGCGGTGACTCAGGTGCAGATCGTCGCGGCCCAGCCATGGTGGCAGCTCACCGGCTCGGGCCAGCTCGTCCTGGGTCCGTACGACGCCCGCACCGCAGGCGGCGGCGAGGTCGACGGCCATCGTGGTGGCGCAGGTGTCGGCCCGCCCCGGCTCGGTCCAGACCGCGCACATGTCCAACCCGTAGCGGACGAGCGCCTCCTCGTACCCGGCCCACATCTTCACCGCCGGGTGGTTGCGCCAGCCGTACCCGGGTCGGGTGAGCCCGCGCAGCACCTGGATGGCCTCCACCCGCTGCTTGCCCAGCCGCTTCTGGTCCAGCGTGCGGGCGCTGGCCAGAAAGCCCGGGTACGGGAGGAACGTCTGCATGTCGCTGCTCTACCCGGCACCGGAGCGGACATACCTGGTCACGGGATGATCCGGACGGGGTCGCCCACCGTGGCCGTGCTGATTACGATCCGGGCATGGCGGAGCCGTGGCGGGACCGGGCGCGACGGGCGGTCGAGTGGAACTGGCGGCTACGGTCCGTCGGTGATCCGCGCCCGCACTACGTGATCTGTGGCAAGGACGCGCTCGCCTACTACGTGGCCCGGGCGATGCTCGAATCCGAGCTGCCGGCGGGAGGGGCCCGGGTGACAGTCGTGGTGCCGGAGCGTTACCGCAGCAACGGGCCGGACGTGGCCGGGCTGCGCGGGGTCCGGGTGGTCCGCTCGGACCGGCTGGACGTGGCCACCTTCGAGGCCGCCGGTCTGGCCGGCGCGACCGGGCTGGCCCTGTTGCACCAGGACGACGTGGGCAACCTGCACGCCGCGCTCTGCGCCCAGGCTGTCGACCAGCGGGTCCGCCAGGTGCTGCGGATGTTCAACGGCACCCTTGCCGACGGCGTACGCAAGCTGCTCAAGGCCCCGGTCGAGGTGCTCTCCGACGCCGAGATGGCCGCGCCGGCCTTCGTGGCCGCCGCGCTCAACGAGGTCGACCCGAGTTCCTTCCAACACCGGGACAAGACGCTGCGGGTGGCGCGTCGGGCCGACGTCCGACAGCAGGACGTGGTCTGCGCGTTGGCGCACCTCAGCGAGGCGCAGGGGGTGGAGTTGCTGCCGGCCGAGCAGGCCGGAGCCGACCTGGTGCTCGCCGAGGCGACCGGTCAGCCACCGGGCACCGAGGTCGCCGCCCGCCGGTTGGTCCGGGCACGTCAGCGTCGTCGTCCGGTCGCCGTGGTGCTGGGGGCGGTCCGCGGCTTCGCCACCCGCAAGATCGGCGTTGCGGTGATGGCGGTGCTCGCGCTGATCGCGGTGCTGGGGGCGCTGATCTCCCGGGCCGAGGACGTCTCCCCGCTGGAGGCGCTGTACCTGACCCTGGTCACCACCCTCAGCGGCGCCGACCCGGACACCACCAAGGCGGCGGACGCCCAGATCATGCAGGTGGTGCTCAACCTGGCCGGGTTGGCGCTGATCCCGCTGATCACCGCCGTCGTGGTGGACGGCATCGTCAACGCCCGGCTGGCCCTGCACACCGGCCGCCTGCAACCCGCGCGGGTCGGGCACGTGGTGGTGATCGGCCTGGGCAACGTCGGCACCCGGGTGATGGCGCAGCTACGCGAGTACGACGTCGAGGTGGTGGCGATCGACAAGGATCCGGAGCCGCGCGGTGCCGCCCTGGCCCGCCAACTGGAGGTGCCGCTGATCGTCGGCGACGCCGCGTTGCCGGAGACACTTGTCGCCGCCTCGGTGGCCGACTGCCAGGCGCTGGTGGTGGCGTCCACCGACGACGTGGCCAACCTGGAGGCGGCGCTCGCTGCCCGCGACCTCCGCGCCGACCTGCGGGTGGTGCTACGGCTCTTCGACGGTGACTTCGCCGAACGGGTGGAGGAGACATTCGCGCTCGGGGTGTCCCGCTCGGTCTCCTACCTGGCCGCCCCGGCCTTCATCGGGGCGCTCACCGAACGCGCCGTGATCACCACGATCCCGGTCGACCGGCACGCGTTGCCGGTCGCCGAGGTGCCGGTCGCCGCCGGCTCCGCGCTGGACGGCCGACCGCTGGGCGTGGTCAACCGGGACGGGCAGGTCCGGCTGATCGCCCGCACCCCGTCGGGCGGCGCCAAGACCATCTGGTGGAAGGACCTCGACCCCCGGCAGGTGATCTTCGCTGGTGACCGGCTGACGGTGGTCGCCCGGCGTCGCGGGTTGGACTGGCTGACGCGGCAGTGCGCCCCGCCGGCCCACCCCGTCCCGGTCCCCCGGCCGGCCGGGGCGGTCCACGGCGGGGTGCACACCCCGGCGGCGGCGTCTCCCTCGGTGCCCGGCCCGACGGACTCCGGGGTCGCCGCGTCCGCGCCCGGCGCGGCGCATCCCGTTCCCCCCGCCGAGGGTGCCTCTTCGACGACCAACGGCGGCCTAGCTGACGGATTCGAGCTGACCCGCCGGCATGACGGGACCGGCGAGGTGAGCTGACGCCACCCGGCGCGGCCAGAACCGGCCGGCGCTGAGCGACAATCCATGCCATGCGTTTCCGCATCCTGGGGCCGACCCAGGTGGTGCTGGCCGACGGGCGAGAGGTCCCCGTGGGCGGTCCGCGGCTGCGCGCCCTGCTGGCGCTCCTCCTGCTCGACGCCGGTCGGGTGGTCTCCGCGGAGCGCCTGATCGACGGCCTGTACGGGGAGCATCCGCCCCGGGGTGCTGCCAACGCGCTCCAGTCCCAGGTGTCGCGGCTGCGCCAGGCCCTGCCCGCCGGGCACGACCCGGTCGAGTTTCACCCGGCCGGTTACCGCCTGGCCGTGGACCCCGACGAAGTCGACGCGTACCGGTTCGAACGGCTCGCCGAGGCGGGGCACCGCGCGCTCGTCGACGGCGACTGGCCCCGGGCGGCGACGGTGTTGCGCGAGGCGCTGGAGCTGTGGCGTGGTCCCGCCCTGGCCGATGCCATCGGCGCCGCCGGCGCGTCCGCGCAGGCGGCTCGGCTGGACGAACTGCGGTTGGCCGCCATCGAGGATCGGGTCGAGGCGGACCTGGCGTTGGGCGCACAGAGCGCGCTGGTCGCGGAGTTGCGGGAGTTGGTCGTCACGCATCCCCTGCGGGAGCGTCCGCGGGGCCAGCTCATGCGTGCCCTGGCGACACTGGGTCGGCCGGCGGAGGCGCTGGCCGAGTTCGAGGACGTCCGGCACACGCTGGCCGAGCAGCTCGGCGTCGACCCGTCGGCGGAGTTGGCGGCGGTTCACCTGGCGGTGCTGCGCGGTGAGGAACGCGGGTCGGTCGAACCGGTGCTGCCGAGTCAACTCACCACCTTCGTCGGGCGCGAGGAGGAACTCAAGCGCGTCGGCGACCTGCTCGGCGAGCGCCGGCTCGTCACCCTCACCGGCCCCGGTGGGGCGGGCAAGACGCGACTGGCGATCGAGGCCGCGGGCGGGGTCGACGGCGAGGTCCGTTTCGTCGAGCTGGCCGGGCTGGCCGACGGGTCGGACGTTCCGCAGGCGGTGCTGAGCGCGCTCGGCCTGCGCGACGCGGGCCTGCGTGCCCCGGCCGAGCCGGGCTGGCAGACCACCGACCGGTTGGTCGAGGCGCTCGCCGAGCGGCGACTGCTGCTGGTGCTCGACAACTGCGAGCACGTCCTCGTCGACGCGGCCCGGCTGGCGGCCCGGCTGCTGAGCGCGTGCCCGGCGTTGCGCGTCCTGGCCACCAGTCGGGAGCCGCTGGGGCTGGCCGGTGAGGCGCTGTGCCCGCTGTCCGGGCTCACCCTGCCACCGCTCGGCGCGTCCGCGCTGGACGCCGACGACTACGCGGCAGTTGGTCTCTTCGCCCAACGGGCCGCCGACGTCGCGCCCGACTTCACCGTCACGCCGGCCAACGTCGAGATGGTGCTGCGGATCTGCCGCAGCCTGGACGGCCTGCCGCTGGCGATCGAGTTGGCCGCCGCGCGGCTGCGGGCGCTGTCCGTCGCCGAGGTGGCCGCCCGTCTCGACGACCGGTTCCGGCTGCTGTCGACGGGCAACCGGGCCGCGTCGCCGCGACACCGCACCCTCCGGGCCGTGGTCGAGTGGAGTTGGGATCTGCTCGACGACGCCGAACGGGAAGTGGCCCGGCGGCTGACCGTCTTCGCCGGTGGGGCCACGCTGGAAGCGGCCGAGCGGGTCTGCGGCCTGCCCACCGCCGACTTCGTCGACGCACTCACCGGCCTGGTCGACAAGTCCTTCGTGGAGATGACGGGTGGCCGGTACCGGATGCTCGAAACGGTGCGGGCCTTCTGCGCCGAGCGCCTCGCCGAGGCCGGCGAGGCCGACCAACTCCGTCGCGCGCACACCGCGTACTTCCTGGAGTTCGCCTGGACCGCCAGCGACCACCTCCGGCGTGCCGAACAACTGCACTGGCTGCGGCTGCTGGACGCGGAGCGGGACAACCTGCACGCGGCGTTGCGCCGGGCCACCGCGGCCGGTGACGCGTCCGACGCGGCCGGAATGGTCGCGGCCCTGTCGTTCTACTGGTGGCTGCGCGGCATGCGCGGGGAAGGGGCGCGGCTCGCCGCGGACGTCCTCGAACTGCTCGGCACCGAGGCGCCGCCGGGGCTGGGTGAGGAGTTCGCCCTCTGCGTCTACAACGCCTCGCTCGCCGGCTCCGGGCATCTGCCGTCCCTCGGGACGCAGCGGTCAGTGATCCGCAGCCTCGACCGGCCGCCCCGACAGCCCTTCCTGCTGTACCTGTCGGGGATCTCGACGGGACCGCCGTCCGGCGGCGCCGAGGATGTCGACGAGCTGATGGCGGAGCTGCGGCGGCTGGTCGGCCCGGACCCGTGGATCAACGCGCTCGGCGCGATGGGCAGCGGCTCGGCGCTGATGTGGAGCGACCAACGGGACCGGGCCAGGGCCGCGCTGGCCACTGCGCTCGACGGCTTCCGCGCCACCGGGGACCGGTGGGGCACCATGATCACGCTCGGTGCGCTCGGCGAACTGGCCGCCTGGCAGGGCGATCCGGAGACGGCGGGGGCCCACATGGATGAGGCCATGGGACTGGTCGAGGCGCTCGGGTCGGCCGTCGACCAGGCCGACATGCTGCGTACCCGGGGCGAGATAAGGCTGCGCGCCGGTGACCTCGCGGCGGCGCACGACGACTTCGCCGGTGCGCTGCTCCTCGCGCAGCGCAGCGGCGCGCCCGAGTTCGTGGCCAGCGCCCGGCTCGGCCTCGCCCAGGTGGCCCGGGTGCGCGGAGACCTGGCCGCCGCGAGGCGGTTCTGCGAGGAGGCGTTGGCCGGCGGGCTCACCGGCTGGTACGTCGGCGAGGCCGCCCGTGCCGAGATCATTCTCGCCCTTAAGGAGATCACCGAGGCGGAGAAGGCCGGTGCGCCGCCGTCAGCGGACGGTGCGTGACCGGTCAGCGCCCGGCAGCACCGTGGGGGCATGACGACATTCGAGGTGGTCGCCGAGGGTCTGGGCAAGCGGTACGGCCCGACCCGTGCGCTCGACACGTTCGACCTGACAGTGCCACCCGGCACGGTCCACGGACTGCTGGGACCGAACGGCGCGGGCAAGACGACTGCCGTACGGATCCTCACCACGCTGCTGCGTTTCGACACGGGACGGGCCACAGTGGCCGGGTACGACGTGCTGCGCCGGCCGGACGAGGTGCGCGCCCGGATCGGGCTGACCGGGCAGTACGCCGCGGTCGACGAGATCCTCAGCGGCCGGCAGAATCTGGAGCTGTTCGGCCGCCTGTTCCGGCTCGGCCGACGGGAGGCCCGCCGACGCGCCGGTGAGCTGCTGGAACGGTTCGGGCTCGACGAGGCGGCGAGCCGGTCCGCCGGTGAGTACTCGGGTGGGATGCGTCGCCGGTTGGACCTCGCCGCCAGCCTGATCCGTACGCCGCGGGTGCTGTTCCTGGACGAGCCGACGACCGGCCTGGACCCGCGCAGCCGCAACCAGGTGTGGGACCTGGTCCGCGGTCTCGTGGCGGACGGGACGACCGTGCTGCTCACCACGCAGTACCTGGAGGAGGCCGATCAGCTCGCCGACCGGATCTCGGTGATCGACGCCGGTCGGGTGGTGGCCGAGGGTTCACCGGACCAACTGAAGGCGATGACCGGTGGCGACCGGATCGAGGTGGTGGTCCGCGACGCGGCCGAGCTGAGCCGGGCGGCCCGCCTCGTCGCACCGATCTGCGGTGCGGAACCCGAACTCGACCCGGTGATCCGACGGCTCAGCGTGCCGGTGCTCGATCGCGTCGCCGGCCTGGTCGACGTGGTACGCGCGCTGGACGACGCCGGCATCGCGGTCGAGGACATCGGCCTGCGGCGCGCGACGTTGGACGAGGCATTCCTGCACCTGACCGGGCACCGGCCGGACGAGGCCCGCGAGCCCGTGGCGGCCGAACGAACTGTGGAGGTGGCATGACCACGGCGATCGCTGACGGTTGGACGATGACCAGGCGGAACATGACCCACGTGGTCCGCGCTCCGGAGGAGCTGATCCTCTACTTCTCGCTGCCGATCATGTTCGTGCTGGTCTTCGGGTACGTGTTCGGCAGCGGCATGCAGGTGGCGGGTGGCGGCAACTACCGCGAGTTCCTGCTGCCCGGGGTCTTCGTGATGACGATGCTCTACGGGTTGGGGGCCACCGCGACCGGCGTGGCGCTGGACCTCAGCCGGGGCGTGGTCGACCGGTTCCGGTCGATGCCGATGGCACGGTCCGCCCTGATGACCGGTCGCAGCGCCGCCGACCTGCTGCGCGCCCTGCTGGAGATGTCCACCCTCCTGGTGTGTGGCCTGCTCGTCGGGTGGCAGTGGCGACAGGGTGTCGGAAAGGCGATGCTCGCCGTCGCTCTCCTTCTGCTGCTGCGAATCGCTATCACCTGGGTCGGGATCTACCTGGCGCTGCTGGTCCGCAACCCGGACACGGTCGGCGTGATCGTCTTTCCGGCGGCGTTCCCGTTGAGCGCGATCTCCAACGTCTTCGTGTCGCCCGAGCTGATGCCTCCGGTCATCGGGACGATCTCGGAGTGGAACCCGTTGTCGGCCACCGTCGCGGCGATCCGCGAACTGTTCGGCAACCCGGGCCTGGGTGGCGACTCCTGGCCGGCGGAGCACGCGCTGCTGTTGGCGGTGCTGTGGCCGGTGCTGCTGATCGCGACGTTCGCCCCGCTGGCCGTGCGCCGCTACCAGCGGTTGAGCCGCTGACGCCGGCCGCCTGCCCGGGTCAGCGGTGGGCCAGCAGCGCGTAGCAGGCGGCACCGACGGCGAGCACGCCGAAGCCGGCGATCACGCTGCTCAGCGGCAGGTTGACCGCGAGCAGCAGACAACCGAAGAGCCCGAGAACGGCGAGCGCCCGGACCGGCAAGCGTCGGTCCGGGTCCCGGCCCAGGGTGATCGCCGCCGCGTTGGTGATCGCGTAGTAGACCAGCACCGTGCAGCTGGAGAAGCCGATCGCGTCGCGGACGTCGCCGAGCAGCACCACCACGATCACCACGGCGGCGACCGCCAGCTCGGCCCGGTGCGGCACCTGGTGCACAGGGTGCACGGCGGCCAGCGCACCGGGCAGGTCACGGCGGCGGGCCATCGCGAGGGTGGTCCGACCGACCCCGGCGACCAGGGACAGCAGCACCCCGACGACTGCGATGGTGGCACCGGCGCGGACCACCCACGCCAGGCCGGGCAGCCCGGCGGCGGTCACCACGTCGACAAGGGGCGCGGCGGAGTCGGCCAGCCGGTCGGCGCCGAGCACGCCGAGGGTGACCACGGCCAGCACCAGGTAGATCACGAGCACCACCCCGAGCGCCAGCGGCAGCGCGCGCGGGATGGTCCGTTGCGGGTCGCGGACCTCCTCGCCGAGCGTGGCGATCCTGGCGTACCCGGCGAACGCGAAGAACAGCAGCCCGGCGGCGGTGAGCACGCCCCGCGCCGAACCGCCGGGTTCGCCGAGCCGGTCCAGATGCACCGGCCCACCGACCAGGCCGACGACCGTGACCAGGGCGAGCACCGCCAGCACGAGCGCGACCAGCGCCCTGGTCACGGTGGCCGTCTTGCCGATGCCGCGCAGGTTCACGGCGGTCACCGCGAGCACCGCGCCGACGGCGACCAGCCGGGCCTGCCCCGGCCACAGGTACGCCCCGATGGTCAACGCCATCGCCGCGCAGCTTGCCGTCTTGCCGACCACGAACCCCCAGCCGGCCACGAAACCGGCGAACGGTCCGAGGCGCTCCCGGCCGTAGACGTAGGTGCCACCGGACTCCGGGTAACGGGCCGCCAGCCGCGCCGAGCTGGTCGCGTTGCAGAAGGCGACGAAGCCGGCCAACGCCAGCGCGGGCAGCAGGCCCGCGCCGCCGGCCGCCGCCACCGCCGGGCCGAAGACCACGAAGATGCCCGCGCCCAGCATCGAGCCCAACCCGATGACAACCGCATCGGGTACGCCCAACCGCCGCCTTAGTTGATCCACGAACCACAACCTAGGGGTACGAGGTGAACGGCCGATCCCACTCGCGTAACCGGCCGGGGAGCGGCACGCCGTCCCAGGGTGCCCGGTGCAGCAGCCGGTCCAGGAGCAGGCCCAGCAGCAGCCCGGCCACCGAGTCGGTCAGCCAGTGCCAGCCGAGGTAGGTGGTGGTGGTGAGGACGACCAGCGGCGGCACGACGCGGATCACTGTGACGAGCCGGGCTGGCAATTGGCGGCCGAAGCTGCGGGCCAGCGGGGCGAGCAGCAGCGCGATGACCCCGTACCAGACGATCGCGTTGGCGACGTGCCCCGACGGGTAGGACTGGGCGAACCGCACCGGCAGGTCGTCGTGGAACAGCGGCAGGGTCTGCTCGGGCGTCAGGAACGGCTCCTTGACGCTGGCGCTCGGTGCCGCCCGCGCGGTCCAGATCTTGAGTGGGCCGATCGTCAGGTTGGTCAGCGCGAACGCGACCACCGGAGGCAGAATCGGCCGCACCGACCGCAGCCGGACGGCCAGCAGCACGCCCAGCCCGACGGCGATCAACGTCAGCGGAGTGCCCTGGCCGAGGAAGTTCAGCACCCGGGCGACCCAGTAGGCGGCGGCCGGCCGGTGCCCGTCGGCCCAGTCGGCGATCGCCCGGTCCACTCCGAAGAGCTGGTCGGCGGCGAGCGCCACCGTCAACCCGACCAGACCGACCAGCAGGAGCGCGTCGAACCACCAGCCGGCCGGCCGGACGGACCGTAGCCGCAGGTCACGTCGTACCGCTGAGGGTTTGAGCACGCGACCACGCTACCGGCCCGGCGCGAGGGCGGGGTATGCGGCGCTGTGGGCCCAACCACGATCAGGAGCGGATGCGGGGGGCGACCAGTCATGCTTGTGCCCGTGCGGATCACGTCTGCCCTCGTGGACCCGGCGCTGCTCGACCTGCCATGGTCGACACCGCTGGAGGAGTGGCCTGCCCAACACCTGGTGGCGCTGCCGCAGGGCATCTCCCGGCACATCGTCCGTTTCGTCCGGTTGGGCGACTACGTGTACGCGTTCAAGGAGACCCGCGAGCGGATCGCCGAGCGGGAGTACGACCTGCTCCGGGCCCTGGAGCGGATCGACTTTCCCTCGGTCGAGGCCGTGGCGGTCGTCGCCGACCGGCAGACCGAGGACGGGGAGCCGCTCGAATCGGTGCTGATCACCCGGCACCTGCAGTTCTCGCTGCCGTACCGGGCGCTCTTCTCGCACACCCTTCGGCCGGAGACGATGAGCCGGCTGCTCGACGCGCTCGCCGCCCTGATCGTGCGGATGCACCTGACCGGCTTCTTCTGGGGCGACTGCTCGCTGTCGAACACGCTGTTCCGGCGGGACGCGGGCGCCTTCGCCGCCTACCTGGTGGACGCGGAGACGGGTGCCCTGCACAACACGCTCTCCAACGGTCAGCGTGGCGAGGACCTGGAGATCGCCCGGGTGAACATCTTCGGTGAGGCGCTGGACCTGCAGGCCGCCGGCCTGCTGCACGAGTCCATCGACCCGGAGGTGGTCTGCGAGGAGGTCGTGCAACGCTACGAGCGGCTCTGGCACGAGATCACCTATGAGCAGGCGATCGAGCGGGAGGCCCGGCACGACATCGAGGGCCGGATCCGCCGCCTCAACGAGCTGGGCTTCGACGTCGCCGAGGTGGCCATGTCATCAATCGACGACGGACGGTTCCTGGTCCGGCCGAAGGTCGTCGACGCCGGCTACCACACCCGGCGGCTGCTGCGGCTGACCGGGCTGGACGCCGAGGAGAACCAGGCCCGCAAGCTGCTCAACGACCTGGACGCCTACCGCGCGGAGAGCGACCTGATCGACGAGCAGCAGGCCGCCCACCGCTGGCTCACGGAGGTCTTCGAGCCGGTGGTCCGGGCCGTCCCCGCGCACCTGCGCCGCAAGCTGGAGCCGCAGGAGCTGTTCGCCCAGATCATCGAGCACAAGTGGCTGCTCTCCGAGCAGGCCGGCCGGGACGTCGGCATGCGCCACGCGGTCCAGTCGTACCTGACCGACGTGCTGGTGCACCGCCCCGACGAGCAGGCCGTCCTCGGCGTCGAGGTCCCCAGCCTCGGCTGAGGCCCAGCCGGGTCCGACCCCCAGGCGGGGCAACCGGACCGGCGTCACTCCACCCAGGAGCCTGCGCGCAGCACCCGCACCACGTTGAGGTCGTCGTCGAGCACCACCAGGTCGGCGCGGAGGCCCACCTGGAGGGACCCGACCCGATCACCCAGGCCGATGGCCCGCGCCGGGGTGGTGGCCACCATCCGTGCGGCGTCGGCGATCGGGATTCCGGCGTTCACGGCGTGCCGCAGCGCTGCGTCCATGGTCAGCGTGCTGCCGGCGATCGCGCCGTCGCGGGCGAGTCGAGCCACCCCGTCGGCGACGGTGACGGCCTGGCCGCCCAACTCGTACTCGCCGTCGGGCATGCCGGCGGCGGCCATCGCGTCGGTGATGAGCGCGGCGCGGTCCGGGCCGGCGGTCGCGGTGGCGAAGGTCAGCATGCCGTCGTGCAGGTGAATCCCGTCGGCGACCAGCTCGCAGATCACCGTGGGCGCGTCGAGCAGGGCCACCACCGGCCCCGGCTCACGGTGGTGCACCGGGCGCATGCCGTTGAACAGGTGGGTGCCGACGCTGGCGCCGGCGGCGACCGCGGCGCGGGTCTGCTCGTACGTGGCGTCGGTATGGCCCACCGCCGCCACCACCCGCTGCGCGGTGAGCAGCTTGATCGCCTCCAGCGCGCCGTCGCGCTCCGGGGCGAGGGTGACCATCCGGATCGCGCCCCGGCCCAGCTCGATCAGCTCGGTCAGCTCGTCGGTCGACGGGTCGCGCAGGTACTGCGGGTTCTGCGCGCCGCAGCGGGCGGCCGACAGGTACGGCCCCTCGAAGTGGATCCCCGCCAACACGCCCTCGTCGACCAACGGGGCGAACGCCTCGGTGGCCGTACGCATCAGCGGAAAGGGCGCGCTGACCAGGCTGGCCAGCAGTGTGGTGGTGCCGTGGGCGAGGTGGAAGTCGGCGGCCGCGCGGGCCTCGTCGGCGTCACCGGTGGTGAAGGTGTGCCCGCCACCGCCGTGCGTGTGCATGTCGACGAAGCCGGGCACGATCCAGTGCCCGTCGCGCACCGACGGATACTCGGCCACCGCTGTGATCCGATCACCGTCCCACTCGACGCAGCCCTGTCGGACGACTCCGGTCGGGGTCACCACTCGGCCGTTCACCCGTACGGTCATCGCTTCTCCTGATGGTCACGGACACCCACAGCGTCCAGGGCGAGCAGGGCGGCACCGAGGCAACCGGCCTCGTCGCCGAGGGCTGCCGCTACCAGCTGCGGCTCCCGGTGGAAGGTCATCCGTTCGTGCAGCGCTGCCCGCAGCGGGGTCAGCAGCAGGTCCCCGGCCTGGGCCAGGCCGCCGCCGAGCACTATCGTCGCCACGTCGAACAGCGCCTGTCCGCTGGCGAGGCCATCGGCGAGCGCCTCGACCGCCTCCTGCCAGACCTGGCCGGCGAGCTGTTCGCCGGCCGCGGCCCGTTCGGCCACCTCGGCCGCGGTCACCTGGGCGTCCGCGGTGTCGCCGGCGAGTTCGGCGTAGCGGCGGCCGATCGCGGCGGCCGACGCGACCGCCTCCAGGCAGCCGGGGCGGCCGCAGCCGCAGCGCGGACCGGCGGGCCGGACCAGGATGTGGCCGATCTCCCCGGCGGCGCCGTGGGCCCCCACGGCGGCCGTGCCGTCCACGACGTGCGCGGCGGCGATGCCGGTGCCGATCGCCACGAACAGCACGTGCCCGGTGCCTCGTCCGGCGCCGAGCCGGGCCTCGGCGAGACCACCGACACGCACGTCGTGGCCGAGCGCCGCCGGCAGGCCGAGCCGCCGCACCGTCAGGTCCCGCAGGGGTACGTCCCGGAAGCCCACGTTCGCCGACCACACCGCGACGCCGCGTGCCTCGTCCACCACCCCGGGCACGGCGATGCCGACCGCGATCGGGGTGAGACCGTCGGCGCGGGCCTTGTCGGCCAGCCCGCCGGCCACCTCCAGGATGGTGCCGACCACGGCGGCCGGGCCCCGTGCGGCGTCGGTGGGGTGCCGTTCGGTGCGCACCACGACGCCGTCCGGTCGGACCAGGGCGCACTTCATGCCGGTGCCGCCGACGTCCAGCGCAACGACCACGCGGTCGCTCACGCCAACACCACGGACCGGGTCAGGTGGCGGGGTGCGTCCGGGTCGAGGCCCCGGCTGGTGGCCAGCGCGACAGCGAAGCGCTGCGCCAGGATCAGGTCGGCCATCGGATCGACCGGGGTACGGCCGGCGGACCAGCTGCCCAGCACCGTGCGCCAGCCGTGCGTGCGGCTGTGCACGAAGGCCGCGCCGGTGGCCGCCACGTCCTCGGGCAGCCCGTCGGGCAGCTCACCGAACGCCCAGACCAACCGGCCCGGCGCGGCGACCGAGATGGGCCCGTGCCGGTAGTCCATAGCCGGGTACGCCTCGGCCCAGAAGGTGGCCGCCTCGCGGCACTTCAGCGCCGCCTCCTGGGCCAGCCCGATCGTCCACCCCCGACCGAGGAAGGTGACCTGCTCGATGGTGGCCGGGTCGATCGGCAGTGGGGATCGCACCGCCACCTCGGCGTCGGCGGCGAGCGCTGTCACCGGGTCGCCGAGCTGGGCCCGGAGCAGGGCCAGCGCGGTGGTCGCGAAGCGGGTCTGCACCACCGACCGTTCGTCGGCGAAGGGCAGGGCCACGGTGGCGGCGGCCAGCTCGACCGCCGGGGACGCGGGGTCACCGACGATGACTGTGGTGGGTGTCTGTCCGCGCAGCGCGGCGAGCAGCTCCAGCACCTCGGTGGTGGTGCCGGAACGGGTGATCGCGATCAGCCGGTCGTAGCGGCGGCCGGCGGGGAACTCGGACGCCTGGAACGCGTCGGTCTCACCCTGGCCGGCCTGCTCGCGGCGGGCCGCGTACGCCATCGCCATGAACCACGACGTGCCGCAACCGACGACGGCGACCCGCTCCCCGGGGCGCGGCAGGTCACCGCGTACGACCTCGGCCAGCCTGGCCGCCTCCCGCCAGCAGTCGGGTTGGCTCGCGATCTCCGCGTCCACGTGTGCCATGGGAAACTCCTCGCAGGGCCGATCGATGCGCAATACGGCTCGTTAGACCCGCATTTCGCGCGTTATTCTGCGCGAACGCGGGTGACCATGGCAACCGGTCGCCCGATCGCGCAGGTCAGTCTTTTGCGCAAGCCTAGTTTCGCGCACTAGTGTGCACGCAATCAATCACCGTCCGTGCAGTTGCTGGGAGGGCCCCCGCGGTGGACCGGTACGCCAGATGGAACGCCCTGCTCGAAATGCTGACCGACAACGGCCGGGTCAGCGTCGAGGCGGCAGCCGAACGGCTGGGCGTCTCCCAGGCCACCATCCGGCGTGACTTCGACCAGCTCGCACAGCAGCAAATGATCACGAGGACCCGCGGCGGCGCGGTCGCCAACGGCGTGTCGTACGACCTGCCTCTGCGCTACAAGACGGCCAAGCACTCGGCCGAGAAGCAGCGGATCGGGGCGGCCGCCGCCGCGCTCGTCACGCCGGGCACCGTGGTCGGTCTGAACGGCGGCACCACCAGTACCGAGGTGGCGAGGGCGCTCGCCGTGCGACCGGATCTGAACACCAGCGCCGAGGGTGCCCAGCTCACAGTGGTGACAAACGCGCTGAACATCGCCAACGAGCTGCTGGTCCGATCCCGGATGAAGGTAGTGGTGGCCGGCGGCGTGGTGCGCCCGAAGTCGTTCGAGCTGGTCGGCCCGCTGGGCGGGGCGCTGCTGCGCGAGGTCACCCTGGACGTCGCCCTGCTCGGCGTGGACGCGATCGACCCGCAGCTCGGCGCCGCAGCCCACCACGAGGGGGAGGCGGCGATGAACAACCTGATGGTGGCCCGCGCCAAGCGCGTGGTGATCATCGCGGACTCGTCCAAGCTGGGCGGTCACGCCTTCGCCCGGATCTGCCCGGTCGAGCGGGTGGAGACGCTGGTGACCGACTCCGGTGCCGCGCCGGAGGTGGTGGACGCGTTCCGCGCTGCCGGCGTACAGGTCATCTGCGCCTGAGAGGTCACGCTCCGTCGATGAACCAGCCTGTTCGGCGCGTCGATGCATACCGCGTATTGCGCGCATCTGCATACCGCGTATGGTGTCGGCTGTCACGCCCACCCATCGGGGGAGGTGCAGCTTGCCAGCTGTCCTGGAGATCGAAGGTCTACGTAAGACGTACAAGAGTCGTCGACGCGGCACCCGCAACGCGCTCGACGGCTTCGACATGCGGGTCGACGCGGGGCAGGTGCACGGCTTCCTGGGTCCCAACGGGTCCGGCAAGACCACCACGCTGCGTACGCTGCTCGGCCTGATCCGACCCGACGGTGGCCGGATGGCGCTGCTCGGGCACGAGGTCCCCGACGCGCTGCCCACTGTCGCCGGCCAGGTCGGCGCGATCGTGGAGAGCCCGCAGTTCTTCCCGCACTTCACGGCCCGGGACACGCTGTCCCTGCTCGCGGGGGCGGGCGAGGTGCCGGCCGTCCGGGTCGACGAGGTGCTGGAACTCGTCGGGCTACGCGACCGGTCCGGCGAGCGGGTCAAGACGTACTCGTTGGGCATGAAGCAGCGGCTCGCCGTGGCCTCGGCCCTGCTGAAGAACCCGAAGCTGCTCATCCTCGACGAGCCGGCCAACGGCCTCGACCCGGGCGGCATCCGGGAGATGCGCACGCTGATGCGCACCCTGGCCGAGTCCGGAATGACAGTGGTGCTGTCCAGCCACATCCTCGGTGAGATCCAGCTGATCTGCGACTCGGTCACCATCATCTCGCTGGGCCGGCGGGTCGCGTTCGGCCCGGTCGACGAGGTGCTCGCGCAGCACTCGTCCGGTGCGGTCCGGATCCGGCTGGAGGCGGTCAGCGACCTGCCGGTGGCCACCGAGGCGCTCACCCAGGCCGGGATCCGGGTCACCGGTCACCCGGACCACCTGATGCTGGCCGGCGTCGACAAGCCGGCGTCGGTGACCCGGCTGCTCGCCGAGAAGAACCTCTACGTCAGTGAGTTGGCGCCGATCGCCGTCGACCTGGAGAGCGTCTTCCTCGAACTGACCGCCACCGCGCCGGTACCCGGTCAGCACCGGCAGGTCGACGAGTCCATGAAGGTCGGTGGGACGGGTCAGCCCGGTCCCGCCGGGGGAGGGTGGGGCGCGTGAACCTCTTTCGTACCGAGCTGCGCCGGCTCAGCAAGCGGCGTTTCACCCGCTACATGACACTGCTCGGCCTGCTGGTGCTGGCCGCTGTGGTGGTCGGGGTGTTCTTCACCAACCAGAAGATCGACGCCGGTCAGCTCGCCCGGGCCGAGCGTCAGGCCGACCAGCAGTACCAGGAGCAGGTGCGCTGGAGCGAGCAGGAGCGCGTTGCGTGTGAGCAGGCCAAGACGGCCGGCACGGCGACAGACCGCCGCTACCCGGACGACTGCTCGGTGATCACTCCGCCGCCCCGGGAGGAGATCAAGGCCGAGTGGTTCCTGCCGTCGACGTTCGACTTCAAGGAGACGTTCGACGAGACGCTGATCCCGTTCGCGGCGATCCTCGCCCTGGTCGGGTTCGTCATCGGCGCGTCCTTCGTCGGTGCCGAGTGGAGCACCGGCGGCATGATGAACCTGTTGCTCTGGCGGCCGAAGCGGCTCACCGTGCTGCTCACCAAGCTGGCCGCGCTGCTCACCGGCATCCTGGCGGTGACGCTTCCTGCCGCGGTGCTGTGGTTTGCCGGGTTCTGGGCGGTCGCCAACTTCCGGGGCAGCACCGAGAAGATGACCTCGGGGGTCTGGCAGTCGTTCATGCTGACCGGTGTACGCGGCGTGGTGCTGGTGCTGGTGCTCACCACCATCGGCTTCGCCCTCGCCTCGCTCGGTCGGCACACCGCGATGGCCCTCGGTGGCGTGGTGGCGGTGATGGTGGTCGGCCAGTTCGGCCTCGGCATCCTGCTGTCCATGGCGAGCGTGCGGTTCGCCGAGGCCTGGCTGCTGCCCACGTACGCGCTGGCCTGGATGACGAAGACGGTCACGTTGCAGGACTGGAACTCCTGCAACGCGACCTACTACGGGGAGTGCAAGCCGGCCACGATGGACATCACCTGGCAGCAGTCCTCCGTCCTGCTCTCGGTCGGCGTGGTGGTGATCCTCGGGGCGGCGCTCTGGGCGATGCGTCGCCGCGACATCTCCTGACCTGACCGAAGTGACGCGGCGCGGCCGGCCCGGCCGTCGGGGTTCCCGGCGGTACGGACCGGCCGCGCCGCTTGCTGCGTCCCTGGTCGCCGCTGACTAGGCTGAAAGACATGTCCGCCGACACCACCCCGGCCGCCCCCGAGCCGTCCATCGACGCTCGTCCGGGTGAGGCCGTGGGTGCTGCCGGGCCGACCGTCCCGAATCCCCGACCGGCGCCGCCCATCGAGACCGCCGACGAGTTGGCGCCACCCGCCGACGAGGCGGCGCAGCCCACTGATCCCGCTGATCCGGCGGCGGGGCTGACCGAGCGGGAGCGGGCCATCCTCGCCTTCGAGCAGCAGTGGTGGCGGCACGCCGGCGCCAAGGAGCAGGCCGTCCGGGACACCTTCGGGATCTCGTCGACCCGGTACTACCAGCTGCTCAACGGCCTGCTGGACAATCCGGCAGCCCTCGCCGCCGACCCCGTGCTGATCAGCCGACTCCGCCGCTTGCGCTCGTCGCGCGCCCGTAACCGCCGCCGCTGACCACGCGCTCCGCGCGATCTTGCACTTACTGTCGCCGATTCACGTCTTTTGTGGGTCTTTGTCGGGACACAAAGTGCAAGATCGCCGCGTCGGCCGCCGGCCAGCCTGCTTAGCCGCATGCCGGCTGAGCAGGCGGGTAGGCGGGAGGCGCGCCGAGGTCGCTTGCGACCTCGGGCCCAGGAAGGGAGCGGGGTATGACGGCAACGAACCAGAGCGGCAGAGGTCAGCAGGCCCGCCAGGAAGCCTCGCGCGTCGGCCAGCAGGCCGCGCAGGCCGGGGGCCAGGTCGCCCACACCGCAGCTGAGCAGGGCGGGCAGGTGGCCGCAGAGGCGCGGCGACAGGCCCAGCAGTTGACCGGTGAGGCGACTGGGCAGCTCCGAGATCAGGCGCAGACGCAGCAGCGGCGGGCCGCTGCGGGCCTGCGCGACATGGGTCAGAACCTCAGTTCGATGGCCGAACGGGACGGCGATTCCGGGCTGGCCGGTCAAGTGGTGCGCAAGGCGGCCGACGCCGCCCAGCAGGCCGCCGGTTGGCTCGACGAGCGCGAACCCGGCGAGGTGCTCGACGAGGTCCGCACGTACGCGCGGCAGCACCCGGCGACGTTCCTCGCGGGCGCGGCGGTGGCCGGGCTGCTGGTCGGGCGGCTCACCCGTGGTCTGACCGCGCCGGCCTCGGGCAACGGTCAGGGTGCAAGCGCGTCCGGTGCTCCCTCACCCGTGCAGGGCGCACCGGCGGACGTCGGTCAGCAGCCGTACGTGGGGACGGCACGGGCGCAGAACGTCTCGCCCGCCGGTGACCAAGCGCGGGACCTGCCCGGCGGGGTGGCACCGTGAGTGCCCCCGAGAAGGAGCGGACCCAGGCATCGGTCGGCGAGCTGATCGGCGATGTGACCCGGGACATGTCCACTCTGGTGCGCAAGGAGGTCGAGCTGGCCAAGGCTGAGTTGCGCGAGGAGGTCAGCCAGGCGGGCAAGTTCGGCGGCATGTTCGGCGCTGCCGCGCTGGCCGGGTTCCTGGCGGTGCTCTTCGTGTCGTACGCCCTCTGGTGGGGGTTGTCCAACACGATGGACCAGGGGTGGGCGGCGTTGATCGTCGCGGTCCTCTGGGCAGCCGTGGCCGGTGGTCTCTTCATCAACGCCCGGACCCAGCTGAAGCGGGCACGCACGGTTCTGCCCCGGACGAAGCAGACTGCCCGGGAGCTGCCGGACGCCCTGCGGGGCCGGTGAACGAGTCGGGAGGGAACAGGTCATGTCCAGTGATCCGGATCGGATCCGGCGGGAGATCGAGACCACCCGCAACGAGTTGAGCAGTGACGTCGACGCGCTGACCGACAAGGTCAACCCGCGTCGGATCGCCGGTGACCGCGTCGGGCAGGCCCGCGGGGCGTTCACCCGAGCGAAGGAGAAGATGATGGGCAGCTCGAACCACCTGGGGCAGGAGGCTGGCCAACGGATGTCGCACGCGGCCGGTTCGGTACGCGACGAAACTCGTTCGCTCGGGCAGCACTCCCGCGAGCAGGCTCAGGGCAACCCGATGGCCGCCGGCCTGGTCGCCTTCGGAGTCGGCCTGTTGGCCGCCTCTCTGATCCCGCCGAGCGCACGTGAACGGCAACTCGCCGGACGCGCGCGGAGCATGGTGAGTGAGCACTCTGGTGAGCTGCGCGAGCAGGCGAGCCAGGTTGGCCACCAGATGCAGGACAACCTGCGGGAGCCTGCGCAGCAGGCGGCGCAGTCGGTCCGGTCCAACGCCCAGCAGGGCGTGTCCGCGGTACGCGACCAGGGCCGTTCGGCTGCCGGTCAGGTGCAGGGAGAGACGCATGCGGCCGTCGACGAACTTCGACAGCGCTGACCCGACCGGTGTGCCGGGGCCGGTGCCGGTGATGCGGGTGCGCTCCGCGTCCGCGCCGGCCCCGGGCCGGCCGGTCAACGAGGACCTGGTCTTCCGGTTCGGCCCGTTGGTCGGTGTCCTGGACGGCGCGACGGTGCCGGACGGCTTCGACACCGGCTGCGTGCACGGGCCCGAGTGGTACGTCCGGCACCTGGCGGCCCGGATCGGCGTCGCCGAGGCGGTACGCCCGGCCGCCCGGCTGACCAGCAACCTGGCCGCGGCCATCCTCGCGGTACGCGCCGACCACGGCGGGCAGTGCGACCTCGACCATCCGGGCACCCCGTCCAGCACTGTCTGCCTACTGCGGGACTGCGGCGACCAGGTGGACTATCTGGTGCTCTGCGACAGCCCGCTGGTCCTCGACGTCGGTGGGCAGGTCAGCGTGGTCACCGACAACCGGCTGGACGCGGCGATGGCGGAGCTGCGGGAGACGGTGGCCGTCGTGCCGGGCGGCGCGGCGGACCCGGTCACCCGGTTCCGGCACGCCGTGAGCGTCCAGCGGGAGCGGATGAACCGCACCCACGGCTACTGGGTGGCGGCCTCCGACCCGGACGCGGCCTTCCACGCGGTCACCGGGACCGCGCCCCGGCGCGGTCCGGGGGCGTTACGGCGGGCGGCGCTGCTCAGTGACGGCGCGTCCAGCGCGGTGGAGCAGTTCGCGCTGACCGACTGGGCCGGTCTGCTCGATCTACTGAGCGTCGACGGTCCGGGCGCGTTGATCGACCGGGTGCGGGACGCCGAGCGCGACCACCCCGACCGATTGCGCCGACACAAGTCCACCGACGACGCCTCGGTGGTGTTCTGCGAGTTCGGGTAGGCGTTTTGGTCCCCTGACACCCGGTCGGGTGACAACAGAGCGTGATGTGGAACATCCGGGCCGCCCGACCGGCCGGTACCGCTGTCCGGACCGCCAGTGGATGGCCAATGGGGTGGACTTCGGCCGATGAGGGCGGCAGACTGCGGCACGTGGCGGGTGCGGTCCGGTTGGAGCCGGTGGACGAACGGAACCTGGAGCCGTTGCTCTCCGTAGCGGCTGCGGAGGCGGAGCCGGGTGACGTGATGCCCCCGGTCGAGGCACCCGCCGGCTGGTCGCTCGCCCGTCGCGAGGCGTTCCGCGAATTCCACCGGGCAAGCTTCGGCGGGCTGGACGGCCCGACCGGTTCGCAGATGTACGCCATCCTCGTCGGCGGCGAGGTGATGGGCATGGTCCGGATGACGCGCTGTGACGAGCCGCGCACTGTGGAGACCGGGATGTGGCTCGGCCGGTCGGCGCGCGGGCAGGGAATCGGCGCGGCGGCCCTGCGGGAGCTGCTGAACGCCGCCGCTCGGGCGGGCATGCGGGCCGTGGTGGCCGAGACGACCCCGGACAACATCGGCGCGGTCGCGGTCCTGCGGAAGTGCGGCGCGAAACTGCGCGAGGACGACGGCAAGGTACGCGCCGAGATCTGCCTCGATTCGACGCCGCCCGCGTTCTAAAGGGCTCACTCCCGGTTGGCGGCGTACGCGGCCAGGCCGGCGACCTGGGCCGGATCCAGCGACGGTCGTACCCGGGCCCGTGCGGTCGACACGTGCTCGGCGGTGACAGTGGCGGCGGCGAGTGACTCCCGCATCGCGGCCAGCGCCGCCTCGCGGATCAGCGCCGCGCAGTCCGCGGCGGAGAAGCCGGTCAGCTCGTCACCGAGAGCCGGCAGGTCGACGTCAGGTGCCAGCGGCACCTGCCGGGACGCCGCCCGCAGGATCTCCGCGCGGGCGGGCCCGTCCGGCGGCGGCACGTAGACCAGCCGCTCCAACCGGCCCGGCCGCAGGAGCGCCGGGTCGACCAGGTCCGGCCGGTTCGTCGCACCGACCACCACCACGTTGCGCAGCGTCTCCACCCCGTCCAACTCGGTGAGCAGGGCGGCGACCACCCGGTCCGTGGTGCCCCCGTCGGTGGCCTGGCCGCGTACCGGCGCCAGCGCGTCCACCTCGTCCAGGAAGATCAGCGTGGGGGCCGCCTCCCGGGCCCGACGGAACAGCTCGCGGACCGCGCGTTCGCTCTCACCGACCCACTTGGAGAGCAGTTCAGCCCCCTTGACCGACAGCACGTTGGCCCGCCCCGACCCGGCCAGCGCGGTGACCAGGTAGGTCTTGCCGCAGCCCGGCGGCCCGTAGAGCAGCACGCCGCGCGGTGGCTGCACGCCGAGCCGGGCGAAGGTGTCCGGGTAGGTCAGCGGCCACAGCACCGACTCGGTCAGCGTCTGCTTGACCTCGTCCAGGCCACCCACGTCGTCCAGGGTCACCGAGGCCAGATCCAGCGTGGACGCCGCCATCGTGGTGGGCCGGACCACCTCCCGGGCGGCGGTGAAGTCGGCCATCGACACCGTCGGCGTCTCGGCGGACTTCTGCCGCAGCGCCGCGCGTACCCCGGCCTCCCGGACCAGTGCGGCCAGGTCCGCAGCGACGAACCCCGGGGTGCGCGCGGCCACCTCGTCCAGCCGGACGTCGTCGGCCAGCGGCACCTGCCGGGTCAGCACCGTGAGCTGTTCGCGGCGCAGCGCCTGATCCGGGAGCGGAACGCTGATCCGCAGCGACAGCAGGTCGGGCGCGCGCAGTGCGGGGTCGACCGCCTCCGGTCGGCCGGTGGTGCAGACCACTGCGACGCCCGCGCGGATGCTCTCCGCGAGCACCTGACGGAACACCGTCGCCACCGGACCGGGATCGTCAGCGGGTGCGAGCGCCTCGACGTCGGTGACCAGCAGTACCGCCGGCCCTTCGGCCCGTGCCGCCGATGCCGCGACGCGCAACCGCTCGGCGGCGGCCTGACCGGCCAACGCGGCCACCTCCGGCGCCCAGAGCGGGTGAACGCGGGCACCGACCCGGGCGGCCACGGCCCGGACCAGCGCCGACTTCCCGGAGCCCGCCGGACCGACGAGCAACACCCCCAACGAGATGGTGGTGCCCAGTCGACCCAGCACCTCCCGGTGGTGGAAGCCGAGGTCCAGCAGCTCGGTCAGCTCCTCGGCCTGGGCCCGCAACCCGGGCAGCTCGTCCACGTCGGGCGCGTCCTCCGCCGCAACGGCGTCGGCGCTCGTACCCGGCCGGGTCGACGCGGCGCCGACCGGGGCGGGCCCACCGTGGGTCGTCGCACCGTGCTCCCAGGCGACCGACGTGCCCATGGTGACCAGTGCGCCGGCCGCCGGCTCGACAGTGACCACGCTGAGCAGCGTGCTGGTCCAGGCGAAACCGACGGTGTTGGCGAGGCTGCGTCGCGCCGCCTCGACCAGGCTGCGGACCGAGGCGTCCGGCAGCACGTCCTGCGGCAGCAGCGACACGTCGTCCCCCGCGGTGAGCACCTTGCCCAGCAGGGCGAGCCGGAGCATCTCCGGGCTGACCGCCGCGACGACCCCCACCGGCCCGGCCAGGACGACCCGGCTCGCGGGGACCAACGGCACCGGGCTCACCCGCACCTGACCGCCGTCGCGCAGACCCAGGTTGCCCAACGTCAGGTCGTCGGCGTACAGCAGGGCGCTGGTCGCGCCCGGCCCGGCCGCCGCCGCGATCCCGGCCGTCTCCCGGCGGCCGACAAGGCGGACCGGGTCACCGGGGCGCAGCCCCAGCGCTGTCAGCGCCTCCGGGTGCAGGCGCACGATGCCCCGTCGGGCGTCCAGCGCCGCCGGCCGTAGGCTCGCCGTCAAGGTCAGGTCGGGTTGCGCCACTGCCCGACCGTAGCCGCCGGTAGCCAGCCCCGCCGGTCAGCGCCGCGGATCCAGTTCGTCCAACAGCGTCGGGTCGCTTCGGATCAGCTCGGCCAACCGGGCCGCCGGGTCCGGCGTCAACCCGTCCGGACCGGGTGCCCAGGCGGGCACCGTCCGGCCGGAGAGCGGCCAGGCCGGCGGGGGTTCCACAGGTGTCGGCGGCGGAACCGGCCCGACCGTGACGGCAGGACCGTCCCAGGAGACCCGCATCGGGTACGTCCGCCCGGCGTGCTCCACCTGCACTGTCACCGCCAGCCCGGGGTAGGCCCCGACGACCTGGCGGACCGCCTCGGCCACCTCCTCGACCGGCCCCCATCCGGCCACCTCGCTCGCAGTCTCCACCCCCGCGTGCCGGCCCGACCGGGCGTTGCGGGTGTCACCGCCGAGGCCGGGCGGGCTCGACGGCGCGGTGGTGTCGTCACGGTCGGCGGCCCGACGGCGCGACGCCTCCACACGTCGGGCCAGCCGGGCCAGCGTCTCGTCCAGGTCGCCCCTCACCAGATCACCTCTTCCCGCCACGGCCGGAGCTGGTCGGCTCAGGCCCTCCTGTCTCGGGTAGCGCGGTCCAGCGCGCGGTCCAGGACGACCAGTAGTGCGTCCCGCACCGAGAGCCGGTCGCGGGCATCGAACTGCACCAGGGGTACATGATCACCGATGGCCAGCGCCCAACGGATCTCGCCGAGTTCCAGGGCCAGTCGCCCGTCGAAGGCGTTGACCCCGACGACGAACGGCAGCCCGGCCCGCTCGAAGAAGTCGATGGCCGGGAAACAGTCGTCCAGCCGGGCGCTGTCCACCACCACCAGCGCGCCGAGCGCTCCCCGGGCCAGGTCGTCCCACATGAAGCCGAACCGGGTCTGCCCCGGCGTGCCGAACAGGTAGAGCTTCAGGCTGCGGTCGATCGTCACGCAGCCGAAATCCATCGCCACGGTGGTGGTGGTCTTTGTGGACCGGGCACCCGGGTCGTCCACGCCGATCCCGGCGGTGGTCATCTCGGCCTCGGTGGTCAGCGGCGCGATCTCGGAGATCGCACCCACTGTGGTGGTCTTGCCCACCCCGAACCCACCCGCCACCAGGATCTTGACCGGGATCGGCGGGGCGGCCGGCTTACCGGCCGGAGGCGACGCCGACCCCGCGGCGGCCGGGGGCCGGTACGGAGGCGGCGCGGTCGGCGGTGGGCCGGCCCGCCCGACTATCGGCCCGGTGCCCGGGGACATGCCGTAACGGGCGGCGGCGCTGTTCGCGGCGACCCCGCCGAGCGGGGCGACCGGCCATTCAGGAGATCGCACGGAGTCCATCAATCACTCGCAGGATGAGATCGGGGTCGACAGCGTCGTCGGTGTCGGTCACGTGCACGTCCAGGTGCCCGGCGGCGCGTAGATCGCCGACCAGGACCCGCGTCACGCCGAAGTGCAGTCGGGCGCGGGCCGAGATCTCGGCCACCGAGATCGGCTCGACGCAGAGCGCGATGATGGTCTGAAGTTCCGGTGCCAGCAGCGCGCCGGGTGGGCCGGCCCACCAGCCGCTGTCCATGCGGGCGGTCACCTGGGTCTCCAGCCCGATCGCCGGGTCGGCACCCGCGACCCGCCCGGAGGTGAGCACGAACGGACGGGGACCGGTGGGTTGGTCCCCGTCCGGCTCCGGCTCGGGCAGCGCCGGTGTCGCCGCCGCGCCCGCCCCGGTCGGGGGTGACGTGCGCAGGTACGGGCGGATCCGAACCCTCGGGTCCGGGTCCGGATCCTCGCCGGCGACGTCGGGGGTCACTGCTGAACGGCGTTCTTCAACTCGACGATCAGTCGCGGGGTCAGGGCGCCACCGGCCCGCCCGGCGAAGAGCGTCATCTCGTACGCGACGGTGCCCAGGTTCGCCGAACGGTCGGCGACCACACCGAGCACGGAACCGCTGCTGATCGCGCTGATCAGCAGGTAGCCGTCGGCCATGTCCACGATCACCCGGTTCAGGCCGCCGAGGGCGTACCAACTGGCGGCCCCACCGGCGAGGCTGGTCATCCCGGACACGACTGCGGCCAACCGCTCCGCGTTCGACCGATCCTTGATCGCCGACATGGCCATCAGCAGACCGTCCGAGGAGACCGCGATCGCCTCCAGGACCCCGGCGGTGCTGGAGGTGAAGGAGTCCAGCAGCCAGTTGAACGTACGGGCCTCCGGGCTGAGGTCCCCATTGGCGCTGGGCTGACTCTGGTCGACATTGTCGTGCAGGAAGGGGCTGGTCACCGTGATGATCCTTCTTCGTTCCGGTGGTCGGGGCTGACTTCGCGGAGAGCGCGGGCGACGCCCGCCTCGAACTCGCTGATGAGGTCGCGGACCTCGGCCGGGTCACCGAGGTGGGTGCTGGGCGGTTGGCAGACCGGGATGGCGGTGAGGTTCGCTCCCGGCACCCGTCGACTCAACCGGGGCCGCTCCGGTGCGGCATCGGTCGAGCCACCACCACGCGGCACCGTGGGGCCGGCGCCTCCCGGGGTGCTGGGCAGGTCGACGGTCGTGCCCAAGTCCACCACGGCCGCCCCGGCACCGGCCGTCGGGTCGGCGGCCGTCCGCGCCGAAGCGCCTTCGAGGCCCGGCGCCACGTGCAGCTCGGCCCGGCGTACACCAGCTTGGAATGCCTCGACCAGCGCGCGGGCGGCGGCGGGGTCCGCTCCGGTGGCGTCCACCGGCCGGGTCGTCGGGGCGGTGGCGTGCAGCGTGGCTCCGGGCACCCGCTGCCGCACCCGTGGCCCGCCCGGCTTGCCCACCGGTTCCGGGCTCTGGGGTTCGGGAGCGGCCTGCTCCGGCTGGCCCCGCCCGAACGCGTTCCAGGACGGGCCGGCGTCCAGGCTGAGGGTGGCCCGGCTCAGCAGGTCCGAGTCGAAGCGGGCCGGCACGGCGACGGCCACCGCGCTGGGCCGCGCCTCGCGCTCGGGGTTGGGCGTCGCCGTCGTACGCCGGTCCCGATCCGGCACCGCGGCGCGGGCCACCGTGGCCCCGGCGCGGTCGGCGCGGCGCAGCACCAGCGACGTCGACGGGATCTCCAGCTGTGCGGTCACCCCTCCGCCGCCGGTGGCGGCCAGGGCGACCTGCCAGCCGTGCCGACGGGCCAACCGGCCCACCACGAAGAGACCGAGCACCTCGGTCGGGGCGAGGTCGAGCCGTTCCCGGCGGGTGAGCCGGGCGTTCTCCTCGGCCAGGCGTTGCTCGCTCATGCCGATGCCGTGGTCCACCACCGTGAGCCGTGCGCCGAGGCCCGACGTCTCGGCGGCCACCAGCACACGGGTGTGCGGCGGGGAGAAGGCGGTGGCGTTCTCCATCAGCTCGGCCAGCGCCAGGACGAGGTCACCGACCACCGCCGGCGCGGCCGAGACGCCCGCCGGCACCTGCACCTCCACCCGGGTGTAGTCCTCGATCTCGCCGAGCGCCAACCGGACCACGTCGGCCAGCGGCACCGGCGCGGTGTGCGCGTCGGCCCCGGCCGAGCCGGAGAGCACCACGAGGCTGCCGGCGTTGCGCCGCAACCGGCTGGAGATGTGGTCGAGTCGGTACAGGTGCTCCAGGCGGCCCGGGTCGGCCTCCTGCTGCTCCAGCCGGTCGATCAGCGCGATCTGCCGACCCACCAGGTTCTGGGTACGCCGTCCGACGTGGCCGAACATCTGCGCCACGTTGCGTCGGCCGGCGACCTGCCGCTCGACGAGTTGCGCCGCGGTGTTCTGCACCCGGTCGAAGGCCCGCGCCAGGTCGCCGATCTCGTCGTTGGCGCGGATGTCCACCGGCTCCAGCCGGACCGCTTGAGGTGTCTCCGCCTCGTCGTCGGTGACCCGGACCAGCTCCGCCTCGGCGACCCGGGCGACCCGGTCGGCCGAGCGGGTGAGTCGGGTCAGCGGTCGGGCCACCGTCCGCGCCACCGCCACGCTGAGCAGCACCACCAGCGTCAGGATCAACGCCGCCGCGGCGCCGACCAGGTACGCGGCGCTCAGCGCGCGCCGCTGCTCGGCCGTCACCTCGGCGAGCACGTCGGCGATCAGCTTCTTCTCGACGAACTGACCGAGCCGGATCATCGTGCGGACGGCCGGGAAGAGCGCCTCGATCGTCACATCGCTGACCGCGGCCGCCGGATCGCGGGCGCTCCTGACCAGGAAGTCGGGTTGGGTACGCGCGGCCACGGCGGCGTCGTTGAGCTGGGCCACCTTGAGCTGCTCGGGCGTGATCAGGCTGCGGAAGCGCGAGTTGTCGACCATGAGCGCGGCGATGCACCCCACGTACCCGGCGGTGGTGTCCGGGGTGCCGATCGCCTTGACCAACAGGCTCAGGGTGGCGCAGGTGGCCAGGCCCTCGTCGGCGCGGAGCAGCCCGTCGAGGGCGAGCACCTGACGGCCCGGCAACGTGTCGGTGTCCACCCCGACCACCAGCCGCAGCGACTCGATGATGCCCTTGTTGACCGGGCCGAACGCGTCCATCACCTGACCCGGTTTGGCGGCCCGGGCCAGGATGGCCGTGCGCAGCTCGACGAGGCTGGACACGCCGTCGAGGGCGCTGTCGACCTCGTCGGTCAGCGCGTCGCTCCGCGCCGCCCGCAGGTCGGCCACCCGGTCGTCCACGTCGGCGGACTTACGGACCAGCTCACCGCGTTCGACCCGGCCGAGCAGGAAGCCGACGGAGAGGATGCGTTCCTGCTGGAGGTCCTGGACCAGGCTGCCGACCCGACTGGCGAGCCGGACCCGTTCGGCGGTGTCGCCGGCCCGCTGTGCCGCGGTGACCCGGTCGAGCATCACCGGCACGGCCAGGCCGACCATGCTGAGCAGCGGAATCACCACGAGCAGCGCGAGCTTGCCGCGGATCCGGAGCCTACCGAGCAGCATCGAACGCCCCCCACTGTGCGGTCTCCGGGTCACGGGCCGCGCCGACCGGTTGCAGCGCGCGCGGCTCGTCGGCCGGCGGTTGCCACGGGTCGCGCTGCGGCGGGGTGTCGGGACTCTCCGCGTGGGTCGCGGCCAGGGCGGCCCGCCGTTGTGCCCGGCGACCGGCGGCGACCAGCAACGCGGCGAGCCAGCCCAGCAGCAGGACGGCGACGACACCCGCCCCGGCGGTCAGCCAGCGGTCCCGGTCGAGCCGATCGATGCGCTCGGCCAGCAGGGAGTCCAGCTCGCCGAGGATGACCGGCTGGAGTTGGCGGGCGGAGCGGTGCGAGCTGAGCGCGGCGGCACTCAACTGGCCCGGGTCGACCACGCCGGTCTCCTTGTCCGGCAGGGAGTACCCGGCGAGCGCCTCCACCGAACGCTGGTAGGTGTCCAGCGGGGTCAGCACGTTGGCACCGAGGTCGGTGCTCTCCGAACCGTCCACGGCCGAGCGCAGGTTGTCGACGAGGTCCGCGGCGGGGGTCAGGGCGGACACCCGCAGGCCGGTCAGCTCGAGCAGGCCGCGCGGTTGCTCGGCGGCTGGCCGGCGGGAGACGAGCGTGGACAGGTCGGCCAGCCGACCGGCGCCGATCACCGCCTCGGGCAGCTCCTGGCCGGCGCTGTCCTGGAGGAAGAACGAGTCGGCCTCGGGGTCACGGACCAGCCCGGAACTCTCCCGGACCTTCCGGTGCAGGGCCAGCAGCAGGTCGGATACCTCGCCGTACGCGGTGTAGGCGGCCTCGGGGTCGGTGGCGGTGCGGCCGCGCAGCGCCTCCAGCTTGGCCCGTACGCCGGCCCAGCGTTCCTGGCTGAGCAGCTCCCCGCCGATGCGGGCGTCCACAGCGGCGGCCTTCTCGACCGCCCCGTTCAACGCCTCCCGGGCGACAGGGCGACCGTTCACCGCGTTGGACTGGGCCTCCACGAGGGCATCGGTGACCGCCGCCAGCGCGGTGAGGTACTGCACGCCGAGCCGTTCCCGGGCGGCGAGGTCCCGGTCGTCGGTCACCTGCCGCCAGTTCGACGTGACGAGCAGGCCCAACGGTGCCAGCAGTGCTGCGATGAGCAGCAGGGGCAGCAGCCGGCCCAGCGTGGACGGCCGTCGACGGGCCCGCGGCGCGGGGACTGTCATGTGTGTCTCCTCCGGCGTGGGGCGCTGATCGGCGCGGCGTCGGGCTGGCCGACAAGTCCCGTGCACCGGACCGGAAAACTAATCGAACCCCTGCCTGGTCAGACCTCACTCGGCGAGTCAGGTTCGCGTCACTTCGAGCCATGTCACCATTTGTCCGTGTTACCGGCACGCTCTGTGTCCGCTGTGGGTGTGACATGGAGGGATCGATGTGGATATCCGCGGAAGATCGGAATTCACGGGATCCGAACTCAACTCACTGTGCCGCGTCGGACGTTGCGCGCTCGCACCCCATCGCGCACCGATTGGGGCAACCGGACGGACGTACGGCGGATCTCAGCGAACGCTCAGGCTGTGGGCCGTACCGTGTGCCGCATGACATCGCCGTCGCCGGCCGCGTGGTTCCGGCGTGCCCTGCCCACCCGCCGCCGCGCGACCGCCGCCGCAGTGGTCGTCGTGCTGTTGGCCGCCGCCGTGACCTGGGCGGTGTGGCCACAGGGACCGGGCGTACGCACCGAGAGCGCGATGCTCACCGTCCGCTCCGGACCGTCCGGTGACCAGCCGGTGAACCTGGACACCACCCTGTACCTGCCGGATGACGCCTCGTCCGGTCGGAAGGTGCCGGCGGTGCTGCTGGCGCACGGGTTCGGCGGCACGAAGGAGTCGGTGCGCTCCGACGCGGAGGAGTTCGCCGGGCGCGGCTACGCGGTGCTCACCTGGACCGCGCGGGGGTTCGGTCGCAGCGGCGGGGAGATCCACCTGGACAACCCGGACTACGAGGTACGCGACGCCGAGCGGCTGCTGGACTGGCTGGCCGCGCGGCCGGAGGTGCGCACCGACGCCGCCGGCGACCCGAAGGTCGGTGTGGTCGGCGGCTCGTACGGCGGTGGGTTGGCGTTGCTGTTGGCCGCCCAGGACCGTCGGGTCGACGCGATCGTGCCCATGATCACTTGGAACGACCTGTCCCGCGCGTTCCTGCCGGAGAGCACCGGCGGAGCGCCGACCGAGGGCGTGTTCAAGAAGGGCTGGGCCGGTCTCTTCTTCGGCGGGGGCGGCAACGTGGGCTCCGGCCCGGCCGGGCTCTCCGGCGCGACCGCCGCCCAGCCGCAGGGCGCACCGGCGTCGGCCGGCCCGCCCAGCCCCGGGCCGGGCGCCGGCCCCGGCACCGGTCCCGGCACCGGTCCCGGTGGCGCCCCGACCGGTGCCGCCGACCCGTCCTGCGGTCGGTTCGCCGCCGACGTCTGCGCCGCGTACCTCCGGATCGCCACCACCGGCCGCGCCGACCAGGCCGCCGTGGACCTGCTGCGCCGCTCCAGCCCGGCCGGTGTGCTGGACCGGATCAAGGCCCCCACCCTGCTGGTGCAGGGCGAGGCGGACACCCTCTTCCCGCTCGGTGAGGCCGACGCGAACGCGCGCGGCATCGCCGCCACCGGCACCCCGGTACGGGTCGCCTGGTTCACCGGCGGGCACGACGGTGGCAGCGGGCCCCGCTCGGACTCCGACCGGGTGAAGTTCCTGACCGTCCAATGGCTCGACCACTACGTCAAGGGCGAGGGCGACGCGCCCGGCGACGACTTCACCTGGTCGCGGATCGCCGGCTTCGACGCGCTCGACCGGGGTCTCGTCGCCACCGGTTTCCGCCGCGCCGACTACCCGGGCCTCACCGGCAACGCCCGTCGGGAGGTGACTGTCGCCGGCCCGGCACAGCCGATCGCGAACCCGCCGAACGGCAACCCGGCCGCCATCTCCTCGATCCCGTTCGCCGGCGGGCTCGCCTCGCTGCTGGACGGCGTGGCCGGTGACGTGCCCGGCCAGCACGCCCAGTTCGAGTCGACCCCGCTGACCGAGGCGGTGGACGTGGCCGGTGCGCCGACCGTCACCCTGCGGGCCGCGTCGCCGACCGGCGAGGCGGTGCTCTTCGTCAAGCTCTACGACGTCGACCCGGACGGCGCGGCCACCCTGCCGAACGGCCTGGTCGCACCGATCCGGCTCACCGGCCTCCCGCAGCAGGTGCAGGACGCCCGCCCGGTCACAGTGACGCTGCCCGGGATCGTCCGCCGGGTGGAGGCCGGGCACCGGCTGCGGCTGGTGGTGGCCACCTCCGACCAGGCGTACACCACGCCGGCCGCGCCGACCGTCTACACGGTGGCCGCTGACGGCGCGGTCAGCCTGCCCACTGTCAGCGGTGAGCCGATCCCCACCGCGGCGACGATCTGGCGCTGGGTGCTCGCCGGCCTGCTCGCCGCCATCGTGATCGGGCTCGTCGTGGTCGTCGCCCTGGTTCGCCGCCGGCACCGCCGCCAGGACCGGTCGGTGCACCCGGAGTACGCGGACACCCCGCTGGCCGTGCGCGCGCTGCGCAAGGAGTACGCGGACGGCTTCGTCGCGGTGTCGAACGTGGACTTCGAGGTGCACCCCGGTCAGGTAGTGGGTCTGCTCGGGCCGAACGGCGCCGGCAAGACCACCACCCTGCGGGTGCTGATGGGGCTGACCCAGCCGACCGCCGGGGAGATCTACGTCTTCGGTCGTCGGCTGGTGCCCGGCTCGCCGGTGCTGTCCCGGATCGGGGCGCTGGTGGAGGGGCCGGGCTTCCTGCCGCACCTGTCGGGTCTGGACAATCTGAAGGCGTACTGGCGGGCCACCGGGCGGCCGTGGGAGGACGCACAGTTCGACGCGGCGCTGGAGATCGCCGGGCTTGGCGACTCCGTGCACCGGAGGATCAAGAACTACAGCCACGGGATGCGTCAGCGGCTCGCCATCGCCCAGGCCATGCTCGGCCTTCCCGAACTGCTGGTGTTGGACGAGCCGACCGACGGGCTGGACCCGCCGCAGATCGCCGAGATGCGCCGGGTGCTCCAGCGGTACGCCACGGACGGCCGGGCGGTGCTGGTCTCCAGTCACCTGCTGGCCGAGGTGGAGCAGACGTGCACGCACGCGGTGGTGGTGAACAAGGGCCGGATCGTCGCGTCCGGGCCGGTGGAGGAGATCGTGGGCGAGTCGCCGAGCGTGCTCTTCGACGTCACCGACCCGGTGGCGGCGCGGGCGGTGCTGGACCGGCTGCACGGGGTCCGCGTGTTGCCGGAGAGCGACGGCCAACTGGTGGTCGACACCAACGGCACGGCCCGCAGTGAGGTGGTGGCGGAGCTGGTGCGCGCCGGCATCGGGGTGGACCGGGTGGTGCCTCGGCGGCGCCTGGAGGACGCGTTCCTCGCCCTGGTGGGCGAGAACTCTCGGGGAAGCGGTGACCGGTGATGGCTGTTACTGACGCGGGTGAGGCCCGTGGCTACCGGCCGTCGGCCACCATGCCGTTCGTGGCGGAGTTCCGCCGGCAGGCGTCGCGGCGGCGGACCCAGTTGGCGCTCGGGTTCATGGTGCTGCTGCCGCTGATCATCCTGATCGCGTTCCAGTTCGACTCGGGCGGCGACGACGACAACGGTCGCAACGAGTTCGCCAGCCTGGTCGAACTGGCCACCTCGGGCGGGCTCAACTTCACCCTGTTCTCGATCTTCGTCTCGGCGTCGTTCCTGCTGGTGGTGGTCGTCGCGCTGTTCTGCGGCGACACGGTGGCCAGCGAGGCGAGCTGGGGCAGCCTGCGCTACCTGCTGGCGATCCCGGTGCCCCGGGCGCGGTTGTTGACTGTGAAGCTGGTGGTCGCGCTCGCGTACTCGGGACTGGCCCTGCTGCTGTTGGCCGGCACCGCGTTGCTGGCCGGCACCCTGCGCTACGGCTGGTCGCCGCTGCGCAGCACCGTCGCCGCCGAGTTGGAACCCACCGAGGGGTTGCTCCGGTTGCTGGCCGTGCTGGGCTACCTGGCTGTCGTACTGCTGGTGGTGGCCGGCCTGGCGTTCCTGCTGTCGGTGATCACGGACGCCGCGCTGGGTGCTGTGGGTGGTGCGGTTCTGCTCTGGATCCTGTCCAGCATCCTGGACCAGATCACCGCCCTGGGCGCGCTGCGCGACTTCCTGCCCACCCACTTCAGCACCGCCTGGCTGGGCCTGCTGTCGACTCCGGTGCAGACCGACGACGTGGTGCGCGGCTGCATCTCGGCGATCAGTTACGCGACGCTGTTCTGGGGGTTGGCGTTCTGGCGCTTCACCCGCAAGGACATCACGTCGTAGGTGGGCTGCTCGGGTCGGCCTTCTTCCAGGCGCTGACGCCGATCCGGCCGGTGTTGCCGAGGTCGATCGGCCCGTCCGGGTCGACCTCCTCGGCCGGCTGCCCGGCGGCGGGCGCCACAGTCAGGAACTCGCCGTTGGTGGCGACCACTGTCGAGTCGGTGACCAGGTTGCGCCAGAGCACCACGGCGGTGGCCCGCTCGCCGGCGGCGAGGGTGACCTGCCGGGGTGGTTGGTCGAAGCCGGAGGTGATCTCCTTGGCGCCGTTGACCACCCGCAGCATGATCGGCTCGCGCGCTTCGTCGAACACGTGCAGCACCGGGTACCCGTTGAGCTGGTAGGGGTGCTCGCCGCAGTTGACCAGTTCCAGGCCGAGTGCGCGCAGGCCCATGGCGGCGTCCCCGCCGGTCGACCGGATCCGGACGCCGGGGGCCGGGCACTCGGCCGGCGGCTCGCTGCTGGCGGTCGGGCCTGCTTCCGCCCTCGACCCGGGGGGCGGCCCGCTCGGGTCCCCGCCCTGACCCCGATGGTCGCCGGGAGTGCAGCCGCCGAGCGCGAGAGCTGTCGCGACCGTCGCGGTGATGCGTCGCCGTGCTGCCATGTCGCGGGAGATCATCCGTTGATCCTTGCCCACTTGCGCAGCACGCCGCCGCCCGGCCCCGGCCTCGCCGGCCCTCCCTGCGCCGCCACCTGAACTGGTGGGGAACCTCTCCTGGTGCGCCTTTGGAGCTGAATCGTCTGCGACATCACCGGGGGAGGGTGGGGGTGCCTCGTTCACACCGTTTTCACGAGGGATTATCCCACCAGCAAGGAAATTATGATATTCGATGTCTTGATGCCTCAGGATCGACGAGACCCATTCACTCTCCTCGATGGAGGTGCCATGAACGTCTCTCGGCTCGGCGGGCCGACCCTGTCCCTGTTCCGCATCGTGATCGGCCTGCTGTTCACGTTGCACGGCCTGTCCTCGGTGTTCGGGTTGTTCGGCGGCAACCCGATGACTGGCAAGGCGGTCCCGCTCGGCACCTGGCCGGGCTGGTGGGCTGCCTTGATCCAGTTGGTCTGCGGCGTACTGGTGCTGGTCGGGCTCTTCGCCCGGCCCGCCGCGCTGCTCGCCTCCGGCTCGATGGCGTACGCCTACTTCGTGGTGCACCAGCCGGATGCGCTGCTGCCGCTGCACAACGGAGGCGAGCGGGCAGCGCTCTTCTGCTGGGCATTCCTGCTGGTCGCGGCTCTCGGCCCGGGCGCCTGGGCACTCGACACGCTGCTCACCCGGCGTCGCACCCACACCCCCTCGGCACCGGCTTCGGCGGCCGAGCCCGACGCGGTGTCCGTCTGATCGCACCCGAACCACGCGTCGCCGAAGCCTCGACGAGGCGGCTTCGGCGGCGCGCCGGGTGAGGTGCCCCGTCGGGCCGCACCTCTTCGCTGATGTCGCAGACGACTCAGCTCCAAAGCGAGCGCCTGGGGCAGGTCCGACCCGCCCCCCGCCGCCGTGTCTGGCGGCGGCCGGACGGGCCGATGTGGGCCAGGGTGGGGGCGAGGTCAGGCCGGCGGGCGCTGGGTGAGGACCGCGTCCAGCAGGCCCGGGTAGAGCTTGTCCAGCTCGTCCCGGCGCAGCCGGACCAGTCGGCTGGTGCCGGCCGCCCGGGTCCGGGTCAGGCCCGCCTCGCGCAGCACCCTGAGGTGGTGGCTGCGGGTCGCCTTGGAGACGCCGAAGTCGAAACTGCCGCAGGCGGACTCGCCGCCCTCGGCGAGCGCCCGGACGATCTGTAGCCGCACGTCGTCGGCGAGTGCGGCCAACACGTTGGTGACCGGTACGGCGGTCAGGTCGGGCTCGTGCGGCTCCATGTGACCAGTGTAACCCTTGTTCGACAACTATCGAACGACGCCCTATGGTCGGTGTCGTTGGTTCGACGATACTCGAACATTGGAGTTGCCGATGCGATCCCGCGCCACCGCGTACCCACTGGTCGCCGTGCTCGGCTGGGGCGTGATGTTTCCGATCCTGGCCAGCGCGCTCGACCGGGTCGACCCGCTCAACCTGACCACCGCGCGCTACCTGCTGGCCGCCGTCGTCCTGGTCGCCATCCTGCTGCTCCGCGAGGGTGCCGGCGCGCTCCGGCACGGTGGCCGCGCGCTGGAGGTGGTGGTGCTCGGAGTGGTCGGCTTCGCGGGCTTCAACCTGCTCACCAACCTGGCGCTCGAACACGCCGCCCCGCAGCAGATCTCCCTATTCGTGGCCACCACTCCGGTGATCACCCAGTTGGTCCGCTGGGCCCGTGACGGCGTACGCCCGAAGCCGCTGCTGCTGGCCCTCTCCCTGGTGGCGCTCCTCGGCGTCGGTCTGGTGATCACGCGCGGCAGCCTGGCCGGGCTCGGCCAGTTCGGCCTCGGCGGGCTCATGATGATCGGCGCGGTGCTGGGCTGGGGCATCTACACCCACGGCGCCAGCCGGTTCGGCGAGTGGTCACCGCTGCGCTTCACCACACTGACCGCGCTCGCCGGCACGGCCGCCATGCTCGTCCTGAGCGTCGGGGCCGACGCCGTCGGCTGGCAGCACGCGCCGGCCGCCGCCGACCTCGTGGCGGTCGCCCCGCAACTGGCGTACGCCGTCCTGGTGGGTGCCGTGATCGCCGCCCTGATCGCCGCGAACCTCGCGGCCCGGCCCCGGACCGAGTCGCTGCCCCGACCGAGCGCGGTGACGGACCCGATCGCGGTGACCGACCCGCTGGCGGTGAGCGCCCGCTGACCCACTACCTGGGATCAGCGCTAGCAGCGACCGACAGCGTTGTCCTAGACTCGACGGCACAACTGAATACCTCATCCAGAGGGGCTGAGGGATACGGCCCGACGACGCCCCGGCAACCACCCTGCGCGCTCACCGCTGAGCGACCCGCGGGGCAGGTGCCAATTCCGTCCCCGCCGCACCGTGCGATGCGGGGAAAGATGAGAGGACTCTCGACATGACGTCGACGCTCGTCGCCTCCGGCATCGACACCTCCGCCAGCCCCGCCCGCGCCCTGGTCTGCCGTGCCTGCTCGGCCCGCTACCCGCTCGCCGCCCAGCACGCCTGTTACGAGTGTTTCGGCCCGCTGGAGGTCGACTACGACACCGCGGCACTGGCCGCCGTCACCCGCGAGCAGATCGAGGCCGGCCCGAACAACATCTGGCGGTACGCCGCCCTGCTCCCCGCCGGCCAGGACCCGGCCAGCCGGGTCACCCTCGACCCGGGGCTGACCCCGCTGGTGGCGGCCCCGCACCTCGCCGCCGAACTGGGCATCACCGCGCCGCTCTGGGTCAAGGACGACAGCGCCAACCCCACCCACTCGTTCAAGGACCGGGTCGTCTCGGTGGCGCTCACCGCCGCCAAGGCACTCGGCTTCAGCCGGTTCGCCTGCGCGTCGACCGGCAACCTGGCCAACTCGGTGGCCGCCCACGCGGCCCGCGCCGGGGCGCCCTCGGTGGTCTTCATCCCCAGCGACCTGGAGCAGGGCAAGGTCATCACCACCGCCGTCTACGGCGGCGAACTGGTCGCCATCGACGGCTCGTACGACGATGTCAACAGGCTCTGCGGCGAGCTGGTGGAGACCGACGAATTCGAGGACACCGCGTTCGTCAACGTGAACGTCCGGCCGTACTACGCGGAGGGCTCCAAGACCCTCGGCTACGAGGTGGCCGAGCAGCTCGGCTGGCGGATCCCGGCGCAGGTGGTCATCCCGATGGCCAGCGGCGAGCTGCTCACCAAGATTGACAAGGCGTTCTCCGAGCTGGTGGAGATCGGCCTGGTCGAGGCGCCCGCCGACGGCTGGAAGGTCTTCGGCGCGCAGTCCGCCGGCTGCAACCCGATCGCCGTCGCCCTGCACGCCGAGACCGACACGATCGTTCCGGTCAAGCCCACCGGCATCGCCAAATCGCTCAACATCGGCGACCCGGCGGCCGGCCTCTACGCCCTGGAGGCGGTCCGCCGCACCGGCGGCTGGATGGAGTACGCCGACGACGACGAGATCCGCGCGGGCATCCGCGATCTGGCCCGTACCACCGGGGTCTTCGCCGAAACCGCTGGTGGGGTCACAGTGGCCGTGCTGCGCAAGCTGGTCGAGTCCGGTCGGCTCGACCCGACGGCCGAGACCGTCGTGTTCAACACCGGCGAGGGTCTGAAGACCATCGATGCGGTGGCCGGCCAGGTCGGTCCGACCCACCACATCAAGCCCTCGCTGCGCGCCGCCCGCGACGCCGGCCTCCTGGGCTGACGGGCTCGCTCGGAGCCGTGGCCGAGTCGATCAGTCGGTAACTGGGTTTTCGCTGTGAGTGTGGAAAACCTGCCGCTACGGACTTGACGGCAGGAACCGGACGGCGCAAGATGCTCCGTGCGGGAGGGCATTTCGCCGAAGACTTTTGAAGTTCTTGCGACCCAACGCCGGAGGCGTTGTGCGAGTGTCCCTCCCGACCAACGTTCGATCGGGCCAGCGAGTAATTCGCTGGCCCGATCGCTTTTGTACGGTGCAGGCTCACCGGCATGAGCATCACCATCGCGTCGTTCGACGGCGCCGACCGCACGTCGGTCGACGAGGCGTACCGGATCGGGGCGGCGGCCAACGACGCCGATCTCCCGGACTTCCCGCCCTTCTGCCGGCGCCGCTTCGACGCGTTGTTCCACACGCCGATGCCCGGCACCCGGTCGCTCTGGGCGCTGGCCCGACTGGACGGCGTGCCGGCCGGCTACCTCCAACTGGACCTGCCGCAGCTCGACAACACCGACAACGCCACCGTCGAGCTGCTGGTGCATCCGCAGCAGCGGCGCCGGGGCGTTGGCCGGGCCCTGCACGAGTACGGGCTGCGCCTGCTCCGCGAGCACGGCCGCAAGCGGGTGGTGGCGATGGCCGTCTCCGCGCTGCCCGGCGGGCCGGCCCGAAGCGTGGCCGGTGACGCGTTCGCTGCCGCTTCCGGCGCTCAACCAGCCCTCACCGAGGTGCGTCGCCGGCTCGACGTCGGCGAGATCGACCGGGTCGCTCTGCGGGCCGCGCTCGCCGAGGCCCGACCGCGAGCCGAGGGCTATCACTCCGTCTGCTGGCAGGGCTCCACCCCGCAGGAGTACGTGGCGGACATCGCCTACCTCGACGGCCGGCTGCTGATGGACGCGCCCATGGGCGACGTGCAGTGGGAGCCGGAGCAGGTGGACGCCGAACGGATCCGCGGCAACGAGCGGGCGCTGGACGCCCGGGGCCGGCGGCGCTACCACCTCGGGATGCGGCACGAGGCGTCCGGTCGGCTGGTCGCCTGGACGCTGCTGGACGTGGGCGCCTCCGCCGACTGGCACGCGTTCCAGCAGATCACCATCGTCGACCCGGCCCACCGTGGGCACCGGCTCGGCCTCATCGCCAAGGCGGAGAACCTGCACCACCTGCTCACCCACGAGCCGGCGGTACAGGTGATCGACACCTTCAACGCGGCCAGCAACAGTTACATGGTGTCGATCAACGAACAGCTCGGCTTCCGCCCGGTGGACTGCTGGACCGACTGGCAGCTCACCCTCTGAGGCGACCGTTCACTCGGCCGTCCGTTCCAGGCGCTCGACCAGCTCGCCGATCGCGGCGTGGAAGTCGTCGTCGGGAGTGAACCGGTGGCCCCGCACCGGCGGGGGCACGGTGTCGGTCGGTGGGATGAGCAGTCCCTTCGGATCCCGTACCCGACGGTCGACCCGGGCGGCCGGGTCGTCGGGTCCGTCGACGAACGGACCGAACACCGCTCCGCCCACCGCGTCGGTGTACCGCCACAGGTTGATCCACCGCCAGGCCAACCGGCTGCCGACCTCGCGCAACATCTCGTCGCTGACGTACGCCGGGAAGATCCGCCGGTACCGGTTGCCGAGCGGGGCACCGTAGGTGAGCAGAGCCACCCGCCGGCGGCAGTGGTCGGGCAGTTGAAGGATCGTCGCCGCCGCGAGCACGCTGCCGTGACTCTGCCCGGACAGCAGCACCGCGTTCCCATTGGCGGTGAGCTGCCCGATCCGGCGGGTCAGCTCGGGGACCGCCCGCTCGACGTAGCACGGCGGGGCGAGTGGATGCGCGGCACGCGGCCAGAAGGTGGCCAGCTCCCAGAGCACCCCGACCAGCCTGATCGCGCCGGACCGGTAGGCGACCAGCCCCAGCACGGCGAGGATCGCGGCGAACAGCCCGATCAGCAAAGCGCCCAGGTCGGTCACGAAGATCACCGGACGGGCCAGCGGCTCGCCGCCGAGTCGCAGCGCGAGCGCACCCGGGCCGGGACCGACCACCGAGAGCCCGGCCGCCGCCAGGGTGAGCAGCGCCAACACCACGTACGCGGTGGCCAGCAGTGGCCCGAGCCGATCCGTCAGCCGGGCACGCACTATCACGTCGCGGACGGCCCGGACCCGTTCGGGGGCCGCCCGGGAGGCTTCCGGATAGTCCCGCCGAACCAGTTCCTCGGCCTCCCGACGGCGACGATCACGGCCGATCCGGGGTATGAGCAGTGCCGTCACGAGCACCAGGAGCACGGCGAGGGAGAAGCCGAGGGTGGCCCAGCGGAAGGCGATCGGCGGCGACAACGGTGGCGCCCCGGGCGGCAGCGGCCGGGCGGGCGTCGGGCTGGAGCCACGGTCCAGATACTCGGCGAGCCCGTAGGTCAGGCCCGAGTCGTAGGCGACGCCCAGCCCGATCGCGACGGTTGTCAGCACCGGCGCACCCAGCCCGGTCAGCAGGAAGAGGGGCCGAGGAAGGGAACGGCGCTGCACCACGACCACCAGGCCGAGCATCGCGAGCAGCACCACCTGCCCGGCGAACAGTCCGGCGGCCACCGTCCCGTACCCGGGCAAGGTTCCCTGGGCCGTCCACGGCGGCCGTGGCGCCAACGCGTAGCCCACTGTCAGTACGGTGAGCGCGATGGCCGCCCAGCGGATGGTCCGCGAGCTCCACTGGTCCCGCTCTCCGCGCCGCTCCATCGCCGGCCGGCAGAGCAGCACCAGCGCGGCGGCGAGCAGCGCCACGTCCGCGGCCAGCAGCAGCCAGCCGGGCACTGTGGCGTCGTGCGGTGCCAGAGCCAGCAGCAGAGTGATGTTGAGCGTGCCCAGCGCCACCGCGACGTGAACCGAGCGCAGGCGGCGCAGCAGCGAGCGGGTGTCCCAGAAGGCGGGCGCGTCGAGCCGGTCCGCACCTACCCCGGGCGCCTGGTCGCTGTCCTCGGGGAGCTGCCAGGTCCGGGCACCGAGGCGCCAGATCAGGACGATCGCGATGATCGGCGGTACGGCCAGCAGTGCGAGCCGCTGCCCTGGCGGCACGCCGCCCAGCCAGGAGATCTCCCGCCGCCCCTCCAGACACCTCGGGTAGGCCGCGCACTGCCAGGCGATCAGGTCGAGGGACACCCCGACGGCGGAGAGGACGTACATCGAGGTCATCGTCGCGGCGAGCAGTCGGCACAGCGCCCGCGCGGCGTGGCCGCCGCGTCCGGTGACCGGCAGCATCCAGAGCGCGATGTTGCTGAGCATGAACGGCAGGAGCAGGACCAGCGAGAACGTCCGGGTGGCGGTGCCGCCGGTCAGCCTGCTCCAGCGGTACGCCTCAAGCGTCACCCCGTTGCGGTCCGCGGCGGCACCGTAGCCGGGCCGCGGCCGGTAGAAGCCGGCGTTGTCGTCTCCCGCGACCCGCGCGACGATCGGTCGGTCGAGGATCGTCTCGGGCCCCTTGTCAGCGACCCCGTGCACCCGGATCTCGGTGATCCTCACCCGCCGTCCTCCCCTGGCCGAAGGCCCGCGGGTACCCGCTGCCGCCGCGAGCAACCCCGCGCCGTCGCCATTGGTGCTTCTGCTCGGGAACTCGACTGCGGCATGAGCCGCTGTCGGGCATTCGCGCTACTGCTCGCGGACTGGACTCAGGCATGATGGCGGGCATGACGGAGACCCCGCATCCCCTGTACGACAGGCACGCCGACACCCTCAACCGTGCGCTGACCGCGATCACGGAGCGGGGCTACTGGTCCGCCTATCCCGAATCCCCCAGCCCCCGGGTGTACGGCGAGACCGCCGCCGCCGACGGTAAGGCCGCCTTCGAGGCGTACCTCGGCGGGGACTTCCCGCTCGACCAGCCCGGCGCGGGCGTTCGGGTCGCCACCGAGACGAGCCCGTTCGGGGTGGAGTTGGCGGTGCGTTACCCGCACGCCGGCCCCGGTGAGCTGGTCGACGCCGCCTCCGCCGCGCTGCCGGCGTGGCGCGACGCCGGCCCGCAGGCCCGGGTGGGCGTCTGCCTGGAGATCCTCGACCGGCTGCACAAGAACATCTTCGAGCTGGCCAACGCTGTGCAGTTCACCAGCGGGCAGGCGTTCGTGATGGCCTTTCAGGCTGGTGGCGCGCACGCGCTGGACCGGGCGCTGGAAGCGCTGGCGTACGCGTACGCCGAGATGACCCGACACCCGGGCACGGCGGGCTGGGAGAAGGCCGCCGGCAAGGGTGACCCGCTGCGGATGACCAAGACGTTCCACGTGGTGCCGCGTGGGGTGGCGCTGGTGATCGGCTGCAACACCTTCCCGACCTGGAACTCGTACCCCGGGCTGTTCGCCTCGCTGGTCACCGGCAACCCGGTGATCGTCAAGCCGCACCCGCGCGCGGTGCTGCCGCTGGCCATCACCGTGAAGTACGCCCGGGAGGTGCTCGCCGAGGCCGGGTTCGACCCGAACCTGATCATGCTGGCGGCCGAGGCCCCCGGTGAGAAGCTCGCCAGCGACCTGGCCCTGCACCGCGCCATCCGGATCGTCGACTTCACCGGCTCCACCGAGTACGGCGACTGGCTGGAGACGCACGCGCGGCAGGCATCGGTCTACACCGAGAAGGCCGGCCTCAACACCGTCGTCATCGACTCCACCGACGACTTCGCCGGCATGTGCCGCAACCTCGGGTTCACGCTGACCCTCTACAGCGGGCAGATGTGCACCACCTCCCAGAACATCCTCATCCCGGCCGGGGGCATCGAGACCGACCAGGGGCACAAGAGCTTCGACGAGGTGGCCGGCGGGATCGCCGCAGCGGTCGGCAAGCTCACCGCCGACCCGGCCCGAGGTGTGGAGCTGACCGGCGCCATCGTCAACGACGGGGTGCTGGAGCGGCTGGCCGAGGTGACCAAGGTCGGCGAGCCGGTGCTGGAGTCGCGGGCCGTGGCCCACCCGTCGTACGCCGACGCGGTGGTGCGTACCCCGACGATCGTGAAGCTGACCGCCGACGACGCGGAGACGTACGGCCGGGAATGGTTCGGGCCTATCTCGTTCGCCATCGCCACCGACTCCACCACGCACAGCCTGGAGCTGCTGCGCCGGACGGTCGGCGAGAAGGGCGCGCTCACCGCCGGGGTCTACTCGACGGACGAGGCCGTGCTGGACGCGACCGAGGCGGTGGCGGTCGAGGTCGGGGTGCACCTGTCCTGCAACCTCACCGGCGGTGTCTTCGTCAACCAGTCGGCGGCGTTCTCCGACTTCCACGGCAGTGGGGCCAACGCGGCGGCGAACTCGGCGCTGACCGACGGGGCTTATGTGGCGAACCGGTTCCGGATCGTGCAGTCGCGGCGTCATCTTTGATCTTTAGTTGCGGTGGGGGTTTCCGGGGCAGCCCGCCCCGCTCCGGGCGGTCAGGCTTGATCCCTGCGCGGGTCGGGCTGCCCCGGAAACCCTTTGTGGGCACGGTGGGGGCATCGCTGCCGGCTTTTGGGGGCAGCTCAGTGGTTCTGCCGTGGGATGGTTCTTGGTTTTAGGCGGGTCTGCGCATTTGTAGCTCGGTTAGGGCTGGGATGTTCGGGTGGGGGACTCGTACCCCGGTGTCCTTGAAGCCCAGGCGCTGGTAGGCGCGGTAGGCGCGGTCGTTGCCGACCACCACCTCCAGCAGCAGTTCCGGTCGGCCACAGGCTCGCGACCAGGCGGCCACCCCGTCGATCAGCTCGCCGAGCAGGCCACTGCCGCGCCAGGTCGGCGTGACGTACACGGCGTAGATCACGGTCAGCCCCGGCTCGTTCGGGTGGGTCGTACCACCGGCGTGCCCGACCAACCGGCCGCCCGGATCGGCGACGAACTGCGCGTTACCGACACCGGCCGAGGTGTACGCGACCCGGGCGGCGAACTCGTTGTGCGGTCGGGCCGCAGCGTCCGCCAGGGTCTCCAGGAAGGCCAACGGCGCGTCGGCCAGCATCTCCAGGCGCAGCGCCCGCATCCGGGCGGCGTCCTCCGGCCGGACCCGGCGGATCTCCGCGAGCCGCAGGGCCGGCGAGCCCATGTCGGTGGTCATGTCCGCATGCCTACCACAGGGCGGGGATGGCGTTTCGCGAGCTGGGCCCGATCGCCGTCATCTCGGGGCCGGCCCTGCGGCCCTCCCCTCCATTCGCAAATGACGCTGGCGAATCCGGTGGCTCGGGAACCCGGCCGATCAGCGCGGTCGGGACGCCCCGATGTCTGTCGGATTTGTGGCCGTGCGCCTCCGTCACTCCTCGTGTAGCGTGCGATTTCGGTCACCTGCTTCAATGGCGGTCATCGATCGCTGAGTCGGTGGTCCGGGGCGTCCGGCCGTGCCGTGCGCCGAGTCAGGCAACGCCGCGCAGAGTGAGGGAAGTGCACCGTGGCACAGGGCTCCGTGAAGTGGTTCAACGCCGAAAAGGGCTACGGCTTCATCGCCGTCGACGGCGGTCAGGACGTGTTCGTCCACTTCTCCGCGATCGAGATGGACGGTTACAAGGCGCTGGACGACGGTCAGCGGGTCGAGTTCGAGATCACCCAGGGCCAGAAGGGCCCACAGGCGGAGCACGTACGCGTCATCGGCTGAACTCCTGGCCGATCGGCCCCGTGAGTCGGGGCTGCGGCAGGGGCGCACAGCCGGGAAGATCGTGAACCGTTCCAGCCGATTTGAGGAGCGTTCATGACCGACCAGCCACCCCCGCCCACTCCGTCCTCCGGGTCGGGGGAGCCGGACCCGTCCGATCCGTCCTCGCCCGCCGGCAGCCCCGGCCCGGCCGGTCCGCCGCCCGGCTGGGGGCCGGGCATGCCCCCGGCCGGCCCGTCCTCCGGCCCCGCCGGTCCGCCGCCCGGCTGGGATCCCGCGCAGGGTTCCTGGGGTGCGGCCCCGCCACCGCAGGGCTGGGCGTTCCCGCCCACCGGGGGCTACCCGCCCGGGTCGGGTCCCTACGGCGGGCAGCCGTGGTACCCGGGGCCGCCGGTCGGCTGGTACCCGCCGGGTCACGGGTTCGACCCGAACGACGCCCTGGTCACGCCGCCCGGCGCCGGTATCGGCGGCTGGTTCAACCGGTGCGGGGGAGCGCTGCGCCGGGGCTGGCGGCAGTTGGTGCCGATCATGCTGCTCACCCAGGTGCTGCCGGCGGCGGTGCTCTCGGTGGTCTCCCTCGGGCTGGACCCGTCGGCGAAGTGGGCCGCCCAGGCCGAATCGACGTCGACCCCCGCGCTGCCGGACAATTTCGCCGCCGAACTGCTGAGCCTCCTGGTCCTGCTGGTCGGCGGCAGCGTGGTGGTCGGGTTGGTGCAGGCCGTCGGCTGGGCCGCCGGCACCTGGGTGATCACCAAGCAGGCGGCCGGTCAGCCGGCCAGCCTGGAGGCCGCGCTGCGCTACGGCCTGCGTCGGGCACTCGGGCTGTGGGGCTGGACCCTGTTGGTCAGTCTGCTCATCGGCGTCGGTGTCTGTTTTTGCGTGCTGCCGGGCATCTACCTGGCCTTCGCGCTGAGCATGGCCGGTCCGGTCTATCTCTTCGAACGGCACAACCCGATCGGTCGATCGTTCCGGATGTTCCACGACCGGCTCGGCCTGCTGCTCGGACGGGTGGCCCTGGTGGCCGCGGCGGTGATCGTCGGCACCCTGATCCCCGGTGCCCTGGAAGGAATCGGCACCTCCCCGCTCGGAACGGACCCGTTCTCCTCGGCCGGCACCGCCGCCGGGGCGGTGGTGGTGATCGGGGTCACCGCCGTGCTGGCCCTGCCGGCCCACCTCGCGCAGATGATCGGTCTGCTGGTGACGTACGCCGAGCAGCGTGCCCATGAGGCGCCGGTGAACAGCGCTGGACTGGCTGCGGAACTCGGCTGAGCGGCGGCATCGTGCTTGCACTCGGCAGGTGAGAGTGCTAAACAAGTCATTGGCACTCGCATACCGTGAGTGCCAATGGTCGGGACGGTGGGGCCAGGTTGCACCGGCGTGGAGACGCCGGGGCGGCACATGGCCGGTCGTCGCGGGCTATCCGGCCCGGCCGAAGGACGTCGTCGTCGCCAGGTGGCGACGTCCCAAGGTGCGTACACCAGGCGGCCCATCCGGGGCACACATCTCGGGTGGCCCGTGAGTGTCCAGGAGGACAACGCCGTATGGCCAAGATGATCGCGTTCGACGAAGAGGCGCGCCGCGGCCTCGAGCGGGGCATGAACCAGCTCGCCGACGCCGTAAAGGTGACCCTCGGCCCCAAGGGCCGCAACGTCGTGCTCGAGAAGAAGTGGGGTGCCCCCACCATCACCAACGATGGTGTGAGCATCGCCAAGGAGATCGAGCTCGAGGACCCGTACGAGAAGATCGGCGCTGAGCTGGTCAAGGAGGTCGCCAAGAAGACCGACGACGTTGCCGGTGACGGCACGACGACGGCGACCGTCCTGGCCCAGGCCCTGGTTCGCGAGGGCCTGCGCAACGTGGCCGCTGGCGCCAACCCGATGGCCCTGAAGCGGGGCATCGAGGCCGCGGTCCTGAGCGTCTCGGAGGAGCTGTCCAAGCTCGCCAAGGACGTCGAGACCAAGGAGCAGATCGCCTCCACCGCCTCCATCTCCGCTGGCGACAGCACCGTCGGCGAGATCATCGCCGAGGCGATGGACAAGGTCGGCAAGGAAGGCGTCATCACCGTCGAGGAGAGCAACACCTTCGGGCTGGAGCTGGAGCTCACCGAGGGTATGCGCTTCGACAAGGGCTACATCTCGGCCTACTTCATGACCGACCCGGAGCGTATGGAGGCCGTCTTCGACGACCCGTACATCCTGATCGCCAACAGCAAGATCTCGTCGGTGAAGGACCTGCTCCCGATCCTGGAGAAGGTCATGCAGTCGGGCAAGCCGCTGCTGATCATCGCCGAGGACCTGGAGGGCGAGGCCCTCGCCACCCTGGTGGTCAACAAGGTCCGTGGCACCTTCAAGTCGGTCGCCGTCAAGGCGCCGGGCTTCGGTGACCGCCGCAAGGCCATGCTGACCGACATCGCCATCCTCGCCGGTGGTCAGGTCATCAGCGAGGAGGTCGGCCTCAAGCTCGACGCCGCCAGCCTCGACATGCTGGGCCGCGCCCGCAAGGTCGTGGTGACCAAGGACGAGACCACCATCGTCGACGGTGCCGGTGACGCCGAGCAGATCCAGGGCCGGGTCAACCAGATCCGGGCCGAGATCGACAAGAGCGACTCCGACTACGACCGGGAGAAGCTGCAGGAGCGGCTGGCCAAGCTGGCCGGCGGCGTTGCGGTGATCAAGGTCGGCGCGGCCACCGAGGTCGAGCTCAAGGAGCGCAAGCACCGCATCGAGGACGCCGTTCGCAACGCGAAGGCCGCCGTCGAGGAGGGCATCGTCCCGGGTGGTGGCGTCGCGCTGGTGCAGGCCGGCAAGACCGCCTTCGACAAGCTCGACCTGGTCGGCGACGAGGCGACCGGCGCGAACATCGTCAAGGTCGCGCTGGACGCCCCGCTGCGGCAGATCGCCGTCAACGCCGGCCTTGAGGGCGGCGTCGTGGTGGAGAAGGTCCGTAACCTCGAAGCGGGTCACGGTCTGAACGCCGCCAACGGCGAGTACGTCGACCTGCTGGCCGCGGGCATCATCGACCCGGCCAAGGTGACGCGCTCGGCGCTGCAGAACGCCGCTTCCATCGCGGCGCTCTTCCTCACCACTGAGGCCGTTGTCGCGGACAAGCCGGAGAAGAACCCGGCTGCCCCGGCTGGCCCGGGTGGCGGGGACATGGACTTCTGAGTCCAGTTTCGACACCGAACGGGGCGGGCCGCTGACGCGGTCCGCCCCGTTCGTCGTCAGGTCGGTAGTGGGCGCTGGTTGCGCCGCTTCTGCGCCCGGCTGTACGGCGGAGGCAGTTTGATCGGCGCGTCCACCATCTCCTGCGGTTCCTCGGCCACCGGCGGCTCGCCGTCGGTGGTCATCTCGGCCAGTTGCTCGGCGTCGCCGTAGTCGAGCCTGTCGAACGGCAGTTGGCCGGGGAGTTCACCTACCGGTTTCCAGGTGATCGGCGGGCCGTCCTCGGTCTGGTTGTCATCCGTGGTCATGGCTGCCTCCTCTACCGAAACGGTAGGGGGCGTCGATGGGCCGATGCGGGCGAATGGATCCATGTCCTGTTTGCCCTGTTTATCCCCTGGACAGGGTTCGCCGGTACAGGAAGAAGACCCGTTCGATCCACGCCCCCGCGCTGCCCGAATAGAACGGCACCGGTCCCACCCAGCCGATCTGTGCCCGGTCCAGCCCCGCCGCCCGCTGGTCGCGCAGGCAGCGTCGCAACAGCACCCCACCGATGCCCGAGCCCTCTGCGGCCGGCGCGGTGCCCATCGGCCCGAACCAACTCGGCCGCGACGACCCGTACGCGGCGAAGCCGAGCACCTCGCCGTCCCGCTCCGCCAGGTGGCAACCGGCGTCGGCGCGTCCCACCGACCCGGCCAGCTCGCCGTCCCACGTTCCGCCGAAGGTGGACCGGGCGAACGCGATCAGCGCCGGCAGGTCCGCCGGCTCCGCCCGGCGTACCGTGACGCCCTGATCGGCCAGTCGCCGCTCCGCCGCCTCGGTGGAGCGCAGTGCCGGCGACCCGTCGTACGACAGGTCCGCTGTCATGTTCCAGGCGGTCCGGTCCTGCTGGTAGCCGAGCGCGAGGGCGGCGCAGACCGCCGGCGTGTAGCGGACGTCGATTCCCGGCCACGCGTAGTACGGCGGGTTTCCGGCCAGCAGCACCTCGGTCGCCCCGCGCTCGGCGAGCACCCGTTCGGCCCGCTGGAGCAGCGCCCGGCCGACGCCCCGACGCCGCTGATCCGCAAGGACCGCGACCAGGTCCACGTGCCCGATCCCCGGCTCGGTCGACGACACCGAACAGATCAGCACCCCCACCAGGTCCGCACCTCGGTACGCGCCCAGCCCGACCACCGGCCGGTCGGCGGTGGCCCGGGTCCAGAGCACGTCCACGATGGCAGCCGCCTCGGCGGCGTCCTCGGGCAGGTCGAGAGCCTGCTGGCAGAGCTGTACGACGCTGGTGACCAGGTCGGCGGTCAGCTCGGTGACGGTGATCTCGGCGTCCATGGTCGCCGACCCTAGATCACCGGCTGTCGGGCCGCACCCTCGGCTCAGCACCTCAGGAAGGAAACCTGCCTATTGCTGGGCGGCGCGAACGGCGGCGTAGGCGTCGACCTGGCCGGCGCCGGTGACGTTCGACGGGGCACCGCAGGCGTCGGAGGGGCTGTCGGAGCGATAGGTGGGCGTCGCCGCCGTGGCGGTGTCCCGAAGGATCTGCCGGGTCCGGGTCACGTCACCGACCAGCGCCGGGTTCGCCGACCACATCAGCGCGACCACCCCGGCCACCTGTGGGGTTGCCATCGACGTGCCGTCCAGGGCGGCGTACGTGCCGCCCGGCATGGCCGACACCACCTTCACCCCCGGTGCCAGCACGTCCGGTTTACCCGAGCCGCCCGGCGCCGGCCCGCGCGAGGAGAACTCGGCGACCCGCCGCTGGGCGTCCACTGCGCCCACTGTCAGCACGTCCGGGTACGGGGCGGGCGGATCGTCGATCGACGCGCACCAGGGGCCGGTGTTGCCGGCCGCGGCGACCACGAAGATCCCGGCGGCGTCGAGGGCGGCGGTGGCCGGCCGCAGAACGCGCTGGTCGCAACCCTCGATGGGCGGGCAGCCCCACGAGTTGGTCAGCACCTGCGGGGCGCGCTCCGGACGGCCGTCGGTGAACGGGTCGCCGCCGGCCGGGAAGGGCGCCAACATGAACTGGAGACAGTCCAGGTAGTGCGCGGGGCTGCCCAGGTTGCGGTCCAGATTGACGCAGCCCACCCACTGCGCGTCCGGCGCCACCCCGATGCCGTCCCGCCCGACCGCGCTGCCCACCGTGTGGGTGCCGTGCCCGCCCTGGTCGGTCGGGCTCCGGGTGTCGTCCCACGGGTCGTACCAGGAGTCGTCCCCACCACGGAACCCGGCTCGTAGCGCCGGATGGGCGCCGTCCACCCCCGAGTCGGAGCTGCCGACCACGATGCCCGTGCCGGTGACCCGGAGTTGGGACCACACCCGGTCGGCGCCGATCTGGCGGATGTTCCACTCCGGGCCGGTGGGCTTGGGCAGGGTGCCCCGGTTCTGCCCGGCCGGTGCCGGCAGCGGTCGCAAGCGCTGGCTGACCAGCACCCGCGCCACCTCCGGTCGGCGGGCGAGCCAGGCCCGCACCGCCGGGCCGCCGTCCACCTCGACCGCGTTGACCAGGTAGTACGACACCGGGTCGAGGCGCAGCCGGTTCAACCCCCGCAGCAGGTCGCCCTGGCTCTGCTCGGCGGTCGTCACCAGCCGCCGGTAGACCTCGGCCGCGCGAGCGTCCCGCCCGGCCCGACCCGGCGCGGCGGCCGGAAGATCGCTCAGGTCGGCCTGCGTACGCAGCACCACGAACAGCCGCTCGCCGTGCAGGCCCGGCTGGCCGGGGCCGAGGTCGACCGCCCCGACCGCCACCAGCAGCACCACGGCCGCCACCGCGGCGACCCGCCTGCTCGGGGGGCGTGCCGTCGGCCGGGCGAGCAGCACCGCGTACCCGATGGCGACCAGTACCGCGACGGCGAGCCCGACGCCGGCGGCGGCCGCCACCCAGAACGGGATGTCCCGGGTGCCGACCAGCAGCAGGCTGATCTCTTCCGGGTCGGTGAAGGCCAGCGGGCCGAGCGCGGCCAGGCCCACGAGCCAGCCGGTCGCCGCTCGGCCGGCGCGGGTGGCGGCGGCCGGATCGGAGGTGGCCGGGTCGGAGCCGGCTGGGTCGGCAGCGGCCGGGTCGGAGCCGGCCGGGTCGGCAGCGGGCCGCCAGGTCGCGGCCCAGAGCGCGGCCAGCGCGAAACCCACCGGCGGCACTGTCAGCAGCGCGGGCAACTGCGCGCCGGACTGGCCGGTCCCGGCCGCGAGCAGCAGCAGCGTCACCCCGGCGACCAGGCCGCCGACCAGCACCAGCCGAGCCGGCCGAGGCGGTCGCCCTACCGCGAACTGGGCCCAGAAGGGGGTGTCCAGCAGAGTCGCGGCCAGCACCCCGAGCGCGGCGGCCGCCAGCACCGCGAGCGCGGTCTCCAGGAGGCCGCCGAGCGCGCCCAGCCAGGCCCACGGCAGCAGCAGCGCCAACCCGGCGGCGACCGCGAGCAGCGGCACCGGGCCGGGTCGGCGAACGCGCCGTCCGACCGGCTCCGCGCTCCCGGTGGCCTCGGGCCGCGCGGCGTCGCCGTTCCCGGTGGCCTCGGGCGGGGCGGCGTCGCCGTTTCCGGTGGGTGCCGGGCCGCCGACCGAGCCAACCAGCCCGGGGTACGCCCACCGGCGCGCCGACCAGCGCACGGCGAGGGCACCGAGCAACGCGGCGCCGGCCAGCGCGGCGAGGTAGGCCTCGTGGTGCACCGGCGGCACGGCCCGCAGCAGTGTGAGCACGCCGAGGGCGAGTGCCCCGATCAACCAGGCCCGCCCGGTGGCCCGGACCGCGCCCGACCGGGGCAGGAGGGCCAGCAGCAGGGCGGGCGTGCCGGCCAGTACGACGGTGGCCAGGCCGAGCACCGGCCAGAGCCAGCCGAGCCGGTCCCGCCCGAAGCCCAGCAGCACCTGATCGGTGAGCCAACCACCGGTCTGGGTGCCCACTGTGACCGCAAGCGTCCAGCAGCCCGCCAGCACGGCCGCGACCACCGGCCACGGGGAACCACGGTCGCTGAGGCCGGGGTGCACAGGTTGACCTTGCATCCGAGAACCTTACGACTACGACGAAGGGTTTCGACCCGACCGTCGGGTTCCGGGGAAGATCTCCTATCGGTTGGCCTGGATCGGGTAGCGAGACGTGTCGTGCGCTTCGGAGCAGGTGGGCGCGGTGCGGGGCGGGCGGCGAATGTCGACACGGTGGCTCGACGGTTACGGTGGACAGGTGCGCGACCCCAATGTCTCCCGATCCGTCGCCGGTCAGCTCTCACCGGTCCGCCGTGCGTCCGACCTGCGCCGACTGCGTGCCGAGCGCTTCGACGTGCTGGTCATCGGGGGCGGGGTGACCGGAGCCGGTGCCGCCCTGGACGCGGCGTCCCGTGGCCTGAAGGTGGCGCTGGTCGAGGCGCGTGATCTTGCCTCCGGGACCTCCAGCCGGTCCAGCAAACTCATCCACGGTGGCCTGCGCTACCTGGAGCAGTTGGAGTTCCACCTGGTCCACGAGGCGCTCACCGAGCGCGGCCTGTTGGCCACCCGGCTCGCGCCGCACCTGGTACGCCCGGTGCCGATCATGGTGCCGCTGCCGGCCGGGCGGGGCCTACGGGACCTGCCGGCCCGGGTCTTCCGCCGCTCGTACTATGGCGCCGGGGTGGCCGCGTACGACGCCTTCGCCGGAATCTTCGGCGGTGGCCGGGGCATGCCCCTGCACCGTCACCTGACCCGGGAGGGTGCCCGGCGGATCTTCCCGAGTCTGCGGGCCGACGCGCTGGCCGGGGCGATCCGCTACTACGACGGGCAGGTCGACGACGCCCGGCTGGTGGTCACCCTGGCCCGCACCGCGGCCAGCCTCGGCGCCACTGTGGTGAGCAGTGCCCGCGCCGTCGGGTTGATCCGGCAGGCGCGCGAGGTGACCGGCGTCCGCGTCCGGGACCTGGAGGCGCCGCCGGGCTCGCCGGACGCGGAGTTCGAGGTGCAGGCTCGCACCGTCATCGCCGCCACCGGCGTGTGGAGCGACGACATGTCCCGGATGCTCAACGACGTGGGCCTGCGGCCCGGCGTCCGGGTGCGCGCCTCCAAGGGGGTGCACCTGGTGGTGCCCCGCTCGGCGATCACCGGCGAGACGGGGCTCATCCTGCGTACGGCGAGTTCGGTGCTCTTCGTCATCCCGTGGGGCGGGCACTGGATCATCGGCACCACTGACACCGACTGGCGGCTGGACCGTTCCCACCCGGCCGCCTCGGCCCGCGACATCGCCTACCTCCTCCAGCAGGTCAACACAGTGCTGGACCGGCCGCTGACCACCGCCGACATCGAGGGGGTGTACGCCGGGCTGCGTCCGCTGCTGGCCGGCGAGGCCGACTCGACCTCGAAGCTCTCCCGCGAGCACGCGGTCTTCGAGCCGATGCTCGGGCTGTTGCTGGTGGCCGGCGGGAAGTACACGACGTACCGGGTGATGGCGTCCGACGTGGTCGACCGGGCCGCTCGCCGACTCGGTGGCGCTCGCTCGTCGCGTACCGCCGACCTGCCGCTGCTCGGCGCCGACGGGTACCCGGCGATGTGGCGGGACCGGGCCGACCTGGCACGCCGGCACGGTGTGCCGGTGGGCGTGGTGGAGCACCTGCTGGAGCGGTACGGCACCCTCACCCTGGACCTGCTGGCGCTGGTCGACGCCGATCCTCTGCTGGCGTCCCCGCTGGCTGGTGCTCCGGAGTATCTGGCGGCGGAGGTCGCCTACGCGGCGCGGGCCGAGGGCGCGCTGCACCTGGAGGACGTGCTGACCCGGCGGACCCGGATCTCGTTCGAGACCAGCCACCGGGGGTTGGAGTCGGCGGAGCACACCGCCGAGTTGATGGGCGCGGTGCTCGGTTGGGACGCGGCGACCCGGGCGCGCGAGGTCGAGCACTACCGGGCCCGGGTGGAGGCGGAGCGGCAGTCCCAGTTGATGCCGGACGACGCGGCGGCGGACGCGGCCCGCCTCGGTGCTCCGGACGTCCGGGGTTACGCGGCCGACCGGGGCGACGACGATCAGGCGGAGCTGCGCCCGTCCGCTCGATGACGAATTGCGACGTTACCGATGGGTAACCATCGATACCGGCCCGGATGGTGGTTTCGAACGCTACCTACGGTGGGGTAGGTTTCCGCGCGTGCTACCCCGCGCGCACCCTCGTCTGCTCGTACCCCTGCTCGCCGTCGCGCTCGTCGGCGCCCTGACCGGGTGCTCCCTCTTCGACGGAGACAAGCCGAGCACCCCGGTGGCGCAACCGACCGCCGGCACTGCGGGTGGCGGCTCGCAGCTGGAGATCCCCACCACTGTCGCCGCCGGTCAGGTCAGCCTGCTCCAGCGGCTCGGCGAGGACGGGCCGATGCGCACCCTGAGCGTCGAGCGGAACGGCGCGTGGCAGTGCGTCGACTGCGCCGGCGACGGCGTGACCTCCCGGGGCACCCTCGCACCGGAGCTGACCGAACGGCTCCAGGTGCTGCTCGCCAACCCGGCGCTGGCCGACGAGACCGACCAGGCCCGGCGGTACCGGACAACCTGCATCGACGCGCTGACGTCCAGCCTCATCACCTCGGCCGGGCTGATCACCTCGCAGGACTGCCCTGGTGAGGAGCTCACGCCGGTCGCCGGGGAGATCCTGCTGCTGCTCACCCAGGCGACCCCGGCCGAGGTCAAGGGCTGACCGCAGCCGGTCAGAGCACCTTGCCCGGGTTGAGCAGGCCGGCCGGGTCGAGCGCCGACTTGATCGCCTGGTGCACCCGGACACCGACCGGCCCGATCTCCCGGGCCAGCCAGTCCCGCTTGAGCAGCCCCACCCCGTGCTCGCCGGTGCACGTGCCGCCCAGGTCCAGGCCGAGCCGCATGATCTCGTCGAAGGCCCGCCGACCCCGCTCCACGCTCGCCGGGTCGGCCCGGTCGACAACGATGTTCGGGTGCATGTTGCCGTCCCCGGCGTGCCCCACCACGCCGATCGGCACCTCACACTCGGCCGCGATCCGGGCGACCCCGTCCAGGAGCGCGGCGAGCGCGCCGCGCGGCACCGCCACGTCGTCGATCACCAGACCGCCGTTGCCGCCCGGGTAGGCGTCCGCCGCGAACTTCTCCATGGCCGGGTGGGCCAGCCGGCGAGCCTGGAGCAGCGCCGCCGCCTCCACCGCGTCGGTGGCCGCGTAGACCTCGTCGGCGCCGACGGCCTCGCACACCTCGGCCAGCACGGCCAGGTCGTCCGCCGCCCGGGAGCCGGTGTCGGCGGCGGCCAGCAACAGGGCCTGCGCGTCGGTCCGCAACCCCATCGGCTGGTACGCCTCGATCGCCCGCAGGTGGGTCTGGTCCAGCAACTCCAGCAGGCTGGGGGTGAGCCCGCGAGCCGCGATCTCGGCCACCGCCGCGCCGGCCGTGGCGGTGGATCCGAAGACCGCCACCAGGGTCAGTGAGTCGGCCCGGGCGGGCCGCAGCGCCACTGTCACCTCGGTGATCACGCCGAGGGTGCCCTCCGAACCGACGAACAGTCGGGTCAGGTCGTAGCCGGCCACCCCCTTGGCCGTACGCCGGCCGGTGCGCAGCACCTCACCGGAGGCGAGCACCACCTCCAGGCCGAGCACGTACTCGGTGGTCACTCCGTACTTCACACAGCACATGCCGCCGGCGTTTGTGGCCACGTTCCCGCCGATGGTGGACGACTCCCAGGAGCCGGGATCCGGCGGGTACCAGAGGCCCTGTTTCGCCACCGCCCCGGCCAGGGCCGCGTTGACCACCCCCGGTTGGACCACCGCGATCCGGCTCACCGGGTCGATCTCCCGGATCTCGTTCATCGCGACGGTGCTGAGGACCACCGCGCCCTCCACAGCGTTCGCCGCGCCGGCCAGCCCGGTCCGCGCGCCCTGCGGCACCACCGGTACGCCGTGCCGCGCCGCCGCCTGGATCACGGCGACCACCTGCTCGGTGTCGCGCGGACGGGTCACCACCAGCGGGACGCCGGCGGCGCACAGGTCGGCCTCGTCCCGCTGGTGCATGCGCAGCAGGTCCGGGTCGGTGAGCACGGCGTCGTCACCGAGCGCGGCGCGCAGGTCGTCGAGGAGCGCGGTGGGGGCCATGCAGCCGAGGCTAGGTCGCCGACCGGCGATCATCAACATGATCGACTGGGCGGGATAACTTGGGCAGCATGCTCTACCTGGACCGGCCTGCCTGGCCGTGGCGCGGTCGGCTCTGGTCGCACCTGATCAGTGACGTCTCGTACGCCGAGCTGCACGCGTTCGCCGAGGCGCTCGGCGCGCCCCGGCGCGGATTCGACCGGGACCACTACGACATTCCGGCCGACCGGTTCGCGGCGGCGGTGTGGCTCGGCGCCCAGGTGGTGCCGAGCCGGGAACTGGTCCGGTTGCTCCGCGCCGCCGGTCTGCGTCGGCCGAAGCACCTGGTCAGTCCGCGGTCTCCGGTGCCCCGGTGAGGGTGGCCAGCTCGCGGCGCACATTGTCCCGGGCGGGCTCTTCCCACCGGCTCGCCAGCGGTGGCGACCGGAACAGCGCGGGCAGCGACAGCAGGCCGGTCAACACGGCGGCCCGCCCAGCCCGGAAGGCCGGCTCCGGCACATGGGCGTACTCCCGGCGGATCGCCGCCGCGTAACGCTCGTAGCGGGCCGGCGGCGCGGCCAGCACGGCCAGATCCGCGTCGCAGAGCAGCGCGCCGTCCCGGTCTCCCGGTGCCACAGCGTGCCCGGCGGTGAGCAGCACCAGCCGGCGCACCTCGGCCACCGTGGGCGCCGGCACCCCGAGCCCGGTGAGCACGCTCTCGGCCAGTGCGGCGCTGTCCCGTTCGTTGGTGTCGCCGGCGGCACGGGGGTCATAGACCACGTCGTGGAACCAGGCCGCCAGCCGGACCGCGTCGGCCCGAGCGGCCAGGTAGGCGTGCTGGTCCACCACATCGAGCACCGCCGTCAGGTGGGCCACCGTGTGGTATTGCCGGTGCGGCTCCCGCCACCGGACGATTACCTGCTCACCGGCCCTGGTCGTGCTCGGGTCGGGCCTCGCGCCGGCACCTCGGGCCGCCGCCCGCCAGCGATCCAACAGATCAACCACCGTCCGAGTCTGCCGCATCCGCCCGCGACGCGCGGGAAGGGAGGGTTCAGCGGGCCCACCACGGGTAGTCGCGCCCATGGCCGTGGCCCGGGACAAGCGACAGCCCATGGTGCGACGTACCGCGCTGCGCAACGGGTTGGTGGACATCGACGGCGCGCGGATCGCCGAGGCCACCGAACAACTGCGCCACCGCGGCCGGGCCACCCTGCACGACCGACTGCACCGGGTACGGATGGCCGGCGGACTCGCCGTCCAGGCCGGGCTGGCCGCCGGGCTCGCGTACCTGATCTCGCACAAGTTGCTCGGCAACCCGCAACCGGTCTTCGCGCCGATCTCCGCGGTCGGCACCCTGGCCGCGTCGGTCGGCCAGCGGTTCCGCCGCACGGTGGAGCTGATCGTCGGGGTGGGGGTCGGGGTGGCCGTCGGCGACCTCCTGATCTACCTGCTCGGCACCGGGGCGTGGCAGCTCGGCCTGGTGGTCACAGTGGCGATCCTGCTCACCATCTTCGCCGGAGCGAGCGTGGCCATCGTCATCCAGGCGGCGGCCACGGCGGTGCTGATCGTGACGCTGAGCCCCTCCACCAAGGATCTGGAGATCCCCCGCTTCGTCGACGCGTTCCTCGGCGGTGGGATCGCGCTGCTGGTCACGGCGGTCCTGCTGCCACTGAACCCACTCCGAGTGATCAACCGGGCGGCCCGCCCCGCCCTGGACCTGCTCGCCGCCCAACTCGACGCCACCGCCGACGGGCTGCGCAACCGGGACCGCGCCGCCATCCAGGGCGCACTGGAGCGGCTGCGCAACAACAAGGAGGAGTTGGCCACGTTGGGCGAGGCGATCGAGGGGGCGAAGGAGACCGCCACCCTCTCCCCGGCCCGCTGGCACCGCCGCGACGAACTGACCCACTACGCCGAGGCGGCCGACCCGATCGACCGGGCGATGCGCAACAGCGGCACGCTGATCCGCCGGTCCGTCACGCTCGTCGAGGACGAGGAACCGGTGCCCGATCCCATGCCGGACGCGATCGGCCACCTCGCCGAGTCGGTCCGGCTGCTCAAGCACGAGTTCGCCGCCGGTGAGGAGCCGGAGAAGGCCCGGGAGCGGTCGCTGCGGGCGGTCAGTGAGGCCGGCCGGGCGTACGGCGACGGGGTGGGCTTCTCCGGCAGCGTGGTCATCGCCCAGATCCGCACCACCGCCAGTGACCTGCTGGTCGCCTCCGGGATCGAGCAGGAGGAGGCGAACCGGTGGATCCGCACCGCCTTCGGAGAGCAGGAGCGCCCGGTCGGTGAGCCCGCCGAGCCTGGCGAGACACCGAAGCCACCCACCGCCCCGCCGGTCGGCTGAGCGGGGGGCCTGCGCCGGCCTGGCCTCAGCCCAGCTCGGCCAGCGCCGCGAGCAGCCGGTCCACCTGGGCGGCCGTGCTGCCCAGCCCGATGCTGGCACGCAGCGCGGTGGGCGGCAGGTCCCGCCGGCCGGTCCGTTCCGCCGCCTCGCCGAGCAGACGCCGGGCCAGCGGGTGGGCACAGAACAACCCGTCCCGTACGCCGATGTGGTGCTCGGCGGCCAGCTGCGTGGCCACCTCGGTGGAGTCCCACCCGGCGACCACGAACGACACGATGCCGACCCGGGGCGCGTCCGGGCCGAAGGTGCGCAGCTCGACGACGTGCGGCAGGGCGGCGAGGCCGGTCCGTAGCCGGGCCAGCAGGCCCTGCTCGTGGGCGGCCAGTGCGCCCTGGTCCGCTTCGTCGAGCGCCTTGCACACCGCCGCCAGCGCGACCGCTCCGAGCAGGTTCGGGGTGCCGCCCTCGTGTCGGGCCGGGCCGGTCGCCCAGGTCACGTCGTGGGTGGCCGGCCCGACGTGGCTGGTGGCGCCGCCGCCGGCCAGGTAGGGCGGGGCGGCGTCCAGCCAGTCGGCCCGACCGATCAGCACGCCCGCGCCGAACGGCGCGTACAGCTTGTGGCCGGACACGGCCAGGTAGTCGACGTCGAGCGCGAGCAGGTCGACCGGGGCGTGCGGGGCGAGCTGCGCGGCGTCGAGCACGATCCGGGCACCGTGCCGGTGGGCCACCCGCGCCAGTTCGGCGACCGGCCACCGCTCACCGGTCACGTTGCTGGCACCGGTCACCGCGACCAGCACCGGCAACGCCGGGCTGCTGCCCCGGCGCAGCTCGGTGAGGGCGGCGGCGAGATCGCGTACCGCCCCGTCGGGGTCGCTGGGCACCGGCAGCCGCACCGACCCGCGCGGCCAGGGCAGCAGGTTGGCGTGGTGTTCGGAGGCGTTCGTGACCACAGTCGTGCCGGCCGGCACGGCTCGCGCCAGCAGGTTGAGCGCGTCAGTGGTGTTGCGGGTGAAGATCACATGATCGTCGGCGCGAGCGCCGAAGAAGTCGCCGATCGTCTGCCTTGCCTGCTCGTACGCGAGGGTGCACCGCCGCGACAGCGCTCCCGCTCCGCGGTGCACGCTGGCGTACCAGGGCAGCAGTTCGGCCACCGCGTCGGCGGCGACCCGCGCGCACGGCGCACTGGCCGCGTAGTCCAGGTTGATCTCGCCGGGCACACCGAGGACGTCGAGCGGCGCGGACGGCGCCGACGGCACTGTGGGCAGGCTGGGCAGGCTGGGCAGCGAGGGGACGAGAGTGACGGACACGCCGGAACCTCCGGGGTCAGGGACCCCGGGTGCGACATCGGGACGGGGTCCGCGCTTGCCCAGCACACCGATCGGGCTGGGCCCGGTCATCACCCGGGGCACCCCACCGCGAACTCGACGAGGGTTGCCGGCCAGCAAGCCGGGGCTTGACGCTGGCGCTCGTGACCTGCCGGCAGCATAGCGGCTACCGATGCGACCGAACCAGCCGGCGGCGGATGGCTACGCTGACCGCATGGCCGACACCCCGCCCGGTTCACCGCTGCCGCCGTCGCCCGCCGCCGCGCCTGCGCCCGCCGTCCCGCCCATGGGTGAGACGCCCCGGATGCCGCTGCGCCGACTGGGCTGGCGGCGGTTCCTGGTGCTGGCCGGGGTGGTGCTGTTGATCGCGGCGTGCGCGGTCTTCATGGTCTTCACGCTCGGCCAGTCGCTCGGTGTGCAGGCCCTGCTGATCGGGGTGGTCGCCGCCATCCTGCCGGTGCCGGTGCTGGTCGGCTGCTTCCTCTGGCTGGACCGGTACGAACCGGAGCCGTTGAAGTATCTGATCTTCTGCTTCGCCTGGGGGGCGTTCGTCTCCACCGCCGCCTCGCTCACTGTGAACGACTTCGCGGCCAACCGCTTCGCCGACTGGGGCCTGCCGTCCGCGCTCACCGGGGTGCTGGTGGCGCCGTTCATCGAAGAGCTGACCAAGGCGCTGGGCCCGATCCTGCTGTTGGTGTTCCGCCGCCGCGAGTGGTCGGGGATCACCGACGGTCTGGTCTACTGCGGGCTCGCCGCGGTCGGCTTCGCGATGGTGGAGAACATCCTCTACCTGGGCGGGTTGGGGTACGCGTCCGGAGCCGACCGGTACGGCCCGGCCACCGGCATCCAGCAGGTCATCGCGATCTTCATCCTGCGGATCCTGCTGTTCGGGTTCGCCCATCCCCTTTTCACAGCGATGACCGGTGTGGGGTTGGGTATCGCCTCCCGGACGGCGGACCGGCGCATCCGGGTGCTCGCCCCGATCGCCGGCCTGCTGCTGGCGATGATGCTGCACGGCACGTGGAACCTGCTGCCCACGCTGACCCAGGCCACCGGCGAGGCCATGATCATGCTGTACGGCTTCCTGGGCCTCATGGTGCCGGTCTTCTTCGGCACCGTGGGGCTGGCGCTGTGGCTGCGCGCCTGGGAGGGGCGGCTCACCGAGCGGGTCCTACCCGACTACGTAAGCGCCGGCTGGCTCAGCCCGCCCGAGGTGGCTGCCCTGAGCAGTCTCGGCCGGCGGCACGCCGCCCGCAGTTGGGCGCGGCGGGTGGCCGGTGACGCCGGGGTGCGGGCGATGCGGGGTTACCAGTCCGCGGCGACCCGGCTGGCCCTGCTGCGCGACGGGGCGCTGCGTGGCCTGGACCGCAAACCCGCCGACCAGGAGCGGACCGCCCGCGAGGAGCGGGAGCTGCTGGACGCGATCACCGAATACCGGTCGTTCTTCGTGGGTCGGGACCCGCAGGCCCCGGCGGGGGTCTGGGACGGCAGCCGCTACCACCTGCGCTTCCCGGACGGCACGCAGCGCGCGGTGGACGCCCCGGACGAGCCGGTGGTGCCGATCCCGGTGGTGCTCGCTCCCGCCCCGGCTCCGGTGGGGTATGCCCCGCCCGGTTGGCCCGGCCTGCGCCCGGCGTCCCAGTGGCCGCCGACGCACCCCTGACAGCGGCAACTGGCGGCCGGCGGCCGACGGTAGGCAAGCAGTGCGGCTCAGGTCATCAGCGACGTGAGGAAGTCACCGAGGCCCTGGAACATCGCGATCAGCGCGGCCCCGATCGCCCGGAACATCTGCGCGGCGCCGTCCGGCCGAAAGGCCATGAAGTAGATCAGGAACGCGACACTGCCCCAGGTCAACAGCTTCTTCACGAATACCGGCATCGTCCCTCCCCAGGGCCACGGTCGCCGGATGGCTTCCCGTCGTGCGGCTGGGCAAACGGTGCGCGACGGGGCCTGGTGGCCGGGGGAGGTGCGTCAGAGGTAGAGGCCGGTCGAGTCGTTCTCGATCCGCTCGGCGGCCACGGCGTGCACGTCCCGCTCCCGCAGCAGCACGTAACCGCGGCCGTGCAGCTCGACCTCGGAGCGCTCGTCCGGGTCGAAGAGCACCCGGTCGCCGGAGACGATGGCGCGGACGTTCGGCCCCACCCCGACCGCTGTGGCCCAGGCGAGGCGCTTGCCGACCGCGGCGGTCGCCGGAATGACGATGCCAGCGGTGGAGCGGCGTTCGCCCTCGCTGCCCTCCATCCGCACGAGCACGCGGTCGTGCAGCAGGCGGATCGGCAGGCCGGCGTCGAGATCGTTGTCGGCGGTCACGTCGCAGACGCTACCGTGTGGCCGACGGTGGCTGGCCGGTGGTTACGCCGGAGGTGGTCGGGGCACTGTGTGGCGGAACCGCCCTACGGTGTCGGGAACGGACGTATGCTGTCCGACCTGTCGCCGTCGGCGGGCCGGGTTTTCTGCCAGGAGGTGCGCTTGAGCCGCTTCGAGCGGGTACGCGGGCGGCTTCGCCGCGCCTACCAGTCACGACAGGAGTCGGCGCGCGCCGACGAGGGCGTCTCCGCTGACGCGCTGAACGATGCGTCGGAGGCGGCCCGGGTGGCGTCGCCGGCCGTACCGGGGCCGACCGCGCCGTCGAGCGCCACTGTCTACGGCGCGGAGCCCCCGGTGGACCTGCACAGCTCCACCGCCAGTCGGGACGACGCCGACGTCCCGCACGGGCTGCGGATCGCCGCCGCGTGGTGTTGGCGACTGATCGTGATCGGCGTGGTGGCCTGGGCCCTGCTGATGATCGTCAGCAGGATCAAGATCGTGATCATCCCGCTGGCCATCGCGCTGCTGCTCTCCGCGCTGCTCGCGCCGGCGGTGGGCTGGCTGCTGCGGGCCCGGTTCCCCCGGTCGCTGGCGACGGCGGTGGTGCTGGTCGGCGGCCTGGTCGCGGTGATCGGCACGCTGACGCTGGTGGTCAACGAGTTCATCCGCGGCGTGCCGGAACTGAGCGAGAAGTCGTCCGAGGGTGTCCGGCAGATCCAGGACTGGCTGAAGACGGGCCCGCTGCACCTCTCCGACGGGCAACTCGACCGCTACATCGACGAGGCGCAGGCCTGGATCAACGACAACACCTCGAAGTTCACCAGCGGCGCGCTGAGCACCGCCGCGACGCTGGCCGAGGTGCTGACCGGCACGCTGCTGGTGCTCTTCGCGACGTTCTTCTTCCTGCGTGACGGCAACCGGATCTGGCGCTTCCTGGTCCGGCTGCTGCCGGTCGCCGCCCGGTGGAAGGTCGACGACGCCGGCCGCGCCTCCTGGCACACGCTCGGCGCGTACGTCCGAGCGACAGTGCTGGTCGCCTTCATCGACGCTGTCGGCATCGGCATCTTCCTGGTCATCTTCGACGTCCCGTTCGCCTTCCCGCTGGCCGCGCTGGTCTTCCTCGGCGCGTTCATCCCGATCGTCGGTGCGGCGCTCTCCGGCGGCGTGGCGGTCCTGGTGGCCCTCGTCGACAGCGGCCCGGTCACCGCGTTGATCATCCTTGGCGCGGTGATCGGCGTACAGCAGATCGAGGGGCACGTGCTCCAACCGTTGATCATGGGCCGGGCGGTCGCCCTGCACCCGCTCGCGGTGATCATCGGTATCGCCGCCGGTGTCGTACTCGCCGGGATCACCGGCGCGCTGGTCTCCGTGCCGCTCATCGCGGTGCTGAACACAGCGGTCCGCCGGCTTGCCGCCCGCAGGGTGCCGGACACCCCGCCCGACGCCGTTGTCGTCGCCTCCCAGGCCCCCTAGACCCGCAGATCACGCAGGACCATGAAAAGAGTGGTCTCCCGCCAGCGGGAGACCACTCTTTTCATGTTGTAGCGCGATCCTGGTCCTGCCCAAGCGGGTCAGGACTTGGCCAGGCGTTCCAGGGCGCCCCGGGCCACCTCGGGGCGGGTCGTGTACCAGAAAGGCGGCAGCGAGCGGCGTAGGAACGGCCCGTAGCCTCGAGCCGTCTCCAGCCGGGAGTCGAGCACCGCTACCACGCCCCGGTCGCCGGTCGCCCGGATCAGCCGACCCACGCCCTGGGCCAGCCGCACCGCCGCGATCGGCACGCTCACGGCGGAGAAGCCGGAGCCACCGCCCGCGTCCACCGCCGCCGCGCGGGCCGCCGCCAGCGGTTCGTCCGGGCGAGGGAAGGGCAGCCGGTCGATGACGACGAGCTGGCAGGCGTCGCCCGGCACATCCACCCCCTGCCAGAGCGACATCACCCCGAACAGGCAGCTGGCGCGCTCCTCGCGGAAGCGACGCACCAGCAGCGGCAGCGCCTCCTCGCCCTGGAGCAACACCGGCAGGTCGGTCCGCGCGCGCAACAGCTCCGCCGCCTGCTGCGCGGCCCGCCGGGAGGAGAAGAGCCCGAGAGTACGACCACCGAGCGCCTCGACCAGCCCGAGCAGCTCCTCTCCGGCAGCCTCGGGCAGCCCGGAGACGCTGGGGCGGGGGAGGTGCGCGGCGACGTACAGGATGCCCTGCCGGGCGTAGTCGAACGGCGAACCGACGTCGAGTGACCGCCACCCGGGGCCCTCGGTGGCCGGGACGACGGCGTTCGGTGTGACGTCGCCGGCGAGGCGACGGCCCGGCGCCTCGGCAGCCGGCCGGCCGGGACCGGTGCGGGCGGCCAGTGCGGCCGCGGCGGGGGTCGGTGGGGCGGGCGGTGGGGCGTCCAGCCCGAGGGCGCGGGCGACAGTGTCGAACCGGCCGCCCAGCGCCAGGGTCGCCGAGGTGGCCACGACTGTGCGTTCGTCGTACAGGTGGGTGGCGAGGGTGCCGGCCACCGACAGCGGCGCGACCACCAGTGCCCGGCGGTTGCCGCTGTCGTTCTTCTCCACCCAGGCCACGTCGTGGTCGCCCTCCTCCAGTAGCCGCTGCGCGGTGGTGGAGAGCTCGTCCAGGGCGGCCTTGGCCTGCTGCTTGCGGACCGGGTCGGGGTCGTCGGACTTGATGTCGCCGATCGCGTCCAGGGCGGAGCGGGTCGCCGCGTCGAGCAGCGTGCACGCCTCCCGCAGTGGCGTCGGCAGCCCTGCGGTGATCCGCCCGGCCGGCGCCTCGGCCAGCCCGACCGCCAGGGCGTCGCCGGCGGCGGTGAGCGCCTCGGCGGTCTCCGGGCGCAGCAGCGTACGGGCCCGACGGGTGGTCCGGTCGATCAGCTCCGGCACCAGCTCCGCCTGGGCGGCGGAGGAGACCCGGTCGGCCAGCTCGTGCGCCTCGTCGACGATGAGCAGCTTGTGCGGCGGCACGATGTGCCGGTCGGCGAGCATGTCGACAGCGAGCAGGCTGTGGTTGGTCACCACGATGTCGGCCTCCCGGGCGCGGGCCCGCGACGCCTCGGCGAAGCACTCCTGCCCGAACGGGCAACGGGCCGCGCCGACGCACTCGCGGGCCGGCATCGACACCAGCCGCCAGGCCTGGTCTTCGACGCCCGGGTCCAGCTCGTCCCGGTCGCCGGTGGCGGTCTTCTCGGCCCAGTCGCGCAGCCGCTCGACCTGCTTGCCCAGCCGGCCCGCCTCACCGAGCCACTTCGTTCCGCCGCCGGGTCGCGCCGCGGGGGTGTCGAAGAGGGTGTCCTCCGGCTCCTCCTCGGTGGAGTTGTCCAGTCGGGCGAGGCAGAGGTAGTGGTGGCGGCCCTTGAGCACGGCGAAGGTGGGCCGACGGCCGAGCACCGGCTCGACCGCGTCGGCGAGCCGGGGCAGGTCGTGGTCGACCAGCTGGGACTGCAACGCCAGGGTGGCAGTGGAGACCACCACCGGGCCGTCCACAGTGAGCGCCGGCGCGAGGTACGCCAGCGACTTGCCGGTGCCGGTGCCCGCCTGCACGAGCAGATGCTCACCGCCGGCCACGCACTCCTCGATCGCCGTGGTCATCTGCAACTGGCCAGGGCGCTCCGCGCCGCCGGGCACCGCGCCGACCGCCGCCGCCAGCAGCTCGGTGCCACTGGGTCGGGCACCCCGCCGCCGGCCCTTGGCACGGGCCGACGGGGTGGCGGAACCGGTGGCGGTGCGGGGCGGAGTCACCGTGCGACGGTACCCGGCGCCGCCGACACCGACAGCGCCCATCCGCCGCGTGGCGCGACGCCGACCGCGGCGGGCGTTGCGGCCGACCCCGTCCGGTTACGGCCGCGCTACGACGCGTTGGGCTGTATCGGTTAGGGTGCGAATCATGCCGAGCGACATGGTCCGCGTGATCTACCGCAAGTACGACGGCAGCGCACACCGCGACTACCCGGCCCGCCGGCTCACCGAGGACGATCTCGGCATCTGGCTCGGGGTGCCCGAGGGCACCGAGTCGGTCTACCACGGCCGGCCCTCGGTGGAGAAGATTCCGTTCGTGCTGTTGGTGCCACACCGCGCCTGGTGGACGGCCATGTTCAACCCCCCGCCCCGCACCAGCGAGGTCTACTGCGACATCACGACCCCGGCCCGCTGGGAGTCCGACGACATCGTCCACCTGATCGACCTGGACCTGGACGTCGTCCGGCGTCGGGCCACCGGCCGGGTGGAGCTGCTCGACGAGGACGAGTTCGCCGAGCACCGGGCCCGGTTCGGCTACCCGGACGACGTGGTGGCCGAGGCCGAGGCCGCGGCACAGCGGCTGTTGGGGGCCCTGGGCGACGGCACCGAGCCGTTCGCCACCGCGTACCGCAAGTGGTTGGCTCTGGTGGTCTGAGGCCGCACGCCCGCTCGGGCCGGCTCACCAGCGTGGAGGCCAGCCGTCGTCGGCCGTCAGCGGCGGCAGGTCGGTCAGCTTCTCCGGGTTGAGCTGGTTGTAGACGGCGGTGATCCGGCCCTGGTCGACAGCGAACGCGGTGACCAGGCGGATCGGTCGTCCGTCGCTGTGGGTCGTCTCCAGCTGCAGGCCGAGAATGCCGTCGACGAGCACTGGCCGAGCGAGCACCCGGTCGGCGTACCGACCGGTCCGGCCGAACAGGCCGAGCGTGAGGCGAGCCACGGAGGCCGCCCCGAGCACCGGCCGGCGGGCCGCCGGGAAGTGCCCGCCCGAGTCGCCGACGAAGACCACGTCCGGCGCGAGCACCTGAAGCAGTTGGTCCAGCTCGCCGGACTCGGTGGCGGCGACGAACGCCTTGAGCACCCGACGTTGCTCGGCCGGGTCGGCGGTGTGTCGGGGTACGTCCGGCGAGGTGACCGCCCGTCGGGCCCGGGAGGCGAGCTGCCGGGCCGCCACCTCGGTGGTGCCGAGCACCCCTGCGACCCGGGCGAACGGCAGCGCGAACACGTCGTGCAGCACGAGGGCGACCCGTTGCTCCGGCGCGAGCCGCTCCAGCACCACCAGCAGCGCCGTGCCGACCTCGTCGGTGCGCACCGCCCGCTCCGCCGGGTCGGGCGCGTAGCCGTCGGCCGGCGACCGGCCGCCCAACGGGCTCACCACCGGCTCCGGCAGCCACTGCCCCGGGTACGCCTCCCGGCGCACCCGGGCCGAGCGGAGCACGTCCAGGCAGATCCGGGCGCAGGTGGTGGTCAGCCACGCGGACAGGTCCCGGATCTCGGCGCGGGCCGCCGGGTCGGCCAGCGCCCCGGCGTAGCGCAGCCAGGTCTCCTGCACCGCGTCCTCCGCCTCGCTGCGGCTGCCCAGCATGCGGTGGGCCACAGCGAGCAGCCGGCCCCGCTCGGCCTCGAACTCCGTCGCCAGCTCCCGCACGACCCACCACCCCTTCCGGTCGGCGTCCCGGCCTACATCCTCCCGCCGAGTGGGCCCGCCGGCAGCCCCGAAACGGCCCGGTGGACCGGTGCCTGCCGTGGACGCAGATCGGTCGGTGCCAATCAGCGGGCCAGGTTCAGAGGTGAGCCTCGGCGGGCGGAACGGTTGTGAGTGGGCGATGATCCGTGCATGAGCGCACCCCAGCAAGAGCAGATCGTGGCACCGGACGGCGGTTCCGTGCGGGACCTGCTGCGGGTCACCGCGCCGGTGGATCTCGGCGCGATCGACCCGCGGTCCATGCCCGGCCTGCCGGAGCCCGCGGGCCGCGGCGAGCACCGTAAGACCTGGGCGCGGGAGCAGGTGGAGCTGGTCGGCGAGGAGTTGGGCCGGCAGCAGGAGATGCTCTTCGCGATGGCCAAGACCGGGTCGGAGCGGCCGGCGCACCGAGTGCTGCTGGTGCTCCAGGCCATGGACTGCGGCGGCAAGGACGGCACGATCAAGCGGGTGGCCGGCGCGATGAACCCGCTGGGCCTGCACATCCGCTCGTTCGGGCCGCCGACCCGCCAGGAGCTGCGGCACGACTTCCTCTGGCGGATTCGCCGGGAGCTGCCACCGCCGGGGTACGTGGGAATGTTCAACCGTTCGCACTACGAGGACGTGCTGATCGCCCGGGTCGGCTCGCTGGTGCCGGAGGCGACCTGGCGAGCCCGCTATGACGAGATCAACTCGTTCGAGCGGGAGTTGACCGAGAGCGGTGTCACCCTGATCAAGGTGATGCTGCACATCTCGCACGCCGAGCAGGGCAAGCGCCTGATGGACCGGCTCACCGACCCGCGCAAGCACTGGAAGTACAACCCCTCCGACATCGACTCGCGAGGGCACTGGGACGACTACCAGGCCGCGTACGCCGAGGCCCTGAGCCGGTGCGGCACGGACGCCGCGCCCTGGTTCGTGGTGCCGGCGGACCGCAAGTGGTACCGGGACTGGGCGGTGGCCCACCTGCTTCGTGAGACGTTCGACACGCTTGAACTGGGGTATCCGGCTGCCGATTTCGACGTCGCGCGGGAGCGGAAGCGCCTGTTGGCTGGGGGAGTGGGTGCGGGTGGGGCGGCCGAGATGAACGGCAGGTGAACGAGCGGTGAATGGTGCCTGGCCAGGGGTGGGCCGGCGAATTCCCGGTTCTGGCGTTTCCTAGCATTCACCGAGCGGGCGCTCTCGGGTGCCGCCACCCTTCCACCGACGCGACGAGGTCTGTGCTGTGAAGTTTTCCTTCCGCCCCACCGAGGGCGCCTTCTACGAGCTCTTCACCAGGGCCGCGCAGAACCTGGTCCGGGGCACCGCGCTGCTCAACGAGCTGGCCCTGCCCGGCGTGGACGTGCAGTCCGTCAGCGAGCGGCTGACCGAGGTCGAGCACGACAGCGACCAGATCACCCACGAGCTGTACAAGAAGATCAACTCGACCTTCATCACCCCGTTCGACCGGGAGGACATCTACCGGCTCGGCTCGCTGCTGGACGACGTGATGGACCACCTGGAAGCGGTCGGTGACCTGCTCTACCTGTACGGGCTGACCGAGCTTCCGGCGCTGCCCCGCGAGCTGCACGAGATGGTCAACGTGCTCGACCAGCAGGCCAAGCTGACCGCCGACGCGATGCCCCGGCTGAAGTCGATGAAGGACCTCGAGGACTACTGGATCGAGTGCAACCGGCTGGAGAACGAGGGCGACCGGATCAACCGGCAACTGCTCGTCCGGCTCTTCTCCGGTGAGTACGACGCGTTGACCGTGCTGAAGATGAAGGAGGTCGCCGACGAGCTGGAGGCCGCCTGCGACGCCTTCGAGCACGTGGCCAACACCGTCGAGACCATCGCCGTCAAGGAGTCCTGAGCCGGTGACTCCCGAACTCATCGCCGTGCTGGCGGTGATCGCGGTGGCCCTGGCGTTCGACTACACCAACGGCTTCCACGACGCCGCCAACGCGATCGCCACCAGCGTCTCCACCCGGGCACTGACACCTCGGATCGCCCTCGGGCTCGCCGCGGTCGGCAACTTCGTCGGCGCCCACTTCGGCGCCGGCGTGGCCAAGACCGTCGGCGACGGTCTGGTCACCCTCCCCACCGGGGTGAGCAGCCTCGGGGTGGTCTTCGCCGGTGTGCTCGGCGCGATCGCCTGGAACCTGATCACCTGGTACTTCGGTCTACCCTCGTCGTCCTCGCACGCGCTCTTCGGCGGCCTGGTCGGCGCGACCCTGCTCTCCACCGGCGGCATCGTGCAGTGGGTCAACATCGGCGAGAAGGTGCTGCTGCCGATGGTGCTGTCGCCGATCGTCGGCCTCACCCTCGGTTACCTGCTGATGCTGGCCATCCTGTGGCTGTTCCGGAAGGGGCAGCCGGGCAAACTCAACCGGGGCTTCCGCTGGGCGCAGACCGCCTCGGCGGCCGCCATGTCGGTCGGCCACGGCATGCAGGACGCCGCCAAGACCATGGGCATCGTGGTGCTGGCGCTCTACACCGGTGGTTTCCAGGAGAGCAAGACGCACATCCCGGGCTGGGTGTTCTGGACCTCGGCGACGATGCTGGCCCTCGGCACGTACGCCGGCGGCTGGCGGATCATCCGTACCCTCGGACGCAAGATCATCGACCTGGGGCCGCCGGAGGGCTTCGCCGCCGAGACCGTCGCCAGCGCAGTGCTCTACTTCAACGCACTGGTGCTGAAGGCGCCGATCTCCACCACCCACACCATCACCTCGGCGATCATGGGTGTGGGCGCGACCAAGCGACTCTCCGCGGTCCGCTGGAACGTGGCCGGCAACATCGTGCTCGCCTGGATCATCACGTTCCCGGCCTCCGCGCTGATCGCGTGCGTCACCTACCTGCTGGTCCGGCCGCTCTTCGGCTGAGTTTCCGGAAGGGCCCCCGGTCACGGTCCAGCCGTGGCCGGGGGCCCTTCCGCTGTTCAGACGTAGCGCACGCCGATCTGCTCGCGGACCGTGTCCAGCAGGGTCATCACCTCGAGGGTCGTGGCATGGGGTACCGCTGGGCTCTCGGTCAGGCCGGCGGCCAGGCAGCGCTGCACCTCGATCGCCTCGTACTGGTAGCCGTTGCCGGCCCCGTCGGCGACGATCGTCTCCGGCTCCGCGCCGGCCCGGTGCAGGGTCACCGAACCCGGCCGGAAGAACGGCTCCGGCAGGTCGATCCGCCCCGTGGTGCCCGTTACCGAGGCGGTCTGCCCGCTCAACCCGACCATGCCGCAGCTCAGCGTTGCCAGGGCTCCGGTGTCGTAGCCGAACAGCATGCCCGTGTTCTCGTCCGTCCCCTCCGGGCCGAGCTGCGCCCAGGACCGGACGTGCTGCGGCACCCCGAGCAGCAGGTGGGCCAGGCTGATCGGGTAGATCCCCAGGTCGAGCAGGGCGCCCCCGCCCAGCGCCGCGTTGCGCATCCGGTGCTCCGGCGGGAACGGCCCGGCCACCCCGAAGTCGGCCCGGACGCCGGTCACCGTGCCGATCGCCCCGTCCGCGATCAGCTCGACCACCCGCAGGATCAGCGGGTTCAGCCGCATCCACATGGCCTCCATCAGGAAGACCCCGGCGGCGCGGGCAGTGTCGATCAACTCGGTGCTGGTGGCCAGATCGAGGGTGAACGGCTTCTCCAACAGCACCGCCCGCCCGGCGGTGAGGCAGGTCATCGCCGCCTCGTAGTGCGCGGAATGCGGGGTCGCCACGTAGATCGCGTCCACCTCCGGGTCGGCGGCCAACTCCACCCAGGAGCCGTAGGCACGCTTCGCGCCGTACGTGTCGGCGAAGCGCCGCGCGCTCTCCGCGGCGCGGGAACCGACCGCTACCAACTCGGCGTCCGGCACCAGCCGGAGGTCTTCGGCGAAACGGCTGGCGATGTGGCCGGTGGCCAGGATGCCCCAACGAGTCATGCCGGAACGCTAGCCGAGCCAGGTGAACCCCCCACTGCCCGGCCGACGACCAGTTCATCCGGCGGGAACTAGGCTCGCGGGCATGACGATCGACAGTGACGGCTTCGCCGCCCCGGCCGCCCTGGTCGAGCACGCCCGCCGGTTTCAGGCCGAGGGTGGCATTCCGGCGACGCCGCGGGTCGCGGCCACCGTCTTGCTGCTGCGTCCGAGCGAGGCCGACTTCGAGGTGTACGTCATCCGCCGGGTCGCCGCGATGACCTTCGGCGGGATGTACGCCTTCCCCGGGGGCGGGGTGGACCGCTCCGACTCGGAGGCGCACCTGGACTGGGCCGGCCCGACGCCGGGCGAGTGGGCGGACCGGCTCGGCGTCGCCCCGGAGGCCGCGCAGGCGGTGGTCTGCGCCGCCGCACGGGAGGTTTTCGAGGAGGCCGGCGTCCTGCTCGCCGGTCCGAACCGGGAGACCGTGGTGGGCGACGTCAGCGGCGACGACTGGGAGGCAGCACGGCAGGACCTGGAGGGGCGCCGGCTGGGCTTCGCGGCGCTGCTCGCCGACCGTCAGCTCACCCTTCGATCGGACCTGCTGCTGCCGTGGAGCCGGTGGATCACTCCCGAGTTCGAGCCGCGCCGCTTCGACACGTACTTTTTCATCGCCCTGTTGCCGGCGGGCCAGCGGACCCGCGACGTCTCCGGCGAGGCCGACCACACCCTGTGGATCCGGCCGGCGGACGCGCTGGCCCGCGCGCAGGCCGGCGAGCTGACCATGCTGCCACCGACAGTGGTCACGCTGGCCCAGGTGGCCGCGGCCGGTGACCTGGCCGGGGTGGCGCGGGCGGCGGCCGGTCGGGACGCCGCCACCCCGGTCACCCCGCGCCTGGACCTACCCCCGGAAGGCGAACCCCGCTTCGTCCTGGGCTGACTCCACGCACCGCCCCCGCTCCGCGATCTTGCGCTTTCTGTCGCGACATAAGGGGCATCCCACTCATCTCGACAACCGAAACTGCAAGACGCTTCTATGTCGGTGGTGATCGGTTCGGCTGGTTGCCGCTAGGTTCGGCGTCGGTGACCGCTTGGGTGGCTCATTGCCGATCCGGCC
>NZ_JBEYUF010000008.1:0-105653 GCF_040643355.1 Micromonospora sp. NPDC047187
CTGTGGGCGCGATCATCCCGCCCTGTCGCCAACACCTTCCGGGTTCGGTTAGGACCTACCAGCCCGCGAGAACGAGCCGGGGCGCACCGCCGTACGGCGGTGCGCCCCGGAACGGGTGTCGCTACCGGATCAGAAGCCCGGGCCGTGCTGGTGGCCGTGACCGTGGCCGTGCCCGCCGCCGGCGGCCGGCTCGGCCTGCTCCGGCTTCTCCACCACGAGGCTCTCCGTGGTGAGCAGCAGACCGGCGATCGAGGCGGCGTTGGTGACCGCGTTGCGGGTCACCTTCACCGGGTCGATGATGCCGGCCTTGACCAGGTCGACGTACTCGCCCTTGGCTGCGTCGAGGCCGTTGCCCCACTTGAGGTCGGCGACCTTCTGCGTCACGACGTAGCCGTCGTGACCGGCGTTCTGGGCGATCCAGCGCAGTGGCTCGACGAGCGCCTTGCGCACGACCGAGACGCCGACCTTCTCGTCACCGGTGAAGCCCAGGTCGTCGTCGAGCACCGAGAGGATCTGCACCAGGGCGGCGCCGCCGCCGGGCACGGTGCCCTCCTCGACCGCAGCCTTGGTCGCCGCGATGGCGTCCTCGATGCGGTGCTTGCGCTCCTTCATCTCGACCTCGGTCGCCGCGCCAGCCTTGATGACGGCGATGCCACCGGAGAGCTTCGCCAGCCGCTCGGCCAGCTTCTCCCGGTCCCAGTCGGAGTCGGAGGCCTCGATCTCCTTGCGGATCTGAGACACCCGGTCGGCGACGTCGGCCTTCTGGCCACCGCCGTCGACGATCGTGGTGTTCTCCTTGTCGACCACGACGCGCCGGGCGGTGCCGAGCACCTCCAGGCCGACCTGGTCGAGCTTGTAGCCCAGCTCCGGGGCGACCAGCTCGGCACCCGTGGAGATCGCGATGTCCTGGAGCATTGCCTTGCGCCGGTCACCGAAGCCCGGGGCCTTGACCGCGCAGACCTTGAGGGTCTTGCGCAGCGAGTTGACCACCAGGGTGGAGAGCGCCTGGCCGTCCACGTCCTCGGCGATGATCAGCAGGGGCTTGCTGTTCTGCAGGACCTTCTCCAGCAGCGGCAGCAGCTCCTCGATCGCCGAGATCTTCTGGGTGGTGACCAGGATGTACGCGTCCTCAAGGACGGACTCCTGACCCTCCAGGTCGGTGACGAAGTTCGGCGAGATGAAGCCCTTGTCGAACTGGAGACCCTCGGTCACGTCCAGCTCGGTGGTGAGCATCGAGCCTTCCTCGACGGTGATGACTCCGTCGCGGCCGACGCGCTCCATCGCCTCGGCGATCAGGTCGCCGATCGTGGAGTCCTGCGCGGAGATCGTCGCCACGTTCGCGATCGACTCCTTGCTGGTGACCTCGGCGGCACGGCCGAGCAGCGCCTCGGAGACCTTCATGGCCGCCGCGTCGATGCCCCGCTTGAGGCCGGCCGGGTTGGTCCCGGCGGTCACGTTGCGCAGACCCTCGCGAACCATCGCCTGGGCCAGCACTGTCGCGGTGGTGGTCCCGTCGCCGGCGACGTCGTTGGTCTTGGTCGCCACCTCCTTGACCAGCTGCGCGCCAAGGTTCTCGTACGGGTTGGTGAGCTCGATCTCCTTGGCGATGGTCACACCATCGTTGGTGATCGTCGGCGCACCGAATTTCTTGTCCAGGACGACGTTGCGCCCGCGCGGGCCGAGGGTGACCTTGACCGCGTCCGCGAGGGCGTTGACACCGTGCTCCAGCAGGTGCCGGGCGTCGTCCGAGAAGCTCAGGATCTTCGCCATTAATGTCCCTTCGAAGCGCCATTGCCCCGGCCCGGCGAGCCGGACCGGGGCAGTGGCACTGATCGGTTGCTTACTTCTCGATGACCGCGAGGACGTCGCGGGCGGAGAGCACCAGGTACTCCTCGCCGGCGTACTTGACCTCGGTGCCGCCGTACTTCGAGTAGAGGACGGTGTCGCCGACCTGCACGTCAACCGGAACCCGGTTGCCGTTGTCGTCGACGCGCCCCGGGCCCACAGCGAGGACAGTGCCCTCCTGCGGCTTCTCCTTGGCGGTGTCGGGGATCACGATGCCCGACGCCGTGGTGGTCTCAGCCTCGTTCGCCTGGACCACGATGCGGTCCTCGAGCGGCTTGATCGCAACCTTGGTCGCGGTAGTCACGGGCATACCCTCCTGGGGTACTGGTTTCGTTGCTGGCCAGCGGGGCTGACCAGCGTCAATCTGCCTCATGCCACCGGGCGGTGCCGTCGTCGCGGGTGCCGGTCCGCCTGGCGTGCGCACCCGGGTCGCGAGACCCGGAAGCTGGCACCCTCAGGGTGAGAGTGCTAATCGCAGGTTATTCCGTGGCTAGCACTCCGTCAAGGAGAGTGCCAGCGCGTCGCGCCCCGCCAGCCAGGATTTCCGGGTCGGCCGGGACAATGACCGGGTGGATCTCGATCAACTGGCGGCGCTGCGTACCCCTGAGGGGTCGGCCGCGCTCACTGCGGCGGCCGACCTGGCCGGCGGTGATCCACTGGTCGCGGCGTCGGCGCTGCGGGCGACCGGGGTGCCGCCGACGTTGGCCGCGGCGGCACTGACCCAGGCCGAGCTGCGTCATCGGGCGGTGGGCAAGTTCGGCCCGGCCGCCGCTGGGATGTTCCTCACCCGCCCCGGCCTGGAGCAGGCCACCCGCCGGGTGGTCGCCGACCGTCGGGCCGCCCGGTTGTACGCGGCCGGCGTGCGCACCCTGGCCGACCTGGGCTGCGGGCTCGGGGCCGACGCGCTGGCCGCCGCCCGTGCCGGCATCCGGGTGTACGGGGTGGAGGCCGACCCGGTGACCGCGGCGATGGCCGCCGCCAACGCCGACGCGGCCGGCCTGGCCGAGCTGTTCACCGTCGAGTGCGGCGACGCGACCGGGTTCGACGTGTCACGGGTCGACGGGGTCTTCTGCGACCCGGCCCGCCGCACCACCGGCACCGGGCGGCGGATCTTCGACCCGCGCGCCTACTCGCCACCGTGGGACTTCGTCACCGGGCTGGCCGAGCGGGTGCCGCGAACCGTGGTGAAGGTCGCGCCGGGCCTGGACCACGCGCTCATTCCGGCCGGCGCGGAGGCCGAGTGGGTCGGCGTGGACGGCGACCTGGTCGAGGCCGCGCTCTGGTGCGGCGAGCTGGCGGAGGTGCCCCGCCGCGCCACCCTCTATCGTCAGCGGGGCGCCGAGGCTCACCGCCACCAGCTCACCGGCTCGGGTGCCGCCGAGGCGCCGGTCGGGCCGCCGCGCCGCTACCTGTACGACCCGGACCCGGCGGTGGTGCGCGCGCACCTCGTGGCCGAGTTGGCCACCGAACTGGACGCCAACCTGGGTGATCCGAGCATCGCCTACCTCTACGCCGACCAGCCGATCCGCACCCCGTACGCGCGCTGTCTGGAGATCACCGACGTGCTGCCGTTCTCGCTCAAGCGCCTGCGGGCGCTGCTGCGCGAGCGCCGGGTGGGCCGGGTGGAGATCCTCAAGCGGGGTTCGGCGCTCACCCCGGAGCAGCTCCGGCGGGACCTGCGGCTGGCCGGTGACGCGGCGGCGAGTCTGGTGCTCACCCGGGTCGACGGCGCACCGACGGTGCTGATCGGTCGGCCGGTGGGCTAGCGCCGTCTCGACTAGCCTCGTCGCTGTGGCGGGACAGGGCACGCCGGCAACGGCACTGTTGGTCAAGCGCGGCATCCCGCATCGCACCCATCCGTACCGGGTGGCGCCGGACGCCCCGAACTACGGCGCGTTGGTGGCGGTGGCGCTCGGCGTGGCACCGGAGCGCGTGTTCAAGTCTTTGGTGACCGCTGTCGACGGCGCGCTCACAGTGGCGGTCGTTCCGGTCACCGGCGAGCTGGATCTCAAGGCGCTCGCGGCGGCGGTCGGCGGCAAGCGGGCGGGGTTGGCCGACCGGGCGGTCGCCGAGCGGGCCACCGGTTACGTGCGCGGTGGAATCAGCCCGCTCGGGCAGCGTCGACGGTTGCCCACGGTGCTGGACGAATCCGCGCTGGATCTCCCGACGATCTACGTCTCGGCTGGTCGGCGTGGTCTGCAACTCGAACTGGCCGCGGCGGATCTGGTGGCGCTGACCGACGCCCGCACCGCGCCGTTGCAGACCCACTGACGACAGTCGTTACGTCGACTCCCCCGTGGGATACCCGGGGAGTAACAGTCGCGTTGCTGAATTGTTATCGCTCCCAACAAACTATGCACCTGCGCGGTCTTGTGGAGCCGGTGTGACGCGAAATACGTTGCCGGACACAACAAAACAACACCTCCCCCACCTCCGAAAGGACCCTGCACATGCGTAAGGGGATCCTCACCATCGCCGCCGTGGGCCTGCTCACGACCGGCGGCTTGACCGCCTGTAGCGACGACTCCGGCGACAAGGCCGCCTCCGCCAAGACCCCCAAGATCGGCGTGATCCTCCCGGACAGCAAGTCCTCGGCCCGCTGGGAAACGGCGGACCGTCGGTTCCTGGAGGAGGCGTTCAAGGCCGCCGGCGTCCAGTACGACATCCAGAACGCCCAGAACGACAAGACCGCCTTCCAGACCATCGCCGACCAGATGATCACCGGCGGCGTGACCGCCCTGATGATCGTCAACCTGGACTCCGGCACCGGCAAGGCCGTGCTCGACAAGGCCAAGTCGCAGGGTGTGGCCACCATCGACTACGACCGGCTCACCCTCGGCGGCTCCGCCCAGTACTACGTCAGCTTCGACAACGAGACCGTCGGCAAGCTCCAGGGCGAGGGTCTGTCGAAGTGCCTGACCGAGAAGGGCGCCAAGAACCCCGTCGTGGCGTACCTGAACGGCTCCCCCACCGACAACAACGCCACCCTCTTCAAGGCCGGCTACGACTCGGTGCTCAAGCCGAAGTTCGACGCCAAGGAGTACGTCAAGGGCCCTGAGGACGCGGTGCCGGCGTGGGACAACGCGCAGGCCGCGACGATCTTCGAGCAGCAGCTCACCAAGGCCAACGGCAAGATCGACGGCGTGCTGGCCGCCAACGACGGTCTCGGCAACGCGGCCATCTCGATCCTCAAGAAGAACAAGCTCAACGGCAAGGTGCCGGTGACCGGGCAGGACGCCAGCACCGAGGGCCTGCAGAACATCCTCGCCGGTGACCAGTGCATGACCGTCTACAAGGCGGTCCGGGAAGAGGCCAAGGCCGCCTCCGACCTGGCCATCGCCCTCGCCAAGGGCGAGACGAAGGACACCGGCCAGACGGTCAAGGACGGCGACCGGGACGTCCCCTCGGTGCTGCTCACCCCGAAGGCCATCTACAAGGAGAGCGTCAAGGACGTCATCGCCGACGGCTACGTGACCAAGGAAGAAGTCTGCACCGCGGCGTACGCCAAGTTCTGCGCCGAAGCCGGCATCAGCTGACCGACGCCGCAGTACCCGCCGGAACGACCATCGCCGCCCGGCACGGGAGCACCCTCCCGTGCCGGGCGGCGCCCGCCGGACGGGCCCCGACCCTCCCTTAAGAAGGAGACCCCCGTGTCCGCGACCCCCCTGCTGGAACTCCGCGGGATCGACAAGAGCTTCGGTCCCGTCCAGGTGCTCCGCGACGTCGCCCTGACCGTCCACCCGGGCGAAGTGACCGCACTGGTCGGCGACAACGGCGCCGGCAAGTCGACCCTGGTGAAGTGCATCAGCGGCATCCACCCCACCGACGCCGGAGAGTTCCTGTTCAACGGTGAACCGGTGCACATCGGCAGCCCCCGCGACGCCGCCACGCTCGGCATCGAGGTCGTCTACCAGGACCTCGCGCTCTGCGACAACCTGGACATCGTGCAGAACATGTTCCTCGGCCGGGAGAAGCGCAGCGGCATCGTCCTCGACGAGCCGACAATGGAACAGCTCGCCGCCGAAACCCTGGCGGGGCTCTCCATCCGCACCGTCACCTCACTCCGCCAGCACGTGTCCAGCCTTTCCGGCGGTCAACGCCAGACCGTGGCCATCGCCAAGGCGGTGCTGTGGAACAGCAAGCTCGTCATCCTGGACGAGCCGACCGCGGCGCTCGGCGTGGCACAGACCGCCCAGGTGCTCGAACTGGTCCGCCGCCTCGCCGACAACGGCCTGGCCGTGGTGCTCATCTCGCACAACATGAACGACGTCTTCGCCGTCTCCGACCGGATCGCCGCGCTGTACCTCGGCCAGATGGTCGCCCAGGTGAAGACCACCGACATCACCCACGCCCAGGTGGTCGAGCTGATCACCGCCGGGCGCTCGGGCGGGCTCGGCCTCGCCACCGACCCGGGCAGCAACGGCGACGGCCCGCAGCCGGCCGACTCGATCTCAGGAGGCGCCCGATGACCACCACCGCCGTGCGGAAGGACGGACCCGCCGCCGTCACACCGCCGCCGACCATCGGAGGCCACTTCCGCAACTACCTCAGTCGGGTACGCGGTGGCGACGTCGGCGCGCTGCCAGCCGTACTCGGCCTGATCGTGCTCTGCACCGTCTTCGCGATCATGCGGCCGTCGTCGTTCCTGTCGGCCGGCAACTTCGCCAACCTCTTCACCCAGGGCGCGGCGGTCACGCTGATCGCGATGGGCCTGGTCTTCGTGCTGCTGCTCGGCGAGATCGACCTCTCCGCCGGCTTCGCCAGCGGCGTCTGCGCGGCGGTGCTGGCCAATGTGGTCACAGTGCTCGGCTACCCCTGGTGGGTCGCCGTGCTCGCCGCTGTCGCCACCGGTGTGGTCATCGGCAGCACGCTCGGCATGCTCGTCGCGAAGATCGGCATTCCGTCCTTCGTGGTCACCCTCGCCGGCTTCCTCGCCTTCCAGGGCGTCGTGCTGCTGCTCGTCAAGGATGGCACCAACATCGCCGTCCGCGACGACGTGCTGGTCGCCATCGCCAACCGCAACCTCGGCCCCACCTTGGGCTGGGCGCTGACCGCCCTCGCGGTCATCGGCTACGCGGCGGTGCAACTGCTGCGCCACCGCACCCGGGTGGCCCGCGGCCTGATCACCGACCCGCTCGCGGTGGTGGCGCTGCGGATCGGCGGGCTCGCCGTCATCCTCGGCACCGCTGTGTACGTGCTCAACCTCGAGCGCAGCCGCAACGTCCTCATCGTCTCGCTCAAGGGTGTGCCGATCGTGGTGCCGATCATCGCGGTGCTGCTGATCATCTGGACCTTCGTGCTCCAACGCACCAGCTACGGCCGGCACATCTACGCCGTGGGCGGCAACCGCGAAGCGGCCCGCCGGGCCGGCATCGGAGTCGACCGGATCCGAATCTCCGTCTTCGTGATCTGCTCCTCGATGGCCGCCATCGGTGGCATCGTGGCGGCCAGCCGGGCCAACTCGGTCGACCCGAACACCGGGGGCAGTAACGTACTGCTCTACGCGGTCGGCGCGGCGGTGATCGGCGGCACCAGCCTCTTCGGTGGCAAGGGCCGCGTCCTCGACGCCGTACTCGGCGGCGCGGTGGTCGCGGTCATCGAAAACGGAATGGGCCTGATGGGGTACACCTCGGGAGTCAAGTACGTGGTCACCGGCGTCGTGCTGCTGCTCGCCGCCAGCGTCGACGCGCTCTCCCGCCGCCGCGCGGCAGCCACCGGCACCCGCTGACCGCGCGGGAGGTAGCACCAGCATGCGCCCAGGACCGAGCCAGGATGACGTCCGACGGCAGAACCTCGGGGCCCTGCTGCGACACGTGCACGTCCACGGGGCGACCACCCGTGCCGAACTGACCACCACGCTGGGCCTCAACCGCAGCACCATCGGCGCGCTCACCGCCGACCTGTCCGCGGTGGGGCTGGTCAGCGAAGGGGCACCGAAGGAAACCGGCCGAGCCGGACGACCGTCACTGGTCGTCCGGCCCGAGTCGGCCCGGGTCTACGCGTACGCGTACTCGGTGGAGGTGGACCGGCTGCGCGCCGCCCGGATCGGGCTGGGTGGCGCGGTCCTGGACCGCCGGGATCTGGACCGGCCGCGCGGGCTGCTGGCCGCGGAGGCCGCGCCACTGCTGGCCGGCGCGGTCAAGGAGATGCAGCAGCTGGTGCCGGCGGACGCGATCTGCGTCGGTGCCGGCGTCGCGGTCTGCGGCATGGTCCGCCGGGACGACGGCCTGGTCCGGCTCGGCCCCACCACCGGTTGGGTGGACGAGCCGATCGGCGCGGCCCTCGCCGACGAGTTGGGCATCGACGTACCGGTCACAGTGGGCAACGTGGCCGACGTCGCCGCGTTCGCCGAGCACGCACGAGGTGTGGCGGCAGGCTGCGACAACGTCCTCTACCTGTACGGCGACGTGGGCGTGGGTGCCGGCATCATCGCCGGTGGGCGCCGGCTGACCGGGCACGGTGGCTACGGCGGCGAGGTCGGCCACATGAAGGTGGTCCGCGACGGCAAGCCCTGTGAGTGCGGCTCCCGGGGCTGTTGGGAGACCGAGATCGGCGAGCACGGCCTCCTGCGCGCCGCCGGACGCTCCGACGCCCGGGGCCGTGACGCGCTGCTGGAGGTCTTCGACGCGGCCGACCGCGGGGACGCCCGGGCCCAGACGGCGGTCCGCCAGGCCGGCGACTGGCTCGGCTTCGGGGTGGCCAACCTGGTGAACGTCTTCAACCCCGAGATGGTCATCTTCGGCGGGACAATGCGTGACCTCTACCTCGCGGCGGCGGCCCAGATCCGCAGCCGGCTCAACTCCAACGCGCTCGGTGCCTGCCTGGAGCACGTCCGGCTGCGCACGCCGAAACTGGGTACTGACGCGCCCCTGATCGGTGCCGCCGAGCTGGCCTTCGAACGGCTCCTCGCCGACCCCCTCGACGTGGGCTGATCCGCGTACGCTGTCCGGCGTGGATGTCGAGCTGCGCGCCTCCGACGACGACCGCAACCGGGTGGTCGCCGCGCTGCACCAGCACACCGCGGCGGGCCGGCTGACGCTCGACGAGTTCGCCGATCGGGCCGGTGCGGTGTGGACGGCGCGCACCCTCGGTGACCTGGCCGCGCTGACCCGCGATCTACCGGCCCTGCCCACCTCGGTCGTCGACGCCGGCCCGGTCGGGCGCGGGCGTCAGGAGTTGCTGATGGTCTTCGCCGCCGCGGCGCTCACCCTGCTGCTGCTCGGCGGCCTGCTCGCCGTCACCCGCTGATCCCTGTCGCTCCGCGATGAACTGATCGCGCGATCAGTCCGTACCAGTGGGCGGACGGGCAACCGGCAGGATACGGCTGCCCGGTCCAGACGCGTTCCGGTCCGGACCGAGGAGGCACCACAGACATGGCACCGCGCAGATCCGCCCACCGCCGACTGGGCACCCGGACCCACCGAGCGGCGATGCTGCTCATCGCGATCATCGCGGGGGTCGGTGTCCTGCCCGGCGTGGCCGTCGCCGCGCCCGCCGGTGGCCAGCAGCTCAACGCCGCCGACATGACACTGCTCAACGGAGTGCGGCTGGCCGGGCTGTGGGAGATGCCAGCCGGCCAGATGGCCGCCGAGAAGGGACAGTCGGCGAAGGTCCGGGAGATCGGCGCCGGCATCGCCAGCGAGCACCAGAAGCTCGACCAGCTCGTGGTCGACGCGGCCAACAAGTTGGGCGCGACGATCCCCAGCGAGCCGACCGCCGAGCAGAAGGGCTGGCTTGCCGAGATGCAGAAGGCGTCCGGCGCTCGGTTCGACCAGATCTTCGTCACCCGGCTCCGGGTCGCCCACGGCAAGATCTTCCCGGTGATCGGCGCGGTCCGCGCCAGCACCCGGGACGCCACCGTCCGCAAGCTCTGCGAGGACGCCAACGCGTTCGTCCAGCACCACATGCAGATGCTGGAGAGCACCGGCCTGGTCCGTTGGCCGGAGCTGCCGCCGGCCGCGCTGCCCGCCCCGGGTGAGGACGGGCTCCTGGCCGCTGCCTCCGCCAACTCCGGCCCGCAGGTCGGAGTCAGCAGCACGGTCGTCTGGCTGGTCTTCCTCGCCGCGCTGGGCACGGGTGGAATCGCCACCTACCGGATGTTGCGCCGCAGCTGACCGATCAGGCAGCGGCCTGGATGGTGGCTCGCGTCAGCGGTCTACCTGGGTGAAGTCCCAGGAGTGCGGGGCGCGGGCCACCAGCAGGGCTGGCGGGTCCGGCAGCGGGCGGGGGTTGCTGCGCCACTTGGAGATCACCACCACGCGGTGGTCGGTGGAGGAGAAGACCTCGCTGGAGACATGAAGCGGGTCGTGCTCCAACTCGGGCAGGGCGGTGTCGCACACCCAAGTGATCAGGTCGGCGACTCCGTACGCCTCGGCGCGTGCCTCCCACATCCGCACGATCATGTCCGCCGCTCCCGTCACACGCTGACCGTTGTCAACGGAAGTGCCGAGTCGGCTGGCAGGTCCAGTCGGCTCGGAGCGACCCCGGCGGCGACCAGGTGCGAACCGAGCGCGGCCACCATCGCGCCGTTGTCGGTGCACAGCTTCGGCCGGGGTACCCGGACCCGGATGCCGTACTTCTCGGCTCGCTGCTCGGCCATCGCCCGCAGCCGCGAGTTCGCCGCCACTCCCCCGCCGATGACCAGGGTATCGATGCCCTGCGCCCGGCAGGCGGCGAGCGCCTTGCTGGTCAGGACGTCACAGACCGCCTCCTGGAAGGACGCGGCCACGTCGGCCACCGGCACCGGCTCGCCGGCACGCTGACGGGCCTCGACCCACCGGGCCACCGCCGTCTTCAGGCCCGAGAACGAGAAGTCGTACCGGTGGGCAGCGAGATCCTTCGCGGCGGTCAGACCGCGGGGGAAGGCGATCGAGGCGGCATCGCCGGCCCGGGCCTCCCGGTCGATGGGCGGACCGCCCGGGAACGGCAACCCGAGCAGCCGGGCGACCTTGTCGAACGCTTCCCCGGCCGCGTCGTCGATGGTGGCGCCCAGCGGGGTGACACCCCGGGCCAGGTCGTCCACGAGCAGGAGGGACGAGTGGCCGCCGGACACCAGGAGCGCGATGGCGGGTTCAGGCAGTGGGCCGTGCTCAAGGGTGTCCACCGCGACGTGGGCGGCGAGGTGGTTGACGCCGTAGACGGGTTTCTCGGCGGCGACCGCGTACCCCTTGGCGGCAGCGACGCCGACCAGCAACGCACCGGCGAGCCCCGGCCCGGAGGTGACAGCGATCGCGTCGATGTCGGCCAGCGTGACGCCGGCCTCGGTCAGTGCCCGGTCCATGGTCGGCACGATGGCCTCCAGGTGTGCCCGGCTGGCCACCTCCGGCACCACACCCCCGAACCGGGCGTGTTCCTCGACGCTGGAGGCGAGCGCGTCGGCCAGCAGGGTGTGCCCCCGCACGATGCCGACACCGGTCTCGTCGCAGGAGGTCTCGATACCCAGGATCAGTGGTTCGTCAGCCATGGTCGTGTGGTCCGTCCCCGGTCGACTCGGCGTCGCGCCGCATGACCAGCGCGTCGGTGTTGCTCGGTTGGTAGTAGCCGCGCCGCACCCCGATCGGCTCGAAACCGTACGTCGCGTAGAGCCGCTGAGCTGCCGCGTTGTCCACGGCGACCTCCAGCAGGGTGCTGCGGGCGTCGCGCCGGACCGCCTCGGCGAGCAACTCCTCCAGCAGGGCACGGCCCACGCCGCGCCGCTGGGCGTCCCGGCGGACGGCGATGTTCTGCACCCACACCTCGTCCGGCGGAACGCCGGCGAGCCCGGCGTAGCCGAGCACCGACCCGTCCGCGTCGACGGCGATCCGGTAGTGGTGCCCGTTGGCGAGCTCGCTCCAGAACATGGCGGGCGACCACTTCTCAGCGCCGAAGAGGTCCGCCTCGATCGGCAGCACGTCGTCGATGTGCCACCAGCGGAACGGTTCGAGCCGTACCGCCGTCATGGCAGGACCGGTTTGCGGCCGGTCGCCGCCACCGCGTCGGGGCGGCGCAGGTAGAGCGGGGTGAGCCGCTCACTGGACGCGCCCGCCCGGACCCGCTCGGCGGCGAGCAACGCCAGCACTGTCGCGTCCGGGTAGCGCGGCTCGACCCGAACGGGCAGGTCAAGGACCTCGGCGTACCGGTGTGCCCCGTCACCGACCGCGATCGTCGCGCCCAGTTCGCGGGCGCGCGCGGCGGCGACCGCCGGCGCGGACACCTCGGGCCCGACGATCCGCTGGCCGGCACCGTCGTAGACGGCCCAGTAGAGTTCCTTGCGCCGGGCGTCGGTGGCGGCCAGGACCGGCGCGCCGGACGCCGCCGGGTAACCGATGGCGTCCAGCGAACAGACGCCGTACGTGGGGATGCCGAGCACCTGACCCATCGTCGCGGCGGTGACCAGGCCGACCCGTAGCCCGGTGAACGGACCCGGGCCGAGCCCGGCGACGATGGCGGCCAGGTCACGCGGGCGCGCGTCAGCGTCGGCGAGGACCGCATCCACCTGGGGCGCGAGCAGCTCACCGTGCGCGCGGGCGTCGACGGTGCACCGGTGCGCACGCGACGCCACGCCGTCTGCCGAGACCTCCACCAGCGCGGCGGTGACCGCGGGGGTCGAGCTGTCCACCACGAGTACGAGCACGGTAAGCCAGCCTAGCCGCCCCGCCCACGCGCCCCGGTCACGCCCCGCCACCGCCGCTCCGAATGAGCGGTGGAGCCACGTTCCCGAATGAGCGTGATGTCTGTGGGTCATCGTGATGACTCACAGACATCACGCTCATTGAAGTAAGGCGACCCGCCATCCGCCGATCTGCCGCAACGGGATCGCGGACGTCTCGCCCTTGGTCCACCATGCCGGGATGTCATCCACTCGCCTTGTCACCCTTCTCGGCGCTGCCGTACGGCAGCAACGACATCTGCGCGACCTGAGTCAGCGTCAGTTGGCCGCGCTGGCCGAGGTCGACCAGGCAGCGGTGGCCCGCTTCGAACGCGGTGAGCGGGCGCCTACCATCGCCGTACTGGAGCGGTTGCTTGCCGCGATGGATGTGCAGTTGGTCGTCGGGGTCGAGCCGTTGGACGCACACCTCGACGCCCGGATCGACGACCTGGCCGCCCGGCCGATCGCCGAACGGATCGACGGGCTGGGGTTGGATCGGCTGCTGGATCGGCTCACCGACTTTCCGCAGGCGATCACCGGGAGCACTGCGGCGCTGTTGCAGGGCGCACCGGTGCCGGTCGACGCGCTCGAGATCGCCCTGCGCTGGCAGGACTCCAAACCGTTCACCCGCTGGCTGGAGACGAACTACGGGCAGCGGTGGAACGCCCGCTGGGGTGAGTTCGGCGGGGTGTGGTTGGAGCCAGAAGAGCCGGGCGAACACCTGTGGTCGACACGGTACGGGGAGATCAGGGCCACCATGTGCGACGAGCTGCCCGAGACGATCGAGGTGCGCCACGGTGGGCGGAGTTACCAGGTGGTGCCGCTGGTCGAGCTGGAACTGAGCGAGCCACGCGCCGCCGAGTTGCTGCGCCGCTACCGGGACCGGCAGCTGGCCAGCGACGGCTGAGCCAGTGCCGGTCCAAACCAGCAGCAGGACGTCGACGAGCGGCTCAGCCGGCGGTGCGCTCCCAATCGACTGTGGGCAGGCCGGCGTCGGCGAGTGCCTTGTTGGCCGCGCTGAACGGGCGGCTACCGAGGAAGCCGCGCGGGTTCATCGGGCTGGGGTGACCGGCCTCCAGCACCACGTGCTGCGGGTTGGTGACCAGCGCGGCCTTCTTGCGGGCGTAGCCACCCCAGAGCAGGAAGACCACCCGCTCCGGTGCCGCGTCCAGTGCCCGGATGGTCGCGTCGGTGAACTCTTCCCAGCCGGCGTTGGCGTGCGACCCCGGGGTGGCCTGCCGGACGGTCAGCACCGCGTTGAGCAGCAGCACCCCCTGGGCGGCCCACCCGTTCAGGTTGCCGCTGCGCGGCTTGGGGACGCCCACGTCCTCGCCCAGCTCCTTGAAGACGTTGCGCAACGACGGCGGCACCGTCACACCGTCGCGGACGCTGAAGCTCAAACCGTGTGCCTGCCCGGCCCGGTGGTAGGGATCCTGCCCGAGGATGAGCACCCGGGTGCCCTGCGGCGGGCAGAGCCGGTATGCCGAGAACAGATCCTCCACCGGCGGGAAGACCGTCTGCGTCGCGTATTCCCGGGCGACGAACTCGCCCAGCGCTGCGGTGCGTGCCGGATCGAGGTGCGGGGTGAGCGCTCTGCGCCACTGCTCCGGCAGCAGGGCCAGCAGATCCAGGGCGGGGGCGTCGTCGGGCATCGGGAACCTCTCACAGCGCGGGTCGGACCCCCGCACTCTAGGCATCGGGTACGACAGCCGCCGACCTAGCCCAGGTCGGCGAGCCGACGGGCCCAGTCACCGCCGATCGGGTCCAGCTCGACGATGCGGGTGTCGTCGTCGCGGCGGTCGATGCGAACCCGCAGGTGCGCGTCCACCAACTGCTCCACCAGGCCCTCGCCCCACTCCACCACTGTCACCGAGTCGTCCACCGACGCGTCGAGGTCCAGGTCGTCGATCTCGGCGCGTGGGTCGGTGGCGTCACCCAACCGGTACGCGTCGGCGTGCACCAGCGCCACCCGGCCGCCCCGACCCGGATCGGGGCGGTGCACCCGGGCGATCACGAAGGTCGGCGAGGTGATGTCCCCGAGAACACCGAGCCCGGCGCCGATGCCCTGGGTGAGTGCGGTCTTGCCGGCGCCCAACGGGCCGGTCAACAGCACCAGGTCGCCGGCACGCAGCAGCCCGGCCAGCCGCCGGCCGAAGTCCCGAGTGTCCTCGACGGTCGGCAGCTTGACGACGTGACTCACCGTTCCTCCACGCTCTGCAGTGACTCCAGGAACCGCGCCAGGGCGGCGTTGACCTCGTCCGCGTGCTCCAACATCACCACGTGACCGCTGTCCTTGATCTTCACGAACTCGGCGTGCGGCAACCGGCGGACGATCTCCTCGGAGTGGGTCACCGGCGTGATCATGTCCTTGTCGCCGACCACCACCAGCACCGGAGCTGCCGCCAGCGCCGCCAGCGCCGGGAAGCGCGAGTGGGTGGCCAGGGTCCGCAGGTAGCGGGTCACCGTGTCGGCCGACGTCCGGGAGTTCATCGTCTCCACGTAGGACACCAGCGACGGGCTGGGCTTGCGGGTGCCGAAGCCGTACTTGCGGGTCAGTAACCAGGCCACGTTCGACGTCGACTTGCGGGCCTTGTCGATCACCGGCCCGCCGTACCGGGTGGCGTTGCTGACCATGTAGAGCACCGGGCCACCGACCCGGCCGAGCAGCGCGGGCGCGACCAGCTTGGTCTCCGCGACGAGCCCGCCCGACGTGGCCATCAGAACGGTGCCCACCACCCGGTCACCGAACAGTTCCGGGAACAACTCGGCGAAAGCCATGATCGTCATGCCACCCATCGAGTGGCCGACCAGCACCAACGGCCCGTCCGGGGCGGTCCGGTCGATCACCTGGCGCAGTGTCCGGCCGAGCACCGCGAGGTCGTACTCCCCGGTCTCCAGGCGGCCGGACCGGCCGTGACCGGGCTGGTCGTACGCCACGATCCGGTAGTCACCGCGGGCGGCGAGCATCTGGCGCTGGAAGTGGAACGTCCCCATGTCCAGGCAGAAGCCGTGCACCAGCACCACTGTCGGTCGCCCCGGCACCGGCCGGGTCGGCTCGACCACCTCGACGTGGATGTCGGTGCCGTCCGGCAGCTCCAGGCGGAACGCCTCGTCGTACCGCTGCTTGTCGAATGTCTCGTGCGCGTAGCGGTCGGCCGGGTCGGCCTTGAGCCGGCGGACCAGGGTCCGCTCGGTAGCGACGCCAGCCGCCAGACCTGCCGCGGCCACCCCCACCGCCGCGCCGACGATCCCGGCTACCCGGCCCGCGGCCGTCCGCGGACGCGGAATCCGATAGCTCATGGTTTCTCGCCGTCGTAGACCCGGGGCACCCGCGTGCCGCCGAACCGGGTGACGATCTCGTAGTTGATCGTGCCGACCGCCTCGGCCCAGTCGTCCGCTGTCGGCTCGCCGTCGACGCCGCTGCCGAAGAGCGTCGCCACGTCGCCGTCGGCCACCGGGTCGTCGCCGCAGTCGAGCACGAACTGGTCCATGCAGACCCGCCCCGAGATCGTCCGGCGTACGCCGCCGAGCTGCACCGGGCCGGTGTTGGACGCGTGCCGGGGGACCCCGTCGGCGTACCCGAGCGGCACCACGGCCAGGTTCGCGTCGGCGTCGGTGGTGTAGGCGTGTCCGTAGGAGATACCGGTGCCGGCGGGCACCCGCTTGGTGAGCATCACCCGGGCGCGGGCGGTCATCGCCGGCCGCAACCCGTACGTCTCGCCGGCCACCGGGGAGAGCCCGTAGATGGCCAGGCCCGGGCGGACCAGGTCGAAGTGGGTGTCCGGGCGGGTGAGGGTGGCGGCCGAGTTGGCGAGGTGCCGCCAGCGCGGTCGCAGCCCGGCCCGCTCGACCATGGCCAGCCCCTCATGGAAGACGGCCAGTTGACGGTCGGTGGTGGGGTGGCCGGGCGAGTCCGCGTACACGAAGTGGCTCCACACGCCGACCACCTCGACCAGGCCGTCGGCCTGCGCCTTCGCGGCGGCGTCCAGCAGCGCGGGCCAGTCGGCGACCGTCGCGCCGCCCCGGGACAGCCCCGTATCGATCTTGAGGTGCAGGCGGGCGGGGCGCCCGGCGAGGCGACTCGCCTCGATCATCTCGTCCAGTTGCGCCAGGCTGGCCGCGCCCAGGTCCACCCCGGCGGTGACCCCCTCGTGCAGCGGCAACCCGGGGGCGAGCAGCCAGGCCAGCACCGGCACTGTCACCCCGGCCCGCCGCAGGGTGAGCGCCTCGTCGAGGGTGCAGACACCGAGCCAGTCAGCGCCGGCGTCGAGCGCCGCGCGGGCGGCCGGAAGCATGCCGTGGCCGTACCCGTCGGCCTTCACCACTGCCATCAACTCGGCGGTGGTGCCGGAGCGGAGCCTGCTCACGTTCTCGCGGATGGCGTCAAGATCGACGCGTACCTCGGCCTGCCACATGTGCCCAGCCTACTTTCCGCCGTGATCACCGCGGGCGGCGACGCACGTCCCGACGCGGCGATCCGGTCACCGCACCCGGAACCGCCCCGTTCAGCCCAGCCGGGCCAGCACCGGACGCAGCGCGGTCGCCACGTCGGGCGCGGTCACCGGCCCACCCCGGGCCGCCTCCCGCCCGGCGAGCCCATGCAGGTACGCGGCCGAGGCGGCGGCCCGATCGGCGGGTACCCCGGCTGCCAGCAGCGAGCCGAGCAGCCCGGCCAACACGTCGCCGGTGCCGCCGGTGGCCAGCGCCGGGGTGCCGGTCGGGTTGACGTACGCCCGACCGTCCGGCGTGCCGATCACCGTGCGGTCGCCCTTGAGCAGCACCACAGCGTTCATCCAGGCGGCCAGCCGCAGCGCGGCGCCGACCCGGTCGGCGCCCGGCTCCTCCCCGCAGAGACGGGTGAACTCCCGGTCGTGCGGGGTGACCACGATGGGCGCGTCCCGGCCCCGCAGCCGGTCGGCGAGCGAGCCGTCCACCAGCAGGGTCAGGGCGTCGGCGTCGAGCACCACCGGCACCGGGGCGGCCAGCACGGCGCGCAGCTCGGCCGCCGCGTCGGCGCCGGTGCCCAGCCCGGAGCCGCAGACCCAGGCCTGCACCCGGCCCGCGTCGGCGACCCGCCCACTGGCGATCACCGACGGGTGCTGGTGCAGCACCTCGGCGCGGGCGCTGCCGGCGTAGCGGACCAGGCCGGTCGGCCCGGCCAGTGCGCCGCCCACGGAGAGCACCGCCGCACCGGGGTAGGTCGCCGACCCGGTCGCCACCCCCACCACGCCCCGGGTGTACTTCTCCGACGCCGGCCCCAGCTGGGGCCACCAGTCGACGAGGTCGGACCACTCGGTGACCCGCATCGCCGGAGTGCCGCGCAGCCACTGCCGCAGCCCGATGTCGACCAGCTCGACCTGCCCGGCCAGCGCGGCGGCCGGCCCGACCACCAGGGCGGGCTTCAGCGCGCCGAAGGCCACCGTCACGTCGGCGCGGACCGCGGTGGGCCGACCGGACGCGGACAGCGGCACGTGACCGGTGTCGACCGCGACCCCGCTGGGCACGTCGACCGCCAGCACCGTGGCCCGTTCCCCGTCGCGTCCACGCAGCTCGCCGAGGCGCTGGACCACCTCGTCCGCGTTCGCCCGTAGCCCGCCGGTGCCACCGATGCCGACGATGCCGTCGAGGACAAGGTCGACCGGGCCGGTCGGATCCTGGACCAGCCGGCCGCCAGCGGCTCGCAGCGCGGACAGACCGCCGGCGTGCGCCCGCCCGGGGGTGAGCAGCAGGGCGGACACCTGGACACCTCGACGGGCCAACCGCTCCCCTGCGTACAGCGCGTCGCCGCCGTTGTCACCGGAGCCGACCAGCAGCAGCACCCGGCCTCCGTAGACCCCGCCCCGCTCGGCGAGCAGGAGCGCGGCCCGGCGGGCCAGGCCGGCCGCGGCCCGCTGCATCAGCGTCCCCTCCGGCAGCGTGCCCATCAACCCCGCTTCGGCCGCCCGTACGTCGGCCACCCGCCACACCGATCTCATGCCACCGTGTCCCATTCCGTTAGCGGGCGGACCTGACCGGCCCTCCCGGCCGACGTCATCGTTCCGCGACCACCATCGCCGACGCGATCCCGCCGTCGTGCGACAACGAGAGATGCCAGTGGTTGACCCCGCGTGCGTCGGCCACCGCCGCGACAGTGCCGGAGACGGCCAGCCAGGGGCGGCCGTCCGGGTCGGGCACGATCTCGCAGTCGTGCCAGCTGAGCCCGGCCGGGGCGCCGAGCGCCTTGGCCACCGCCTCCTTGGCGGCGAACCGGGCGGCGAGCGACTCGGGCGAGCGCGGGCTGCCGGAGCGGGTGTGCCGCTCGGCCTCGGTGAAGAGCCGGTCGGCGAGCAGCGGCGTCCGTGCCAGGGCCCGGGCGAACCGGTCGACCAGGACGACGTCGATGCCGACAGCGACGATCACCACACCACCCTACCGGCGGTCGAGGCCGCAGATTAACCGTCGGGCTCGCGCTGGGCAACGCCTGTGGACACCCCGGGGTACGCCTCGACGTCGGCTGTCCACAGGGCACCGCGCGGCCTCCGGTACGTGCCTAGCGTCAGCGCGTCGATGCCGATCGTCCACGGGGGTGTGGTCATGACCGACGAGCCGTTCGCCGTCCAACCGGAGGAGTTGCGGGCTGTCGCCGTCCTGCTCGACGACGAGGCGCGCCGGTTGGCGTTGGGCCTCGCGGGGCTGCCCGGGCTGGTGGTGGCGGCGCCCGAGTGGCGAGCCGGCGCGGCGCTGGCCGGGTTGGAGGCGGCCGGGCACGCCTGGTTCTGCCGGCTGGGTGCCCGGGTCGCGGCGACCTCCGGCGGGGTCCGGGCGGCGGCCGAGGCGTACGAGACGGTGGACGACCGGGCCGCCGGCCGGTTCGCCTCCCTACCCCGGTGAGCAGTGTCGGTTACCGACAGCTGTGGGCTGTCGATCCGGGCGGGTGGCGGGCCGCCGGGGCGGCGTGGGCGGGGTTGGCCGGGCCACTCGATCGGCACCTCGGCGAGCTGCGCACGGCCACCGGGCGGTTGCGGGGCGGTTGGTCGGGTGCGGCAGCCACGGCGGCGGGCACTCGACTCGGCGGTCTGCGTGACGAGCTGGCCTCGATCGCACCCGCGCTGATCGAGGTCGACCAGGTGCTGGCCGAGTTGGCCGGTGGGCTGGCGGTGGCGAAGGCACGGCTCTCCCAGGCGGTCGCCCAGGCCGAGGCGGCCGGCCTGCTGGTGGACCGTTCGGGTGGGGTGCGGGTCGATCCCGCCCGGTTTCGGCCCACCGAGCGGGCCGGGGTGGCAGCGGCTGGGGTGGCCGCGGCCCTGCGGGCCGCGCTCGACGGGGCAGCCGCCGCGGACCGGGTCGCCGCCGACCGGTTGGATGACCTGGCGAGGGCCGCCGGCACCGGTTGGGCGTCCCCGCCCCCGCCGGGCCGACCGGCCCTCGGTGCCGCACCCGCGCTGGTCAGCGCCTGGTGGTCCGGGTTGACCCCGGCGCAGCGACGGTGGCTGATCGGGCGCGAGCCGGCACTGGTCGGCCGGTTGGACGGGCTACCGGTTGCCGTCCGCGACCGGGCCAACCGGTTACGGCTCGACGCCTGGCGTGCGGAGCTGCTGGCCGAGCGGCGACGGCTGCTGTCCCAGGTGTCGCCAGGGCCGCTCGCGTTGATCCGGTTGCGCGGGGTGGCCGGACGGCTGGCCGGCCTGGACGCGCTGGTCGAGCGACTGACGGCCGGCGAGGCGCCGCGGGCGTACCTGCTCGGGTTGGATCCGGCGGGTGAGGGCCGGGCGGTGGTGGCGCTCGGCGACCCGGACCACGCCGACCGGGTGCTGACCTACGTGCCGGGGATGACCGCCGGCCTGGACGACGCCTCCGGCGAGCTGGGCAGGGCGGCCCGGGTGCTGGAGCGGTGTGCCGCGCTCGCCCCGGATGAGCGCAGCGCGGCGGTGCTCTGGTTGGACTACGACGCTCCGGATCTGCTGACCGAGGCCGCCTCGGCGGGTCAGGCCCGGGACGCCGGCCCGGCGTTGCACCGCTTCCAGGAGGGGCTGCGCGTCAGCCACGACGGGCCGCCGGCCCGGCAGACGGTGCTCGGGCACAGCTACGGGTCGCTGGTGGTGGGTGTGGCCGCCCGGGAGCACGGCCTGGCCGCCGACGCGTTGGTCTTCGTCGGCTCCCCCGGTGTCGGCGCGTCGCACGCCACCGAGTTGGGTGTGCCACCCGGGGAGGTCTGGGCGAGCAGCGCCCCCGACGACGTGATCCGGGCGGCCCGGTCACCGGAGGAGCTGGGCCGACAGGCCCTGCTGCGTACGGCTCCGCTGGCCGCCGTGCTGGGCTGGCCGGGCCAGACCGGGCACGAACTGTGGTTCGGGCACGACCCGTCGGATCCCGGGTTCGGCGGTCGGGTCTTCGGCAGTGGGCGAGGCGGGCACGCCGGTTACTGGGACCCGGGCAATCCCGCGCTGGACGGGATGGCCCGGGTCGTGTTGGGCCGCTGAGGCTTACTCGACGGTGACCGACTTGGCCAGGTTGCGGGGCTGGTCCACGTCGTGCCCCCGAGCGGCGGCGATCTCGGCGGCGAGCACCTGCAACGGCACAGTGGTGACGAGCGGGGCAAGCAGGGTGGGCGTACGCGGCACGTAGATCAGGTGGTCGGCGTACCGGACGACCGCCTCGTCGCCCTCCTCAGCGATCACGATGGTCCGCGCGCCACGAGCCCGGACCTCCTGGATGTTGGAGACGACCTTGTCGTGCAGCATGCCCCGGCCCACCGGCGAGGGCACCACGCAGATGACCGGGGTGCCCTTGTCGATCAGGGCGATCGGGCCGTGCTTCAGCTCACCGGCGGCGAAGCCCTCGGCGTGCATGTACGCCAACTCCTTGAGCTTCAGCGCGCCCTCCAGGGCCACCGGGTAGCCGACGTGCCGGCCGATGAACAGCACTGTCGGCTCGGACTTCAGCTCCCGGGCCAGCTCGCGGACGGGCTCGATCCGGTCGAGCAGCTCACGCAGCTTGCCGGGAATCTCCTGCAACTGCGCGACCACCGCGCCCACCTCGTCGGCGAACTTGATTCCGCGCACCTGGGCCAGGTGCAGGCCGATCAGGTAGCAGGCGACGACCTGGGTGAGGAACGCCTTGGTGGAGGCGACGGCGATCTCCGGCCCGCCGTGGGTGTAGAGCACGGCGTCGGACTCGCGGGGGATGGTCGAGCCGTTGGTGTTGCAGATCGCCAGCACCCGGGCCTTCTGCTCCTTGGCGTGGCGCAGCGCCATCAGGGTGTCCATCGTCTCGCCGGACTGCGAGATGACCACGATCAGCGTGGACCGGTCGAGCACCGGGTCGCGGTAGCGGAACTCGCTGGCCAGCTCCACCTCGCACGGGATCCGGGTCCAGTGCTCGATGGCGTACTTGGCGACCATGCCGGCGTGGTACGCCGTGCCGCAGGCCACGATGAAGATCTTGTCGACGTCGCGCAGGTCCTGGTCGCTGAGGCGGACCTCGTCGAGGGCGATCTCGCCGCTCTCGGTGAGCCGGCCCAGCAGCGTGTCGGCGATGGCCTGCGGCTGCTCCTCGATCTCCTTGAGCATGAACCAGTCGTAGCCGCCCTTCTCCGCGGCCGAGGAGTCCCAGTCGATGTGGAAGTCCTTGCCGGCGGCGGGCTGGCCCTCGAAGTCGGTGATCTCGATGCTGTCACCGGTGATCAGCACGATCTGGTCCTGGCCCAGCTCGACCGCTTCCCGGGTGTGCTCGATGAACGCGGCCACGTCGCTGGCCAGGTAGTTTTCCCCGTCGCCCCGGCCGACCACCAGCGGCGAGTTGCGCCGGGCGCCGACGACCGCGCCGGGCACTGCGGCGTCCACCGCGAGCAGGGTGAACGCGCCTTCCAGTCGCTGGCAGACCACGCGCATGCCGGCGGCGAGCAGTTGCGGGCTGTCCGGCTGGCCGGCGGCGCGCAGGTCGGCCAGCGCGGCGGCGAGCAGGTGCGCGGCGCACTCGGTGTCGGTGTCGCTGGTGAACTGGACGCCGTCGGCCTCCAGCTCGGCGCGGAGCTTGGCGAAGTTCTCGATGATGCCGTTGTGGATCACCGCGACCCGTCCGTCGGGGGCGACGTGTGGGTGGGCGTTGCGGTCGGTCGGGCCGCCGTGGGTGGCCCACCGGGTGTGCCCGATGCCTGTGGTGCCGTCACCGATGCCGATCGGGCTGGCCGCGCAGGAGGTCGGGTCGTCGGCGGCCCGCTCGGACAGCACCTTCTCCAGGTTGGCCAGCTTGCCGGCCTTCTTCTCGGTCAGCAGCTTGTCGTCACAGACGATCGCGACGCCTGCCGAGTCGTAGCCACGGTATTCCAGTCGCCGCAGCCCGTCGAGGACGATGCCGAGTGCGGGGCGCGCGCCCGCGTATCCCACGATTCCACACATGGCCCGCAGCCTAACCCAGTTTCACTCATGTTGGTTGCTCGAAAGTCGGGTTATCAATCACGGAATCTGAGCGATCAGTGCCTGCGCGGCCGCAACGGGACGAGCGTCACAGGCAGCTCGCGCCCCGCTCCGGAGGGCGGGGTTGCGACACGCCTTCGGGTGCGACAGTCTCTCGGCGGGTTTGGCGCTCCCGTCCACGGCCCGTCCGTCCCATACCCACTCCCGCCCGGAGCAGCCATGTCCGACGCGCCGTCGCCCGACCCAACACCCTCATCCGCTCCGGACCCGGCCTCCCCCGCACCCCCGCCGGATCCGACGGCACCACGGTCCTCGGCTCCGTTCCCGGCCCCCGACCCGCTGGCTCCGGGCCAGCCTTGGGCAGCGCAGGCCCCCTGGGCGCCCGCCCCACCGGCCGCGCCGTGGACGCCGTCTCCGCCCGCCACCCAGTGGACGCCACAACCGTCCGCGACGCCGTGGACGCCCGACCCACAGACGCCCCCGTGGACGCCCGACGCCTCAGGCCCGCCGTCGGCCGGATCGCCACCGCCAGCGGGGTGGCCCATGCCCGGCGGGCAGCCCTCGGCCGCTGGCTGGCCGCCGCCCGGCTATCCGCCGCCGTACGCCTACCCCGGGTATCCGCAGGTCCCCGGCAAGCCGGCCACGAGCAGCGGGCGGATCGTCGGGATCGTCGTCGCGGCCGTCGTGGCACTCGTCCTACTCGTGTGTGGCTGCCTCTGCGTGGGTGGCCTGTGGCTCGGCTCGACCAACCCGGACCCGATCGCCGAGCAGCCGTGGGTCGTCCCCGACGACGCCGGTTGGACGGAGCCCACCAGCGCACCACCATTCGCACCAACGGCAAGACCAGGGTGATGGTGGAGGCCAGATGGGCCGACGATGAGGGTGCGAGACCACTCGACTGCACAGTCACTGTCACCGGCGCCGGCAAGCCGGTCGTCGACAAGACCCGGGGGTACTGGCCGACCAGTTGCGCGCCCGAGTGAGGCTGGGGTCCGAGCCGGGTATGGCCGTAGGCTGGCGCAGGTGACGACGAGCACCGATGTCGACCCGCTGGTGGCCCGGATGCGGCCATTCGGCACGACGATCTTCGCCGAGATGTCCGCCCTCGCCGTACGCACCGGCGCGGTCAACCTCGGCCAGGGCTTCCCCGACACCGACGGTCCGCCGGAGATGCTGGCCGCCGCCGCCGAGGCGCTGCGCAACGGGCAGAACCAGTACCCGCCCGGCCCGGGGATCCCCGCCCTGCGCGCGGCCGTCGCGGCGCATCAGCGGCGGTTCTACGACCTGGGGTACGACCCGGACAGCGAGATCGTGATCACGGCGGGCGCGACCGAGGCGGTCGCGGCGAGCATCCTCGCGCTCTGCGAACCGGGCGACGAGGTGGTCTGCTTCGAGCCGTACTACGACTCGTACGCCGCCTCGATCGCGCTGGCCGGCGCGGTCCGCCGGCCGGTGACGCTGCGCCCCACGGCCGACGGCCGGTACGCCTTCGACCCGGCGGCGCTGCGTGCGGCGTTCGGGCCGCGCACCCGGCTGGTGCTGCTGAACTCGCCGCACAATCCGACCGGCAAGGTCTTCACCCCGGCGGAGTTGGCGCAGGTCGCCGAGTTGTGCCAGGAGTTCGGCGCGTACGCGGTCACCGACGAGGTGTACGAGCACCTGGTCTTCACCGACGCGGCGAGCAGGCACGTGCCGCTGGCCAGCCTGCCCGGGATGCGGGAGCGGACGCTGCGCATCTCGTCGGCCGGCAAGACGTTCTCCTGCACGGGGTGGAAGGTCGGCTGGGCGAGCGGCCCGGCGGCGCTGGTCTCGGCGGTGCTCCGGGTGAAGCAGTTCCTCACCTATGTCAACGCCGCGCCGCTGCAACCGGCGGTGGCCGTGGCGCTGGCCCTGCCGGATGACTACTACACCGGTTTCCGGGACGGTCTCCAGCAGCGGCGTGACCAGCTCGTCGGTGGTCTGACCGACGCCGGGTTCGAGGTGCTCGACTCGGAGGGGACGTACTTCGTCACCGCCGACATCACCGCCCTCGGCGGCCGGGACGGGGTGGAGTTCTGCCGTTCGTTGCCAGAGCGCTGCGGTGTGGTGGCGGTGCCCACCCAGGTCTTCTACGACGACGTCGACGCGGGCCGGCGGCTGGTCAGGTTCGCCTTCTGCAAGCGCCCGGAGGTGCTGACCGAGGCGGTCAGCCGGCTGCACGCTCTGGGCCCGAGCCGCTGACGTGCCCGGAGCCGGCCGATCCCGGGTCGGTCGCCGACTGATCCGCTGTCGACGCCGCGAGTCGGGTGAGCAGTTGGCCCTCGTCACCGAGCAGCACCGCCTCGGCGTCGTCAACGAACGACAGGTCCGCGGTCACGTGCCGGCTGGCCGCGGTGAGCAGCAACCTGACCACCTGATCCTCGGCGGCCCTCCGTAGGCCGTCCAGATTGCGCAGCTCGCGCAGCAGGTGCCCACGCTGGTTGCTCAGGACGGCGCGAACCGTGGTCGCGGAGCCGGACCGGGCGGCGGCGGTGACCTTGAGGAAGAAGTCGTCCCGGAATCCGCCGCTGCGCGGGCTCGGCTCGGCCAGCCACCGCGCCAACTCCGAGCGGCCGGCCGGGGTGATCTGGTAGACCACCCGGTCCGGCTTGATCGGCTGCGGCTGCCGTTCGGCGACGACCAGCTCGTCCCGGGAGAGCCGGTCCAGGATCTGGTAGAGGTGGCCGATGTTCAGCGGCCCCCACTGCGGGCCGACGGCGGCCTCGAACGCGCCCTTGAGCTGGTAGCCGTGGCTGGGGCCACCAGCGAGCAGGGCGAGGACAGCGTGCTGGATCGCCATGTCACCTCCGGTACGGGTCTTGCATTGTCACAATGTATCGCGCAGAGTGGGGACAGCACACGGGGAGGCGCGATGCTCGGCTTCATCTGGAGACAGCTGCGCGGCCGTGCGGGGCGGTCGGTGGCGCTGCTGGTCGGCGTGCTGGTGGCGACCACCGGCTTCGTGGTCCTGACCGGCGCCACCACCACCTCTCGTCTGGACGTCACCGGCACTGTCGAGCGCAACACCCAGGTCGCCTACGAGATCCTGGTCCGTCCGAAGGGGACCCGCACCCCGCTGGAGGCCGAGCGCGGGCTGGTCCGCCCCAACTATCTCTCCGGGCTGTTCGGCGGCATCACCACACAGCAGTACGAGCAGGTGACCACAGTCCCCGGCGTCGAGGTGGCGGCCCCGATCGCGATGCTCGGCTATTCCACCACGCTGCTACCGACGCCGCTCGACCTCACCGACGCCGTCGACCGCTCGCTGGATCGTCAGGTCATTCGGGTCGACCCGACCTTCCACGCCGAACGCGGTCTCTCCAGCGCACCGGGCAAACCCCGGTACGTCTACGTGACCAAGAAGCCGCTGATCTACCCCCGGATCGACAGGGGAATCGACGGTGACGCCGTGCCGTACTCCGATGGACGGTCCTACTCCTGGTCGGACACCTGCGGGCCGACGCCCCGCGAGGTACAGCCGGACGGGCGCAGCCTTCCCATCTGCGATCCGGGATACGCCCTGCTGGGCAACCCGGGCACCTACTCTGAGCGCGAGGATTGGTCCCTGCACGCCGTCCAGCTGCTGCCCGACGGTCGGTTCCAAGCCGACTCCTACATCCTCGCTACCGACCGGGACGGCTCTGCTACACCCAATGACCGGCTGGTTATGGCGTACGACCTGACCGTGCCGTTCCTCCTGGCCGCTGTGGACCCGGCGGCCGAGGACCAACTCGTCGGACTCGACGATGCCGTGGTCACCGGTCGAGCCGTCCGCACCGACGACAAGGTCGCCGTCAACCGCCGGGGCTCAGCGGACAACCACGAGGTCCCGGTCCTCGTCACCAACCGACCCTTCATCGACGAGTCGCTGGCGGCCAGGTTCACCCGGCTCGCGATCAGCCCCGCAGGGGTGGAGGCGATCGACCTGGAGGAGACGTTGAGCCGCCCCGAGGGGACTCCCGCCGGGTCCGGTCGGTACGACCTCACCGCCGGGCACCAGGCGATGCTCACCGAGGAGCTTTCCCTGGCCGGGTGCTGCCACGGCCAACTTCAGACGGTCGTGCAGTCGGCCGAGGTGCAGTACGACCGGCTACCCGACGGCAGCCTGCGGGCCCGCCAGCAGCCGCCCGGCGACCCCGCGGTGTACGGCAAGATGGAGGCGTTCAACCCGCTGCCCCGACCTTGGCTCGCCGACGACACCGGATCCCGATCGATCCGGGCGCTGCCGCTACCCGTGGGCGCGAACACCGCCAATCGCTTCTGGCGGGCAGTCGGTGTCTTCGACCCGGGCCGGCTGGCCGGGTTCAGTGACCTCGGCCAACTGCCGCTGGAGACCTACCAGGCGCCGACGGCGGAGGGTGCGGACGACCGCAGCCGGGCAGCGCTGGGCGGTCAACCGCTGTCGCCCAGCGGCAACCCTGCCGGCTACCTGTCCGCGCCGCCGCTGCTCCTCACCAACCTCGGCAGCGTGCCGAAAATCCTGGAGGGTGGCGGCGGGCCACAGGCCAAGGCCCCGATCAGCGCGATCCGGGTGCGGGCGGCCGACGTGGGCGGCTACAGCGAGCGGTCGGCCGAGCGGGTCCGACTGGTCGCCGAGCAGATCGCGGCACGCACCGGGCTGGACGTGGACATCACCCTCGGTTCGTCGGGTGCGCCGCAGACCGTGGAGCTGCCCGCCGGCTCGTTCGGCCGGCCGATGCTGCGGCTGACCGAGAACTGGTCGGCACTCGGCGTGGCGTCGGTCATCACCCAGGCGGTGGACCGTAAGAGTCTGGTGCTCTTCGTACTGGTGCTGGTGGTCTGCGTGCTCTTCCTCGGCAACGCGGTCAGCGCCGCCGTCCGGGACCGGCGCTCCGAGCTGGCGGTGCTCTCGTGTCTCGGCTGGCCGGTCCGCCGCATCGCGGCGCTGATCGTGGGCGAGGTCGCTCTACTCGGGCTCGTCGCCGGTCTGCTCTCGCTGACCCTCGCGATCCCGCTCGGGATGGCGCTCGGCATCGACGTCGACTGGCGGCGGTCGGCCCTGGCCGTACCCATCGCCCTGCTGCTCGCGGTGGCAGCGGGCCTGGTGCCGGCGCTGCGGGCCGCGCGCACCCACCCGGCCGCCGCCCTCCGCCCGATCGTCGCTCCCGCCGGCTGGGTACGCCGGCCACGCACCCTCTTCGGGTTGGCGCTGGTGAATCTGGCCCGCACCCCCGGGCGCACGTTCCTCGGCGCCGGCGCGCTGGCCATCGGGGTGGCCGCGCTGACGCTGGTCACCGCCGCCGCGTGGGCGTTCCGGGGCGCGATCGTCGGCAGTCTGCTCGGCGACGTGGTTTCGCTGAGCGTGCGCGGCGCGGACACCGTGGCCGCTGCGGCCACCGTGCTGCTCGGTGCCGCTGCGGTGGCGGACGTGCTCTACCTGAACATCCGCGACCGGGCCGCCGAGTTGGCCACCCTGCGGGCGGTCGGCTGGACCGACGCCGAACTCGGCCGGCTGGTCGGCTACGAGGGGTTGACGCTGGGGCTCGTCGGTTCGACGACCGGCGCGGCGATCGGCCTGGCCAGCGCGGGTTGGCTGATCGGCGCCCTTCCCGGCGCGCTGCTCCTGGTGGCCGCGCTGGTCGCGCTGGCGGGCGCGTTGGTCAGCGCCTTCGCCGCGCTGGTGCCCGCCGCCCTGTTGCCGCGCCTACGACCCGCCCGACTTCTGGCAGAGGAGTAGCAGTCATGAGCGAGCAGATCGGTAGCGCGATCTCGGTCGACCACCTGACACGGCGATTCGGCACCGGGGCGGACCAGCTGACCGCGGTCGACGACGTGTCCCTGACCGTCGCGGCCGGCTCGGTGGTGGCGTTGACCGGGCCGAGCGGGTCGGGCAAGTCGACGCTGCTGCATCTCATCGGCGCGATCGAGCAGGCCGACGAGGGCAGCGTGACAGTCGACGACGTGGTGGTCAGCGACCTACGTCGGGCTGCACTGGCCCGCTACCGGCAACGGGTCGGGTTCGTGTTCCAGCGCTACCACCTGCTGCCCGCACTCACCGTGCTGGACAACGTGATCGCGCCGGTCCTCCCCCGCCGGGGCCGGGCCGATCACGCGACCCGTGCCCGCGAGTTGCTCGACGCGGTCGGCCTGGCCGGGCGGGAGCGCGCCCTGCCCGCGCAGCTCTCCGGCGGCCAGCAGCAACGGGTCGCCATCGCCCGCGCCCTGATGGGAGCGCCGGGCCTGCTGCTGGCCGACGAGCCCACCGGCAACCTCGACTCCACCAACGGCGGGCAGATCCTCGACCTGCTGCTCGACCTACGTGAACGGCACGGCATGACCATCCTGCTCGCCACCCACGAACAGGCCATCGCTGCCCGCTGCGACCGACTGGTCCGACTTACCGACGGACGCGTCACCGAGGATCTCGACCTCACCGACGGCGAGGACCCCGCCGACACGTACGAGCGGGCGGCCCGACTGCGGTTGTGACGCCGCCCCGAGGTGGTCTCAGGCGACCGGGCTCGCGGTGCGGACCAGCTCGGCGATCCGCTCGGCGACCTCACGGGCGGTCGCCTCGGTGGCCGCCTCGACCATCACCCGGACCAACGGCTCGGTGCCCGACGGGCGCAGCAGCACCCGGCCGGTCTCCCCCAACTCCGCCTCGGCCCGCTCGACCTCGGCGCGTACGGCGGGTGCGGCGGCGCCGACGGTCCGGTCGCCGACCGGCACGTTGATCAGCACCTGGGGCAGCTTGGTGACCACCGAGGCCAACTCGGCGAGGGACTGGCCGGTGGCCGCCATCCGAGCCATCAGGTGCAGGCCGGTGAGCACCCCGTCGCCGGTGGTGGCGTGCGCGGGCATCACGATGTGGCCGCTCTGCTCACCGCCGAGCGCCAACCCGGAGGCGCGCAGCTCCTCCAGCACGTACCGGTCACCGACCTTGGTCTCGATCAGGCGGATGCCCTGCGCGGACATCGCGAGGCGCAGCCCGAGGTTGCTCATCACGGTGGCCACCAGGGTGTCCTGGGTGAGCGTGCCGGCGTCCCGCATGGCCAGCGCGAGGATTGCCATGACCTGGTCGCCGTCCACCTCGTCACCGTCGGCGGTGACCGCCAGGCAGCGGTCGGCGTCGCCGTCGTGGGCGATGCCCAGGTGGGCGCCGTGCTCGACCACTGCGGCGCGCAGCGCCTCGATGTGGTTGGAGCCACAGTCGTCGTTGATGTTCAGCCCGTCGGGCTCCGCGTGGATGGCGATGACCTCCGCGCCGGCCTCCCGGTAGGCGACGGGGGCGACCTCGGCGGCGGCGCCGTTGGCGCAGTCGACCACTACCTTGATCCCGTCGAGCCGGTGCGGAACGGTGCCCACCAGGTGCTGGACGTAGTGGTCGGCTCCGTCGAGCAGGTCGTGCACCCGGCCGACGCCGGCACCGATCGGCCGGTCCCAGGCGGTGGTGGCGTTCGTCTCGACGGCCGCCTCGATCTGCATCTCGATCTCGTCGGGCAACTTGTGCCCACCGGCGGCGAAGAGCTTGATGCCGTTGTCCGGCATCGGGTTGTGCGACGCGGAGAGCATGACACCCAGGTCGGCCTTGGCCTCCGCGGTGAGGAACGCCACCGCCGGGGTGGGTAGCACGCCGACCCGCACCACGTTGGCGCCGGCGCTGGTCAGCCCGGCGACCACGGCGGCCTCCAGCATCTCGCCGCTGGCGCGGGTGTCGCGACCGACGACGGCGAGCGGCGGATGACTGCGGTCCGTCTCGGCGAGTGTGTGCGCGGCTGCCACCGCGAGCGCCAGCGCCAATTCCGGGGTGAGATCCGCGTTTGCCCGCCCGCGTACGCCGTCCGTGCCGAACAACCGACCCATACCCGCCAACCTCCGAAAGAGCACTGCCAGTGAGGAGAAAGCGGAACGGCCGACCCGCCTCCCCCGAGGGGGAGGCGGACCGGCCGTCCGTCAGAAGTACAACGCGCTGGAAAAGATCAGCGCTTCGAGTACTGGGGAGCCTTACGGGCCTTCTTGAGGCCGTACTTCTTGCTCTCCTTGACGCGGGCGTCACGGGTGAGGAAGCCGGCCTTCTTCAGGGCCGGGCGGTCGTCCGGCTCGTTGATGATCAGCGCGCGGGCGATGCCCAGCCGCAGCGCACCGGCCTGGCCGGTGGTGCCGCCGCCACGCAGGTTCGCGATGACGTCGAACTGCTCGAGCTTCTCGGCGGTGACCAGCGGGTCCTTGATGAGCTGCTGGTGCACCTTGCTCGGGAAGTAGGCCTCGAGGTCCTGGCCGTTGCAGGTGATCTTGCCGGTGCCCGGGACGATGCGGACCCGGACGATGGCCTCCTTGCGGCGGCCCACGGTCTGGATCGGCCGGTCACCACGAGGCGCGCGGGCAACGGGCGCCGGCGCCTCGGTGGCCTCGGGGGCTTCCGGGGCGACCTCGGTCTCGATGATGTCGGTCATGCTGCTTCCTTCGCCCGCGCTCACTGCGCGATCTGCTTGATCTCGAACGGCACCGGCTGCTGCGCGAGGTGCGGGTGCTCGGCACCGGCGTAGACCTTCAGCTTCTTGATCAGCTGACGGCCGAGCTTGTTGTGCGGGAGCATCCCCTTCACGGCCAGCTCGATGGCCCGCTCGGGACGCTTGGTCAGCAGCTCGTCGTAGCCGATCTGCTTCAGACCACCCGGGTAACCGGAGTGGCGGTAAGCGACCTTGGTCTGACGCTTGTTGCCGGTCAACGCAACCTTGCCCGCGTTCACGATGACGACAAAGTCGCCCGTGTCGACGTGCGGCGCGAAAGTCGGCTTGTGCTTACCACGCAGCAACGTGGCGGCGTGGGTGGCCAGGCGGCCCAGCACGACATCAGAGGCGTCGATGACGTGCCACTGACGCTCGATCTCACCCGGCTTCGGGCTGTACGTACGCACAGGTCTACCTTGTCTCGTCGTCGGTCTGGGGTCGCGCGCCGAGGTGACCAGATCTAGCAGGCCGGACCAGCGCGCACGAACGACCAAGCGTACCTGAAGGGGCACGCCTCTGGATGTCGTACAACAGCAGGCAACGATACCCGGCGCCCCGTCCGCAGGTCAAAACGGGGGTGCGGTCCCGCGCGGCGACGCGCCGAGGGTGTCTCACCTCACACGTTGGCGAGTCGACCGGCCCTCGGACGGCGGTAGACCACCCAGGTGACCGCGAAGCACAACGCGTACCAGCCGATGAAGGCCAGGTAGGCGGCGTCGGCGTTGCCCGAGCTGAGGAACGACTGGCGGAACGCGATGTTGACCAGCACCCCGCCGAAGGCGCCGATCGCACCCGCGATGCCGATCAACGCGCCGGTCATCCGACGCGCCCACCGCGCGGCGGCCTCCGGATCACGCTGACCCGTGGCCACCGCGTCCGCCGACCGGGCCCGGAAGATCGCCGGGATCATCTTGTAGGTGGAGCCGTTGCCGACGCCGGAGAAGACGAAGAGGGCGAGGAACCCGGCGAGGTAGAGCCCGAACGAGCGCTCCCGGGCCGCGTACAGCACGGTGCTCGCGCCGGCCGCCATCGCCACGAAGTTCCAGAAGGTCACCCGTGCCCCGCCCAACCGGTCGGCGAGGTGCCCGCCCAGCGGCCGGATCAGCGAGCCGACCAGCGGGCCCAGGAACGTCAGCCAGGCGGCGTCGACCGGGGTGGGGAACCGCTCGGCGAACTGGAGCTGGAGCACCTGACCGAAGGCGAAACCGAAGCCGATGAACGAGCCGAAGGTGCCGATGTAGAGCAGCGACATCACCCAGGTGTGTGGATCACGGGCCGCCTCCCGCAACGCGCCCGGTTCGTTGCGCGCCCCGGGCACGGTGTCCAACCAGCGGGCCGCGGCGAGCGCGGCCAGCACGATCAGTGGCAGGTAGACCGCCGGCACCAACCGGGGGTACGCGGCGCCCGCGGTGGCGAGGACCGCCAGGCCGACCAACTGCACGGCGGGTACGCCCAGGTTGCCGCCACCGGCGTTGAGCCCGAGCGCCCGCCCCTTGAGCCGCTGCGGGTAGAACAGGTTGATGTTCGCCATCGAGGAGGCGAAGTTGCCGCCGCCGACCCCGGTGAGGCAGGCGAGCACCATCAGGGTGGTGTAGGACACCCCGGGTTCCAGCAGCACCGTCATCGGGACCGCGGGCACCAGCAACAGCAGTGCGCTGATGATCGTCCAGCGTCGTCCGCCGAAGCGGGCCACCGCCAGCGTGTACGGCAGCCGCAGCACCGCGCCCAGGGCGGCCGGCACGGCGGTGAGCAGGAACTTCCCGGCCGGATCGATGCCGTAGGCGGGGCCGAGGAAGAGCACGGTGACCGACCAGAGACTCCACACCGAGAAGCCGACGTGCTCCGCGAAGATCGAGACCCAGAGGTTGCGCCGGGCGATCGGCGCGCCGGTGGCCTGCCAGAAGTCCGGGTCCTCGGGGCGCCAGTCGTGCAGCGGTTGCCGGCGACCGGTGACGGCAGGCGGCTCGGCGGTGACTACGGTGCTGGTGAGCGTGCTCACGGCGGCTCCTCCTCGTCGATGTGACGAGGGGAAACGCTAGGAACGCCCGGTTACCTGGCAGTGCCCGTCGCGGGTCGGGCCGGAAACGGCTATCGCACCACGGGCCGGCGGCGATGGTGAGCACGCCACCGGGACGGCGCGATCGGAGCTGCCCTTACGGTCAGAGCTGCTGGAGGATACGCAGCGCGCGGCCGACCCGGAGCATGGTGTCGGTGTCGGCGACGTCCACGCACGCGGTGAACCACTTCTTCATGGGCGAGGAGATCCGGTCGGGCATCACCACGTACCGGCCCATCGACACGGCGAGCGGCGAGTCCCGCAGCAGCGACTCCTCAACCACCTCGACCACGATCACGATGGGCACGTCGGTGGAGTTGTAGACGTCCGAGCTGATCACGAGGCCGAGGCGTTCCCGAGCGCCCTCGATGCGCCAGATCTCACCCCTACGCAGCACGCGGCCGTCCGCCGGAGAACAGGTCGTTGACCATGCCCACCTCGCGGGCGTCGGCGAGCGCGGCGGACTCCAGATCCAGGCTGGCGCGGCCCACGGCGGCGGCGTGCGCGGTGAAGACCTCGCGCAGCGCCTTCTCCCGGGCGGCCTGGTCCATCCACGCGGAGAGCGACAGCCCCTCGCGCTTGGCGAACCGCCGCGCTTCCTCGATCGTCTCGTCCGTGAACGAGAGAGTCACCTTGGCAGTCATGCCGAGCAGATTACCCACCGGTGTGACCAACAGTCATCCCTGCTTCCTCGACTCGCCCCCGGGCGGGGAAACGCACATTCCGTCAGGCTTACCCGGCCCGACCGCCGAACACCGCGAAGCGCCACTCCTTGAAGTAGCAGTCGACGTCGACCAGGCCCGCCTCGGCGAGCCACCGGCACTGGTCGGCCACCGTGGCCGGGCGGTCGTGGCGCATCCGCTCCCGGGAAGCCGCGATCTCGTCGGGGGACGCGCCCAACTCGGTGATCCGCTCCAGCCACACCTCGTCGTAGCGCCGGTCCAGCTCCGGGGTCGGGCCGGCGACCTGCTCGGCGTTGACGAACACCCCGCCCGGTGCCAGCGCGGCGGCGGCCCGCCGGTAGAGCGCGCGCTTGCCGGCGTCGTCCAGGTGGTGGATCGCCAGCGCGCTGACCACCGCGTCGTACCGGCCCGGCGGCAACTCGTCGGCCAGGTCGGCGTGGACCGTTCGGTGTGGCACGGACCGCCCGTCCAACTGGTCGGTGGCGCGGGCGAGCATCGCCGGCGCTCCGTCCACCAGGGTCAGCCGGACTCCGGGCACCGCTGCGGACAGCAGCAGGGAGAGCAGGCCGGTGCCGGCGCCCAGATCCAACACCTCCGGGGTACGCCCGGTGGCGAGCGCGGCCCGCAACGGCGGCGCGGCCACCTGGACGGCGGTGCCGTAGAAGGCGTCGAAGCACGGGATCAACCGCCTGCGCGCCTCGTCGTACGTGCCGGCCACCGCGTCGAAGACGTCCGTCACGCTCATCGCGCACTCCCGTCTATTGAGACAGATTTCCCACATTATAAGCCAACGAACCGGTGTTGATGTCGTCAGCGATTCAGCTCCAAAGGCCATCCCGACTCGTACCTGCCATCGCCCGAGTCACCGCTGATTCCGCCGCAGCGAAGCCGGACCGTCGCGAGCGGTCTACGTGGTCGGTCCCTGGCCGCGCATGCGCTGCCTGGCGGGTGGTTGACCCCGGACACGCGAAAGCCCCCGGCGCTCTCCTGAGGTTCCAGGAGCCGAGGGCTCACTGCGTCATGCTGGTCAGGCCGGGTCGTGTGCCTTCGCCATACCGACGAACGCCCGCCAGGCAGCTGACCCGAAGACCAACGCCGGCCCTGCCAGGTCCTTCGAGTCCCGGACGCCAACGACGCCAGGCAGGTTGTCGGCAACCTCGACGCAGTCGCCGCCATTGCCGCTGCTGCGGGTGCTCTTACGCCACTGCGCGCCGGTCAGTTCCATGTCTTCGCCATCTCCGTAAGTAGATCGACGGATTGCCAGTGGGACAGCGCCTCGCCGCGTACGTTCTCCCATGCGGCCAGCATCGCCGCTATGTCCTCGGCACCGGTAACGACTTGCCCCTGAAGCTGATTGTCGAGGTAGCCGGCAATCCGATGCTCGGACCCCACGGCGATCACGAAGGGACCGTTCAGGCCAGCGTACGCGCCGACGGTGGAGGGGACGATGTGCACGCGGACGTGCGGGGCCCCGCACGCGGTGATGAGAGCCTGCACCTGCTCACGCATGGTGGCTCGCCCGCCGACTGGCCGCCGCAGCACGGCTTCGTCCACAACGGCGGTGAAGTGTGGCGGGTCGTCGCGGGTCAGGATGCTTTGCCGGGCCAGTCGTGAGGCTAGGTGCCGCTCGACGTCGCTGCGGGCGATGACGTCGGCTCCGGCGAGCACGGCGCGAGCGTATGCCTCGGTCTGGAGCAGGCCGGGAAGGACGGTCGACTGAAACGACCGCAGCGAGATCGCCTCGCGCTCGATCTCTTGCCATGGTCGGAACCAAATTGGCTCGCGGCGTCTTGAAGTGTCCGGCCAGATGTCCCCTATGGGCCGTCGGAGCGCACTCGCCGCCGCCTCCCGGTGTCGGGGGTGGGGAATGTGGTCGTGGTTCAGCCAGCGCGCGACCGTCTTCCGATCGACCCCGACCAACCCTGCCAGGGACTCAATCGAGTGTCCCGTCTCGGCTAGCGCGGCGCGCAGCGCATCGTTCACGGCTTCCCCCGTCGGATGCGCGGAATGTCTCGTGACCATATCGCTACGGGCTGTTCTTGTCCCATCACTGCCCGCAAGGTGGGATCCGGCGGCGCGGCCGGTAGGGACCCTGAAAACCGGTGGACGCGTTCGTACCGGGGGCCGCCCCTGGACTGCGCAGATCTTGGACACTTTCCGTTACGCGAGAACGGAAATTGTCCAAGATCTGCGCGGGCGAGCTTGCACGGGGTGGCCCTTCCCAAAGTGACGAGCAGGGGGAAGACACCGTGCCGGACAAGCCGCCCGATCGGGAACCCGAGCCGCCGCCCAAACCGCGAAAGCCGCACACGGGTGACGTCTTGCACCTGACCCGCGCCGCGAGTGTGCAGTTCATGCGCCCGATCTTCGTCCGCGTGATTCGCGTTCTCGACTGGCCGACGTACGACGGGTGGCTGTGGATTGACGCTTACGAACTGGCCGCGAGCGGCGATGCGGTCGCGCGCCGGTCCCTGTTCGTGATGCCCGCGGGCCTGATCTGGCCGGACCCGCCCGCCCCGCCGGCCCGTCGGCCAACCACCCGCAGGCCCGTCAAACGCGGTCCGGTGAGGGTCGGATGACCCGCCGCCCTCGCCCGCACCATCCGATGCGCCCGGCGTGGCTCTGCCGCAACTGCGCCGCGCCCTGGCCGTGTGCGCCGGCTCAGCTTCACCTCGCGACCGAGTACTACGGCCACTCGATCGCCCTGGCCTTCTACCTGGCAGCGAACATGCATGACGCGGTCGACGACCTGTACTCCCTAGGCCTTCGCCCTGACCTGCGGGCACTCCACGCCCGGTTTCTGGGCTGGCTGTCCCTGACCCGCCGACCACGCCGCGCCGGCTCGCGCTGACCGGCCGTCACCCACCCGTCACACTCGCTGCCCCTGTGCGGTGTGAGCCCCACTTGACAGGACCGAAACAGAAGGGACCCGGACCGGAAACCGCCCGACGGCACGCTTTCCCGACATGACAGACGGTGCACGGTCGGCGACTCCACCGGGGCTGACGCCCCGGGAAGTGGCGACGCACTGCCCGTACTGCGCACTGCAGTGCGGGATGACGCTGCGCGCGGACGACGCCGGTGTGACGGTCCACCCGCGTGAGTTCCCCACCAACCGGGGCGGGCTCTGCCAGAAGGGTTGGACCGCCGCCGAACTGCTCGACCACCCGGAACGGCTGACCACTCCGCTGGTGCGCGACGCGGCCACCGGCGAACTGCACCCGGCGAGCTGGGACACCGCGCTCGATCGGGTGGTCGCCGGCATCCGCGCCGTCCAGGACGACGCCGGCCGGGACGCGGTCGCCGTCTTCGGCGGTGGTGGCCTGACCAACGAGAAGGCGTACGCGTTGGGAAAGTTCGCCCGGATCGGGCTGCGCACCCGGCACATCGACTACAACGGACGGTTCTGCATGTCCTCGGCGGCAGCCGCCGGGATGCGCGCCTTCGGCATCGACCGTGGGCTCCCGTTCCCCCTCGCCGACCTGGGTCGGGCCGACACCCTGCTGCTGGTCGGAGCGAACCCGGCGGAGACCATGCCGCCGCTGGTGCGCTGGCTCACCGAGCAGCGCCGCAACGGCGGGAAACTGATCGTCATCGACCCCCGGGTCACCGCCACCGCCCGCCAGGCCGATCTGCACCTGCAACCGCTGCCCGGCACCGACCTCGCGGTGGCCAACGCGCTGCTGCACATCGCCCTCACCGAGGGTTGGGTCGACCGCGCCTACGTGGCGGACCGCACCACCGGTTTCGACGCGGTCCGTCGAGGCGTCGCCGCCTGGTGGCCGGCCCGCGCGGAACAGCTCTCCGGGGTGCCGGTGGCCGACCTGGAGGCGACCGCCCGCGCGCTGGGCACCGGCGGTCGCGTGATCATCCTGACCGCGCGCGGCGCGGAGCAGCACGCCAAGGGGGTGGACACCGTCACCTCGTACGTCAATCTCGCCCTCGCCCTCGGTCTGCCCGGCCGCGACGGTTCGGGGTACGGCTGCCTCACCGGCCAGGGCAACGGCCAGGGCGGCCGGGAGCACGGGCAGAAGGCCGACCAGCTCCCCGGTTACCGGCGGATCGACGACCCGGCGGCCCGCGAGCACGTGGCCGGGGTCTGGGGCGTGCCGGCCGACGAACTGCCCGGCCCGGGAGTGCCCGCCTACCAACTGCTCGACTCGCTCGGCACCCCGGGTGGCCCGCGCGCGATGCTGGTGTTCGGATCGAACCCGGTGGTCTCGGCACCCCGGGCGGCCCGGATCGAGGGCCGGCTGCGCGACCTCGACCTGTTGGTCGTCGCGGACCTCCTGCTCTCCGAGACGGCCGCGCTGGCGGACGTGGTGCTGCCCACCGCGCAGTGGGCCGAGGAGGACGGCACCATGACGAACCTGGAAGGTCGGGTGCTGCGTCGACGCGCGCTACGGCCGCCCCCGCCGGGTGTCCGGACCGACCTCGCCATCATCTCCGACCTGGCGGCACGGCTGGCCGACGCCGAATCGGCTGACGTCGACCCGACCGACGCCAACCCGGCCAGCGTGCGACCGGCCGCCGTCGCGGCGGCTCGGTTCCCGGCCGACCCGGCCGTCGTCTTCGCCGAGCTGCGCCGCGCCTCCGCAGGTGGGGCCGCCGACTACGCCGGCATCAGCTGGGACCGGATCGACGCCGACGACGGGGTCTACTGGCCCTGCCCGACCGAGGACGGGCCGGACACGCCCCGACTCTTCGCCGACCGGTTCGCCACCCCGGACGGCCGGGCCCGCTTCCACCCCGTCGACCATCGGCCGGCCGCCGAGGAGGTCTGCGCCACGTACCCGCTGCACTTCACCACCGGTCGGGTGCTGGCGCAGTACCAGTCGGGCACCCAGACCCGACGGGTGGCCGCGCTGCGCCGCGCCGCCCCGGAGGCGTTCGTCGAACTGCACCCCGACCTGGCCACCCGGCTGGGCATCGACGACGGCGACCCGGTCCGGGTCACCTCCCGGCGAGGTGAGTTCCGCGCGCCGGCCCGGCTCAGCGCCGGGATCCGACCCGACACCGTGTTCGCCCCGTTCCACTACGCGGGGGCGGGACGCGCCAACTCGGTGACCAATGACGCGGTGGACCCGATCTCCGGGATGCCCGAGTTCAAGATCTGCGCGGTTCGGGTGGAGAAGGCATGACCGCCCGGGTGGTCATCGTCGGCAACGGGATGGCGGGCGCGCGCCTCGCCGGTGAGCTGCACGCCCGGGAGGGAGACCGGAAGGTCACAGTGCTCGGGGCCGAGCCGCACCGCGCGTACAACCGGATCCTGCTCTCCACCCTGCTGGCCGGCCGGATCGACGAGCCGGACGTGGAGCTGACCGAAGCCGCCGGGCACGGCGTCGACCTGCGCAGCGGCGTACCGGTGATCGCTGTCGACAGGTCCGCCCGGGAGGTCCGCACCGACGACGGCGAACGAATCGGGTACGACCACCTGGTGCTGGCCACCGGCGCGCGGGCGGTGGTGCCGACGCTTCCCGGCCTCGACCCGGCGAACCTGCCGGAGCGGGTGGTCCCCTTCCGGACCCTGGACGACTGCCGGCGGATCCTCGCCGCCGCGGACGGCGCCCGCAGCGCGCTGGTCCTCGGCGGCGGGCTGCTCGGTCTGGAGGCCGCGCGAGGGCTGGCCACCCGGGGGCTGGCCACCACAGTGGTGCACCCGAGAGAGCACCTGATGGAACGGCAACTGGACCCGGTGGCCGGCGCGGTGCTCGCGGGCACGCTCGCCGGTTTCGGCGTCACCGTCCAACTGGGGGTGTCGGCGACCGGCGTGGCCGCGGACGCCAGTGGTGTCCGCCTCGACCTGGCCGACGGCCGGTCGCTCCGCGCCGACCTGCTGGTGCTCTCCTGCGGCGTACGCCCGGACACCGCCCTCGCGCAGGCCGCCGGCCTGACGGTGCGGCGCGGCGTGGTGGTGGACGACAGGCTCCGCACCACCGACCGGTCCATCTCGGCGATCGGCGACTGCGCCGAGCACGACGGCGTGCTCACCGGGCTGGTCGCGCCCGCCTGGGCCCAGGCCCAGGTGCTCGCCGACGTGCTGACCGGGACGGACCCACTGGCCCGGTACCGGCCCCGGCCGGTGGTGACCCGGCTGAAGGCCGCCGGCATCGACCTGGCGTCGATGGGTGACGCGGCAAGTGGCGGGCCGGGCGAGGAGCTGACCTTCGCCGACCCGACCCGGGGCACGTACGCCCGGTTGCGGATCCGGGACGAGCGGTTGATCGGCGCGATCCTGCTCGGCGACAACCCGGCGGTCGGCACGGTGATCCAACTCTTCGACCGTGGTCAGCCGGTGCCGAGTGACCGACGGGCGCTGCTGCTCGGCCGGGCACTCGGTGCGGTCGGCGCTACCCCGGCCGCCTCACCGGCGCTGATGCCGGACGCGGCCACGGTCTGTCAGTGCAACACGGTGAGCAAGGGCGCACTGGTCAGAAGCTGGCGCTCCGGTGCCCGGACTGTCGATGCGGTGGTGGCCGCGACCCGGGCCGGCACCGGATGCGGCGGATGCCGGGACGCGGTGAGCGGCATCGTCGACTGGCTGAGCCAGGCGGAATCGGTGGAGGTGACGCGATGAGCGGCGGCGAACTGGTCGTCATCGGCAACGGCATGGTCGGGCAGCGTTTCGTGGACGCGCTGCACGCCCGCGACCCACAGGGCAACTGGCGGGTGACAGTGCTGGCCGAGGAGGGGCGCCCGGCGTACGACAGGGTGCGGCTCTCGGCGTACTTCGACGGGGTGAGTGAGAGCGAACTCAACCTGCACACTCCGCACGACGGGGTGCGGCTGCGACTCGGCGAGCCGGCCACCGCCGTCGACCGGGATCGCCAGGTCGTGACCACCGCCCTCGGCGAATACCGCTACGACGCGCTGGTGCTCGCCACCGGGTCGTACGCGTTCGTGCCGCCGGTGGCCGGCACGGAACTGCCCGGGGTCTTCGTCTACCGGACCCTTGACGACCTGGCGGCGATCCGGGCGTACGCGCGGGGCCGGCGGGTCGGCGCGGTGATCGGTGGCGGGCTGCTCGGGCTGGAGGCCGCCAATGCCCTGCGACTGCTCGGCCTGAGCACCGACGTGGTCGAGTTCGCGCCCCGGCTGATGCCGGTGCAGGTGGACCAGGCCGGCGGCGCGATGCTCCGCCGCTACGTCGACGAGTTGGGCGTACGGACCCATCTCGGGGTGGCGACCACAGCGATCCGTCAGGGCCCGGACGGCGGCGTCGCCGCCCTGGAACTGTCCGACGGCACCGCCCTCGACGCCGAGCTGGTGGTGGTGGCCGCCGGCATCCGGCCCCGGGACCAGTTGGCCAGGGACGCCGGCCTGCCGCTGGGCCCGCGCGGCGGGGTGCTTGTCGACGCGACCTGTCGTACCGCCGACGAGCGGATCTGGGCCGTCGGAGAGTGCGCGGCGGTCGACGGCACCTGCCACGGTCTGGTCGCGCCGGGGTACGCGACGGCCGAGGTGGTGGCCGATCGGCTGGTCGGCGGCGCGGCGACCTTCCCGGGCGCGGACACCGCCACCAAACTCAAGCTGCTCGGCGTCGACGTGGCCTCGTTCGGCGACGCCCACGGCACGACCGAGGGCTGCCTGGACGTCACGTTCACCGACCCGGCCACCCGGGTCTACGCGAAGCTGGTCCTCTCCGACGACGCGCACACCCTGCTCGGCGGGGTGCTGGTCGGTGACGCCAGCGCGTACCCGACGCTGCGGGCCAGTGTGGGCGGCCCGCTGCCGGCCGCGCCGCTGGCGCTGCTCGCCCCGGACGGTGGCGGCGCGGACGCCGGGGCCCTGCCCGCCGCCGCGCAGGTCTGCTCCTGCAACGCGGTGACCCGGGGCGACGTGGACGCCGCCATCGCCGACGGTTGCGCGGACGTTCCGGCGTTGAAGGCGTGCACCCGGGCCGGCACCAGCTGCGGGTCCTGCGTGCCGATGTTGAAGCAGCTCCTGGACGCGGCAGGGGTGGCACAGTCCAGCGCGCTCTGCGAGCACTTCGACGTCAGCCGGCGGGAGCTGTTCGAGATCGTCCGCGTCCGCGGCATCCGCACCTTCTCCCGGCTGGTCGCCGAGCACGGTAGTGGCCGCGGCTGCGACATCTGTAAGCCGGTGGTGGCGTCCATCCTCGCCTCGCTGGGCAGCGGGCACGTGCTCGACGGCGAACAGGCGTCGTTGCAGGACACCAACGACCACTTCCTGGCCAACCTGCAACGCGACGGCAGCTACTCGGTGGTGCCCCGGATCCCGGGCGGCGAGATCACCCCGGAGAAGCTGATCGTGATCGGCGAGGTCGCCCGGGACTTCCAGCTCTACACGAAGATCACCGGTGGGCAGCGGATCGACCTGTTCGGGGCGCGGGTGGAGCAGCTGCCGCAGATCTGGCGGCGGCTGGTCGACGCCGGCTTCGAGTCCGGGCACGCGTACGGCAAGGCGCTGCGCACCGTGAAGTCGTGCGTGGGCGAGACCTGGTGCCGGTACGGGGTGCAGGACTCGGTGGGACTGGCCGTCGCGCTGGAGCTGCGCTATCGCGGGCTGCGTGCTCCGCACAAGCTGAAGTCGGCGGTCTCCGGTTGCGCCCGGGAGTGCGCGGAGGCGCGCAGCAAGGACTTCGGCATCATCGCCACCGAGACCGGCTGGAATCTCTACGTCGGCGGCAACGGTGGTTTCCGGCCCCGGCACGCCGACCTGTTCGCCACCGACCTGTCCACGGACGCGCTGATCAGGCTGATCGACAGATTCCTGATCTACTACATCCGCACCGCCGACCGGCTGCAACGCACCGCCGGCTGGATCGAGGCCATGGACGGCGGCCTTGACCACCTGCGCTCGGTGATCGTGGACGACTCGCTCGGACTCTGCGAGGACCTCGACGCGGCGATGGCCCAGCACGTGTCGTCGTACTCCGACGAGTGGCGCGACGTCCTGGAGGACCCGGATCGGCTGCGCCGCTACACCTCCTTCGTCAACGCCCCCGACGTACCGGACCCGTCGATCACCTTCACCCGGGAACGCGGCCAGCCGGTCCCCGTACGCGACCAGTCCCCGACCGGATCCGAGCCGACCAATGGTCACCGTCGGCAACCGGTCACCCTCGGCCTACCGGAGGTACGGCGATGACCCAGACCCTCACGCTGACCTGGACCACCGTCTGCCCGCTCGACCGGTTGGAGCCGGACCGGGGCGTCGCCGCCCTGGTCGACGGGGTGCAGATCGCGCTCTTCCGGACCGCCGACGAGCTGTTCGCGATCGACAACCGCGACCCGGTCTCCGGGGCGTACGTGCTGTCCCGGGGCATCGTCGGCAGCCGCGGCGGAGTGCCGACTGTCGCGTCACCGCTGCACAAGCAGGTGTACGACCTGCGCAGCGGGCACTGCCTCGACCTGCCCGGGGTGGCCGTGGCCCGACACGACGCACGTTGCCGCAACGGGCTGGTCGAGGTGCGGCTGCGACAGGAGGGTTGATGCGGGAAGAACTGGCGGGCTTCACCATCGGGGTGACCGCCGACCGGCGGCGCGACGAGTTGGCCGCGCTGCTCGAACGACGGGGCGCCCGGGTGGTGCTCGCCCCGGCGCTGCGGATCGTGCCGCTGTCCGACGACACCGAGCTGCGCGAGGCGACCCGTGCCTGCCTCGACCAGCCGCCGGACATCTTGATGGCCAACACCGGCATCGGCATGCGCGGCTGGTTGGAGGCGGCCGAGGGCTGGGGGCTGGCCGAGCCGCTGCGATCCGTGTTGGCCAGCTCGTACGTGGTGGCGCGCGGCCCGAAGGCACGCGGCGCGATCCGGGCGGCCGGGCTGCACGACCAGTGGTCGCCCGCCTCGGAAAGCTGCGACGAGGTGGTCGACCACCTGCGCCGGCGCGGCGTGGCCGGGCAGGTCATCGCCATGCAGCTGCACGGCGAGCGGCAGCCCGAGTGCACGCTCGCGCTGGAGGCGGCGGGTGCCACTGTCATCGAGGTGCCGGTCTACCGCTGGGCACCGCCGACCGACCCGGCCCCGCTGCACCGGCTGATCGACCTGATCGCCGGTCGGCTGGTGGACGCGGTGACGTTCACCTCGGCGCCGGCGGCCGAGGCGTTGCTGCGGGCCGCCGGTGACCGCACCGACGCGGTGCTGTCCGCGTTGCGCAGCGACGTGCTGGCCAGCTGCGTCGGGGCGGTGACCGCCGAGCCGCTGCTGCGGCACGGGGTGCCGGTGAGCGCGCCCGGTCGGGCCCGGTTGGGCGCACTGGTGCGGACCATCGTCGACGAGCTGCCCCGCCGGACCGTGACGTTCAAGGCCGGCGGGCACCTGCTCACGTTGCGCGGGCACGCCGCGGTGATCGACGGTGAGCTGCGGCCACTGGCGCCCGCGCCGATGGCGGTGCTGCGGGCGCTGGCCCAGTCCCCGGGTCGGGTGTTGTCCCGCACGGCGTTGCTGAGGACGCTGCCCCGGGGCGCGGACGAGCACGCAGTGGAGATGGCCGTCGCCCGGCTACGCGCCGGCCTGCGCGCGCCCCGCGTGGTGCAGACAGTGGTGAAGCGCGGCTACCGGCTCCGGGTCGACTAGGGCGTGCGGCGAAGTCCCCGGTCGAGCCGGGGGCCTCGACACGCGCCCTGAACGCGTCACGGCCGGCCGTCGCGCGCCGGCCGTGACGCGGCGTTTCAGCCGACCGGCGTCGGGAAGCCCCGCCCGTGCTCGGACTGGAGCCGGAGCATGGCGTGCTCGACCACAGTCACCAGCACCTGCTTGACCGAGTCCCGCTGCCGGGCGTCGGTCATCACGAGCGGCACCTGCGGCGAGATGGCCAGCGCCTCGCGGACCTCCTCGGCCTCGTACTGCGGTGCGCCGTCGAACTTGTTCAGCGCCACCACGTACGGCAGGTTGCGGTTCTCGAAGTAGTCCAGCGGGGCGAAGGCGTCGGTGATCCGGCGGGTGTCCACCAGCACGGCGGCACCCACCGCCCCACGGATGATCTCGTCCCACATGAACCAGAACCGAGTCTGACCCGGTGTACCGAATAGGTACAGGATCAGGTCCTGGGCCATGGTGATCCGGCCGAAGTCCATGGCGACCGTGGTGGTCTCCTTGCCCGGCACCTTGGACGGATCGTCGATGCCGACACCCGCCGCGGTCATCAACGCCTCTGTGGTCAGCGGTGTGATCTCGGAGATCGCCCCGACCAGTGTCGTCTTACCGACGCCGAAGCCGCCCGCGACGACGATCTTCGCGGAGACGATTCCCCGGCCCGGCCGCCCCCCTGCGGGGTCATAGCCTGCGAAGTCCACTTAGCACCCTTCCAAGCAGTTCCATCCGCTCCTCGAACCCCTCGGCGGGAGCAGCAGTGTGTAACGTCAGCAGGCTCTCGGCCACCATGTCGGCGACCAACACCCGGGCGACGCCCAGCGGCATCCGGGTATACGCGGCGATCTCCGCCAGCGACTGTGCTCGGCCCTCACAGACCGTGGCGATGCGGTGCTTGTCGTGCCCGGCGAAGCGGGACTCGGCGACCTGGGTGGGAGAGGCGGTCAGGACGGCCTCGAGGGCGATGTCCTGCCGGGGCTCGGTACGACCACGGGTGACCGCGTACGGACGCACCAGCGCGCCACGCGGGTCAGCGCGTCGTTGGTCCATTCCCGATCACCTCCTCGTCCCCTGCTGAGCCGGACTGTGCCGCCTCCCGTCCCTGGTCCGGCGCTCGAAATGAGCGCCGCCTTCCGGTGCTAAGAGCGCACCGCGTCGCGCGGCAGCGGCACCAGCGCGGCACCCACCCGCTCGACCAGCAGCGCCATCTCGTAGCCCACCTGGCCCACGTCGCAGCTGCGCGCGGCCAGCACGGCCATCGAGGAGCCGTCGCTGATCGACATCAGGAAGAGATACCCGCTGTCCATCTCGATGACTGTCTGCAACACCCCGCCCGCGCTGAACATCCGGGCCGCGCCCTCGGTCAGGCTCACCACCCCGGAGGTGATCGCGGCGAGCTGGTCCGCCCGGTCCCCCGGCAGATCCCGGGAGGACGCGAGCAGCAGCCCGTCTGCGGACACCGCCACCACGTGGGCGATGCCCGCCACGCTGTCGGCGAAGTTGGTGAGCAGCCAACCCATGTCCTGCATGGCAGCTGGCCTGTTCATCGGCTCTCCTTGGTCGAGGTGCTGTTCAGGTCCGTTCCGGCCGTCCGACCGCGCTGCACACCGCGGTGGTAGGCCGACAGCAGACCACGTACTTCATCCGGGGTCCGCCGGCTGCGGTCCCGGCCGCTCTTCGGTTCGATGCCACCCGGCACGAGCTGCTGCTGCGGCACCCGCTTGGGCAATCCGGAGCGGGTGGTCCCGGCGGGAGCCGGCTCGGCAGCCCGACTGGCCCGGGACCAGCCTTCGTCCGCCGCCGTACGCCATGCGCCCGGGTCGGGGGCGGGGGCGGGGGCGGGGGCGGGGGCGGGTGCGGGTGCGGGTGCGGGTGCGGGTGCGGCCGGAGCCGTCCGGGCGGCCGGGGGCGGGGCGTACGTCGGCGGCGCCGACGGCCGCGCCCCGAAACCGTCCATGCTGGCGCCGAGGCCGTCGGCGCCCGGGGTGGCCGTCCCGTCGGTGCCGGAGCTGCCCGGGGTACGGGTCGGCAGTTTCGGTCGGGCCGGCGACGCGGCCGGCACCGACCCGGCGCTCGGCTGGCCGCCGTTGCCGGTGCGCAGGCCGGCGTCGGCCGCTGCGGTGGTGGCGGGCGCGGGCGGCTCGTCGAAGTTGGGCCGGGTGAAGATCGCGGTGGCGTCGTCGCCGTGCGACCGGAACCAGACCGCCTCCATCTCCCGGAAGATCGGGGCCTCGGCCGGGAAGTCGGGCCGGGTGCTGACCGGTGCGGCGGGCACCGACGGAACGGCCGGCGGTGCCACAGCGCCCGGCCCGGCGACCGGCCCGACCGGGAGGCCGTGGGCGCCACGCCCATCAGCGGTCTCCGGGGTGTCCGGGGTGGTGCCACGCCGGGGCAGCGGGTCGACGGTCGGGTAGGCCACTGTCGGGCTGCCCAGCGAGGCGCCCGCGCCGTTGCTGTAGGCCGGCCGGGCCGGCGGGAGCGGGGCGGCGGGTGCGGGGGCGGCGGGGGCCGGCGGCATCGTCGAGCGCGGGCCGGTGTAGCCACCCGCCTGTACGGCCGGGGTGGTGTCCCGCGAGTCCAGCGGCGACTGCCACTGGGCGGGTGCCGGCGGGCTGGTCCGCCACTGGTCGGGCAACGTCGCCGCGGTCGTCGCGGCACCGGCGAACTGCTCGGCGTGGCCGGCCGGGGTGAGCGGCGCCTGCTCCACGGCCATCGGCTGACGCGGGCGGGTGAGCACCTGCTCGCGGCCCCGGTTGCTGGGCAGCACCACTGTGGCGGCGGGCAACGTCACCTGGGCGACGGTGCCGCCCTCGACGTTGCGGCGCAACTCGACCCGGATGCCGTAGCGGGAGGCGAGTCGGCTCACCACGGCCAGACCCATCAGTCGGAACGCGGCGACGTCCACGCTCGGTGGGGCGGCCAGCCGCCGGTTGAGCGAGTCGAGCTGGTCGTCGGTGAGGCCAAGCCCGCGGTCCTCGATCTGGATCAGCACGTAGTCGCGGATCCGGCGACCGTCGGCGACCACAGTGGTGTTCGGTGGCGAGAACCGGGTGGCGTTGTCGAGCAGCTCGGCGACGAGGCGTACCACGTCGTTGACCGCGTGCGCGGCCACCTCGATGTCGGTGTCCACGGTGCCGAACTCGATGCGGTTGTAGAGCTCCACCTCGGACTGGGCGGCGCGCAGCACATCCACCACCAGCGCGTTGTCGTGACGCGGTGCGGCGGAGTCGGCGCCGGCCAGGACCAGCAGATTCTCGTCGTTGCGGCGCATTCGAGTGGCCAGGTGGTCCAGTTCGAAAAGCTGCGCCAGCCGCTTCGGGTCCTCCTCGCCGCGCTCGATCGCGTCCAGCTCGCCGATCATCCGGTCGACCAGGGTCTGACTACGGCGGGCCAGGTTGAGGAACATCGCCGAGACGCTGGTACGCAGTGCCGCCTGCTCGGCGGCGACCCGCACCGCCTCCCGGTGTACGACGTTGAAGGCCAGCGCCACCTGACCGACCTCGTCGCGGGTGTTCAGCTGGATGGGGTCCCGGACCTGGCGGACGATCTCGTCCACCCCGCCGTCACCCACACTGCCCATGTTCTGCAGCCGCTGCACGGCGTCGGGCAGGTCGTGGTTGGCCACCGAGAGGGCACCCTCACGCAGTCGGCGCAGCGAGTGGTTGAGCGAGCGGGCCAGCACCACGGCCAGCGACACGGCGATGATCAGGGTCAGCAGCACCAGGATCGACTCGACCACTGCCTGCCGGATGACGTCCGAGCGGGCCTGGTCGGCCTGCTGGAGCAGTCGGTCCTGCAGTTGGATCTCGGCCCAGCGCATCAGGTCGTTCACGGCGCCGATCGCCGCCGTGGCGTCCTGTGCGGTGACCAGCGGGCGCTGCCCGACCGAGCGGGTGATGTCGGCGGCCACCCGGTCGGCCAGGCCGACCGCGTCGCCGGAGACGGTGCTGTCGACCAGGGCGCGCTGCACCGGGTCGGCGGCCAGCGAGAAGGCGACCAGGGCCTCCTGCTGACCCGTCAACGTTGCCACGAAGGAGGAGAACTGCTCCGAGTCGAGCTGGCCGGCCGTCAACGCGGTGAAGGCGACGGCCTGTTCCTCGGCGACGGAAGCCTTGGCGCGGGCGAAGGCGGCGACCGCGCGGCGGCTGTCCGCCAGGCTCTCGGCGCCGGGCAGCTGGGCCAGGCCGTCACCGTACGAGACCAGGTCGGTGAGAATGACTCCGTAGCGGAGCACCGCCTCGGCGACCGCCATCTGCCGGCGGTCCAGCACCTCCTGACGGGTGCCGTCCAGGGTGGCCAGGTGATCGTCGATGGCGGCCAGCCGGTCCCGCAGGGCGGCCGGCACGTCGCCGATCCGGCCCCGCTCGGCGCGGTACTCGTCCACCTGCTGCTGCGTCTGGCGGACCCGCAGGTTGTACGCGTCGGCCGGCTGCTGCGGAGCGGCCAGGTAGGCGGCCGCTGCCATTCGTTCGGCCTGGAGGTCCTGGGTGAGGGCGCTGACGTCGACGGAGAGGGCCGTCAGTGACCGGGCCCGGGTGGCGTCGAACGCGCCCTCGCCGACGGAGATCAGGCGGACCGTGGCCAGCGCGATCACCGCCGCCACCGGGACGACCAGAATCAACGCCAACTTGGACCGGATCCGGGCGTCACGCAGTCTCGGCATCCGTCGGCGCGCAGGCCGACCGCTATCGCCGAGCGTGGGCAGGGTCGTCGGTCCGGTGCTCACGACATCGCCTCCGTCGTTTCTTCCCCGCCTGAGCCGCCGAGCCATGCCGTAAGCGGAGGGGACCACGCGCGGCACGGCCGCGATTTCATCAGAGATGATCGTGTTTGGGAAGCCGCAGTGAGGTAGGAAACGGTCGGACGGAGCGCATCCCGTGATCCGGGCAACTGATACCTTCATTTCCGCAAGCCCCTGAACAGGGCATGTAACTCCAGAGTGGTCACGCGTGTATGCAAAGTGAGCTTTTGCAAACATTGCGTTACCCCAGCATGTGGGATGGCCGTCCCGAAAATGCTGCCGGGGTCCGCGCTTGACCACAGCGCCGGCCATTGGCAAGGTTTTGCAGGCTTCGCGCACACCGTACGGCAGAGGAGATCCCGTCCTCCACTGAGGACGGATTAGCGGCGGTGACCGGGCAGCGCCCGCGCCCGCACCTGGAGGACTGAGTTGAGCCCCATCCGCTCCGCGACCATCGCGGCGCTCGCATCGGCCGTAGTGGCCACCACGCTCACCGGCTGCCAGTTTGGCGAGGCGGAACAGGACACGAGTCCGATCGTGATCGCTGCCGATCTCGAACTCTCCGGCGCCGCAGCCACTGTTGGCCGGACATACCAGCGCGCCCTCAAACTCAAGGTCGATCAGTTGAACGCCTCCGGTGCACTGAACGGCCGGAAGATCGACCTGAAGGTGAAGGACAACCGTTCCGACTCGGCCGAGTCACTTCGCAACATCGTCGACTTCAGCAGCGATTCGAAGGTCAGCGCCATCATCATGGGCGGCTGCAACGAATGCGCGGTCGGAGCGGTCGGGACCATCAACGAGAAGCGGATTCCCACCATTGCGCTAGCCGCTTCCGGCGCGATCGCCGCGCCGGCCGCTGAACGGCGCTACGTGTTCAAGCTGGGCCCCAACGCCCCGGACAGCGCCGCCGCCCTGACCGCTGAGCTACGCCGCAACAACATCCGGAAGGTGGGGATGCTGGTCAGCGACGACGACTACGGCCAGGAGGGCGCGACCGCGCTCAAGAGCGAGCTGGACAAGGCCAGGATCACGCTCCGACAGCAGCGGATCAAGACCACCGACACCGACGTCAGCCAGCAGGTCCAGCAGCTCGCGTCGGGCAAGCCCGACGCGATGGTCTTCTGGACCCCGCCGGAGCAGGCGACACTGGCCGCCACCAGCGTGCAGCAGACCATCTTCCGTGGGTCGATCTACTTCGACGCGGCAGCGGCCGGGGACCTCTTCCTCGGGGCGGCGGCCAAGGCGACCGAGAAGGCCACGCTGATCTTCACGCAGACCATGGTGATCGACGACGTGATCGCGACCACGCCGGCCAAGGCGGCGCGGCGGCAGTGGTTCCAGGACTACACCGCCCGCTTCGGTGGCTACAACGGGTCCTCGTCGTTCGCCGCGGACGCCGTCCAGCTGATCGCCGACGCCGAACTGCGCGCCGGTGGTGAGATCGGGAAGGTGGACCGCAACGGCATCCGGGACGTGCTGGAGACGTCCCAGATGGACGGCCTCTCCGGCCCGATCCGCATGACGCCGGACAACCACAGCGGCCTGATGCCGCAGGCGCTCACCACGCTTGTCGCCCGCAATGGTCGTTGGCGGTTGGCGGGGTAGACGCTGGGGCCTTTCATCTGGCCGGTTCGTCGGGGTGCCGGGTGGGGGGGTGTGGCCGACCGTGCCCGGCTCCGGGCGGTCAGGCTTGATCCCTCCGCCGGGCCCGGTAGGCCACACCCTTTGTGCCAGCAGCGTCGATGGAAAGGGCCGGCCTCCTGAGTGGGAGGCCGGCCCTTCACGTTTCCTAGTTCTGCTGGGTTAGCGGCTGCTGGTGGTTTCTCGTACCCAGGGGAGGGCGAACCGCTCGATCAGCAGGAGCGCCGAGTAGAGCAGGATGCTCACCAGCGCCACCAGCATGATCGCCGCCCAGGCGGTGGCGGCGTCGCCAATGCCGGCGTACTGCGTGATGACATAGCCGAGGCCGCTCTCGCCGGCCTGGAACTCACCGATCACCGCGCCGATCGCGGCCAGTGGCATGGCCACCTTGAGCCCGACGAAGATCTGCGGCAGCGCGGCCGGGAAACGCACCTTGCGGAACGCCTGCCAGCGGGAGGCGTTCCAGGACCGCACCAGTTCGGCCAGGTCGGCCGGCGTGGTGGTCAACCCGGTCGCGGTGGAGAGCACGATCGGGAAGAAGCAGAGCAGGAACACCATGGTCAGGATCGGCTTCTGGCCCCAGCCGAGCGCCACCACCAGCAGCGGGCCCAGCGTGATCTTCGGCACCGCGTTCACCGCGACCAGCAGCGGCGTGAACATCCGCTCCACAGTGCGGGAGCTGGCCAGGGAGAGTCCGATCAGCACACCTGCGGCCACCGAGAGGGCGAAGCCGATCAGGATCTCCAGCGTGGTGTCCCAGGTGTGCTCCAGCATCTGGACGGGCTTCTCGACGAACGCGCTGAGCACGTCGCCGGGCGGCGGCAGGGCGACAGGGTGGACCAGCTCCAGCCGGGCGATCAGCCACCACGCCGCCAGCGCGACCAGGATGCCGACCGCGGGCAGCGCCGCTCCAGCCCCGGCCCGAAGACCGGCACCTCGACCCGCGCGCCCCGCGTCGGGGCCGGCACTCGGCGGCGCGGGTTCCGCCACCGCCGGGTCCGCTGACCGGACGTCGGTCATCTCTGTCCTCCTCGAAATCCCACGGCCCGCCGGGGGCCGACGAGCGACGGGGGTACGTCCCACCGGGATCGGCGGGACGTACCCCCTGCTGACGACCGGACGATCAGGCCTTCGGCGCGAGGCTGAAGTCGATGATCTGCTCGGGGGTGATGTTCTGCTTCAGCGCGCCGGCGCCCTGCAGGATGGCGATGCTCTTGGCGACCCGACCGCTGTCCAGGGTGCCGATCGCGGTGCCGGTGTTGCCGGAACGGACGTACGCGGCCATCAGCTCCAGCTCCGCGGCGGCCGAGACCGGGTTGGTGGCGTCGACGTTCTTCTTCAGGATGTCGGCGGCCTCCTTGGAGTTCGCCAGGCTGTACTCCAGGCCCTTGAGCAGCGCCGCGGTGAACTTCTTCACCATCTCGGGCTTCTCCTTGGCGATCTTCGAGGAAGTGATCAGCACGTTGCCGTAGAGGTCCTGCATCACGTTGCTGTACGGCAGCATGACGGCCTTCTTCTTGGCCACCGCCTCGATGGTCGGCTGACCGACGACGAACTGACCGATGCCGTCCACCGAGCCGGAGGCCAGCGTGCCGATCAGGTTCTGCGCCTCACCGTTGACCCAGGTCACCTTGGTCGCGTCCACCCCGGCGAGCCGGGCGTACGTCGGGAAGAGGTTGCGGACCACGGACCCGGGGGTGTCGGCGAGCTTCTTGCCCTCCAGGTCCTTCGGCGAGCTGATGTTCTTGCCCTCGACGGTGGCGATGCCCGCCATGGTGCGCTGCTGGATCGCGGCCACCGCGGTGAAGTCCTTCGCCTGGCCGTTGCCGAGCTGGAGCAGACCGCCGGTGAGGTCGATCGGGCCGAAGTCGGCCTGGCCGCCGACGACGGTCTGGATCACGCCACCGGTGCCCTGGCCAGCCTTGATCTCGACGTCGAAGCCGGCTTCCTTGAAGAAGCCCTTGTCCTTCGCCACCCAGGCGTAGGAGTCACGGCCGAAGTTACCGAACGAGGTGAGGTAGGTCACCTTCTCCAGCGTCTTGCCGTCGCCGCCCTTGGCATCGTCGGCCGAATCCGACCCGCTGCTGCAGGCGGAGACAAGGGCGAGGGCGGTGGCCAGCGCGGCCGTAGCGACCGTACGGGTCAGCCTTCTCATCAGTGCACCATGTCCTTTCCGACCGGGGCCGGCAGGCCACCGGAGGGGGTTGTCGCGACGGGCCGGCGGGAGGGGTGGAAGCCGGGCGCCGCCGTCGTGGGGGGACTCTTCGCGGGCACAGCGTACGAGAAACCCACAGTTGCGACGCCAGGCGTATCGGGTTGCGGAACGGATACAACCTGACGACCACCCCAGCCGGTGTCATACCTCAACGGAGCAGTTAGCCTTTGTCGGATTCCTGACCGTCCACTCAGCGGAGGTACGCCGGAGATGATCCGACTGTCCGGGGTGTCCCGTACCTTCGAGGGCCGGTCCGGCCGGGTGGAGGCGCTGCGCGGCATCAACCTCGACGTCGCCGAGGGCGAGTTCGTCGCCGTGCTCGGCCGCTCCGGCTGCGGCAAGTCCACACTGCTGCGGCTCATCGCCGGGCTGCTCCCGCTGAGTGCCGGTGAGATCACCGTCGCCGGTACGCCGATCGCCCGCCCCCGCCAGGACATCGCCATGCTGTTCCAGAAGCCGGCGCTGCTGCCCTGGCGCACCGTGCTGGACAACGTCCTGCTGCCCGTGGAGATCTTCGGCTGGAACCGCGCCAAGCACCGGGAGCGGGCCCGGCAACTGCTCGACGTGGCCGGGTTGGCCGGCTTCGAGAAGCGGTTGCCGCACGAACTCTCCGGCGGCATGCAGCAGCGGGTGTCGCTGTGCCGGTCGTTGATCGGTGAGCCCCGGGTGATGCTGATGGACGAGCCGTTCTCCGCGCTGGACGCGCTCACCCGCGAGGAACTCTCCGGCGAACTCCAGCGGGTGCACATGGAGAACAAGCCGACCATCGTCTTCGTCACCCACTCGATCGACGAGGCGGTGCTGCTCGCCGACCGGGTGGTCGTGCTGAGCCCCCGCCCCGGCCGGATCCGCAAGGTCGTCGACGTGACCATCCCCCGGCCCCGCACCCTGGGCCGCAACGCCCACCTGGCCGACGTCGCCCAGGTCAGCGCCGACCTGCACGAACTGCTGATGGAACGCGAACAGCCGGCCACCGCCGGCGCGGAAGGACACTGACCATGCGGGTGTCGGTCTTCACCGAGCCGAACCGTGGTGCCAGCTACGACACCCAGCTCCGGTTCGCGCGGCTGGTCGAGGCCTGCGGCTACGAGGGCTTTCTCCGCGCCGACCACTACCAGTCGATGGGCGCCGACCCGGGCCTGCCCGGCCCCACGGACGCCTGGCTGACCCTCGCCGCGCTGGCCCGGGAAACCGAGCGGATTCGACTCGGCACCCTGGTGACGTCGGCCACGTTCCGCCTGCCCGGCCCTCTCGCGGTGATGGTCGCGCAGGTCGACCAGATGAGCGGTGGCCGGGTCGACCTCGGCATCGGCGCCGGCTGGTACGAGCGTGAGCACACCTCGTACGGAATCCCGTTCCCGGCGGTCGGCGAGCGCTTCGACCGGCTGGCCGAGCAGCTCGAGGTGATCACCGGGTTGTGGGCAACCCCGCCCGGCGAGACGTACAGCTTCACCGGCGACCACTACCGGCTGGTGGACGCTCCCGCCCTGCCCAAGCCGGTGCAGGTGCCCGGCCCGCCGATCATCGTGGGCGGGCGTGGCCCCAAGCGCACACCCGAACTGGCCGCCCGGTACGCCGACGAGTTCAACATGCCGTTCAAGTCCGTGGCCGCCACCGCAGAGGCGTACGACCGAGTGCGCGAGACGTGTGAGCGCACCGGACGGACGGAGTCCGGGCGCGCCCCGTTGGTGCTGTCCGCCGGGATCGTCGTCGCCATCGGCCGGACCGACGCGGAGGCCCAGCGTCGGGCCGCGCCCCTGCACGAGAAGAGCGCGCTGCCACCGGAGGACCCGGTGGTCGGCTCCCCCGCGCAGCTCGCGCAGCGACTCGGCGAGTTCGCCGCGATCGGCACCACCCGGGTCCACCTGCGCCTGATCGACTTCGATGATCTCGACCACCTCGAGCTGATCGCCGCCGAGGTGCTGCCCCAACTGGACGGAGCACGATGACCGACGTGATCGACGGAACCGAACTCGGACCGGTGGGTCAGGAGATCGTGTACGAGAACGACCGGGTCCGGGTCTGGCACATCCGCCTCGAGCCGGGCGAGCGGCAACCGCTGCACCGGCACGACCACCCCTACCTGGTGGTGGCGATCGAGGGCGCCAAGAACGTCGTACAGACCATCGACGGCACCCGGATCGACGCCGACGAGCCCACCGGCGGGGTCGTCTACCGGGACCCGGGCGCGGTGCACATGCTGACCAATGTCGGGGATACGACTTACCTCGCACGGCTGGTCGAACTCAAGTAGACCCGCCGATGGCCACCGGCGTGCCTCGCGGCGCGCCGGTGGCGATCGGGTGTACCAGGTGCGTAACGTGCCGGACATGGCCTTTCGGACCTGGGGCAGACTGCTGCTCACGGCGCTCGGGGTGAGCGTGCTGGCCGGAGCCGGCCAGCTCGGCGTCGCGTACGGTTTCGGCATCGTCCGCCTGACCGGCGCATTCACCGGTACGACAGTCAACCAGTGGCCGGCCCAGCTCGTCTGGGTGGGCTGGTTCGCCGCGAACGCAGCCGTCGCCGGCGCCGTCCTGACCGGACGCCTCGCTCGCCGCGACGCCCCGGCGGCCGGCACCGGCCGGCAGTTGGCCGTCGGCGGCGCGGCAGCGCTCGGCGCCACAGTCATCGCCCCGCTCTGCATGCAGCCCGCCCGCGCCGCGGAGCTGATCTCCGTTGACCCGGTCTGGGCGGTGGGCATCTGCGCCATGGTCGGTGCGGTGATCGGGGCGGGCGCGGCGATCGCCGTCCTGTTCCGGCCCGAGCTGGGATGGAACATGGCGGCCGTGGCCGGCGTGGTCTGGCTGCTGGCGCTGATCTCCGTCCTGCCGTCGCTCGGCACGGCCGGCCCACTGCCGACCGTCCGGCTCGGCGTACTGGAGCCGAGCTGGCTCGACGACGCCGCCGCACAACGGCTGGCGCTGCTCCTGCTGCCCATCGTGGCGCTGCTGGCCGGCGCGGCGACCGCCGGGCTGGCTCGCTGGCGGGGCCAGGCTCCACTGGTCAGCGGGGCCACCGGGCTGGCCGGTCCGGTGCTGGTGGCGTTCGCCTACCTGACCGCCGGTCCGGGTGACGCGGTGGACCGCTACCAGACCGCCCCCTACTACGGCTCGTTGATCGCGATCCTCGCCGGAGCGCTCGGCGCGGCCGCCGCCGCGCTGCTGCGCTGGCCGACGGGCACTCGTACCGCCGATCCGCAGGCGATCGAGCCCACCGCCATCCTGCGCCCGCTGCCCGCCGGCCCGGCACTGCCCGGCGCGGCGAACGACCGGGACAGCGCGGCGAACGACCGGGACAGCGCCGAGCGCACCGACACGGAGACGACAAACGCCGAGCTGGCCACCAGCACGAAGCCCGCCGGCGTCGTTGCGGGTCCGGGGGCGACGGGCGACCCCGATGCCGTACGCACCGTCCCGGCCCACTGGGACTGGCCGGAGACCACCGCGAGCGGACAGCACGGCCCGGGCCCCGCCACTGCGACTCCTGCCGCACCGACTCCCGCCGCTCCCACTCAGCCCGCCGCCTGGCTGACCGCGCCGACCGGTGAGTTCACCGCCGCAGGGCAGACGCCCCCGCGCCAGGATGAGGTCCTGGCCACTACCGAGCCCTCCGCCGGCACCGACGTCAGCATCGTCACCGGTGTCACCGCGACCGGCACAACGGCCGGCACCACGGCCGGACGCGCCGACGCCGCGACCCCGACGGGCGGCCGCGCGGTCGACGAGCCGACCGGCAGCACCGCGACGGACACGACCGGCAGCACCGCGACGGACACGAGCGGCAGCACCGCGACGGACACGAGCGGCAGCACCGCGACGGACACGAGCGGCAGCACCGCGACGGACACGAGCGGCAGCGCGGCGACCAGCGGCAGGCCGACCGGTGGGCGCCTCACCCGCAAGTCCGCCGCCACCCCGAGTGGCACCGGCGCACCCGGTTCCGGCACGACCGGCACGGAGGCGAGCAGCGCGGGCACGGCCGACCACGGCACGCCCGAGGCGCCGCTGACGATCAAGCCGCGACGCGGCCGTAAGTCGAAAGCCAACCCGGACGCCACCGCCTCCGACGTGGCTGACGACACGTCCCCTGCCGGTTCGGCAACCACCAGCGAGACGACCACTCGCGGGACTACCACCGACGCAACCACCAGCGAGACGACCACCGGCCGCGCCGCGAAGGGCACCCGGCCGGGCAGTTCCGCCGACAGCACCGCCTCCGACGCGGCCACCGACGCTCCGGCACCCAGCCGGGGAAGCCCGGGTGAGCGGTCAAGTTCGACCTCCGAGGTCACCTCGGCTGCTGCCTCTGGCACGGCAGCAGCCCGGACCACCGCTACCGGCGCGAAGCGAGCACCCGCCACCGGCTCGAAGCGAGCACCGGCCGCCTCGACGACCGCCAAAACCGGCGCGACACAGGTGCCCGCCAGCCCGGAGTCCCCCACCACGTCAACCGTCGCCACCCAGACCCCGACCACCGGAGCCGGAGCCGGGACGACACCAGCACCGGCCACCGCAACCGGCGCGACGCGAGCAGCGGCGGCGGCGAGCACCGCGGCCGGCCAGGTTGGCGCGGAAGCCAACCCGCTCGCCCCGAGGGCCGACACGGGCAGCAAGGTAGCACCGGCCGACATGACCTCCCCGACCAGCGATTCCGCAACAGCCGAGGCTCGTGACACCGACAGCGCGCGGCCCACCGCCGAGGACGTTCCCGCCGCCGGGTTGTTCGGGGCAACCGCCGCCAATGACCCGGACACGGACCGGTGGACGCCCGCACCGTCGGCCTGGCCGGTCACCTCGACGTGGACGGTGCCACCGCAAGCCTCCGAGCCGGAGGCGACGGCATCGGATGGGTCGAGCAGGCCCGACGCGCCGACCGGGCCGACGCCCAGGTCCCGGCATCGGGCACCATTACCGGATCTGAGCAGGGCCGGCACCTGGAACGCGTTCGACACCTCGCGGCGCCGCGGGTCGGCGGAATCGCAGGACAGCTCGACGGCACGGACAGGGCCGACCGAAGCCGGCGAGACGACCACTCCGGTCGGAAACCCGGCTCCGACGGAGTTCCCGGGCACGGTGGGCGCGCCCTCCGGTGCCGCCGCCACCAGCGACAGCGCCGCCGGTACCGGCGATCTGACGCCTACCGACACCACGTCGGCAACGCCGACGGGTCCGAAGGTGGCAGAGCAGCCCTCCCGGCGAGGGCGGCTCGGGGGGCTGTTCCGCCGCAACCGGTCCCACGCCGACGAGGAGAGCCCGAAGACGTCGGACGAAGCCGAGCCGCTGGCGTCCCAGGACGAGGAATTCGTCGACTGGGTCGCCGGTCTGAGCAAGCCGGTGTCGGACAACGAGCCCGAGCAGGAGAACGGCCGCCGGTCGTTGCGCTCCACCGGTCGACACCACCGCGAATGACCCACCGCGACTGACTCCACCACCCAGCGCACCGACACACCCGACCGGTCGCTTTGTCGACACCCCCTGCACCGGCCCACGCGGACCGTCCCGGCGTCGCTCACAACGCCGGGACGGCCCAGCCTGGAAGGGTCAGGCGAGCGGTAGGTAGACCCGGCTCCCGCCGGAGACGAACTCCTCCGACTTGTCCTTCATGCCGCGCGCGGCGTACTCCTTGAGCTCTTGGGTGATCTTCATGGAGCAGAACTTCGGGCCACACATCGAGCAGAAGTGCGCGGTCTTCGCCGGCTCCGCGGGCAGGGTCGCGTCGTGGTACGAACGCGCCGTCTCCGGGTCCAGCGAGAGGTTGAACTGATCCTCCCAGCGGAACTCGAACCGCGCCTTCGACAGGGCGTCGTCCCAGGCCTGCGCGCCGGGGTGCCCCTTGGCCAGGTCCGCCGCGTGGGCCGCGATCTTGTACGCGATCACGCCCGCCTTCACGTCGTCCCGGTCCGGCAGGCCGAGGTGCTCCTTCGGCGTGACGTAGCAGAGCATCGCGGTGCCGAACATGCCGATCATCGCGGCGCCGATCGCCGAGGTGATGTGGTCGTACGCGGGCGCGATGTCGGTGGTCAGCGGACCGAGCGTGTAGAAGGGCGCCTCGTGGCACCACTCCTGCTGAAGGTCCACGTTCTCCTTGATCTTGTGCATCGGTACGTGACCGGGGCCCTCGATCATCACCTGGACGTCGTACGCCCAGGCGATCTTCGTCAGCTCACCGAGGGTGCGCAGCTCGGCGAACTGCGCCTCGTCGTTGGCGTCGGCGATCGACCCGGGGCGCAGCCCGTCGCCGAGAGAGAACGTCACGTCGTAGCGCGCGAGCAGCGCGCACAGTTCCTCGAAGTTGGTGTAGAGGAAGTTCTCCTCGTGGTGCGCCAGGCACCACGCCGCCATGATCGAACCGCCGCGGGACACGATCCCGGTCACCCGGTCCACTGCCAGCGGCACGTACGGCAGGAGCACCCCGGCGTGCACAGTCATGTAGTCCACGCCCTGCTCGGCCTGCTCGATCACGGTTTCCCGGAACACCTCCCAGCTCAACTTCACCGGGTCGCCGCCGACCTTCTCCAACGCCTGGTAGATCGGCACCGTTCCGATCGGCACCGGCGAGTTCCGCACGATCGCCTCACGGGTCTCGTGGATCCGCTTGCCCGTGGACAGGTCCATCACGGTGTCCGCGCCCCAGCGGGTGGCCCAGGTCAGCTTCTCCACCTCCTCCGCGACCGACGAGCTGACCGCCGAGGTGCCGATGTTGGCGTTCACCTTGACCAGGAACGCCTTCCCGATGATCGCCGGCTCGCACTCCGGGTGGTTGACGTTGAGTGGGAGCACCGCCCGACCGGCGGCGATCTCGGCCCGCACGAGTTCCGGTTCGACGTTCTCCCGGATCGCCACGAACTCCATCTCCGGCGTCACCACACCGGCCCGCGCGTACGCGAGCTGGGTGGGCCGACGACCGTCCACCCCGGCGAGTGGCGTGCCCGCACCCCGCACCGGGGCCACGTCACCCCGCTCGGCGATCCACGGCCCGCGCAGCGGCGGCAGCCCCACCTCCGGGTCCGAACCAGGGCCGGACGTGTCGTAGAGCCGCACCGGCGGCAGGTCCCCGGTCAGCCCCACCTCCGCGAACGGCACCCGGACATCCGGCCGCGAACCCTCGACGTACACCTTGCCTCGTGCGTGCATGACAGCCTCCCTGGTGATCAAGCGGACCAGCCGAAGTGGTTCAGCGGCCCACGTCCCGCGCCCAGCTCCCAGCCCCGCGCGCCGGTCAGCGCACGGAGCACGTACTCCTTGGCGGTCCCCACGGCGGCCGGCACCGGGTCACCCATACCGAGCCGCACCGCGATCGCCGCCGAGAACGAGCACCCGGTGCCGTGGGTGTGCCGGGTGGTCACCCGGGGTGCGCGCAACACTGTGGTGACTCCGCCGCCGTGCAGCACGTCGACCGCCTCGCCCCCGTCCAGGTCACCGCCCGTGACCACCACGAACTCCGGGCCACCGGCCACCAGGGCCTCGGCGGCCACGACCATCGCGGCCACGTCGTCCACCGGGCGTCCGGTGATCGCCGCGGCCTCCGCGCAGTTCGGGGTCGCCACAGTGGCGTACGGCAGCAGCCGCTCCACCGCACCCACCACGCCGAGCCGGTGACCGCTCGTGGCGACGAGCACCGGGTCGACGACGAGTTGAGGCAGCCGGCCGTCCCGGGCGGCCTCGGCCACCACGTCCGCGATCGCCGGGGTGCCGAGCATCCCGGTCTTCACGGCGCACACTGTGAAATCCGTGAGCACGCTTTCCAGCTGCTCGGTGACAGTGCGCGGGGGCAGCGGCAGCACCGCGTCGACACCCCGGGTGTTCTGCGCGGTGACCGCCGTGAGGACGCTGGTGCCGTACGCGCCCAGCGCGGCGAAGACCTTGAGGTCGGCCTGGATGCCTGCGCCGCCGCCGGAGTCCGAGCCGGCGATGGTCAGCAGTGTTCGCGGGGTCATTTTCCCTCGTCTTTGGTTGCGGTTGGGGACCTGGGTGACCCCGTGCCGGGTTTTGAGAGCTTGGGGGTGACCGCCTTTTTGAAGGCGCTGGTCAGACTCGTCGCTGTCTCGGCCGGGTTTGTGGCCCGCATAATCGCGCCGAGCACCGCTACCCCGACGGCTCCCGCCTTGACGCAGGCGGTTACCTGTTCTGGTGTCTCGACTCCGCCGAGGGCGAGCAGGGGCACCGGGCTGGCGCGGACCAGGCTGCCCAACCCCGCAACACCCAATGGTGGGCCGTAGCCCGGTTTTGTCTTTGTGGGCCAGATTGGGGAGATGGTGGCGTAGTGCTCGGTGGTCAGGCGGTTCAGCTCGGTTGCGTCGTGGCAGGAGCGGCCGACCATAGGGTGGGTCGGTGGCGGGTACGGGCCGGCGGCGGGCAGGTGCACGGCGTCGCCGCCGAGCGGGTCGGGGCCGGCCACGATGAGGGTTCCGCCGACGTCGGCGAGGATCGCGCGCAGGTCGGCGGCGAGGGCGGCGCGTTCGGCGCGGGGCAGGTCCTTCTCCCGCAGCACCACCCAGCGCACTCCCCCGGCAACGGCTCCCGCGATAACCCGCTCAAGCCCCCGGGAAGCGGCCAGCCGATCGGTCAGGACGACAACCCCCGACGGGATCTTGGAAAGAACAGGCCCCTCCAGGGGCAGATTGCTTCCAAGATCCGTGGGCGGCACCAAGCCGGTCACAGCTCGGGTCTTCCCTCGTCGGGGGTGGAGGCGAGCGCGTGGAAGCGGCGCTCGATCCGGCCGGCCTGGGCCGCCAGCCGGCCCGCCTCCACCGCGTACCGCATCGCGGTGGCCATCGCCACCGGGTCGGCCGCCCGGGTGACAGCGCTCGCCAGCAGCACCCCGTCACAGCCCAGCTCCATGGCCAGCGCCGCGTCGGACGCGGTGCCGATGCCGGCGTCGAGGATCACCGGCACGTCCACACCCTGCCGGATGAGTCGAATGTGGTGCGGGTTGCCGATGCCGAGCCCCGAGCCGATCGGGGAGCCGGCCGGCATCACCGCGGCGCAGCCCACATCGGCGAGGCGGCGGGCGAGCACCGGGTCGTCGCTGGTGTACGGCAGCACCGTGAAGCCGTCGGCGACCAACTCCTCGGCGGCGCGGAGCAGCTCCACCCCGTCGGGCAGCAGCGTCCGCTCGTCGCCGATCACCTCCAGCTTGACCCAGTCGGTGTCGAACGCGTCCCGGGCCAACCGGGCCACCTTTGTTGCCTCGGTGGCGGTGTGGCAGCCGGCGGTGTTCGGCAGCAGGCGTACGCCGCACCGGTCCAGCAGTTCCAGCAGCCCACCGGTGGAGCCCGGCGCCGTGCCCACCCGGCGCAGCGCCAGGGTGACCAGCTCGGTGCCGGACGCCCGGATCGCCTGCTCCAGGACGTGCAGGTTCGCGGCGCCACCGGTGCCGAGGATCAGCCGTGAGGTGAAGGTCTCTCCACCCAGTTCGAACGGCACGCCGCTCACCCGCCCTGCGCCGCGGTGAGCACCTCGACCCGGTCACCGTCGCGCAGTGCCCGGGCCGGCCAGCCGGTCCGGGGCACCACCTCGCCGTTGACAGCGACCGCCACCCCACGTGGGTGCGGCACGATGTCGCGGACCAGGTCCGCCACTGACGCGCCGGCGGCGACGCTGCGCCCGGCCCCGTTCACGGTCAACTCCACAGGTCCCCCTCCATCGTCGGTTCAGGTCCGCCCGACGCGGCCACCGCGGCACCGCCGAAGCGGTCGGCCCGGAAGGGCGCGAGCAGCGGGTCGGGTACGCCGCCGAGCACCAGGTCGGCGATCAGGTCGGCGGTGATCGGGGTGAGCACGATGCCGTGCCGGTGGTGCCCGGTGGCGGCCAGGACGTCCGGTCGGTCGGGCAGCGGCCCGAGGATCGGCGCGTTGTCCGGGGTGCCCGGGCGCAGCCCGGCGACCGCCTCGACCAGGTCGTACTCGGCCAGCTCGGGCAGCAGGTCGACCCCGGCGCGCAGCAGCCGTTGCACAGCGCCGGCGGTGACAGTGGTGTCCGAGCGCTCCTCGACAGTCGCGCCGAGCACTACCTCACCGTCGGCGCGGGGCACCAGGTAGACGTGCTCGCCGTCGGCGTACCCCCGGATCACGTGCCGGAAGCCCGGCGCGACGCCGTCGGGCGCGCGCAGCCGGAGGATCTGGCCCTTCACCGGCCGCACCGGCAGGCCGGTGAGCGCGGCGGCCCCGCAGCCGGCGGCGACAACGGTGACCGGTGCCTCCACATCGGACAGACGCCGGACCGGCTGCGGCACGAGCGCCGCGCCGGCCCGCTGCGCGGCCGTGCGCAGCGCCGGCACCAGCAGCCGGGGGTCGACCTGATGGTCGGTGGGCGCGAGCGCGCCGCCGCGCACCCGTGGGGCGAGCGCCGGTTCGCGGTCGCGCAGCTCGCTGGGGCGCAGCGGCGTCACGGGCAGGCCCAACCCCTGCTGGTACGCCCACAGCCGGCGCGCCTCGGCCAGGTCGTCGCCGGTGAGCCCGACCATCAGGGTGCCATCGGTCCGGTAGCCGATCTCGGCTCCGGTCGTCTCGGTCAACTCGGCGGCGAACGCCGGCCAGCGGGCGGCGGACGCCAGCAGCAACTTGGTCAACTGCCGCTCGCCGAAGTACGCCTCGGCGACCGGGGAGAGCATGCCGGCTGCCACCGCCGACGCCCCCGAGCCGGGCGCCGGATCGTGCACCACCACCCGCAGCCCGCGCGCGGCGCAACGCCAGGCGATCGCCAGCCCGATCGGCCCCGCACCCACCACTGCCACGTCCGGCCGGACCCGGTCGCTCGACGGCGGTGACGGGAACCGGCCGGTCAGCACGTCAGGGCCTCGATCAGCTCGGCGGTTGCCCGTGCCGGGTCGGCGGCGGCGGAGACGGCACCGACCACCGCCACCCCGTACGCCCCGGCGGCCCGCAGCGCCGGCACCCGGGCGGCGGTCACTCCGCCGATCGCGATGACCGGGACGTCGACGGCGTCGACGACGGCGCGTACCCCGGCGGGCCCGATGGGGTCCGGCAGGCCGGTCTTGGTGCTGGTGGTGTGACACGGCCCGACGCCCAGGTAGCTGGCGCCCGCCGCGACGGCCTCGCGCGCCGGGCCCGGCGCGCGAGCGGTGGCGCCCAGTACACCGGTGGGGCCGAGCACCCGGCGGGCGGCGGCGACCGGCAGGTCATCGGCGCCGACGTGCCCACCGGCGGCGCCCACCGCCAGCGCCACGTGCAACCGGTCGTTGACCAGGCAGGTCGCCCGGTACGACGCGCAGAGCGCGAGCACCCGCCGGGTCAGGTCGTACGCCTCGCGGTCGGTGGCGGAATCCTCGACCCGGACCTGCACCACCAGATCGGCGTGGGCCACTGTGAGGGCGGCGCGAACCACGGCGAGTGGGTCGCGACCCGGTCGGGTGTCGGTGATGAGATGCAATCGCCCCAGGGACGGCACGGCAACGCTCCTCCCTGCGCCGGCATTACCCGGATCAGGTTCGACGGTCGGGGGCTGTCAGCCCCCCTCTCAGCCCGGTACACCGGGCTCCCGTGGGTTACTTGCGTGTCACCGTACGACAGATCCGCCGGCCTGCCAAGGCGCGGGGTCGGCGGTGGCCGGCCGGCGGGCCGCGTCAAAACGAGCGAGATCCAATGGGGCACTTCATACGGTCCTGTTCGGAATGTCGCCCCCCGTTGCAGAACCGTTACCCGTCCGCATCTTGCCCGACATCGAGCCAGCCGAATTAATTTGTTCAGCGATTCGACAAAATGTCGGTGGGGGCACCCTGACACGGTGTGACCACCGGCTCCATCAGGGACGGCCTTCGGCGAGCCGACTCCCGCGAGCTCTGTCACTACGACACAGGAGGCGGCGTGTCCCGTTCTCGTCGTGCCCGCTTACCCATCACCGCAACCCTGATCTCCCTGGCCATGGCCTCGACCACCCTGTTCGGCGCGCCCGCGCAGGCGGCCGCCCAGGTTCCCCCACGGGATGCGAAAGCCGCAGCCCCGGTCAGCCAGGTGGCGCCGAAGGCGCCAAAGGCCGCGGCCGATCCCTTCTCCGTCCTCGTCTTCTCCAAGACCGCCGGCTTCCGGCACGACTCCATCCCCACCGGCGTCGCCGCCATCCAGCAGCTCGGCGTCGACAACGGATTCACCGTGGACAACTCCGAGGACGGCGCCGCATTCAACGACGCCAACCTGGCGAAGTACAAGGCGGTGATCTGGCTCTCCACCACCGGCGACGTGCTCAACGCCGACCAGCAGGCGGCGTTCGAGCGCTACGTGAAGGCCGGCGGCGGCTACGTCGGCATCCACGCCGCGTCGGACACCGAGTACAGCTGGGCCTGGTACGGCGACCTGGTTGGCGCGTACTTCGCCAACCACCCGCAGAACCAGCAGGCCACTGTCAAGGTGGAGGACCACGCCCACCCGTCCACGGCCGGGTTGCCGGACCGGTGGTCCCGCTTCGACGAGTGGTACAACTACCAGACCAACCCCCGGCCGGACGTGCACGTGCTGGCCAGCCTGGACGAGAAGAGCTACACCGCCGGTGCCGGCGCGATGGGTGCGGACCACCCGATCGCCTGGTGTCAGGACTACGACGGTGGCCGCTCCTGGTACACCGGCGGCGGGCACACCCGGGAGTCGTACGCCGAGCCCGAGTTCCTCTCCCACCTGCTCGGCGGCATCCGCACCGCGGCCGGCGTCGAGAACGCCGACTGCGGCGCCTCGAAGACCTCGAACTTCGAGAAGGTCACGCTGGACAGCAACACCAGCAACCCGATGGAGCTGGACGTCGCCCCCGACGGGCGGGTCTTCTACATCGAGCGCGACGGTCGCGTGCAGATCGTGAAGCCGGACACCGGCAACACCGTCACCGCCGTTGACCTGGACGTCTTCACCGGTAACGAGGACGGTCTCATCGGCATCCGGCTCGACCCGGACTTCGCCACCAACAACTGGGTGTACCTGTACTACGCCCCGAACGACGGGGTCACCCGCAACCTGCTGTCCCGGTTCACGGTGACCGGCGACACCATCGACCTGGCCAGCGAGAAGCAGGTGCTGCGGGTCGACACGCAGCGCAACACCTGCTGCCACGCCGGCGGCAGCATGGCCTTCGACGGCGACGGCAACCTGTACCTGGCCACCGGTGACAACACCAACCCGTTCGAGTCGAACTCGTACACGCCGATCGACGAGCGGGCAGGGCGCCAGGACTACGACGCGCAGCGCACCTCCGGCAACACCAACGACCTGCGCGGCAAGGTGATCCGGATCCACCCGGAGGACGACGGGACGTACACCGTTCCGGCGGGCAACCTCTTCGCGGCGGGCACCGAGAAGACCCGTCCCGAGATCTACGCGATGGGCTTCCGCAACCCGTTCCGGATCGGCACCGACCCGAAGACCAACACGCTGTACGTCGCGGACTACGGACCGGACGCCAACGCGGACAACCCGAACCGGGGCCCCCGCGGTCTGGTCGAGTGGAACGTCGTCACCCCGGGCAACTACGGCTGGCCGTACTGCACGGGCACGAACGAGGCGTACAACGACTACACGTTCCCGTCCGGCCCGAGCGGTCCGAAGTTCGACTGCGCCGCCCCGGTGAACAACTCGCCAAACAACACGGGCCTGACCAACCTCCCGCCGGTGGTCCCGGCGACCGTCGACTACGGGTACGCCGGTGACGCGCGTTACCCGGAGATCGGTGGCGGCGGCGCCCCGATGGGCGGCCCGGTCTACCGCTACGACGCCGACCTGAACTCGAACCGCAAGTGGCCGGCGTACTACGACGGCAAGGCTCTGCTCGGCGAGTGGAACCAGAACAAGATGTACACCATGCAGCTGACCCCCGACGGCAAGTCGTTGGTGGACATCAACCAGCTGCTCACCGGCATGAGCATGGTCCGGCCGATGGACTTCGAGTTCGGCCCGGACGGGGCGCTGTACCTGATCGAGTGGGGCAGCGGCTTCGGCGGCAACAACGACAACTCGGGCGTCTACCGGATCGACTACACCGCCGGTGACCGCGCCCCGATCGCCGCGGCGTCCGCCAACCCGACCTCGGGTCCGGCGCCGTTGACGGTGACCTTCTCCAGCGCCGGCTCCCGGGACCCGGACGGTGGCACGCTCACCTACGCCTGGACGTTCGGCGACGGGCAGACCTCGACCGAGGCCAACCCGACCCACACGTACGCCACGGCGGGCAACTACACCGCCCAGCTCACCGTCACCAACCCCAAGGGCCGGACCGCGGTGGCCAACGTGCCGGTCACCGTGGGCAACACCGCCCCGACGGTCTCCATCGAGTTCCCACCGGACGGCGGTTTCTTCAACTGGGGTGACCAGGTCCGCTACTCGATCAAGGTGACCGACCCCGAGGACGGGCAGATCGACTGTGACCGGGTGCAGCTTCAGGTGCTGCTCGGTCACGACGAGCACGCCCACCCGCTGGAGCAGCACACCGGCTGCACCGGCACCGTCCAGACGTCGCTCGCCTCCGGGCACGGCGCCGAGGCGAACGTCTTCGCGGTCTTCGAGGCGACCTACACCGACGAGGGTGGTGCCGGCGGCGCCGGTGCCCTGACCGGTCGGCAGATCGAGGTTCTGCAGCCGAAGCAGAAGCAGGCCGAGTACTTCACCGCCACCGGGCGTGCCCCGGTGAGCACCGGCGGTGGAGACCCCGGCGTGCAGCGGGAGGCCGGCGCCGACACCGCCGGTGGCGGCCAGAGCATCGCGTTCATCGAGGACGGTGACTGGTGGTCGGTCGCCCCGGCGGACCTGACAAACATCACCGAGATCCGGTTCCGGGCCGCCTCCGCCGCCGCTGGTGGTCGGATCGAGGTGCGCGCGGGTGCCGTTGACGGACCGGTGGTCGCCACGGCCGTCGTACCGTCGACCGGCGCGTGGCAGACGTACACGGACGTGAGCGCACCGGTCACCGGCGCTGCGAGCGGCTCGCTGTACTTCCTGGCCCGCGATCCGAACGGCGGAACGGGTTCGCTGTTCAACGTCAACTGGATGGACTTCGTCGGCCGCGGTGTCACCGAGAACGGGCCGCCGGTGGTCAGCGCCACTGCCACCCCGGCCACCGGCACCGCACCGGTCACCGTCGCCTTCGACGGCACGGCCACCGACGCCGAGGGCGACACCCCGTTGACGTACGCCTGGGACTTCGGTGACGGAGGCTCGGCGACCACACTGGACGCCAGCCACACCTACACCAGCCCGGGCACCTTCACGGCCACCCTCACGGTGACCGACAGCAAGGGCGCCAAGTCGTACGCCACGGTGCCGGTGCGGGTCGACGCGCCGGACACGTCCTGCTTCGGGGCGCGTTCGGACGACTTCAACGGCAACAGCCTCGACAAGGAGCGCTGGACCAGCGTCGTCCGGGAGAACCAGCTCTACTCGCTCAGTGGCGGCGCGCTGCGGCTACCCACCGGCGTGGGTGACCTCTACGGCGCTCGCAACGACGCCACCAACCTGGTGCTCCAGGCGGCCCCGACCGGCGCGTGGGAGATGACCACCAAGGTCACCCTGCCGGTGACGGCCAACTACCAGCAGGCCGGCCTGCTGGTGTACGGCGACGACGACAACTACGCCAAGCTGGACCTGCTGTACAACGGCAGCCGGGCGGTGGAGTTCATTCGGGAGACGGCCGGCACGCCGCGCAACGAGGCCGACGACAGGACCGCCGCACCGGCGGGTGACACCGTGTACCTGCGGATCACCAGCGACGGGACGAACCTGACCGCGGCCGTCTCGGCCGACGGGCAGACCTTCACCCCGGTCGGCCGTTCGGCCGCGCTCGAGGGCATCACCAACCCGCGGATCGGGGTCTTCGCGCTCAACGGAGGCACCGAGGCGCCGGTTGTCGACGCCGCGTTCGACTCGTTCCAGGTCACGCCGGACGCTCCGGCCGGCCCGGTCGACCCGTCGGACGAGTTCACCGGTAGCACGTTGGACAAGTGCCGGTGGGACGCAGTGACGCGGGAGGACCCGAGCGGTTACCGGGTCACCGATGGCGCGCTGCGGATCGACGTGCCCAACGGTGACATCTACGGCACCGACAACACCGGGCCGAAGAACTTCATCCTCCAGACCGCGCCGTCCGGCGACTGGACCCTGGAGACGAAGGTCGACGGCAGCCTGCTGAACGAGCAGTACCAGCAGGCCGGTCTGCTCGTGCAGGCGGACGACGACAACTACGTGAAGCTCGACTTCATCGCGGACAACCAGGCCGGCCAGGCGGTGACGCGGCGGATCGAGTTCCGCAGCGAGATCGCCGGGGTGGTCCAGAACCCGCAGCCCGAGGCGGGCAACCTGACCTCGGCGGTGTGGCACCTGCGGCTGGCCCGCACGGGCGACACGTTCACCGCGTCGTACTCGGCCGACGGGACGACCTGGACCGCGTTGGAGACGCTGACCAACAGCGCGGTCGGGGCAACCCCGAAGGTCGGGTTGTTCACCCTCGGCGCCAACCAGACGGCGTCGAAGACCGCCTCGTTCGACTACTTCCGGCTCAGCACGGAGGTGGCCGACGAGACGGCGCCGGTGACCACCTCGGCGGTTTCCGGCACCCCGACCGACGGGTGGCACACCGGGCCGGTGACGATCACGCTCACCGGTGCCGACGAGGCCGGCGGTAGCGGGCTCGCCGGTACGGAGTACCAGCTGGACGGGGCCACCACCTGGACGGCGTACACCGCTCCGGTGGCCGTCAGCGGGGACGGCGAGCACGAGCTCCGGTTCCGCTCGACGGACAAGGCCGGCAACGTGGAGGCGACCAAGACCGTCTCGGTCAAGATCGACGCCACCGCGCCGGTGACCTCGGCGACGTTCGCTCCGGCTAACGACGCCGGTTGGCACGACGGGACGATCCCGGTCGTGCTGGCCGCCACCGACGCCGGTTCCGGCGTCAAGACGGTGGAGTGGTCGCTGGACGGTGGCGCGTGGGCGCCGTACTCGACGCCGATCGAGGTGACCGGTGACGGGCAGCACGAGCTGCTGTTCCGTTCGGCGGACAAGGCGGGCAACGTCGAGACGCTGAAGTCGGCGGTGCTGCGCATCGACGGCACCAAGCCGACGCTGCTGGTGTCCGGGCTGGCCGACGGTCAGCTCTACGGCGACAGCCAGGACGTCCGGGTGGCCTGGCAGGCCGTCGACCCGACCTCGGGCATCGCGAGCGTGGTCGGTCAGCTCGACGGCCAGGCGTACACCAGTGGCACTCTGCAGGCCATGTACGACCTGTCGCTCGGCCTGCACGAGCTGACCGTGACCGCTACCGACAAGGCGGGCAACAAGACCACCTCGACGGTCCGGTTCTTCGTCACCACCTCGTTCCGGGACATGCAGAGTCTGCTGGACCGGTTCAAGGCGACGGGGCGGCTCTCGACCAAGGCGCACAAGCAGCTGTCGAACAAGCTCGACGCTGTTCGCGCGTCCGAGGCGGCCGGCGACGACAAGGCTGCCGTCCGGCAGCTGACCGCGTTCCGGACGCTCGCCAGCGATGCCACGCTGGTGCCCGAGGCGGAGGTCCGAGACGTCCTGATCCGGGACGCCGACGCCATGATCGTTCGGCTCGGCGGCGCGGCCAGCAAGGCCGGGGTCAAGGCGAACGACGGCGACTCGGTCAAGGGCACCGGGCGGCTCGGTGGCGATGCCACCCGGCTGGCACCCGGTCGTCAGCTCTGATCCGACGAGGCCCCTCCTCGGCGCTGCGGCGTCGGGGAGGGGCCTCCCTCATCGGTAGGGAGGAGATGTCCGTGACGGGTATCCGCAAGGTGCTGGCCGCCGTGTTCGTCGGACTGGCCCTGACCCTGTCCGCCGCCGCCCCGGCGGCGCAGGCTGCTCAGGCCGCCCCGGCGGCGCAGGCCGACAAGCTCAAACTCACCGTGGCCGGCGACGGGGCTCAGGGCGTCACCATCCAGGCCACCTACGCCGATGGCCGCCGGCTGGAGCAGGTGGTGCGGTTGGTCCTCACCGCCACCGGCCCGGACGGGCAGCGGGTCGGGCCGGTGCAGCTCGAACCGCAGCCCGAGGGGCACGGTTTCTACAGCAGCGGCCCGGTGCTCTCCACCGGCACGTGGAAGGTGTCGGTGAACTCCCCCGCTCCACTTCAGAGCAAGGCCACCGCCACGGTGCAGGCGAAGGCGGCGCAGTCACCGCCGGCGCCCGCGCCGGTCGCGGTGACCAAGCCGGTGGACGGCGGGTCGGGCACCGGTTGGTGGCCGTTCGCGGCGGCCGGTCTCGTGCTCGTCGCCGCGGCGATGGGGGTGGCCATGCTCTTCGGCCGCCGCCGCACCGACTGACCAGACAGCGTTCAACGACCGGGCCGGGCCGCGACGAGCGGCCCGGCCCGATCTCGTTCGACTCAAAGGACGGCGCGCAGCGCTGCCAGATCGTCGTCGCTGGGCTCCCAGACGCCGGCCGCGGCGTTGGCACGCACCTGCTCGGGCGTGGTGGCACCGGCGATCACCGAGGTCACCGCCGGCTGGGCGGCCAGGCCGCCGATCGCCACCTGGAGCATCGTCAGACCCCGCTCGGCCGCGTACGCCTCGATCGCCTCGATGGTGTCCCAGTCGGCAGCGGCGAGCCGCTCCGCGTACCGGCCACCGCCGGAGAGCCGGCTGCCGGCCGGCGGCTGAGCCTCGCGCTTGTACTTGCCGGTGAGCAGGCCGTTGGCGAGCGGGAAGAACGGCAGCATGCCGAGGCCGAACCGCTCACACGCCGGAATCACCTCGGCCTCCACCGAGCGCTCCACCAGGCTGTAGTGGTTCTGCGCGCTGACGAAGCGGGACCGACCGTTGGACGAGGCGACCCAGTCCGCGTCGGCGATCTGCCAGCCGGTGAAGTTGGAGTTGCCCAGGTAGCGCACCTTGCCGTCGCGGACCAGGTCGTCCAGGGCGGCGAGGGTCTCGTCGATCGGGGTGCCCGGGTCGGGCTCGTGCATCTGGTACAGGTCGATGTGGTCGGTGCCGAGCCGGCGCAGCGACGCCTCCACCGCGCGGGCGATGTAGCGCCGCGCACCTCGCGCACCGTAGTCCGGCCCGTTGAGGCCGTTCATGTCCATGCCGAACTTGGTGGCCACCACCACGTCGTCCCGGCGCCCCTTGAGCGCCTGCCCGAGCAGCTCCTCGGAGCTGCCCTGCGGCTCGCCGTAGATGTCGGCGGTGTCGAAGAGGGTGATCCCGGCGTCCAGGGCGGCGTCCACCACCGCCCGGGTGCCGTCGAGGTCGAGCTTGCGGCCGAAGTTGTTGCAGCCGATGCCGACCACGGACACCACGAGCCCGGAGTCGCCCAGCCGGCGATAGGTCATCTGAGTCACGAGATCCACCCTATGCCGGCCGGACGCACCGCCGCCGGGGACCGATCACCCGACGTCCCAGACCGGTTCCGGGGTCTCCACCACCTCGCTGTCGCCTCGGAACAGCACGAACCGGTCGAACGAGCGGGTGAACCAGCGATCGTGGGTGACCGCGATAACCGTCCCCGCGAAGGCGTTCAGGCCCGCTTCGAGCGCTTCCGCGCTGGCCAGGTCGAGGTTGTCGGTGGGCTCGTCGAGCAGCAGCAGGGTCGCCCCGGACAGCTCCAACAGCAGCACCAGGAACCGGGCCTGCTGCCCGCCGGAGAGCGTGCCGAAGCGCTGGTCGCCCTGCGCGGCCAGCTCGTAGCGACTGAGCACACCCATCGCCGCGTGCCGGTCCATCCCGGTGCGGTGCTCGTCGCCCCGCCAGAGGATCTCGACAAGCGTCTTCGACATCAGCTCCGGCCGGTCGTGGGTCTGGGAGAAGTGCCCGGGGCGGACCCGGGCACCGAGGCGGGCCGTGCCCTCGTGCGTCACCGGAGCGAGCGCGCCCGCGCCGTCGACCGGCCCGTTCGCCGGGTCCGGGTCGGTGCCGCCGCGGGCCAACAGCCGCAGGAAGTGCGACTTGCCGGTGCCGTTGGCACCGAGCACCGCCACCCGGTCGCCGTACCAGATCTCCAGGTCGAAGGGGAATGTCAGGCCGTCGAGCTCCAGCTGCTCGCAGATGACCGCGCGCTTGCCGGTCCGCCCGCCGCTGAGCCGCATCCGGATGTCCTGGTCCTTCGGCGGTACGGGCGGCGGCCCGGCCTCCTCGAACTTGCGCAACCGGGTCTGCGCGGCCTGGTAACGCGACGCCAACCCGTCGTTGTACGCGGCCTTCTGCTTGTACATCAGCATCAGCTCGCGCAGCTTCTGGTGCTCCTCGTCCCAGCGCCGACGCAGCTCGTCGAGGCGGGCGTGCCGAGTCACCCGAGCCTCGTGCCAGCTGGCGAAGCCGCCCGGGTGTACCCAGGCGCTGCCACCCTCGACGGCGACCACCCGGTCGGCGCTCTGGGCCAGCAGCTCACGATCGTGCGAGACGTAGAGCACCGACTTCGTCGACTCGCGCAGTCGCGCCTCCAGCCAGCGTTTGCCGGGCACGTCGAGGAAGTTGTCCGGTTCGTCGAGCAGCAGCACCTCGTCCGGGCCGCGCAGCAGCAACTCCAGGGCGAAGCGCTTCTGCTGGCCGCCGGAGAGGGTACGCACCGGCCGGTCCCGAACGGCGTCCCACGGCTGGCCGAGCACGATGGTCGCGACGGTGTCGAAGAGCACCTCGGCGTCGTACCCGCCGGCCTCGCCCCAGGCGCCGAGCGCATCGGCGTACGCCAGCTGGGCCTTGCCCGCGGCGTTGCTGAACTTGCCGTGGGCCTCGGCCGCCCGCATGGCCGCCTCGGTCTCGCCGAGCCGCCGGCCGGCGTCGCGAAGCGCCGGCGGGGCCAGCGACAACGCCAGGTCGGCGAGGGTCGACTCGTCACCGATCATGCCGATGAACTGGCGCATCACGCCCAGCCCGCCGGCCCTTGCGACAACGCCGCTGCGCACCGGCAGGTCGCCGGCGACCATCCTGAGCAGCGTCGTCTTTCCCGCGCCGTTCGGCCCGACCAGGGCGACCTTGCTGCCCTCCCCGACCCGGAACGACACGTCGGCGAAGAGTTCCCGACCGTCGGGCAGGATGTGCCCGACCGCTGCCACGTCCACGTATCCCACGCCGGGATCCTGCCCCAACGAGGGTCGGGGGGTATATCCAATTACCGGGTGACGCGAAGCACCCGGAAGCCCTTTTGGCTGGCGTACCGCTCGACCTGCCAGCTCTGCTCGGTGAGCCAGCGTTGCAGCGAGTCGCCGCCGAGGTGCCGGGCGACGACCAACCAGCCGACGCCGTCCGGGGCGAGTCGGGGCAGCCAGCGCAGCAACAGGTCGTGCAGCCCGTCCTTGCCGATCCGGATGGGCGGGTTCGACCAGATCTGGGCGAAGCGGACGCCGTCCGGAACGTCGTCCGGCGCGCTGACCCGCACCCGGTCGGCGGCGCCGACCCGAGCCGCGTTGGCGGCGGTCAGCTCGCGGGCCCGGGCGTTGACGTCGACGGCCCAGATGGTGCTGGTGGGCGCGAGGTCGGCCAGCACGCAGCTGATCGGCCCGAACCCGCAGCCGAGGTCGAGCAGGTCGCCGGTGGTGTCGGTGGCGGGCAGTTCGGCCTTGCGCAGCAGCACCGCGGTGCCCGGGTCGAGCCGGCTGGCGGAGAAGACTCCGCCGGCCGAGGTGAGCCGGTAGTCGCGGTCGGCGACGGAGAACTCGACCTCGCGCGCCGGGGCGTCGCTGGTGGGCTGAGCGGTGAAGTAGTGGTCGCCGGTCACCAGGCAATTCTCGCACCGGTCCGGGGCGGACCCGACACGGCCCACCCGCACATTTCCCCGATATTACCCCCTAAAGGGACAATGACTCCTACTCTGGGCGACATGGTGTATCGGTACCAGTCCGATGAGGACGCTTTCGAGGAGTACCCGGAGCCCGGGTCCGATCTGTCGGTGCTCGGCGCCGGTCCGCCCCCGGCGGCCGGGCCCTCTCCGTCGCGCTTCCCCACGCCGTCGCTGCCCCGGCCGAACCAGCTCTCGCTGCCCTCGTCGCAACCGGTGCCGGCCCGTGCCGATGTGCCGCAGCCCGGTCCGGCCGCCCGCGCCGATGCGCCGCGGCCACTGCCGACGCGTGCCGACATCCCGCCCGCCCCGCCGCGCAGCCAGATCTACACCTCGGCGACGTCGGCGGAGCCGCCCGCCCGGCGCGGCGGCGGCCGCCTGTGGCAGGTACTGATCGGCGGCGCAGCCGTCCTGGTGCTGCTCGCCCTCTGCGGCCTCGGCGCCGCCGCGCTGCTCATCGACCGCGGCGAGCAGCCGCAGAGCAACCCGACGTACCAGCCGAACGCCGCCCCGACGTCGGCACCCGCGGAACGGCTGGCCCTCGACTCCCGGGACACCGACCAGGCCCCGCTCACCGCCAAGGAACTCTTCCCCGGCAAGGAGCTGAAGCTCACCGACGGCCAGCCGAGCTACCAGGTGCTCAAGACACAGTCCAGCGGCAGTTGCGCCGTAGCCGCCACCGACGAGGTCGCCGACCTGCTGGTCCGGCTCGGCTGCAACCAGGTCGTCCGGGCCACGCTGAGTACGCCCGACGACAGCCACCTGGTCACCGCCGGCCTGTTCAACCTCACCGACAAGGTCACCGCGGAACGAGTCCGAGACCGACTCCGGCAACTGCTCGACGAGCGGCAGGGCCGTTTCCGGGGCCTCACCGCCGACGACGGCGACGGCACCGAAGTCCTGGCCAGCGCTCCGGCACGCGTCGGCTGGCAGGTCCGTGGCCACTACCTGGCGTACGCGCTGGTGGTCCGCAAGGACGGGGCGGCGGTCAAGGCGGGTGACGCCAAGGTCCGCGAGATCCTGTTCGACATGATCGAGCTGCACCTCAGCCGGGGCGTGCTGCAAAGCCGGGCCGACGGTGGCACCGCCGCGCAACCGACGGCGGCACCCACCGGCAGCAACGCCAACCAGGGCGACCTGCCGGGCGAGTGACAGTGCGGACGGTCAACCCTCGATCGGCACCCGCAACCGGCGGGTGAGGGTGGCACGGTGGGCGTACTCGGCCGGATCTGCCGGGTAGCCGACGGCGACCAGGGTCAGCCCGCGCGCGGGAGCGACTGTCACCTCGCTGGACCGCTCCCGCCGGGTGAGCAGGGTTCCCGGCCACTCGACCGGGCGGCGGCCGTCCCCGGCCACCAGCATGGCTCCCACCAGGCTGCGCACCATCGCCTGGCAGAACGCGTCGGCCTGCACTGTGGCGACCAGGATGCCGTCCGGGTCGCGACGCCAGTCCAGTCGGGTCACCTCGCGCAGCGTGGTGGCGTGCTCCTTGCGTCGGCAGTACGCGGCGAAGTCGTGCTCCCCCACCAGCCCGGTCGCGGCGGCGTTCAGTGCGGCCAGGTCCAACGGCTTCGGCCAGGCCAGCACCTCGTGGCGGCGCAACGGCTCGGCACCGAAGGGCGCATCGGTGACCCGGTACTCGTAGCGCCGGAAGGTGGCCGAGAACCGGGCGTCGAAGTCGGCCGGCACCTCGGTCATCGCCCGTACCCGCACGTCGGTGGGGAGCAGCCGGGCCAGGCGACGCAGCAGCCGTCCCTCGTGCTGCCGCCACACGTCCACGGGCAGGTCCACATGGCACACCTGCCCCGTGGCGTGCACTCCCGCGTCGGTCCGCCCGGCCACCGTCAGCCCGGTGGCCGTACCGACGCCGAGGACCAGGTCCAGGGTCTCGACGAGCACCCCCGCGACGGTGCGCCTGGTCGGCTGGGCTGCCCAGCCGGAGAAGTCGGTGCCGTCGTACGAGACGTCCAGCCGCAGCCGGATCCGCTCGTCCACCTCGTACCTCCTGTTACGGGTCGGGCCCGACACCCCGATGGGGTGCCGGGCCCGACAATGCCCTTGATCAGGCCTTGTTCTCGGTGGCCTCGTCGCTGTCCTCGCGGGCGGCGTCGGTGTCACCGGACGCCGACACCGGCGCCTCGGAGTCCTGGTCGGCCGGAGCCGACTTCGGGGCCTCGTCGGCCGGGGCGAGCGCCTCGACCTTGTCCTGCTGCGCGGCCTTGCGGGCGGCGGTCTTCTTGTTCGCCTTCGGCTCGGCGACCTGAAGCTCCTCCACCAGCTCGATGATGGCCATCGGCGCGTTGTCACCCTTGCGCGGACCGGTCTTCACGATCCGGGTGTAACCGCCGGGGCGGTTGGAGTACCGGGGTGCGATCTGGTCGAACAGGGCGTAGACCACGTCCTTGTCCTTGACGACACCCAGCACCCGACGCCGCGAGGCGAGGTCACCGCGCTTGGCCTTGGTGATGAGCTGCTCGGCCAGCGGGCGCAGCCGCCGGGCCTTCGTCTCGGTGGTCTGGATCTTCCCGTGCTGGAACAGCGCGGTCGCCAGGTTGGCCAGCATCAGCCGCTCGTGCGAGGGGCTGCCGCCGAGGCGGGGGCCCTTGGTGGGCGTGGGCATTTTTGGTGCTCCTCAGTTGTGGCGGCAGCGCGGACTAGAGCTGCTCGGTCTCGCGGTAGTCGTCGGTGTCGTAGTCGGCCTCGCCGAAGGTGTCCACGACGTGCGCCGGGTCGAAGTTCGGAGCCGAGTCCTTCAGCCCGAGACCCATCCCGGCGAGCTTCATCTTGACCTCGTCGATCGACTTCTGACCGAAGTTGCGAATGTCGAGGAGGTCGGCCTCGGTACGCCCGATGAGCTCACCAACGGAGTTGATGCCCTCGCGCTTGAGGCAGTTGTAGGAGCGGACGGTGAGGTCCAGCTCCTCGATCGGCAGAGCGAGGTCCGCCGCCAGCTGGGCGTCCTGCGGGGACGGCCCGATGTCGATGCCCTCGGCGGTCTCGTCCAGCTCCCGGGCGAGCCCGAACAGCTCCACCAGCGTCGAACCGGCGGAGGCCAGCGCGGTACGCGGACCCATCGACGGCTTGGTCTCGACGTCGATGATCAGCCGGTCGAAGTCGGTGCGCTGCTCGACACGGGTCGCCTCGACGCGGTAGGTCACCTTCAGCACCGGCGAGTAGATCGAGTCGACCGGGATCCGGCCGATCTCGGCGCCGGACTGCTTGTTCTGCGCCGCCGTCACGTAGCCCCGGCCCCGCTCGACGGTCAGCTCCATGTCGAGCCGGCCCTTGCCGTTCAGGGTGGCGAGCTTGAGATCCGGGTTGTGCACCGAGACGCCGGCCGGGGGCTGGATGTCGCCCGCGGTCACGTCGCCCGGGCCCTGCTTGCGCAGGTACATGCTGACCGGCTCGTCGTGCTCGGAGCTGACGCACAGCTCCTTGATGTTCATGACGAGCTCGACCACGTCCTCCTTGACACCGGGGATCGTGGTGAACTCGTGCAGCACACCGTCGATCTTGATCGAGGTGACGGCCGCGCCCGGGATCGACGACAGCAGCGTACGCCGCAGCGAGTTACCCAGGGTGTAGCCGAAGCCCGGCTCCAGCGGCTCGATGGCGAACCGGGACCGGGTCTCGTTGATCGACTCCTCGGAGAGGGAGGGTCGCTGGCTGATGAGCATCTTTTCTCTTCTCTTCCGGGGCGCCCGCTATTTGACGCCCACGACACAACCTGTTGCGGTGGCCCGCCCCGAAGGGCGGGCCACCGAACGAGCTCGGACTACTTGGAGTAGAGCTCGACGATCAACTGCTCCTGGACCTGCGTGTCGATGACCTGCCGGGCCGGGAGGGAGTGCACGAGCACCTTCATCTGGCTCGGGATGGCCTCAAGCCACGCCGGAACCGTCTTCGAGCCGGCCTGAGCCTGCGCGACGATGAACGGGGTGAGCTCCTTGCTCTTGCCCCGAACCTCGATGATGTCGTGCTCCTTGACGCGGTACGACGGGATGTCGACCTTCTTGCCGTTCACCGTGAAGTGACCGTGCTTGACCAGCTGGCGGGCCATGTCCCGCGAGTGGGCGTAGCCGGCCCGGTAAACGACGTTGTCCAGCCGCGACTCGAGGATCTGCAGGAGGACCTCACCGGTCTTGGCCTGCTTGCCAACGGCTTCCTCGTAGTAACCGCGGAACTGCTTCTCCAGCACGCCGTAAACCCGGCGGGCCTTCTGCTTCTCGCGGAGCTGGAGCAGGTACTCCGTCTCCTTGGTGCGGCCGCGGCCGTGCTGCCCGGGCGGGAACGGCCGGGACTCGAACGGGCACTTCGGACCATCGCACTTGCTGCCCTTGAGGAACAGCTTCATCTTCTCCCGCCGGCAACGGCGGCAGTCTGCACCGGTGTAACGAGCCATCTCTCTCTACCTCTCAGACCCGGCGACGCTTCGGCGGACGACATCCGTTGTGCGGCTGCGGGGTGACGTCGGCGATCTGCCCGACCTCGAGGCCCACGGCCTGCAGCGAACGGATGGCGGTTTCCCGGCCGGAGCCGGGGCCCTTGACGAACACGTCGACCTTGCGCATGCCGTGCTCCATGGCGCGACGCGCGGCAGCCTCGGCGGCCAGCTGCGCAGCGAACGGAGTCGACTTGCGGGAGCCCTTGAAGCCGACCTGGCCAGCGGAGGCCCAGGAGATGACCGCACCGGTCGGGTCCGTGATGGACACGATGGTGTTGTTGAACGTGCTCTTGATGTGCGCCTGCCCGTGGGCGACGTTCTTGCGTTCCTTGCGCCGGACCTTCTTTACAGCGGCTCCGGCACGAGCCTTCGGTGGCATAAGTCTGTGCGCTCCTAGTTGACTTTCCGGATTGGGTTGCGGCCTGACCCACCTCGGCGGCGGCCGACCCCGTCATCCGGTCAAGAACTACTTCTTGCCGGGCTTCTTCTTGCCGGCGACGGTCCGCTTCGGGCCCTTGCGGGTCCGGGCGTTGGTCTTGGTCCGCTGGCCACGCACGGGCAGGCCCCGGCGGTGCCGGATGCCGGCGTAGCAGCCGATCTCAACCTTGCGGCGGATGTCAGCGGCGACCTCGCGGCGCAGGTCGCCTTCAACCTTGTAGTTGCCCTCGATGTGGTCGCGGAGCTGCACGAGCTCCTCGTCCGTGAGGTCCCGAGCGCGCTTGTCCGGCGAGATGCCGGTGGCGGCGAGTGTCTCCAGGGCACGGGTGCGACCGACCCCGAAGATGTAGGTGAGCGCGATCTCCAACCGCTTTTCGCGGGGGAGATCCACGCCGACTAGACGTGCCATGTGCGGGCGTACTCCTCGTGATGTGTGGCGGAGGTGTGGACCCGTCCCACCCCGCTACCGGCCGTCCCGTCCTTCCGACGCAGTGAGCGCCGGCGACCGGGATCGGTCGCTGCCCGAGCGGGCCCCGGCCTCCGACCGGGGGTCAACCACGCAGAGGTACGTCTGGCGTACCGCTCGCGGCTGGGACGAGCATGTGTGATGTGTGTGTCGCTGGGGATCCACCTGGACCAACGCCACCCGGCCGTGCTCCGGCCGGACGGGCTGAGTCAGCCCTGGCGCTGCTTGTGGCGCGGGTCGCTGCAGATGACCATGACCCGGCCGTGCCGGCGGATAACCCGGCACTTCTGGCAGATCCTCTTGACGCTCGGCTTGACCTTCACGGTTGCCTTACTTCCCATCTGGCCCGGGGACGCGCTCTACGCGACATCGGACGTCGAAGACGGACACGGGACTTCCCGGCCGTCGTCAGGACTACTTGTAGCGGTAGACGATGCGCCCGCGGGTCAGGTCGTACGGCGAAAGTTCGACGACGACCCGGTCCTCCGGAAGGATGCGGATGTAGTGCTGCCGCATCTTGCCGCTGATGTGAGCCAACACCTTGTGGCCGTTCGCGAGCTCCACCCGGAACATGGCGTTCGGCAGGGGCTCGATGACCCGACCCTCGATCTCAATGGCTCCGTCTTTTTTCGGCATGTCCTCCGCTGTCCTGACGTCGATTGCTCCGGGCGGCCCACAACGTCTTACACGGAAATCTGATCAGAATCAGAAGCCCGCGCCAGCCGCGGCTCCAGCTCCCACCGAAGCGCAGGGTGGGCATGCCGGAGTGGACGCTGTGCGCCGATCTGAAAGTGTACGCCGGCCTGCACTCCCCCGCCAAACCGACCACCCACCAACCCGCGCGTCGCCCCGAACGGCCTCATCTCCAGCGCCGTTGATCATGAAGTTGTTGTCAGAACACGCCGGGGACGGTGGCGACAACTTCATGATCAACAGGCGGGGTGGGGGGTAGGCCCGGGGAGGTGGTGGGGTTCAGGAGGTTGGTGCGTCGTCGTCCGGTTTGAGGGCGCGCTCTGCCTGCTTGCGGTCTCGGCGGCGTTGGCGCTTGACGGCCTGGCGTTGGGGCTCCTTGGTGGCCAGCCCGCTGGCAGTGCGGACCACCAGCACCGCACCCCACGGCCCCGCCACCCAGGCCGGCCAGAAGTAGAGCAGGTCCTGGCTGAGCACCGACGTCACCGCCCAGATGGTCACCACGATGGGGATCACCCACAGGTACGGGGACCACACCTCAGCCAGCCAACGGGCGGTGACGCCCCTGCTGAAGGCCGGATCGAGCTGGTCGCCCGGCAGGCTCACCGTCGGCCCGGCAACCGGCGCCAGGCCCGACCGCTGCGCCGGCGTCACCGGCGGCAGGTCGGTGAGCAGCGCCTCAAGGTCGGCGTACGTGCGTGCCGCGTAGGCGCGCTGCAACCGCTCGTCGTACTCGTGCAGATCCAGTCGGCCCTCGTCGAGGGCGACCCGCAACCGGTCGGCCACCGCCGTACGGTCCGAGTCCGCGGCTCGCATCCCGTCGCGCCCGTCCATGCCGGCAAGCATGCCACCGTCGCGCCACTCCCGCCCGACCCCGAACATCGGTCGATCATGAAGTTGTTGCCCGCCTCACCGGCGTGTCAGGGCAACAACTTCATGATCAGCGGGGTCAGGGGGTTTTGGTGGCCGCGGGTTGGCGTGCCGTTACCAGGTCGCCCAGGCGGGCCCGGCCACCGTCGAACGCGGTGAGCACCCAGACGCCGTCCGGCAGCAGCGCCATCGAGTGCTCGACGTGCGCGGCCACCGAGCCGTCCCGGGTGACGACCGTCCACCCGTCGGCCAACTCGGCGGTACGCGGGGACGCCATGGTGATCATCGGCTCGATGGCCAAGGCCATCCCGGGGACCAGTCGCGGACCCTTGCCCGGCCGACCGTGGTTGAGCACGTGGGGGTCCTGGTGCATCTCGGTGCCGATGCCGTGCCCGCCGTAGCCGTCGACGATGCCGTACCGGCCGCCCTTGCGGACAGCGGTCTCCACCGCGTGCGAGATGTCGGTGAGGCGGCCCCTGCCGCTGGCCGCGCCACGCGCGGCGGCGGCGATGCCGGCCCACATCGCGTCCTCGGCGACCTCGGCCATCTTCAGCAGCGCCGGGTCGACGTCACCGACCCCGACCGTGATCGCGGAGTCGCCGTGCCACCCGTCCAGCACCGCGCCGCAGTCGATGGAGATCAGGTCACCGGCCCGGAGCACCTGCTCGGGCGACGGGATGGCGTGCACGATCTGCTCGTTGACCGAGGAGCAGATCGACGCCGGGAAACCGTGGTAGCCCTTGAACGACGGCACGCCGCCCGCCTCGCGGATGGTCGCCTCGGCGATGGCGTCCAGATCGGCGGTGCTCACACCGGGGGCGACAGCCTCCCGCATCCGACGCAGCGCCTCGGCCACCACCAGCCCGGCGGCCCGCATCTTCTCGATCTGGTCAGGGGTCTTCAGCTGGATGTCCAGCTGGGGACGACGCATGGAGCGGTTACCTTTCGTTGCCGAACAGCGGGGCACATAACGCGTACCCCGCTGTTCGCACTCTATCCGCCGTGGCCCGGCCGGACCTCAGCCGCCGTACGACCGCAACGCGTCGATGGCCCGGGTGGTGACGTCCTCCACCGGCCCGGTGGCGTCGATCCCGACCAGCTTGCCCTGAGCGCCGTAGTAGTCGACCAGGGGTGCGGTCTTCTCGCTGTATTCGCGGAGCCGCGTGGCGATCGTCTCCGGCTTGTCGTCGTCGCGCTGGAACAGCTCGGCGCCGCACCGGTCACAGATGCCGGGCCGGGTGGTGGCGTCGAACTCGACGTGCCAGATCTTGCCGCAGCCCCGGCACGTACGCCTGCCGGAGAGCCGCCGGATCACCTCGTCGTCGTCGACGACCAGCTCCAGGACCAGATCCAGGGCGGTGCCCAGATCGGCCAGGAGCTTGTCCAGAGCGGCCGCCTGCGGAGTCGTCCGCGGGAAGCCGTCGAGCAGGAAACCCTCGCTGGCGTCGGGCTCGGCCAGCCGGTCCCGGACCATGTTGATGGTGACCTCGTCCGGAACCAGCTCGCCCGCATCCATGTACCGCTTCGCCTCGACACCGAGCGGCGTGCCCTGGGTGACGTTCGACCGGAAGATGTCTCCGGTCGAAATCTTCGGCACCGAGAGGTGCGCGGCGATGAACTCGGCCTGCGTGCCCTTGCCCGCGCCCGGCGGGCCAACCAGAACGAGTCTCATCTACCGCAGGAACCCTTCGTAGTTCCGCTGCATGAGTTGGCTCTCGATCTGCTTCACGGTCTCCAGACCGACGCCGACCATGATGAGCACAGCGGTGCCGCCGAACGGGAAGTTCTGGTACTGCTGGTTGTCCAGCCAGATGAAGAAGAAGTTCGGCAGGATCGAGATGACGCCGAGGTAGAGCGCGCCCGGCAGGGTGATCCGGCTGAGGATGAAGTCCAGGTAGTCGGCGGTCGGCTTGCCCGGGCGGATGCCCGGCACGAACCCGCCGTACTTCTTCATGTTGTCCGCGACCTCGGTCGGATTGAACGTGATCGAGACGTAGAAGTACGTGAAGAAGATGATCATCAGGAAGTAGACCGAGATGTAGATCGGGCTGCTCGGGTTGACCAGGTTGTTCTGGATCCACGACTGGGTCTTGCCCGGGTCGGTCTGGTCGAAGAACTGCAGCGCCAACTGCGGCAGGTAGAGCAGCGACGAGCCGAAGATGACCGGGATCACACCCGCCTGGTTGACCTTGAGCGGGATGTAGGTCGAGGTGCCGCCGTACATCCGCCGGCCGATCATCCGCTTGGCGTACTGCACCGGGATCCGGCGCTGCGCCTGCTCGATGAAGGTGACAGCGGTGATGACCACCAGGACCAGCGCGATGACCAGGGCGAACATGTCCCAGCCCTTGCTGGTCTTGATCTGCCAGCCCTCGCTGGGCAGCCGCGCCGCGATCGAGGTGAAGATCAGGACGGACATGCCGTTGCCGACGCCGCGGTCGGTGATCAGCTCACCGAGCCACATGACCATGCCGGTGCCGGCGGTCATCGTCATCACCAGGATGGTCAGGGTCAGCCAGTCCGGGATGCCGGTGCCGGTGGGGATGATCGGGAACTGGTCGCAGCGGTTCTGGAACAGCTGGCCCGAGCGGGCCAGCGCCACGAACGCCGAGGCCTGCAGCACACCGAGACCGAGAGTCAGGTAGCGGGTGTACTGGGTGATCTTCGCCTGACCGGCCTGGCCCTCCTTGCGGAGCTGCTCCAGGCGGGGGATCACGACGGTCAGCAGCTGCAGGATGATCGACGCGGTGATGTAGGGCATGATGCCCAGCGCGAAGACCGAGAGCTGCAGCAGCGCTCCGCCGGAGAAGAGGTTGAGAAGGTTCACCACCCCGGTGGTGTCACCCTGGATGGTGTCGAGGCACTTCTGCACGTTGCCGTACGAGACGCCCGGGCTGGGGAGCGTTGCACCCAGCCGGTAGACCGCGATGATGCCTACTGTGAACAGCAGCTTCTTGCGCAGGTCAGGCGTACGGAACGCACTGAGAAAGGCGGACAGCAACTTCTTCCTCCTGCGCGAGGCGGGCCGCCGGTGATCCCTGGCGGGTCGGGGTGGATCACGGGCGAGTGCCCGCAATCCATGGCTGGGATGGGACTCTAACAGCCTCACCCCGGTCCGGGCAGATGCGCCCGACTACATAAATCGATTCCGATGTTACCGGGCGCTCAGGTCCCAGGTAGACCATGGCGCCCGCCAGTTGCTCTCAACTGGACGGGCGCCATGGTCGTACGCCTTACAGCTCGGTGACGGAGCCACCGGCGGCAGCGATCTTCTCCTTGGCCGACGCACTGAACGCGTGCGCGGACACCTGGAGCGCCACACCGCCGAGGTCCCCGGTGCCGAGGACCTTGACCGGGTGACCCTTGCGGACCGCGCCGGACTCGACGAGCTCCAGCGGGCCGACCTGACCACCATTCGGGAACAGCTCAGCGAGTCGGTCCAGGTTGACCACCTGGAAGACCACCTTGAACTTGTTCTTGAAGCCCTTCATCTTCGGCAGGCGCATGTGGATGGGCATCTGCCCACCCTCGAACGCCGCCGAGATGTTCTTGCGGGCCTTGGAACCCTTGGTACCGCGACCAGCGGTCTTGCCCTTGGAACCCTCACCGCGACCCACACGGGTCTTCGCGGTCTTGGAACCGGGCGCCGGGCGCAGGTGATGCACCTTGATCGTCATTACTCGACCTCCTCGACCTTCACGAGGTGGCTCACAGTGAAGATCATGCCGCGGATCTCGGGCCGGTCCTCCTTGACCACCACGTCGTTGATCCGCTTGAGACCGAGCGAACGCAGCGACTCACGCTGGTTGTGCTTGGTCCCGATACCGGACCGGAGCTGGGTGACCTTCAGGCGTGCCATCAGTGCGCCACCCCCGCACGCGACGCCAGCATGGCCGCCGGCGCGACGTCCTCCACCGGCAGACCACGACGCGCCGCGACCTGCTCGGGGGACTCAAGCCCCTTCAGGGCCGCCACGGTGGCGTGCACGATGTTGATCGGGTTCGACGAACCGAGGCTCTTGGAGAGCACGTCGTGGATCCCGGCACACTCCAGCACGGCACGCACCGGCCCACCGGCGATGACACCCGTACCGGCCGAGGCCGGCTTGAGCAGCACCACACCAGCGGCGTCCTCACCCGTCACCGGGTGCGGGATCGACTGGCCGATCCGCGGGACCTTGAAGAAGTGCTTCTTGGCCTCCTCGACACCCTTGGCGATGGCCGCGGGCACCTCCTTGGCCTTTCCGTAGCCCACGCCGACCGTGCCGTCGCCGTCGCCCACGATCACCAGGGCGGTGAAGCTGAAGCGACGACCACCCTTCACGACCTTGGCGACGCGGTTGATCGCGACGACCCGCTCGAGGTGCGGGGTCTTCTCGACGGGCGCGTTTCCGCGGCCGCCCTCACGGCGGTTGTCGCGGCGACCACCCTCGTTGCCACCGGACCCGCCGCCACGGCGCTGTTGACCTGGCATCAGCAGCCTTCCTTCTCTCTCGTGACGGGGTTGTTAGAACTCGAGCCCGGCTTCGCGGGCGGCGTCGGCAAGCGCGGCGACTCGCCCCGCGTACCGGTTGCCGCCGCGGTCGAAGACGACCTTGGAGACGCCGGCGGCCTTGGCCCGCTCGGCGAGCAGCGCGCCCACCTTGCCAGCCAGGGCGCTCTTGTCGCCCTCCGCACCGCGCAGCGAGGCGTCCAGGGTCGACGCCGACGCCAGGGTGTGACCCTTGGTGTCGTCGACGACCTGGGCGACCATGTGCCGCAGCGAGCGGGTGACGACCAGGCGCGGACGCTCGGCCGTACCGCTGACGTTCTTGCGGACGCGGAAGTGTCGACGCGCACGCCCAACGGCGCGCTTGGCGGCGACACCGCGGCGGCGCTTGAGCAGCGTGGCGCTCACTTCTTACCTGCCTTTCCAGCCTTGCGGCGGATGACCTCGCCCTGGTACTTGACGCCCTTGCCCTTGTAGGGCTCCGGCGGGCGGATCTTCCGGATGTTGGCGGCGACCTCACCGACCTGCTGCTTGTCGATGCCAGCCACGTGGAACAGGGTCGGCCGCTCCACCGTGAAGGTGATGCCCGCCGGGGCGGGGACGACCACCGGGTGCGAGAACCCGAGCGCGAACTCGAGATCCGAACCCTTGGCGGTGACCCGGTAACCGGTGCCGGCGATCTCCAGGCTCTTGCGGTAGCCCTCGGTGACCCCGACGATCATGTTCGCAACCAGCGTACGGCTCAGGCCGTGGAGTTCCTTGGCCTTGCGCTCGTCGTTCGGCCGGTTGACGCTCAGCTGCCCATCCTCGGCCCGCTCGATCGTGATCGGCTCGGCGAGGGTGTGCTGGAGCTGGCCCTTGGGGCCCTTGACCTTGACGGTCTGCCCGTCGATCGTGATGTCGACGCCGGCTGGCACCGGGATCGACTTACGTCCAATTCGCGACATTTCTACCTGTCTCCCGTTACCAGACGAAGGCGAGGACTTCCCCGCCAACACTCCGCTTGCGGGCCTGCCGGTCGGTCAGCAGCCCCTGGGACGTCGAAATGATCGCCACGCCCAGCCCACCGAGCACCCGCGGGAGCCCGTCCGACTTGGCGTACACCCGGAGACCGGGCTTGGACACGCGCTTGATGCCGGCCAGGCTCCGCTCGCGGTTCTGGCCGTACTTCAGCTCGACGACCAGTCGCTTGCCGACGGCGCCCTCCTCGGGCTCCTCGACCGACCAGGTGGCGATGTAACCCTCGGCCTTCAGGACCTCGGCGATGTTCGCCTTGATCTTGGAGTAGGGCATCTTCACCTGATCGTGGTACGCCTGGTTGGCGTTACGCAGACGCGTGAGCATGTCTGCGATCGGGTCGGTCATCGTCATGGATTTCGTCAGCCTTTCTCGCCGGGGTTCCCGGGGCATCAGCCCCGGGCCTACGGCGAAGAGCAATACCTAATCGGTGCAGGAGTTCCCGGCCGACGGCCGGGACGCGGTCGCCCTTACCAGGAAGCCTTGGACACGCCCGGCAGCTCACCGCGGTGAGCCATCTCCCGGATGCAGACCCGGCAGAGCCCGAACTTGCGGTAGACCGCCTTCGGACGCCCGCACCGCTGGCAGCGGGTGTACGCGCGAACCGAGAACTTCGGCTTCGCGGCCGCCTTGATGATCAGCGCCTTCTTGGCCATCTCAGTTCTCCTTGAACGGGAAGCCCAGGAGCTTGAGCAGCGCCCGGCCCTCGTCGTCGGTCGTGGCGGTCGTGACCACCGTGATGTCCATGCCCCGCTGGCGATCGATCCGGTCCTGGTCGATCTCGTGGAACACCGACTGCTCGGTCAGACCGAACGTGTAGTTGCCGTGCCCGTCCAGCTTGCGCCCGTCCAGACCGCGGAAGTCGCGGATACGCGGCAGCGCGATGGAGAGCAACCGGTCCATGAACTCCCACATCCGGTCGCCACGAAGGGTGACCTTCGCGCCGATCGGCATGCCCTCGCGGAGCTTGAACTGCGCGATGGACTTGGTCGCCCGCCGCACCTGCGGCTTCTGGCCGGTGATCGTGGCGAGGTCGCGGACCGCGCCGTCGATCAACTTGGCGTCGCGAGCAGCCTCGCCGACACCCATGTTGACGACGATCTTGACCAGCCGCGGCACCTGCATGGGGTTGCCGTAGCTGCGCTGCTCACGCAGCTGGGCCACGATCTCGTTGCGGTACCGCTCCTTGAGGCGCGGCAGGGTCTTTTCGGTAGCCGTGGTCATCACAGGTCCTTACCGGTGCTACGCGCGATGCGGACCTTCTGGCCGTTGTCGTCGATCCGGTAACCGACGCGGGTCGGCTTGCCGTCGGAGTCCAGGACCTGCACGTTCGAGACGTGGATCGGGGCCTCCTGAGTGACGATGCCGCCGGTCTTGGCGCCACGCTGGGTCGTGCTGATGCGGGTGTGCTTCTTGACCCGGTTCACGCCCTCGACCAGGACCTTGTCCTGCCGCGGGTAGGCCTGAATGACCTTGCCCTTGGCACCCTTGTCCTTGCCGGCGATGACGACGACCGTGTCGCCCTTCTTGACCTTCACGGTCACAACACCTCCGGCGCGAGGGAAATAATCTTCATGAACCGCTTGTCCCGCAGCTCCCGGCCCACCGGGCCGAAGATACGGGTTCCACGCGGGTCCCCGCCGTCCTTGATGATGACGGCGGCGTTCTCGTCGAAGCGGATGTACGAGCCGTCCGGACGCCGCCTCTCCTTGGCCGTGCGAACGACGACAGCCTTGACGACGTCGCCCTTCTTCACACCGGCACCCGGGATCGCGTCCTTGACCGTGGCCACGATGACGTCGCCGATACTCGCGTAGCGCCGACCCGAGCCGCCGAGAACCCGGATGCACAGGATCTCCCGAGCACCCGTGTTGTCGGCGACGCGCAGTCGCGACTCCTGCTGAATCACGTCTATCTCCTATGTCTGCCGGTTCTCCGGCCGCCGTAGCGGCCGGAGCCTGGCGGAACCTACGCCCGACGCAACGCCGGGCGAGCTCGAGCCTTCGCTACTTGGCCTTTTCCAGGATCTCCACGATCCGCCAACGCTTGGTGGCGCTCAGCGGCCGGGTCTCCATGATGAGAACCCGGTCACCGGTGCCAGCGGCGTTCTGCTCGTCGTGCACCTTCAGCTTGGCCGTACGGCGCATGATCTTGCCGTACAGCGCGTGCCGAACCCGGTCCTCGACCTCGACAACGACGGTCTTGTCCATCTTGTCGCTGATCACCAGGCCCTCGCGGACCTTGCGGCGCGACCGCGCGGCGGCGGTGGCGGTCTCTTCGGTCATGATGCAGTCACCTCAGTCGGCGCGGCCGAGAGCCCCAGCTCGCGCTCACGCATGATCGTGTAGATCCGGGCGATCTCCCGACGGATGACCTGCAACCGCCGGTTGTTGTCCAGCTGCCCGGTTGCGGCCTGCACGCGGAGGTTGAACAGCTCCGCCTTGGCCTCCCGCAGCTTCGTGACCAGCTCCTCTTCGGAGAGCTCACGCAGCTCGGTCGCCTTAACGCCCGCTGCCATCAGGATTCACCCACTTCGCGCGTAACAATGCGGCACTTCATCGGGAGCTTGTGGATCGCGCGACGCATGGCCTCTCGCGCGGTCTGCTCGTTGGGGAAGGACATCTCGAAGAGAACCCGCCCCGGCTTGACGTTGGCAACCCACCACTCCGGCGAACCCTTACCGGAACCCATCCGGGTCTCGGCAGGCTTCTTGGTGAGGGCCTGGTCCGGGAAGATCGTGATCCAGACCTTGCCACCACGCTTGATGTGGCGAGTCATCGCGATACGTGCCGACTCGATCTGCCGGTTCGTCACGTACGCCGGCTCGAGAGCCTGGATCCCGAACTCGCCGAACACCACCCGGTTACCACCCTTGGACGCGCCACTGCGGTCCGGGTGGTGCGGCTTGCGGAAGCCCTTCGGGGGCTTGCGCGGCATCAGCATCTGTCAGCCCTCCTGCTGCGTTTCTGCCGGAGCAGCAGTGGCGGCGACAGCTGCGCTGTCGACCGGCTCGCCGCTCGGCGTCTCGGCCTGCTGCGCGATGGTGGTCGCAGCAGCCCGACCGGCCTCGGTGCCACCAGCCGTGGTGCCGGACGAACCCGACCGGCCACGGCGCGGACGCTCGGGACGGTCGCCGCGCTCACCACGACGCGGGCGGGACGGACCGGCCTCGGCCGGAGCTTCCCGGCCCGGGACGGCGTCGCCCTTGTAGATCCAGACCTTCACACCGATCCGACCGAACGTCGTACGGGCCTCGAAGAAGCCGTACTCGATGTTGGCCCGCAGCGTGTGCAGCGGAACCCGGCCCTCACGGTAGAACTCGGTCCGGCTCATCTCGGCGCCGCCGAGGCGACCCGAGACCTGAACCCGGATGCCCTTGCAGACCGGGTTCTTCATCGCCGACTGCATGGCCTTGCGCATCGCCCGACGGAAGCTGACCCGGCTGGACAACTGCTCGGCCACGCCCTGCGCGACCAGCTGAGCGTCCGACTCGGGGTTCTTCACCTCGATGATGTTCAGCTGAACCTGCTTGCCGGTGAGCTTCTCAAGCTCGCCGCGGATCCGGTCGGCCTCCGCACCCTTACGGCCGATGACGATGCCCGGCCGGGCGGTGTGGATGTCGACCCGGACCCGGTCGCGGGTGCGCTCGATGTCGACCTTGGAAATCCCGGCACGCTCGAGGCCCTTGGACATCATGCGGCGGATCTTGACATCCTCGCCGATGTAGTCCTTGTAGAGCTTGTCCGCGAACCAGCGGGACTTCCAGTCGGTCGAGATGCCGAGCCGGAACCCAGTGGGGTGAACCTTCTGACCCATTACTCGGCGTCCTCCGTCTTGCTCTGCGCTTCGGCCGGTGCGGCCTCCGTGGCCGGGGCGGCCTTCTTCGCCGCGGCCTTCCTCGGCGCTGCCGGCGCGACCGCTTCGACCGCCACAGTGATGTGGCAGGTGCGCTTGCGGATTCGGTACGCCCGACCCTGCGCCCGCGGCTGGAACCGCTTCATCGTCGGGCCCTCGTCCACGAAGGCCTCGCTGACGAGCAGCGCGTCGGGGTCCAGCCGCTCGTTGTTCTCCGCGTTGGCGATCGCGCTAGCGAGCACCTTGTACACCTGCTCGCTCGCAGCCTGCGGCGCGAACTGCAGCACCGTGAGCGCCTCCTTCGCGGGCAGGCCGCGGACGAGGTTGACCACCCGGCGCGCCTTCATCGGCGAGATGCGCACGTGCCGCGCAACCGCCCGCGCGCCCGGAAGCACCGGAGCGTCGCCCTTTCCTGGCATCGCTGTAACCCCTTGTTCCCTCTATCCGTATGCCCGCGGCGTCAGCGCCGACGGCTCTTCCGGTCGTCCTTCTCGTGACCCTTGAACGTGCGGGTCAGCGCGAACTCGCCGAGCTTGTGCCCGACCATCGCCTCGGTCACGAACACCGGGACGTGCTTGCGTCCGTCATGAACGGCGATCGTGTGCCCCAGCATCTCGGGGATGATCGTCGAGCGCCGCGACCAGGTCTTGATCACGTTCTTGGAGCCCTTGTCGTTCTGAACTTCCACCTTCTTGAGCAGGTGGTCGTCGACGAACGGGCCCTTCTTCAGGCTGCGAGGCATGTCTTATCTCCCTCAGCCGCGCTTACGCGTGGCGTAGCGGCGGCGGACGATCAGCCGGTCACTCGGCTGGCCCTTACGGCGGGTGCGGCCCTCGGGCTTACCCTGCGGGTTGACCGGGTGGCGACCACCGGAGGTCTTACCCTCACCACCACCGTGCGGGTGGTCGACCGGGTTCATGGCGACACCACGGACGGTCGGGCGCTTGCCCTTCCACCGCATCCGGCCGGCCTTACCCCAGTTGATGTTCGACTGGTCGGCGTTGCCGATCTCGCCGACGCTTGCGCGGCAGCGCACGTCCACCCGCCGGATCTCGCCGGACGGCATACGCAGGGTCGCGTACGCGCCCTCGCGGCCGAGCAGCTGGATGCCGACGCCGGCGGAACGGGCCAGCTTGGCCCCGCCACCCGGACGCAGCTCCACGTTGTGGATCGTGGTACCGACCGGGATGTTGCGCAGCGGCAGGTTGTTACCCGGCTTGATGTCGGCGCCCGGGCCGGACTCGACGCGGTCGCCCTGCTTCATGTCCTTCGGCGCGATGATGTACCGCTTCTCGCCGTCGGCGTAGTGCAGCAGCGCGATGCGCGCCGTGCGGTTCGGGTCGTACTCGATGTGAGCGACCTTCGCCGGCACGCCGTCCTTGTCGACCCGCTTGAAGTCGATCAGACGGTACTGACGCTTGTGACCGCCACCGTGGTGCCGCGTGGTGATCCGGCCGTGGGCGTTACGCCCGCCCTTCTTCGGCAACGGAGCGAGCAGCGACTTTTCCGGCGTGGACCGGGTGATCTCGGCGAAGTCAGCGACACTCGAGCCACGTCGGCCCGGCGTCGTCGGCTTGTACTTACGGATAGCCATTGTCTACACCCCTCAGCTGACCGGGCCGCCGAAGGCCTCGATGCGGTCACCGTCAGCCAGCTTCACGATCGCCCGCTTGGTCGCCTTGCGCTGACCGAAGCCGGTCTTGGTGCGCTTGCGCTTACCCTGGCGGTTGAGCGTGTTGACCGTCAGGACGCGGACGTTGAAGATCTGCTGGATAGCGATCTTGATCTCGGTCTTGTTCGCGTCCGGGTGCACCAGGAAGGTGTACCAGTTCCGGTTCAGCTCGCTGTAGCTCTTCTCCGAGACGACCGGCGCCACGATGATGTCGCGCGGGTCGGCGATCGTGCTCACTTGCCACCCTCCTCGGTGGTCTCGGCGGGCACGCCCAGGAACTCGTCCAGGGCGTCCTTGGTGAAGACCACGTCGTCGGCCACGAGCACGTCGTACGTGTTCAGCTGGCCGGACTCGATCAGGTGCACGCGCGGCTCATTGCGCAGCGACACCCAGTTCAGCTCGTCGGTGCTGCTCAGCACGACCAGGACCCGACGGGCCTCGGTGAGCTTGGTCAGCGTGGCCAGGGCCGCCTTGGTCGACGGCTTCTCGCCCGAGACGAACGCCTCGACGACGTGCACCTGCCCGGCGCGGGCCCGGTCGGAGAGGGCACCCCGCAGAGCGGCGGCCTTCATCTTCTTCGGGGTCCGCTGGCTGTAGTCGCGCGGCACGGGACCGTGCACGACGCCACCGCCGGCGAACTGCGGCGCGCGGATCGAGCCCTGCCGGGCGCGACCGGTGCCCTTCTGCTTGTACGGCTTCTTGCCGCCACCGGCGACCTCGCCGCGGGTCTTGGCCTTGTGCGTGCCCTGTCGGGCCGCCGCGAGCTGGGCCACCACGACCTGGTGCATCAGCGCGACGTTGGCCTGCACGTCGAAGATGTCCTCCGGCAGCTCCACGGAGCCGCTGGTGGTGCCTTCGACGGTGCGCACGTCAACGGTGGTCACTTGGCCGCACCGCCCTTCTTCACCTTGCTCTTGGCCGCGGTACGGACCAGAACGAGCGCGCCCTTGGGACCAGGAATGGCACCCCGGACGAGCAGCAGGTTGTTCTCGGTGTCGACCGCCTGGACGGTGAGGTTCTGCACGGTGTACCGAACGCCACCCATACGGCCGGCCATCCGGGTGCCCTTGAAGACACGACCCGGAGTGGCGCAGGCGCCGATGGAGCCGGGCGAGCGGTGCTTGCGCTCGACGCCGTGCCCGGCGCCCAGGCCGTGGAAGCCGTGCCGCTTCATCGGGCCGGCGTAGCCCTTGCCCTTGGTCTTGCCGGTGACGTCGATGGTGACGCCGGCCGGGAACTCCTCGACAGTGACTTCCTGGCCGAGCGAGTATTCCCCAGCGTCAGTGGTGCGCAGCTCGACGATGTGCCGGCGCGGCGCCACGTCCGCCTTGGCGTAGTGCCCGCTGATCGGCTTCTTGACCTTGCGCGGGTCGATGGTGCCGTACGCGAGCTGGACCGCGGAGTAACCGTCCTTCTCGGCGCTACGAACCTGGCTGATGACGCACGGGCCGGCCTCGACCACGGTCACGGGAACAACACGGTTGTTCTCCCAGACCTGGGTCATGCCGAGCTTGGCGCCCAGGATCCCCTTGACTTGCCTGTCCATTTGTCCGGTCCCTACAGCTTGATCTCGATGTCGACGCCAGCCGGCAGGTCGAGGCGCATGAGCGAGTCGACCGTCTTCGGGGTCGGGTCGATGATGTCGATCAGCCGCTTGTGCGTGCGCATCTCGAAGTGCTCGCGCGAGTCCTTGTACTTGTGCGGCGAGCGGATAACGCAGAAACGGTTGATCTCCGTGGGCAGCGGCACCGGGCCCGCGACCTGCGCCCCGGTGCGCGTCACCGTCTCGACGATCTTCCGAGCCGAGGAGTCGACGACCTCGTGGTCATAGGCCTTGAGCCGGATGCGGATCTTCTGTCCCGCCATGGTGGCTTCTGTTCCTTCTCTCGATGCCGCTGTGTTGCGGGCGCCTGTACCGGCTGGCACAGGCCCACTTCGCCGACCCCCGCGGTCGGGCGTGTCGCGCCCTCGGGCCGAGCTCCGCCCCTAGGTACCGGAGTGGTGCCGACCGCACGGGGGGTCAAGGCGCCGATCGCATTACCGCGACCTGAACGCCGTGCGAGGGTGGTTGGCGACTGGGCCGCCAACCACCCTACGCTCGACTGCCTCGCCACCCGGAGGTTCAGCGAAAGCCGAACACAGGCGACGAACTGTCGTTACGCAACCTGACTAGTATGCCGCACGACCGGCGGCGGGTCTAATCGGGGTTACCTAGTTCACTTGTTAATCTTGGTGACGAACCCGGCGCCGACGGTGCGGCCACCCTCGCGGATCGCGAACTTGAGGTTCTCCTCCATGGCGATGGGCTGGATCAGCTTCACCGACATGGACGTGTTGTCACCCGGCATGACCATCTCGGTGCCCTCGGGGAGGGTGACGACACCGGTGACGTCAGTGGTCCGGAAGTAGAACTGCGGACGGTAGTTCTGGAAGAACGGGGTGTGACGGCCACCCTCCTCCTTGGAGAGGATGTAGACCGTCGCCTCGAACTCCGTGTGCGGGGTGTTCGAGCCCGGCTTCACGACGACCATGCCGCGCTCGACCTCGTCGCGCTTGGTACCACGCAGCAGCAGGCCGACGTTCTCGCCTGCGCGGGCGTCGTCCAGGGTCTTCCGGAACATCTCGATCGCGGTGACCTTGGTCTTGAAGCTCTTCTCCTTGATACCGACGAGCTCGACATCCTCGTTCGGCAGGAGAACGCCGCGCTCCACGCGACCGGTGACGACGGTGCCACGACCGGTGATCGTGAAGACGTCCTCAACCGGCATCAGGAACGGCTTGTCGACCTCGCGCTCCGGCTGCGGGATCGAGGTGTCGACAGCGGTCATCAGGTCCAGCAGCTTGCCGGTCCACTCGGGGTCACCCTCGAGGGCCTTCAGCGCCGAAACCCGAACGACCGGCAGGTCGTCACCCGGGTACTCCTGCGAGGAGAGCAGCTCACGGACCTCGAGCTCGACGAGCTCCAGGAGCTCCTCGTCATCGACCATGTCGCTCTTGTTGAGCGCCACGACGATGTACGGCACACCGACCTGACGGGCCAGCAGCACGTGCTCGCGGGTCTGCGGCATCGGGCCGTCGGTCGCCGCGACCACCAGGATCGCGCCGTCCATCTGCGCGGCACCGGTGATCATGTTCTTGATGTAGTCGGCGTGCCCAGGGCAGTCGACGTGCGCGTAGTGCCGCGACTCGGTCTGGTACTCGACGTGCGCGATCGAGATCGTGATGCCGCGGGCCTTCTCCTCCGGCGCCTTGTCGATCTCGTCGAACGGCGTGTAGGGGTTCAGGTCCGGGTACTGGTCGTGCAGGACCTTGGTGATGGCCGCCGTCAGCGTCGTCTTACCGTGGTCGATGTGACCAATGGTGCCGATGTTGACGTGCGGCTTAGTCCGCTCGAACTTAGCCTTCGCCACTGGTGTCCTCCTGTGGACTTCTTGGTTCGTACGCCCGGCGCGCCGGTCGGCGCTTAGGACTCTGTCGACAGCCTTTCCGGCCTGACGGCCGGAGAGCCTTTGTGGGTTCTGCGGCGATGAAGCCTACAGGCCCGGTCTCACGCGATCCGATCGTGGTGGCCGCGGGCGGGTGAACCCTCCCGCGACCAACCACGAATCACCTGCTCAGAGCGCTACTCGCCCGTTGCCTTGGCGATGATCTCCTTCGCGACGCTCTGCGGAACCTCGGCGTAGGAGTCGAACTGCATGCTGTAGCTAGCCCGGCCCTGGGTCTTCGACCGCAGGTCGCCGACGTAGCCGAACATCTCCGACAACGGCACCAGGGCCCGGACGATGCGGGCGCCGCTGCGCTCCTCCATCGCCTGGATGATGCCGCGGCGGGAGTTGAGGTCACCGATGACGTCACCCATGTTCTCCTCAGGAGTGGTGACTTCAACGGCCATCATCGGCTCGAGCAGTGCCGGATCGGCCTTGCGGGCCGCGTCCTTCATCACCATCGAGCCGGCGATCTTGAATGCCATTTCCGACGAGTCGACCTCGTGGTACTGGCCGTCCAGCAGGGTCAGCTTCACGCCGACCAGCGGGAAGCCCGCCAGGATGCCGTACTGCAGCGCGTCCTGCGCACCGGCGTCCACCGAGGGGATGAACTCCCGGGGGATGCGGCCGCCGCTGACGGCGTTGGCGAACTCGTAGGTCGGCGAGTCGTTGTCCAGCGGAAGCGGCTCGACGCTCACGATCACGCGGGCGTACTGGCCGGAACCACCGGTCTGCTTCTTGTGGGTGTACTCGACCTTCTCCACCTTGCGGCGGATGGTCTCGCGGTACGCCACCTGCGGCTTGCCGACGTTCGCCTCGACGTTGAACTCGCGGCGCATCCGGTCGACCAGGATGTCCAGGTGCAGCTCACCCATGCCGGAGATGACCGTCTGACCGGTCTCCTCGTCCAGCTGGACGCGGAAGGTCGGGTCCTCCTCGGCCAGGCGCTGGATGGCCGTGCCCAGCTTCTCCTGGTCGGACTTGGTCTTCGGCTCGATCGCCACCGAGATGACCGGCTCCGGGAAGGTCATGGACTCCAGGATGACCGGGTTCGCCGGGTCGGAGAGAGTGTCGCCGGTGGTGGTCTGCTTGAGACCCTGCACGGCGATGATGTCGCCGGCCTGCGCCGACGGACGCTCTTCCCGCTTGTTGGCGTGCATCTGGTAGATCTTGCCGATCCGCTCCTTGCGGTCCTTGGTGGAGTTGACCACCTGGGAACCGGAATCGAGCGTGCCGGAGTAGACCCGCACGTAGGTGAGCTTGCCCAGGTGCTTGTCCGTCTGGATCTTGAAGGCCAGGCCGGAGAAGGGCTCCGAGTTGGACGGCTTCCGCAGCAGCGGGGTCTCGCCGTCGGTGGCCGTACCCTCGATCGCCGGAACGTCCAGCGGCGACGGCAGGAAGTCGACCACGGCGTCGAGCATGGGCTGAACGCCCTTGTTCTTGAACGCCGAGCCGCAGAGCACCGGGTTGGCCTTGCCGGCGATGGTGGCACGCCGGATGGCGGCCTTGATCTCCTCGGCGGAGATCTCATCGCCCTCCAGGTACTTCTCCATCACCGCGTCGTCGACGTCGGCGAGGGTCTCCATCAGCTTCTCGCGCCACTCGGCCGCGGAGTCGGCCAGCTCGGCCGGGATCTCCTCAACCGCGTAGTCCTCACCCTTCTGGGTCTCCCCGCGCCAGGTGAGCGCGCGCATGCCGATCAGGTCGACGACACCGATGTGGTCACCCTCGAGCCCGATCGGGATCTGGAGCACCAGCGGGGTGGCGTTCAGCCGGTCGATCATCATCTGCACGCAGCGGAAGAAGTCGGCGCCGGTCCGGTCGAGCTTGTTGACGAAGCACATACGCGGGACGTTGTACTTGTCGGCCTGCCGCCAGACGTTCTCCGTCTGCGGTTCCACGCCGGCGACACCGTCGTAGACCGCTACCGCACCATCCAGGACCCGCAACGACCGCTCGACCTCGACCGTGAAGTCGACGTGGCCAGGCGTGTCGATGATCTGGATCGTGTGGTCTTTCCACTCACACTTGGTAGCAGCGGAGGTGATGGTGATACCACGCTCCTGCTCCTGCTCCATCCAGTCCATGACGGCAGCGCCCTCGTGGACCTCACCGATCTTGTACGTGATGCCGGTGTAGAACAGGATTCGCTCGGTGGTCGTGGTCTTACCGGCATCGATGTGCGCCATGATGCCGATGTTGCGTACCTTGGCGAGCGCGTCTGCGGCGGCCACTTCAATCCCTACTTATCGTCGTCTCGACTCAACTGGTGGCGGTTCCGGCGCCCGGAGGCGCCGGAACCAGGGTGTTACCAGCGGTAGTGCGCGAAGGCCTTGTTCGACTCGGCCATCTTGTGCGTGTCCTCGCGCCGCTTGACGGCGGCACCGAGGCCGTTGCTCGCGTCCAGCAGCTCGTTCATCAGCCGCTCGACCATGGTCTTCTCGCGGCGGGCGCGGGAGTACGTGACCAGCCAGCGCAGGCCCAGGGTGGTCGCCCGGGTCGGGCGGACCTCGACCGGAACCTGGTAGGTGGCGCCACCGACACGACGGCTGCGCACCTCGAGGGTCGGCTTGACGTTGTCCATCGCCCGCTTGAGGGTGACGACCGGGTCGGTGCCGGACTTCTCGCGGCAGCCCTCGAGGGCCGCGTACACGATGGACTCGGCGAGCTGACGCTTGCCGCGGAGCAGGATCTTGTTCACCAGCTGGGTGACCAGCGGCGAGTTGTACACCGGGTCAGCGACCAGTGGCCGCCGCGGAGCGGGTCCCTTACGCGGCATGTCAGCTCTTCTCCTTCTTCGCGCCGTAACGGCTGCGCGCCTGCTTGCGGTTGCGGACACCCTGGGTGTCCAGCGAGCCGCGAACGATCTTGTAACGCACGCCGGGGAGGTCCTTCACCCGGCCACCGCGGACGAGCACGATCGAGTGCTCCTGCAGGTTGTGACCGACGCCGGGGATGTAGGCGGTCACCTCGATCTGGCTGCTGAGCTTCACGCGAGCGACCTTGCGCAGCGCCGAGTTCGGCTTCTTCGGGGTGGTGGTGTACACGCGAGTGCACACGCCGCGCCGCTGAGGGGAACCCTTCAGCGCCGGGGTCTTGGTCTTGGTCGTCTTCGCCTGGCGGCCCTTTCGGACCAGCTGCTGGATCGTGGGCACCGGGTTTCTCCGCTCCCTTCGGCCGCATCCGCGGCCGCGCCGTCTGCTCGTTAGCCGGCCTGATGACCGGCTCTCCTACATTCCGACCAGGGCCGCCTTGCGGAGACCCCGGCACCCGCGGTCGGGCGTGTCGCCCTCGTCACGGCCCCGTTGCGGACGCTCTCGCGTTCGTACCGGGTTTTGTCACCGGCGCGCGGGTCGCCCCGCCCCGGATCTTTGGCTTGTCGTGCCGCCGTCCGTAAGCCGGAAACAGCGCACGCACGAGTTGCCCGGGCATGCCCGGGCACAAGGGGAAAGAGTACCTACCACAACCGCCCAGGTCAAAACGGAATGGCCCGGCGACCGTCTCACACCCGCCGGCCGGATCTCGTCCTGCCTCGTCGCCCGCGATGGGCACCTACGAACACAAGTGTAACGGCTTCCCCGCAGAAGCACCCATCGCCCCCGGGGTGACCGCAAGCCTTCCGCGGAAAACCCCCGTCAGGTGCCGGATCTCTCGGTGATGACTCTCACGTCAGGGTCAGAAGCAGGGCAAGACCCAGGCCCAGCAGGCTGAGCAGTGCTCCCGCCGCGCCGCAGCTGATCCCGGCCATCGCCAGCCCGCGGCCGGTGAACTGGACCGCGGAGGGCGCGGTCGGCCGCCGGATCTGCCGCCGGCCGAGCAGCCCGACGACGACGGCCGCCCCGCCGGCCAGCACACCCAGCGCGGCGAACGCCCCGGAGGCCCAGGCCCCGCCGTCGTTCTTGAAGGCCACTCCGAAGCAGATCACCAGAAGTGAGACCAGAAGTGAGGCGATCCCCGCCGCCAGCGCCCCGATGGCCAGCCCAGAGGTGACCGGTGCCACGTCCAGGTGCACGACGCCGAACGGCGTACCCGAAACCCCCTCCACCCGCTTCGGCGGCCGGCGTTGGTCGTCGGTGGGCGGCGGCACCGAACGCCCCGGAGGGCCACCCCACCCCGGGCCGTGCCCCGGCGGCGGGCCCCAGCCGGGCGGCGCCCCGTGCCCGGACGACGGCGGGCCCCAGCCGTACGGCGCAGCCGGCCCAGACGGGGACGGGCCCCACCCAGGCGGCGCAGACGGCGCAGCGGACGACGGACCCCACCCGGCCGGCACGCTCGGCGCAGACGAGGACGGACCCCAGCCGTAGGGCACTCCCGAACCGGCCGCCGGCGGGCCCCAGCCGGGCGGCACACCCGGCCCGGAGGTGGGCGGGCCCCAGTCCTGCGGCGTCGAGGTCGGGGCGCTGGAGACCGGGTAAGGCTGGTCGGAGCCGGGCGTCGGGGTCGCGCCCCAGCCGTTCGGACCCCAACCGGGGGGTGGTGCCGCAGGGGGTGGCGGGCCCGGGATGGACGCCGGTGGGTGCGGCTCGCCGCTCGGGCCGGGTCGCGCCCAGTCGCTCGGCTCGGATGGCGGAGCCGGAGGGTCCGGCGGGCCGGCCGGTTCGTCCGCAGGGGGCCGCGCCGGTTCCGTCACGAGGTCCTCCTGTCGAAAGGCCGCCACCGACACACGGCGGACACCGGCCAGGCTACCGCCGCGAGCACCGCCGCCCGCGCCGGGCGCGGCCACCGGTGGCTCAGTCCATGTTCGCCGGGTAGTCGTGGCCGAACGGGGCGCCGGCCAACCGGACCACCCCGATGACCACCGCGGCCACCACACTGACCGCGACCAGCACCAGGCCGGTCCAGGCCATCCACTCCCCCCGTCGCAGCCAGACGCCGCCGGTCAGGAACCCCCCCGAGGCGTACGCCTCCCGGCGCGCCTGCCGTGCCAGTTGCAGGGCCACCGTGGCCGGCACCACGCCACCGATGAACAGCCCGGTCAACATGCCGAGCAGGCCCAGCGCGAAGACCGCCCGTGCCTTCGTGGCGCGGGCCGGGTCCGGGTCCAGCGGGTGGCGCACGCCCTGCTGGGCGACGGACACCTGCCCGGGTGCGGTCGTCATCCCCCCATCATGCCGAACCCGGCCCAGGGGTGGGTCGGCACGCACACGACGAGGCCCCCGGCTTTCACCGGGGGCCTCGTCGTGTTACTGGTGCTTAGCGGTACGACCCGAAGTCGAAGTCGTCCAGCGGCACGGCCTGCCCGCTGGCCGGCCCGAACCCGTAGTCGGTCTCCGGGTAACCGGTCATCGAGTAGACCTTGGCCTTGGCCTCCTCGGTCGGCTCGACCCGGACGTTGCGGTACTTGCTGATGCCCGTACCGGCCGGGATGAGCTTTCCGATGATCACGTTCTCCTTGAGGCCGACCAGGGAGTCGCTGCGCGAGTTGATCGCAGCGTCGGTCAGCACCCGGGTGGTCTCCTGGAAGGAGGCCGCCGAGAGCCAGGAGTCGGTGGCCAGCGATGCCTTGGTGATACCCATCAGCACCGGACGACCAGCGGCGGGCTCGCCGCCCTCCGAGACGAGCCGGCGGTTCTCCGACTCGAACAGCGCCCGGTCGACGAGCACACCCGGCAGGAACTCGGTCGAGCCGGAGTCGATGACCGTCACCCGCTTGAGCATCTGGCGGATGATGATCTCGATGTGCTTGTCGTGGATGAGCACACCCTGCGAGCGGTAGACCTCCTGGACCTCACTGGTCAGGTGGACCTGGACCGCCCGCGGACCCATGATCCGCAGCAACTCGTGCGGGTCGATGGTGCCCTCGGTCAGCTTCTCGCCGACCGCGACGTGACCGCCGTCGTGGGTACGGAGCTTGACCCGCTTCGAGATCTTGTCGTAGACGATCTCTTCGCTGCCGTCGTCCGGCACCACGATGATCTTGCGCGAGCGCTCGCCGTCCTCGATCCGGATCTTACCGGGGGTGTCGGCGATGGGCGCCTTACCCTTCGGGACCCGAGCCTCGAAGATTTCCTGAACACGCGGCAGACCCTGGGTGATGTCCTCACCCGCGACACCACCGGTGTGGAAGGTACGCATCGTCAGCTGCGTACCGGGCTCACCGATGGACTGGGCGGCGATGATGCCGACCGCCTCGCCGATGTCGACCGACTTACCGGTCGGCAGCGACCGGCCGTAGCAGGCCGCGCAGACGCCCAGCTTCGACTCGCAGGTGAGCACGCTGCGCACCCGGACCGTCTCCACACCAGCGGCGACGATCTTGTCGACCCCGATGGAGTTGATGTCCTGACCACGCTCCGCCACCACGGTGCCGTCCGGCCCCTTGATGTCGTCGGCGAGGGTCCGGGCGTGCACGCTGGTCTCGGCGTGGGTGTGGACGACGAGCTTGCCGTCCAGCTTCTCACCGATCTGCATCGGGATCGCCCGGTCGGTGCCGCAGTCCTCTTCGCGGATGATGACGTCCTGCGAGACGTCCACCAGACGACGGGTCAGGTAACCCGAGTCGGCGGTCCGCAGCGCGGTGTCGGCGAGACCCTTACGGGCACCGTGCGTGGAGATGAAGTACTCCAGCACGGACAGACCCTCCCGGTAGCTGGCCTTGATCGGCCGCGGGATGATCTCGCCCTTGGGGTTGGCCACCAGACCACGGATCGCCGCGATCTGCCGGAGCTGGAGCAGGTTACCGCGAGCACCCGAATTGATCATCTTCCACAGCGGGTTCTCCTGCGGCAGCGCGGTGTCCATCTCCTTGGCGACCTCGTTGGTCGCCTTGGTCCAGATCTCGATCAGCTCGCCGCGACGCTCCTCGGCGGTCATCAGACCACGCTGGTACTGCTTGTCGATCTGGTCGGCGTCCTTCTCGTACTTCGCCAGGATCTCCGCCTTGCGCGGCGGAGCGATGACGTCCTCCATGCCGATCGTCACGCCGGACCAGGTGGCCCAGTGGAAACCGGCCTCCTTGAGCCCGTCCAGGGTGGCGGCCAGCGCCACCTTGGGGAAGCGCTCGGCGAGGTCGTTGACGATCGCGGAGAGCTGACCCTTGCGGATCTCGTAGTTCACGAAGCGGTAGCCCTGCGGCAGCGTCTCGTTGAACAGCACCCGACCCAGGGTCGTCTCCACGGTCAGCGGGTCACCCTCGACCCAGCCCTCCGGGGCGCTCCACGCCTCGGAGCCGTTGCCGTTGTCGACACCGACCACGCCGCGCAGGCGGATCTTCACCGGCGCCTGCAGGTGCAGCTCGCCGTTGTCGAAGGCCATCCGCGCCTCGGCGTCCGAGCTGAACGCCCGGCCCTCGCCCTTCTCACCGGCGGTGAGGTGGGTGAGGTGGTACAGACCGATGACCATGTCCTGGGTAGGCATGGTGACCGGCTTACCGTCGGCCGGCTTGAGGATGTTGTTCGACGACAGCATCAGGATCCGCGCCTCGGCCTGGGCCTCGGCGGACAGCGGCACGTGCACCGCCATCTGGTCACCGTCGAAGTCGGCGTTGAACGCCGTGCAGACCAGCGGGTGGATCTGGATCGCCTTGCCCTCGACCAGCTGCGGCTCGAAGGCCTGGATGCCCAGACGGTGCAGGGTCGGCGCCCGGTTGAGCAGCACCGGGTGCTCGCCGATGACCTCTTCCAGCACGTCCCACACGACCGGGCGCTGACGCTCGACCATCCGCTTGGCGGACTTGATGTTCTGCGCGTGGTTGAGGTCGACCAGCCGCTTCATCACGAACGGCTTGAACAGCTCCAGCGCCATCTGCTTGGGCAGACCGCACTGGTGCAGCTTGAGCTTCGGGCCGACCACGATGACCGAACGGCCGGAGTAGTCGACGCGCTTGCCCAGCAGGTTCTGGCGGAACCGGCCCTGCTTGCCCTTGAGCATGTCGGACAGCGACTTGAGCGGGCGGTTACCCGGGCCGGTGACCGGCCGGCCGCGACGGCCGTTGTCGAACAGCGCGTCGACGGCCTCCTGGAGCATCCGCTTCTCGTTGTTGACGATGATCTCGGGCGCGCCGAGGTCGATCAGTCGCTTGAGGCGGTTGTTCCGGTTGATCACGCGGCGGTACAGGTCGTTCAGGTCCGAGGTCGCGAAGCGGCCACCGTCGAGCTGCACCATCGGGCGCAGGTCCGGCGGGATGACCGGGACGCAGTCCAGCACCATGCCGAGCGGCGAGTTGCGGGTGTTCAGGAACGCCGCGACGACCTTGAGTCGCTTGAGCGCCCGGATCTTCCGCTGGCCCTTGCCGGACCGGATGGTCTCCCGCAGGCTCTCGGCCTCGGCGTCGAGGTCCATGTTCTGGACCAGCGCCTTGATCGCCTCGGCGCCCATGGAACCGGTGAAGTACTCACCGAACCGGTCGCGCAGCTCGCGGTAGAGCAGCTCGTCGGTGACCAGCTGCTTCGGCTCCAGCTTGCGGAAGGTGTCCAGCACCTCGTCCAGGCGGTCGATCTCGCGCTGGGCCCGGTCGCGGATCTGGCGCATCTCGCGCTCTCCGCCCTCCTTGACCTTGCGCCGGACGTCCGCCTTGGCACCCTCGGCCTCCAGCTCGGCCAGGTCGGCCTCGAGCTTGGCGGCCCGCTTCTCGATCTCCGAGTCGCGGCTGTTCTCGGACTGCCGCTTCTCGGCCAGGATCTCGTTCTCGATCGTCGAGAGGTCGCGGTGACGCGACTCCGCGTCCACGCTCGTCACGACGTACGAGGCGAAGTAGATGATCTTCTCGAGGTCCTTGGGAGCGAGGTCCAGCAGGTAACCCAGCCGGCTCGGAACGCCCTTGAAGTACCAGATGTGGGTCACCGGAGCGGCGAGCTCGATGTGCCCCATCCGCTCACGGCGGACCTTGGAGCGAGTCACCTCGACGCCGCAGCGCTCACAGATGATGCCCTTGAACCGGACGCGCTTGTACTTACCGCAGTAGCATTCCCAGTCCCGCTGCGGACCGAAGATCTTCTCGCAGAAGAGCCCGTCCTTTTCCGGCTTCAGGGTGCGGTAGTTGATCGTCTCAGGCTTCTTGACCTCGCCGTGCGACCACTGACGGATGTCGTCGGCGGTGGCGAGACCAATGCGCAGCTCGTCGAAGAAGTTGACGTCGAGCACTATGTCCCCTATGTCGTCGTCTGTACTGCTAATTCTCGGGTGGGGTCGGGGGGGGGGGGGGCGGCCCCCCCCCCCGCACCACAGCCCACGGAGAACCCGGACGGCGCGCGGCCGGGCCGGGGGGTGGCCCCCGCCCCCCCCGCCCCGGAAACCACCGACGCGGTCTCGCGCCAT
>NZ_JBEYUF010000008.1:105663-247143 GCF_040643355.1 Micromonospora sp. NPDC047187
CTTTTTTCCTCGTTTGGGGTTTTTTTTTTTTGTTTGGGGGGGGGGGGGGGGGGGGGCCCCCCCCCCCCCCCCCGACCGCTCACCTCAGACCTCTTCGACCGAGCTCGGCTCGCGCCGGGACAGGTCGATGCCCAGCTCCTCAGCGGCCCGGAACACCTCGTCGTCGGTCTCGCGCATTTCCAGGGCCACACCGTCGCTGGAGAGCACCTCGACGTTGAGGCACAGCGACTGCAGCTCCTTGAGCAGCACCTTGAACGACTCCGGGATGCCCGGCTCCGGGATGTTCTCGCCCTTGACGATGGCCTCGTAGACCTTCACTCGGCCGAGCACGTCGTCGGACTTGATCGTGAGCAGCTCCTGCAGGGCGTAGGCAGCGCCGTACGCCTGCATCGCCCAGCACTCCATCTCACCGAAACGCTGACCACCGAACTGCGCCTTACCACCCAGCGGCTGCTGCGTGATCATCGAGTACGGGCCGGTCGAACGAGCGTGGATCTTGTCGTCGACCAGGTGGTTGAGCTTCAGGATGTAGACGTAGCCGACCGCGATCGGGTCCGGCAGCGGCTCACCGGAACGACCGTCGAACAGCTGCGCCTTGCCGGTACGACCGATCAGCTGCTTGCCGTCCCGGTTGGGCAGGGTCGACTCGAGCAGACCGGAGATCTCCTCCTCGCGAGCACCGTCGAAGACCGGGGTGGCCACGTTGGTGTCGCCCTCGGACTCGTGCGCGTCGATCGAGCGCAGCTGACGCTTCCAGTCGGCGTCGTCACCCTCGACCTTCCAACCGGTCTTGGCGACCCAACCGAGGTGGGTCTCCAGCACCTGGCCGATGTTCATCCGGCTCGGCACACCGAGCGGGTTGAGCACGATGTCGACCGGGGTGCCGTCCTCAAGGAACGGCATGTCCTCGATCGGCAGGATCTTCGAGATGACACCCTTGTTGCCGTGCCGGCCGGCGAGCTTGTCGCCGTCCTGGATCTTGCGCTTCTGGGCGACGTAGACCCGGACCAGCTCGTTGACACCCGGCGGCAACTCGTCGCCGTCCTCGCGGGAGAACGTGCGCACACCGATGACCGTGCCGGTCTCGCCGTGCGGCACCTTCAGCGAGGTGTCCCGAACCTCACGCGCCTTCTCACCGAAGATCGCGCGGAGCAGCCGCTCCTCCGGGGTCAGCTCGGTCTCACCCTTGGGCGTGACCTTGCCGACCAGGATGTCACCGGGGACGACCTCGGCGCCGATCCGGATGATGCCGCGCTCGTCGAGGTCAGCGAGCATTTCCTCGCTGACGTTCGGGATGTCGCGGGTGATCTCCTCCGGACCGAGCTTGGTGTCCCGGGCGTCGACCTCGTGCTCCTCGATGTGGATCGAGGTGAGCACGTCCTGCTGCACGAGGCGCTGCGACAGGATGATCGCGTCCTCGTAGTTGTGGCCCTCCCAGCACATGAACGCCACCAGCAGGTTGCGTCCGAGTGCCATCTCGCCCTCGTCGGTGCACGGACCGTCGGCGATGACCTGACCGGCCTCGACGCGGTCGCCCTCGAAGACGACCGGCTTCTGGTTGACGCAGGAGCCGGCGTTGGAGCGGCGGAACTTGTGCAGCAGGTACGTCCGGCGGTGGCCGTCATCCTGGTGGATGGTGACGTAGTCGGCGCAGAGATCCTCGATCACACCGCCGACCTCGGCGACCACCACGTCGCCAGCGTCGACAGCGGCCCGGTACTCCATGCCCGTGCCCACGAGCGGCGCCTCGGCCTTGACCAGCGGCACCGCCTGGCGCTGCATGTTCGCGCCCATCAGTGCCCGGTTGGCGTCGTCGTGCTCGAGGAACGGGATCATGGCGGTCGCGACCGAGGTCATCTGCCGGGGCGAGACGTCCATGTAGTCGACGGCACCGGGGACGACGTCCTCGGTCTCGCCGCCCTTACGACGGCAGAGCACCCGGTCCTCGGCGAACGTGCCGTCAGCCTTCAGGCGCGCGTTGGCCTGGGCCTTGACGAACCGGTCCTCTTCGTCCGCGGTCAGGTAGTCGATCTGGTCGGTGACCCGACCCTCGACGACCTTCCGGTACGGCGTCTCGATGAAGCCGAACGGGTTGACCCGGGCGAAGGTGGACAGCGCGCCGATCAGGCCGATGTTCGGGCCTTCCGGCGTCTCGATCGGGCACATCCGGCCGTAGTGGGACGGGTGCACGTCGCGGACCTCGAAGCCGGCCCGCTCCCGGGACAGACCACCCGGGCCGAGCGCGCTCAGCCGACGCCGGTGGGTCAGGCCCGCCAGCGGGTTGGTCTGGTCCATGAACTGGGACAGCTGGGACGTCCCGAAGAACTCCTTGATCGCCGCCACCACCGGGCGGATGTTGATCAGGGTCTGCGGGGTGATCGCCTCGACGTCCTGCGTGGTCATCCGCTCGCGGACGACCCGCTCCATCCGGGACAGGCCGACCCGAACCTGGTTCTGGATCAGCTCGCCCACCGTACGGAGGCGCCGGTTGCCGAAGTGGTCGATGTCGTCGGCCTCGTAGCCGTCCTCACCGGCGTGCAGCCGGCACAGGTACTCCACGGTGGCGACGATGTCGTCCTCGGTCAGCGTGCCGGTGGTGATCGGCACGCCAACTTCCAGCTTCTTGTTGAACTTGTAGCGCCCGACCTTGGCGACGTCGTACCTCTTCGGGTTGAAGAAGAGGTTGTCGAGCAGGGTCTGGGCGTTCTCGCGCGTCGGCGGCTCGCCAGGGCGCAGCTTGCGGTAGATGTCGAGCAGAGCCTCGTCGGCGCCGGCGATGTGGTCCTTCTCGAGCGTGGTCATCATCAGCTCGGACCAGCCGAACTTCTCACGGATCCGCTCGGCCGACCATCCGATGGCCTTGAGCAGGACGGTGACGGCCTGCCGACGCTTGCGGTCGATGCGTACGCCGACCGTGTCGCGCTTATCGATGTCGAACTCCAGCCAGGCACCCCGACTCGGGATGACCTTGACGCTGGAGAGGTCGCGGTCGGAGGTCTTGTCCGGCTGCTTGTCGAAGTACACGCCCGGAGACCGGACGAGCTGGCTGACCACGACGCGCTCGGTGCCGTTGATGACGAAGGTGCCCTTGGGCGTCATCATCGGGAAGTCACCCATGAACACCGTCTGGCTCTTGATCTCGCCAGTGGTGTTGTTGGTGAACTCCGCGGTCACGAAGAGCGGAGCGCAGTAGGTCAGGTCCTTCTCCTTGCACTCCTCGATCGAGGCCTTGACCTCGTCGAAGCGCGGCGCTGAGAAGGAGAGCGACATGGTGCCGGAGAAGTCCTCAATGGGACTGATCTCTTCAAGGATCTCCGCGAGACCCGATCGTGCGTGCGGGTCGTCCGCCGACCGGCCCTGCCAAGCCTCGTTGCCGACGAGCCAGTCGAAGGACTCGTTCTGAATGGCAAGGAGGTTGGGGACCTCGAGGTGTTCGGTGATCCTGCCGAATGAAACTCGGCGGGGAGCGAATGCGCTCGACGTACGACTGGTCTTCGCAGGGCGGGAAGCTGCCAAGATGCGTCCTTCCGAGGACCGGTGCTGCAGAACGGCTGGTACGCGTGCACTCCAATGACCCCACCAGAAATATCCGTAAACGGACATTTCCGAGCAGGGGTCAAGTCGGAAGGCAGCGCAAACTAGCAGTGTAGCCGAGAGGCTAACCGCTGTCCAGCCCACCCCGCAGGTTGTTTGCGGAGCGCGCCTCGGCCCCCGTCAACCGGGGTCTGCCGGGCCGCTCAGAACGCAACTCCCCACTGGGCCGCTCGGGTTACAGCGGCTGATGGTGCCGTCGCTGTCATACCCACGTCGTGGCCGTCGCAAGCGCGGTGTCTTGCTGGTGTCAGCGTGCCTGGCAGCCCCGGGCCGCGTCAAGGGCCGGGCTCCGGGTTGTCCCCTGTTTCCCACTGGAGGGCGACCCGCCACGCTCGTTCGGGTCAAGGGTACCCATGGTCGGCGCCCAGCTCAGGACCGGTCGCAGCCAGATCCACCAAAACGGCGGGCGGTGATCCGTGTCGGATCACCGCCCGCCGCTACGCGATGGTGTCCCAGCTCACGAGCCGGGTACGCGTTGGTGGAACGTCAGGTCACTTGAGGGTGACCTTGGCGCCCTCACCCTCGAGCTTGGCCTTCGCCTTGTCGGCGGTCTCCTTGTTGACCTTCTCCAGGATGGCCTTCGGCGCGGACTCGACCGCGTCCTTGGCCTCCTTGAGGCCCAGGCCGGTCAGCTCACGCACGACCTTGATGACCTGGATCTTCTTGCCACCGTCAGCCTCGAGGATGACGTCGAACTCGTCCTGCTCCGGCTCGGCCTCGGCCGCAGCGGCGCCGCCGCCACCACCCTGGGCGATCGCGACCGGAGCGGCAGCGGTGACCTCGAAGGTCGTCTCGAACTGCTTCACGAACTCAGAGAGCTCGATCAGCGTCATCTCCTTGAACGCGTCGAGCAGCTCGTCGGTGCTGAGCTTCGCCATATCTGGCGTCCTTTCCTGATTCTGTTAAGTAAGAACTGGTGCGCCGTGGGGGCCTCAGGCCGCCTCGGCGCCCTCCTTCTCGCGCTTGTCCTGCAGTGCAGCCGCCAGACGGGCGGTCTTCGACAGCGGGGCCTGGAACAGGGCCGCGGCCTTGCTCAGGTTGCCCTTCATCGCGCCGGCCAGCTTGGCCAGCAGCACCTCGCGGGACTCAAGGTCGGCGAGCTTCGTGACCTCGGCCGCGGTGATGGCCTTGCCCTCGAAGACACCGCCCTTGATGACGAGCTTCGGGTTGGCCTTCGCGAAGTCGCGAAGCCCCTTCGCCGCCTCGACGACGTCGCCCGAAACGAAAGTCAGCGCGGTAGGACCGGTGAACAGCTCGTCGAGGCCGGTGATGCCCGCGTCCGTCGCAGCACGCTTGGCCAGCGTGTTCTTCGCGACCGTGTAGCTGGTATCGGCGCCGAGCGAGCGCCGAAGCTGGGTGAGCTGGGAAACCGTCAGACCGCGGTACTCGGTCAGCACGGTGGCGCCCGAGCTGCGGAAGCTCTCGGTCAGCTCAGCGACGGCCGTGGCCTTGTCGGCCCGGATCGGCTTGTCCGCCATGTCCCTCCTCTCTCGTTACTCGAGGCTGGTCCCCGTCTCGGCCGAAGCCGGAACGGGGGCGGAGGCAGCGCGACAACGAAAAAGCCCCGGCGCAGGGCGCACGGGGCGAGGGCCGGCGGATCGTCATGGTCGGCGGACCATGCTCACTGCCGAGTTACGCTTGCCGCCCTACGCGGGTCGCCCGTTGTCGCGGGACCTTCGACCGTGCCGAAACACGGTGACCAGCGGTCTCTGGGTGGTTCCTCATCCATGAGAACACGGATGACGGTTGAAGCGTACGCGCCCCGACCAGCAGCGCCAAATCGCGCCCGGTGAGCCGCGTCACCCACGCCAGTGCCGGTCAGCCCTGGGCCCGCCGACGCCACAGGTAGCCGCCGACGACAGCGGCGCTCCAGGCCAACGCCCACCCGCTCAGCCCCAGCACTGTCAGCGCGGCGGCGTCGCCGGCGGTGGTGCGAGCGGCCGCCATGATCGGCGGTGCCAGCCAGGGGGCGACCGAGCCGGTCAGGCCGAACACCACCGCGCCGACCCCGCCGAGGGCCAACACCGCGACGCCGTACCCGGCGCCGCCCACCGACGCCCGGCTGGCCAGCGCCCCAAGAGCAACCGCAGCGGGTACGACCAGCACGTGTGCCCACAATCCCAGCGCCAGCCCGACCGGAATCGACCGGTCCCCCGGGTCGACCGGGCCGGACACCCCGCCGACCAGCCACGGAAAGAGCAGCGCGACGGTCACCGTCGCCAGCGCCGCCACCGCGGCGGCGAGCAGCCCGGCCGACCGCTCACGGGCCACTCCGACCGTCACCTGCGCCAGTCGACGCTGCACGTCCGGCTCGACGTCCAACAGGATCTTGGTCTGCCAAGCGAGCACCGGAAAGAGCACGACCGCGGAGACCCCGTACGCCTCCGCCGGCTGGGCTCGGCCACCGCCGTAGAGGGTGCCGAGCGTGATCAGGCCGGCGAGCAACGGCGCCAACGCCCGGCCGGTTCGCAGGAAACCGGCCAGCCGCATCCGGACCAGGGCGCTCACCGGGTCTCCCCCGCTGCCGACTCGACAGCGGCGTCAGCGGCCTCCGGCTGCTCCGCCGTCAGCTCCCCGGCCATCCCCAGCGACGGCTCGGCGGGTCGGGCGCCACCGGCCGACCGGAGCGGCTCGACGGGTAGGGCCTGGGACGCGGCGGTGGAGGCGTCGGAGCGTACCCGCAGCACCTGGTGGCCCTCGGCGCGCAACCGGGCGACGGTGCCGGCAACCCGCGCGGCCGGCACCGCTACCTCGACCACCGCGATCGTCTCGTCCGTCGACGACGTCTCCTCGGAGAGCGAGCCGTCGGCCACCAACCAGCGGCGCGCGGCCGGGAGCCGGACCGTCTCGCCGCGGTGGTCGCTGACCAGGACGGACCCGTCGGCGGCGAGCACCTCGGCGATCAGCTCGGGCACCAACTCGCGGGTGGCGGCGTCCAGCCCCTCCCACGGCTCGTCGAGCACCAGCAGGCCCGGTGGGCGCAGCAGCGCCTGGGCCAGGCCGACCTTCTGCGCGGTGCCCTTGGACAGCTCCGGCAGCCGGACCGAGCGGAAGGCGGACAGCCCGAGCCGGTCCGTCCAGGAGGTCACGGCCTCGTCGGCCGCAGCCCTGCCCAGACCCGCCACCCGGGCCATCCCGGTCAGATAGCGGGCCACCGTGAACGGTTGGTCCGCGGGGAAACGCTCCGGCACCCAGCCCACCCGCGCCGGCCGGTCGGTGACCCGGCCCCGGCCCGGGCGGAGGACCCCCGCGGCCACCTGGAGCAGTGTCGACTTACCCACCCCGTTGCGGCCCAGCACGATCGCCACCTCGCCGGGACCGATCCGCACGTCGATGCCTTGCAGCACCCACGGCCCGCGCCGGTGGTACCGCAACCAGACGTTCTCCAGCCGCATGGCGTCGAGCCTGCCACACCTGGAACGCGCCGGGGCGCCGCCACTGTCGTGGCGGCGCCCCGGCGGAGCGATCTGTCGACTCAGGCGTCGGCCTGGTCCTCCCGAAGGTTCTTCACCAGATTCGGGTCGACCGGGACGCCCGGGCCCATCGTGGTGGTCAGGATGACCTTGCGGAGGTACTTGCCCTTGGCCGCGGACGGCTTGGCACGCAGCACCTCGTCGAGCACCGCAGCGTAGTTGTCCACCAGCTGGGTCTCCGTGAAGGAGGCCTTGCCGATGATCAGGTGCAGGTTGGAGTGCTTGTCCACCCGGAAGGTGATCTTGCCGCCCTTGATGTCCTGCACCGCCTTGGTGACGTCCATGGTCACCGTGCCGGTCTTCGGGTTCGGCATGAGACCGCGCGGGCCCAGGATCCGCGCGATCCGGCCGATCTTGGCCATCTGGTCCGGCGTGGCGATCGCCGCGTCGAAGTCGAGCCAACCACCCTGGATGCGGGCGACCAGCTCATCGGTGCCCACCTCGTCCGCACCCGCGGCGGCGGCCTCTTCGGCCTTCGCGCCGCTGGCGAACACGATCACGCGGGCGGTCTTACCGGTGCCGTGCGGCAGGTTGACCACGCCGCGGACCATTTGGTCCGCCTTGCGGGGGTCGACGCCGAGGCGCATGGCGACCTCGACCGTGGCGTCGAACTTGACGTTGGTGGTCTCCTTGGCCAGCTTCACGGCCTCGGTGGGGGTGTAGAGCTTCGACCGGTCGATGACATCGGCGGCCTTGCGGTAGCTCTTGCTGCGCTGCATTGCTGATTACTCCTGTGGTCTCTGGCGGGCCGCTCGGCGCGAGCCCTCCCACGGTCGGATCGAAGGCCGGGGCCTACGTCAGTCGTTGACGGTGATGCCCATCGACCGGGCGGTGCCGGCGATGATCTTCTCGGCCTGGGCGATGTCGTTGGCGTTGAGGTCGGCCATCTTCTTCTCGGCGATCTCACGCAGCTGGGCGCGGCTGACCGAGCCGACCTTCTCGGACTGCGGAACACCCGAACCCTTCTGCACACCGGCAGCCTTGATCAGCAGCCGGGCAGCGGGCGGGGTCTTCAGCACGAACGTGAAGGACCGGTCCTCGAACACGCTGATCTCGGCGGGGACGATGTCGCCCCGCTGAGACTCGGTCTGCGCGTTGTAGGACTTGCAGAACTCCATGATGTTCACGCCGTGCTGGCCGAGCGCGGGGCCGACCGGCGGCGCCGGCGTGGCCTGGCCCGCCGGCAACTGAAGCGTGAACGTCTTGACGAGCTTCTTCTTCGGAGGCATGTCACTTCCTGGGGCTTGGAGCTGGGAAAATGCGGCTGTCGCCGCCCTCGGGCGCGCACGGTCAGCGCGGTGCGACAGCGGCGACATTCAAGAGTAGCGCAGGCCGCAGCCCACTCGTCCGCCGAGGTCGAGCGAGAGCGCGTACGCCGACGTCGGCGGCGGGCCGGGCCCGCCGCCGACGACCAATCAGATCTTGGCGACCTGGTTGAAGTTGAGCTCCACCGGAGTCTCACGACCGAAGATCGACACCAGCACCTTGAGCTTCTGCTGGTCGGCGTTGATCTCGCTGATCGTGGCCGGCAGCGACGCGAACGCGCCGTCGGTGACGGTGACGGAATCGCCCACCTCGAAGTCGAGGACCTTGATCTCCGGCTTCGACTTCTTCTGCTCGGTCTCGACAGCCGGCGCCAGCCACTTCAGCACCTCGTCGAGCGAGAGCGGAGCAGGCCGGTCTGCCCGGTCGGTCGCGCCGACGAAGCCGGTCACACCCGGGGTGTTCCGGACACAGGAGTAGGACTCGGCGGTCAGCTCCATCCGGACCAGGATGTAACCCGGGAAGACCTTGGCCTGGATCTGCGAACGCTTACCGTTCTTGACCTCGACCTCTTCCCGGGTCGGCACCTCGACCTGGTAGATGAACTCCTCCATGTCGAGGCTCGTGATCCGGGTCTCGAGGTTGGTCTTGACCTTGTTCTCGTAGCCGGCGTACGAGTGCACCACGTACCAGTCACCCGGCGCGTAGCGCAGCTTCTGCCTCAGCTCCGCGACAGGGTCGTAGTCCTCGTCCGGTGCGGGCTCGGTCGTAGGGAACTCCGGCTCGCTGGCGGCCTCGACCGACTCGTCACCAGCCGCCGTCGCGACCGTGGACTGCTCGTCCACCGGTCCGGCGGTCTCGTCGTACTCAGGCACGCTCGCTCACTTCCGTCACTATGGCTGGAGGCAGCCGGTCAGTCCGAGTTGCCAAAGACAAACAACACGACCTTGGCGAAGCCGAAGTCCAGCACACCCACGATCGTCAGCATCACCGCGACGAACGCCACCACCACGGCGGTGTAGGTCAGCAACTCCTTGCGGGTCGGCCAGATGACCTTACGCAGTTCAGCTACGACCTCGCGGAAGAACCGGGCGATGCGGCCGAAGACGCCCACCCGACCCGTTTCCGACCGCGTGGTCGGCCGGCTGTCCGCCGACTCCGCCCGGGCACGCGACCGCGTGGCGGTGCCTCCCCGGGAAACCGGCTCGTCCGCGCCGGAGGCGTCGTCGTCGGCCACGTCGTCGACGATCTCGTCGTCCAGACGATCGTCGCCGTCGTCGTCGCGCCGCTTGTTGTCGGCCACTTCGCCCTCCGTCGCGGAATCTGGGGTCGCACGCCGAGTGGCGTACGCGGCGCTGGTCACGCCGGCCGGACCCAACCGTCCCGCGACGGGCCGCGGCCGGTGGATCACCCGGAGGGCCCCGATTGCCTCGGAGCCACCCCGCCGATGCCACCACCACGGGCCGGACGCCGCCAAGTGGCGGCGCGACCCACGGGAACGGTCAGGCCTGAGGCGCAGGGGTGACAGGACTTGAACCTGCAGCCTGCGGTTTTGGAGACCGCTGCTCTGCCAATTGAGCTACACCCCTATGTGGCAACACTCGCCCCACCCGGCCACAGACGACCGAGCAGGGGTCACTTGCCCCACGGCGGACCAGTGTACGGGTAGCCGCCCGACTTTCCCAACCGGTCTCTCCGCCACGCGTGGCGGGCTCGATTCAGCGTGCCGTCCGGATGGTCGCCCGCGCCTGCGACAGCACCTTCTCACCCAGGCAGGTGGCGGTCACCTCGAGTCGGGTGAGACCGTCCTCGGTCACCTCGCGGACTCGCGCGGTCACCTCGATCTCGGTCCCCTGGTCATCGTCGGGGACCACCACCGGCCGGGTGAAACGCACGCCGTACTCGACCACCGCGTCCGGCGACCCGGCCCACTCGGTGACCGCCCGACCGACCAGCGCCATGGTGAACATGCCGTGGGCGATCACCCCGGGCAGGCCCACCTTGGTGGCCACCCGGTCGCTCCAGTGGATCGGGTTGAAGTCGCCCGAGGCGCCGGCGTAGCGGACCAGGTCCGCGCGGGTCACCTGAAACGTCTGAGCTGGCAACTCCATCTCACGCCTCCCCGCGAATGACATACCTGGCCCAGACCGCGACCACTGGTTCCCCGCCGACGGTGCTCACGTCGGTGCGCGTGGTCAGGAAGCCGTGCCCACCCCTGGTGCTGACGTCCTCGATGGTGTTGGTGCAGACCAGCTCGTCGCCCGCGACCACCGGCCGGGTGTACGCGAAGCGCTGGTCGCCGTGCACCAGGCGGCTGTAGTCGACACCCAGGGCCGGGTCCTCGATGATCTGGCTGCTCGCGGCCATCGTCACGATCACCGGAAAGGTCGGCGGGGCCACCACGTCGGGGTGGCCCAGCGCCCGCGCGGCCTCCGGGTCGTGGTGGGCCGGGTCGGTGGCGCCGATGGCGCCGGCGAACTCGCGGATCTTTTCTCGGCCCACCTGGTAGGGGGCGGTCGGCGGATACGTCCGGCCGACGAAGGAAGGGTCCAGAGGCATGCCGCGAACCTACACGGAAAGCCCAATCGCCGACCTGATCGGCAGGCGGCGGCGGAGCCGCACCAAACCGGTCAGATCGGCGATCGGAAAGCTTCGACAACGGCCGGCCCTGAGGCCGGCCAGCAGTCAGCGGGTCTCGCGGTGGACCGTGTGCCGACCGTCACGCGGGCAGAACTTCTTCAGCTCGATGCGGTCGGGGTCGTTGCGGCGGTTCTTGCGCGTGATGTAGTTGCGCTCCTTGCACTCCACACACGCCAAAGTGATCTTCGGCCGGACATCGGTAGCCTTCGCCACGGCGGAGTGCCTTCCTCGCTAACGGAAACAACTACGACGCGCCAGCCTAGACGCTGACAGCGCGGACATGCAAAGTGGGCGCCAGAAGCGCCCATTCTTACGACCACCGGCAACGAGCCCGGAAGACGAGAGTAGCGGTGGCCGGACTTGAACCGGCGACACAGCGATTATGAGCCGCTTGCTCTACCATCTGAGCTACACCGCTGCGATGGGTCCAGCTGAACCCTCGAGCCCCCTTACGGAATCGAACCGTAGACCTTCTCCTTACCATGGAGACGCTCTGCCGACTGAGCTAAGGGGGCCTGCGCGATCTCCCCGTGGGGCGCGCAGGAGTAAGAGTACACGGCCCGGCTCGACAGGTGAAATCGGATCCCCGGTGATCGTCCGCGCCCTGTTCAGGGCACAACACGCAGGCGGGGCAGCTCTCCGTTCGTGGCCGTCTCCGGCTCGACCTGGGCGCCGAACCAGGCAGCCAACCGCTCGTACGGCAGCGGCCGGCTGAACAGGAAACCCTGCCCGATCTCGCAGCCGATGTCCTGCAGAAGCTCCAGGGTCAACTCGCTCTCCACCCCCTCGGCCACCACCGCCAGGCCGAACTGCTGGGAGAGGGTGACCACCGCGTTGACGATCGCCAGGTCCCCCGGGTCGGTCGCCATGCCCTGCACGAAGGAGCGGTCCACCTTCACCTCGTGCACCGGCAGCCGGCGCAGGTGCGCCAGAGACGAGTCACCAGTGCCGAAGTCGTCCACCGACAGTCGTACGCCGAGATCCCGCAGCCGTTGCAGGGTGGGGATCGGCCGGTCCGTGCCGTCCAGCACCCCCGACTCGGTGATCTCCAGGGTGAGGCGCTGTGCCGGCACCTTGTACTCGGTCAACAACTCCTGGACCCGGTCCGGGAAGTCCCGGTCGATGAGCGTACGGGCCGAGAGGTTGACCGCGATGGGCAGCGGCTGGTCGGCCAGCGCCCAGTCCCGGCTGCGCCGAAGGCCCTCCCGGAGCACCACCTCGGTGAGTCGGCTCAACTGACCGGTGTGCTCGGCCACCGCCACGAAATCCTCGGGCGCGACCGTGCCGTGCGCCGGGTGCTCCCAGCGGGCCAGACACTCCACACCCACCAGGCGCCGGTCCCGCAGAGTCACCTTGGGCTGGAAGTAGACCTCCAGCTCGTCCTGGTCCAGTGCCCGGCGCAGATCGCCGGCCAGACCCAACCGGCGCAGTGAACGGGACTCCAGCGCGGGATTGAACAGCTGCACGCTGCCCGGCACCGACTTGGCCGCGGTGGCGGCGAGGTCGACCCGAAGCAGCAGGGTCGCCGCGTCGCTGCCGTGATCCGGGTGTACGGCCACCCCGACGGCGGTGTCCACGTCGAGGGTGAGCGCGTCGAAGACCATCTCGTCGCGGATCTGGTCGCGCAGTTGGGCGGCCAACTCGAGCGCGGCCTCAGCACTCTCCAACCGCAGCGTCACCAGGAACTCGTCCCCGCCGGCACGGCCAACCAGAGCCGACGACGGCGCGCTGGCCCGCAACCGACTGGCGACCTCGGTGAGGACCTTGTCCCCGGCCGCGTGCCCCAGGGACTCGTTGACCTGGCGCAACCCGTCGACGTCGAAGAGCAGCAGCGCCACCACCTCGCCCGGCGCGCGGATCTTGACCGACTCGTCCAGTGCTCCGGTGATCCGTCGCCGGTTGGGCAGTCGGGTCAACGTGTCGTGGTGCGCGTCGTGCCGGAGCCGGTCGACCAGCCGCGAATTCTCCAGGGCCACGGCCGCGTGCGCCGCCACCGTCTCGAAGACGGGGATGTCGCCGGGCGTGAAGTGACCGACGTCGCTGAGCCGGTTGGCGACCTCCAGGGTGCCGATGACCGCCTGGCCGGACCGGAGCGGCACGACGATGACGTCCTTGATCTTGCCGTGGCTCAGGGCCTGGCGCTCGTTCGACTCTTCGTCGAAGGCGCGCCCCACCGCGATGGTCCGCCCCTCACCTGCGGCTCGCTGGCGGAGGGAAGCCGGCGTCCGTACGACGTCGAGCAGACCCGAATCGTCAACCCTGGCGGTGAGCAACACCTCGGGGTGGCGGCCCAGGGCCGGCAGCCACAGAGTCGCGTACTCGGCCTGCATCAGGGCCCGGACCCGACCCAGGAGAGCGTCGACGAGCGTCCCGTCCTGGCCGCGCTCCCCGATTGCGCGGGTCAGGTCGTACATCGCGGCCAGCGTCCGGTGTTGCCGGAAGAACTCCGCGTAGGAGCGGTAGACCAGGACCAGGGCCACACCGAGTGCGACCAGCAGCACCAACGACCACCAGGTGGTCGTGACGGCGATCAGGATGATCAGACCGAGCGAGACGTTGATCGCCGCAGTGAGCAGGGCGGGGCGTGCGGTACGCAGAGAGTCCCGTCCCGCCTGCCAGCCCTGTAGGAGGGTGTGCACGCCGACGATGCCCGCAAGGCTGACGAGAATCACCGCGGTTACGGCCGCGAAAAGACTCAGCCAGGTGCCGGGGTCGTCCACCTCCTTCGAGGGCGGTAGCGCCTGAAGGAGGAGGACGGCGAGAGAGGTCCCGGCGGCCGCCTTGGCCACGTTGAACCAGAACTTGACGGGCGCGAACCGGTGCCGCGTCTGCGTGAGCATCGACGCCACCGTGTAGATGGCGACGACGGTCAGCGGTGGCAGCAGAAAGAGCGCCAGCACCAGCGGAATCTCGGTCAGGGTCATGCCGAACGACTGCCGCCGGACGACAAAGTTGAGGACCGGCATGCCAACGGCGGCCATGGCGACCAGCAACAGGAGCGCGAGAAGCCATTCACCGAGAGGCTGGGACGACACCAGCCCCGTGACCATGGAACAGATCGCTGCGAAGAACACCAGCGGCGCGGTGATGAACCAGGCACGATCCGCCGAACGACGTCGCGATCGATCACGCGGAGCCATACCGCTCCCTACGGCGCCTGCGGTTTACCGCTCTTGAGTGGGGATGAGCTGAACCAGTCAGCGACCACTGCCGAAGACAGTGTTCTCCGGAACGACAGTCCAGATGAGATCGATGGCCTGAGCTCCGCTGGCACTGCTGTCGAAGAGGCCGGCGGGGAAGGCGACGATGGCGGCGGCAGCGAGAACAAGGAGGAGAGACCCACCGAGTCGGCCTAGCCTTCGACCAGACATGATCGCTCCTGTCGGGAGATGTACAGCGTTGATGGAGGTTCCACGATCGTGCCACAGCGCGGGCAGCCAGAGAAGTGGTGGTCGCCCGACTGGCCCCACCGTCTGTTACTTCCCGCCGTTCGGCCTACCGCCCCCAACGCACTGGACCAGATCACAAGCTTGCGGGGTGGTTCACCGCTTCACGCAGCGTTGAATACGACCTTCAACGCAATTCGGGTCCAGCTGTAGACACTCGCCACATCCGGCTTGGCGGTCACCCTCAGCAACACCTCAACAGCCCGCGACAAACTCGCGCCTCCATCCGGCCATCGACCACCATACCGGCTCCTCGCCATCCCGCCAGCCCTTCGTCGGGTTCATTTCAGTGGGCGGAGAGCAACATGGGCGCTGACCACGAGCAGCGGATGCGCAGCTAACATCACACTTGGCATCGATGACAGCAGATAGAGCGTGTTCTGACGTAGGTCAAATCCGCCACGAACTCGAGCGCCAACCTGGCGGCAGACCCACCGACAGGATCACCGCAACGCCCGGAACATGACCCGCAGCCCGTGGAGCGCCAGACCGAGCACGGCGGCCGACGCGATCTCGGCCGCAGGCGACTGCCTGACAGCGGGCGTGGAAGGTCCGACCCTCGCGATCCTCGCCGGCATCTCGCCAACCAACGCAACGACTACGTTGACGCCGCCTATAACGGGCACAAGCAGACCAGCACAACGACAGCGGACGTCGACGCGACGCCATCGCCGACGCTCGCCATCTCGTCGGTGACACCACGACCAAGATCGGCAGCTGAAAAGGGCGCTCATCGAGTGCACGGCAGACCTTGCCGTTCATGGCGTCCTCGCCGTCAACGCAGTTGGCGACGAGACAACGACAACGGCCCCTGATCAGCATCTCTGCTGGTCAGGGGCCGTTTCTGCGCCTGGTGGCGGGTAGAGGATTCGAACCTCTGAAGCTTTCGCGACGGATTTACAGGGCGTCCGCGATCATGACCACCGCAGGCCCAGAACCTGGTGTTCCACTACCCTCGGGCCGGCGTCAACCAGTCAGCCGCCCACCATCTGCCCACGCCCATTGAAAGCCGCCGGGCTATCGCGCATCAATGATCCGAAGTACGTCTTTCGCAGCGAAGACGCGAGCATAGCGCCGCCCTGTCCGCTCCTGGAGGATGCCTAGGCCCTCCAGCCGACGGATGGCAGTATTCACAGCCGGATAAGACACGCTGTACATCTGGGATGCAGTCGTGGGCGTGATCATCGGGTAGCCGATGAGATCCTCCACGATCCGGGCAGCCACCCCACGTACGTTGGCCTCTCGAAGTCGGTCAAGCGCATGCTCCTTCCAGTCAAGTAGCGCATCGATGCGCTCCACTGCCAGGACAGCCTGCGCTCGTACAGCCTCCGAGAAGAACCTTATCCACTGATCGAACCTGCCCGTCATGCTGATCTCAAGGAGGTGGTCCTGGTACTCCCGCCTTCGCACCTCAAGCCAGGGCGAGAGATTCAGAACGGGGACTCGCAACTCACCTTCCGTCGCCAACTGGAGCACGCAGACCAAACGTCCAAGGCGCCCATTACCGTCGTTAAACGGGTGCAACGTCTCAAACTGGTAATGACCCAGCGCCATCTTTGCAATCAGCGGAAGGTCATCCTTGGTGTTGATCCAGTTCTCCCACGCCTCAAAACCCGCCCTCAACTGGTCCCCTGGCGGTGGAGGCACGAAGCGAGCTTCCGTGACTCGGCCTGCGCTGAGTCCGATGAAGACCTGGATACTCCTGACATCTCCCGCGTCAGCCGTGTCAGCACGGGTCCCCTTCACGAGAACCTTCTGAAGCTGCCGAAGCATGCCAATGGTGATCGGTCGTTCCTTGATCCACTCATACGCCATCTCAGCAGCACGCACGTAATTGACGACCTCGGCGACTGACGCAGAGACCTCACCCGCCTCTAGGAAGTCAGCCTCTAGCACGTCATCCAAGGCGGCGTACGTGCCCTCAAGAGCTGAGGTGCTGACAGCCTCCCGCCGGATCGCCGGTCTCGCCAAGAGCATGGGGTTGGGAAGCCGGATCGCCGCCTGGTCAAGTCTCGCGACCGCAGCCGTAGATGCAGTCAGATCCCGGAACGTCTCCTGCGCAAGGTCGATCTGGCTTGGCAGGGGGTTCGGCAGGAACGCCTTGTGATCGTAGGGCTCGTCATACCGAGCGTCATGGCCACTGATGGGCACAAGGACCCCAGCTGGGGACGAAGCGAACGCTTGAAGATCCACGGATTGCAAGCCATCCTCTGAAAACTTTAATTTCAGCGCTGTAATTCAAAGTCTAGCCCCAACACCTGAGGCGGATCTAAAGCATCTAGCCTGAAACTTACATTTGGAACTTAGGTTTGTAACTACGGAGCGTTAGCATCGCCCTAGCTACAACCGTGGGTTCCGCTACTCTCCGTGTCCGATCCAAGACGAAGCCTAGCTTCGAGTCATCCGAGGGCATCGCCGATCTTGTCGTTCATCGTGTCGTCTCCCCCGTCTATGCAGTTGGCGTAGACGCGGAGGAGGACGGCGACGCCGTGGCCCAGGCGCTGGGCTACCTCGGTCGGCGGGACGCCGGCATTCAGCCAGAGCGAAGCCGCTGCGTGCCGCAGGTCGTACGGCCGGCAGACGAGCGGCGAGGCAACCTGCGATTCGGTCAGCGCCTTCTCGCGGGCGAGCTTCCACCAGCAGTCGTAGACCGACTCGGAAAGCGGCCCACCGTGCAGGCCCCGGAAGAACCGACCGTCCGAGCCAACCCCGTGATTCTCAACGTGCGCGCACAGCAGCTCGACGAGCCGGGGCGGGATCGGGACCGCCCGAGTCTCAGCCCTCCCCCGGTGCTTGAGTCCGCGCCGCTCGCGGGAGCCGCCGTCGTCGGTCCAGTGCGACCCGGCGCGCGGCGCGGTGCCGGCGAGCACCAGTCGGCCCCAGCGATGTTCGATCTTCTCGTGGTCGCAGGACCGGGAAGGCTTGACCGCTGACAGGTCGTCGAAGTCGGCCCCGCAGCCGGCGCACCGGCCGGCAAGGTCGCAGTCCGCCGTAGGTCCGCCGCTTCCGAGGGTCGCATCCCCGCGTAGTAGAGGCAGCCGAAGAACGCCGTGACCTTGTCGGCACGTTTGCCGAGAGATCACCGCCTCCAGCAGCGTGGCGACCTGGGCTGGGTTAGCCACCACCCGCCGGTCGATGGACTGTGCAACCTCGGGGGCGGTCCACTGGACCCGGTCGACCGGGTTGGAGGCAATCAGCTCCAGCTCGACGGCGTACCCGAGCACTTGTAGAAAGTGGCCCGCTTCCGCTGGACGGTGGAGGCAGCCGCGGGCTTGCCGTCGAGGCGTACGCACAGGCTGTCAAGGCGCCGCGCTCCGCGCGGCGCGGGCGGTGAGCCGGCCGGCGGCAAGCCGCCCCGGCTGCCTTCGGCGCCGGGGCGGTGAGCCACCGACTGCCGCCGGACCGCCGCCCCCAACTCCGCTGGTCTAGACGCAGCACGACCATGGCCAGGCGGTACGGAAGCCGGCGAGTCGACCTGATCGCGGACCAGGGCTTCCGACTGCCGCGCCAGTCCAACCCCAGGACTGGCTTGCCCTCGGCCTACCTCCCACGGCCAGCGAGATGCCAACCCGGAGCCCTCAGCCGGTCGCTAAGCGCGCGGGGCTATGCCAGCCCGGCGAGCGGGCCACCAACGCCAAGAGTCGCAGCCCCAGAGGACCCTGAGAAGCAAGATCGACCTGCCCACCATCTGCCCACAACCAGTCGTCAACGGCTGGACTCAGCCAGACTCGACTAGATCAACGACAACGGCCCCCGATCAGCATCTCTGCTGGTCAGGGGCCGTGTCCGCACCTGGTGGCGGGTAGAGGATTCGAACCTCTGAAGCTTTCGCGACGGATTTACAGTCCGCTCCCATTGGCCGCTCGGGCAACCCGCCAGGGCACCCCACCGCGTCGTAACGCGGCGGCGGAAGCAAGGATAGCGGCTCCCCCCGGCACCTACGCAACCGGGTACGGTCAGGGGGTCGTGCCGCTGGTCGGCGGCCGACGGCAGGCCCAGACCGCCGGACAGCAGGAGCAGAAACATGGCAGCGAACCCGTCGTTCGACATCGTGAGCAAGGTTGACCGTCAGGAGGTCGACAACGCCCTTCGGCAGGCGGAGAAGGAGCTTGCGACGCGGTTCGACTTCCGCGGCACCGGCGCTGAGATCTCCTGGTCTGGCGAGGAGGCGATCGGCCTTCAGGCGGAGACCGAGGAGCGCGTCCGCGCCGCACTGGACGTGTTCAAGGAGAAGCTCGTCAAGCGGAACATCTCGCTGAAGTCGCTGGATGCTGGGGAGCCCCGCCCGTCGGGCAAGATCTTCAAGATCGACTGCAAGGTGATCCAGGGCATCGAGACGGACAAGGCCAAGGCGATCAGCAAGAAGATCCGCGAAGAGGGCCCCAAGGGCGTGCAGGCGCAGATCCAGGGTGACCAGCTGCGGGTCACCGGCAAGAAGAGGGACGACCTCCAGGCTGTCATCTCGCTGCTCAAGGGCGAGGACTTCGGCGTCGCCCTCCAGTTCAACAACTACCGCTGACGCCTGTCCCCAGCGATCCGGTCCCCGGCCGCGGCGCGTCCGGCTGAGATCGACTCGGGTTCCTGAAAGTCGGGGCATCCCGGCGACTGGGACCCCGCGACTTTCAGGAACCCGAGTCGATCAAGAACAACAAACCAAGGCACGGCCGACCACGGCACGGACCGACCACGGCACGGACCGACCACGGCACTGACCGGCCGGGCGACGCGAGCCGACCGAATTACCACCGTCAGACGGGAACTGGGTGTTCGGCGCGTACCGCCGTCGTTTCCGCGCGGGCGATGGGCCCGGCGGGTAGCGCGGCGACCGCGGCCCCGACGGCGACCGCAGCCCCGGCGAACAGGAACGCCCAGCGGACACCGCCGGCGTGGTCCACGATCACGCCGGCGATCGAGCCGCCGGCGGCGCTCGCCGCCACCGCGACGGTGACCACCCAGGTGTACGCCTCGTTCAACATGCCGGTCGGGGCGATCCGGCCGACCAGGGTGTTCTCCAGGGTCAGCGCGGGCGCGATGGTGGCCCCGCCGGCGACCAGCGCGACACCCAGCGCCAGCGGAGTGGGCATCACCGCGAACACGGCGAAGGTGGCGGCCAGCGCGGCGAGCAGCAGGGCGAACTGCCGGGTCATGTTCGGTGCTGGCCTGCGGACGCCGAACCAGAGCCCACCGATGGCGCTGCCGACGCCCCAGACCGCGAGCAGCACGCCGGCGAGGCTCTCCGGGTCGCCGGTGGAGTGGTCGCTCGCGAACGCCGGCACGATCACACCGGCGGCCCCGAACGCGATGCCCAGGCCGGCGACGCAGATCAGCAGGGCCGGGAAGCCGGGGACCCGTAGCGGGCCGAGCCCACGGGCGTGGTGTTCCCGCGGGTGCGGACGCCAGCCGCGCATGACCCGGCCGAGGGCCACGGCGGTGGTGCCGACCAGGGTGACCACTGCGGCGCCGATCAGCGCGGCCGCCGCGTCGGCGACGAGGACGAAGCCGGCGACGAGCAGTGGGCCGAGGACGAAGACGATTTCGAAGAGCGTGGTCTCGGCTGCGAGCGCGGTGTTGCGGAGGTGGTATCGGCCGGAGTTGGGGCCGGTCAGGTCGTTCCAGGCGCCTCGGATGGCGGCGGTGAGCGGCGGGTAGGTGGCGCCGGCCACGCCTGCGGCGAGGTAGATGACGGGGAGCGCGTCGTCGCCGGAGCGGCTGGCCAGCAGCAACCCGATGAGTGCCAACGGGTGGGCCACGGCGGTGAGCAGCAGGACGGGGCTGGGGCCGACCCGGTCGGCGATCCGTCCGGCCACCGGGCTGAGCGCGGCACCGGCGAGGGCGTAGATGCCGCCGGCGATGGCGGCAAGTGAGTAGCGCCCGGTCACCTGCTCGACGACCAGGAGCAGCGCCAGCGGGGTCATGCCGATTCCGAGCCGCCCGATGATGCCGGTGATCAGCAGCATGGGTGCGCCGGGAATCCGCCAGACACCCAGGTACTGACGCAGCGCGGTCACCGTGAACCTCCCGAGGATGTAATGAGCGTGAGCCGTTATGACCCTAACGCCGCTGCCTGACAGGCGGACACCGGAATAGTCTCCGACACAGCGATCCGCCCGTACCCGGCGTGGCCGGGTACGGGCGGAGGAGGTGGGTCAGCGGGTCAGCGCTGGAACTGCACCGGCCCCGAGTTGCGGGCCATCTGCTCCAGCCGGGCGACGCGGTCCTCCATCTTCGGGTGGGTGGAGAAGAGCGCCGCCATGCCGCCACCCCGGAACGGGTTGGCGATCATGAGGTGGGCGGTGCTGGTGAGCTGGCCCTGGGCCGGCAACGGCCGACGTCGGGCCACCGCGTCGATCTTGCGGAGCGCGCTGGCCAGCGCCAGCGGGTCGCGGCTCAGCTCGGCGCCGGAGGCGTCCGCCTGGAACTCGCGGCTCCGGCTGATCGCCAACTGGATCACAGTGGCCGCGATCGGGCCCAGGATCAGGGTGAGCAGCAGCACAGCCGGGTTGGGTCGGTCCTCGTCGTCCCCGCCGCCCAACGGAAGGAAGAAGGCGAGGTTCGCCAGCAGGGTGATGATGCTGGCCAGGCCGGCCGCCACGCTGGAGATCAGGATGTCCCGGTTGTAGACGTGGGACAGCTCGTGCCCGATCACGCCGCGCAACTCACGGTAGTCGAGGATCTCGGTGATGCCCTGGGTCACGCAGACGGCCGCGTGCTGCGGGTTGCGACCGGTGGCGAACGCGTTGGGCTGCGCTGTGGGGCTGACGTAGAGCCGCGGCATCGGCTGCCGGGCGTCGGTGGCCAACTCCCGGACCATCCGGTAAAGCTCGGGGAACTGCGCCTCGGTGACCGGTTGCGCCCCCATCGAGCGCAGTGCGAGCTTGTCGGAGTAGAAGTAGGTGACGCCGTTCATGACCAGAGACACGAGGACGGCGATGACCAGGCCGCCGCTGCCGCCGAACCAGTAGCCCACCGCCAGGATCAGGGCGCTGAGCAGGCCGAGCAGCGCTGCGGTCTTCAGACGGTTGTGGTGCACGATGTCTCCTTCGGTGCACGGATCGCCGGGATCCGCTGACCGGTGTAACAACCCGGTACCCGCCAACCATCCGTCTCAACGCTGAGAGTTGACTGAGACCGGGCCCAGGTGGGGTCAGCGGGCGGCCAGGTCGAGCACCAGCTGCGGGGCGACGCCGAGCACCACGGCGGCCACCGTCGCCACCGCCAGCACCACCGCCACCACACCCACCACTGGTACGCCCGGCGCTCCGCCGCCGGCGAGCGCCGCGGCCGGGCCGGGCGTCGTGGCCGGCGCCCAGAGCGCGGCGGTCACCCGCAGGTAGTAGGCGAGCCCGATCACGGCGTTCAGCGCCACCACCAGTGCCAGCCAGGCCGCGCCACCGTCCAGCAGCGCCCGGACCACTGTCACCTTCGCGAACAGTCCGGCCAGCCCCGGCGGCAGACCAGCCAGACCCACCAGCGCGAGACCGAACGCCGCAGCTCGCCACGGGTGCCGTCGGGCTGCCCCGCGCAGGTCGTCCAGCGTGCCGCCGTCCGCACCCGCCGGCCGCAGCGCTGTCACTCCGGCGAAGGCGGCAAGCTCCAACACCACGAAGAACACGGCGTACGCCATGGCGGCCGCGTACGCGGCGGACCGTGCCTCGTCCGTGCGCCCGGCGGCCAGCGCCAACGCTCCCAACGGGGCGAGAATGTACCCGGCCTGCGCGACGGACGACCAGGCGAGCAGCCGGACGGTCCGCCGCTGACGCAGGGCGACCAGGTTGCCGACGGTCATGGTGAGCACGGCGAGCAGGGCGAGCACCGGACCGGTCTGCTCCGCCGGCAGCGCCCGTTGCACCACGGCGAGCAGGGCGACCAGGCCGCCCAGCTTCGAGGCGGTGGACAGGTACGCGGCCACCGGCAGCGGCGCGCCGTCGTAGGTGGCCGGAGCCCAGGCGTGGAACGGCACCGCCGCCACCTTGAAGGCCAGGCCGACCAGCAGCACCGCCACCGCGGCGGTGGTCAGCGGCAGGTTCCGCAACTCTGGCTGCTCGGCGAGCAACGCGCCGAGCCGGTCCAGGTGCAGCCCACCGGTCACCGCGTACAGCAGCGCCGCGCCGAGCAGGGTCAGCGTGGTCGCCACCACGCTCACCACGAAGAAGGTCACCGCCGCTTCGGCGCTCGCGAGGCTCCCCCGGCGCAGGCCGACCAGCACGTACAGCGGCAGGGTCAGCGTCTCCAGGGCGACGATCAGTGTGATCAGGTCGCCGGCCGCGCCGAGCACCACGCCGCCGGTCATCGAGCAGGCCAACAGGAAGGCGTACTCCCCGACCGGTGACCGCCCGGCCCGCAGCGCCGGCACCGACAGCCCGAGCACGCCCACGGTGAGCAGCGCGACCACCACGGCGACCAGTGCCGCGCGACCACCGAAGATCCAGGAGCAGTCGGCGCCCACGCAGAAGGTCCGCCGCTCGGCACCCGCCCCGACCAGCGCGGAGCCGACGGCGGTGCCGAGGGCGCCGAGCGCGGCCACGGCGATGGTGGCCCGTGGCCGAGCCACGAGCAGGTCGGTGATGAGTACGAGTACGGCCGTGCCGGCGGCCAGGTAGGCCGGCAGCAGCGCGACGCTGTCCACGCTCTGCACGACGTTCATGGTTTGACCACCCCGATCAGGGCGTCGACGGGGGCCTCGGCGACGCCGAGGACCAGCGTCGGCGCCAGCCCGATGGCCAACGCGAGCAGCACCAGCGGCACCCAGGCGGTCAACTCCGCACCGGCCAGGCCGGGGCCGACCTGACCGACGGCGGGGCTCGGCCGGTTGTGGGTTACCTGGCGCAGCAACCGCAGGAAGTACGCGGCGGTGAGCGCCCCACCGACCGCCGCCAGCACCCCGAGGGTGGTCCAGAGCGGGCCGCCCACCTGCACGGCGGCGATCACCGCGAACGCCTCGCCCCAGAAGCCGGCCAGCCCGGGCAGGCCCAGTGACGCGATCGCCGCGAACGCGAGCAGACCCGCCAACCGGGGCGCGGTCTCCCTTAGCCCGGACAGTTCGGCGAGGGTGCCCGTGCCGGTACGGTCCTTCACCGCCCCGGCCAGGAAGAACAGCAGGCCGGTGATCACACCGTGCGCGACGTTGCCGATCAACGCCGCCTGGATGCCGGTGGCCGTCAGCGTGGCGACGCCCAGCAGCACGAAGCCCATGTGCCCCACGCTGGAGTACGCGATGAGCCGCTTCACGTCCGACTGGGCCAGGCACACCAGCGATCCGATCAGGATCGCGGCGACGGCGAGCACGCCGAGCACCGGCGCCGCCCAACGGGCGCCCTCCGGCGCCACCCCCACCGCGACCCTTATCAGGCCGTACGTGCCCATTTTGAGCAGCACACCGGCCAGCACGACACTGCCCACGGTGGGTGCCTGGGTGTGCGCGTCGGGCAGCCAGGAGTGCAACGGCCACAGCGGGCTCTTCACCGCGAACGCCAACGCGAGCAGTGTGAACGCGGCCAACTGGGTGCCCCTGGACATCCCCGCGCCACCGGTCAGCGTCATCAGGTCGGCGGTGCCGGCGGCGGCGACCACGACGTACACGCCGACAAGCAGCAACACCGAGCCGAACAGCGTGTAGAGCGCGAACTTCCGGGCCGCCCGACGCCGATCCGCGCCACCCCAGCCGGCGATGATCGCGTACATCGGCAGCAGGACGACCTCGAAGAAGAGGAAGAACAACACCAGGTCCAGGGCGAGGAAGGTGCCCAGGATGCCCACCTCGACCACCAGCAGCAGCGCGACAAGGGCCCGGCCGCTGCCGCCGTCCGGCACCCGCCACATCGTGTACGCGCAGCAGAGCAACGTGAGCAACGCGGTCAACACCACTAGCGGCCAGGAGATGCCGTCGACGCCGAGGTGGAAGCGCAACTCCAGACCGGGCACCCAGGGCAGGTCCAGTTGGTGCCACGGGCGCACCGCCGGCGCGTCCGCCGACCAGGCGGCCCAGCCCCGACCGCCGAACACCAGCGGCACCGCGACCAGCAGGGTCAACGCCGCCGCGACCGTGCCGACCAGCCGGGCCGCCCGGTCCCGGGGCGTCGCCGCCACCGCGACCGCACCCAACGCCGGCACCGCCAGCACCGCGACCAGCAACCCCTGCCCAAACGTCATCGGTTAACTCCAACCAGGGCAGCGGCCAGGCCGATCAGCAGCGCGCCGGCCAGCACGCCGGCGGCGGCCCGGGGCAGCGCCGCGCGGTGCAGCGCGGCCAGCCCGGCACCCAGACCGGACGCGGCTCGCCCACTGCCCTCGACCGCGCCGTCCACCACCACCTCGTCACTCGTGCACGCGGCGCGGGCCAGCGCGCGGACCGGGCGTACCACGAGGGTGCGCTGGACGTCGTCGAGCCGGAACGCGCTGGCGAAGACCGGCCGCAGCGGACCCAGCGCGGCGGCCGGGTCGGCGGCCTGGTCGCGCCGCCAGCCCAGCGTCACCAGCGCGGCGCCGAACAGCAGGAACGCGAGCGGCAGCAGCACCCCCGGCCCCAGGTGGACCAGGCCGTCCTCGGAGCCCGCCACCGGGACGGTGGGGAACCGCAGGCGGTCGGCGAACACCCCGACGAACCCGGCCAGACCGAGCAGCGCGGCCGGCACGGCCAGCAGCAGCACCGGCCAGCGCAGCACGGCCGGCGGGTCGTGCGGCTGGACCAGGGGCAGGCGCGGGGTGCCGAAGAAGGCGCGCAGCAGCAGCCGACCTGCGTACCAGGCGGTGACCGCCACGCCGACGAGCCCGGCGATCCAGACGATCCAGCCCACCCAGGACGGGGCGGGGCCGGTGCCCTCCAGCGCTGCCGACTCGGCGACCGTCAGGACGCCGTCCTTGCTCCAGAAGCCGGCCAACGGCGGCACCCCGGCCAGCGCGCCCAGGCCCACCACAGTGCACCAGAACGTCACCGGCATGCTGCGCCGCAGCCCGCCCATCTCCGACATCAGTGTGGTGCCGACGGCGTGGATCACCGCACCGGCGGCGAGGAACAGCAGCGCCTTGAAGGCGGCATGGGTGAGCAGGTGGAACAGTGCGGCCGACGGTGAACCGACCGCCAGCGCGCCGGTCATGTAACCCAGTTGGGACACTGTCGACCAGGCCAGCACGCGTTTGATGTCGTCCTGGGCGGTGGCGGCGAGCGCGCCGAGCAGCAGCGTGATCGCGCCGAGCACCCCCAGCACTGTCAACGTCACCGGCGCGGCCGTGAACAGCGGGTAGAGCCGGGCCACCGCGTACACCCCGGCGGCGACCATCGTCGCGGCGTGGATCAGCGCGGAGATCGGGGTCGGACCGGCCATCGCGTCCGGCAGCCAGGTGTGCAGCGGGAACTGCGCGCTCTTGCCGGCCACACCGGCGAGCAGCAGCAGGCCAGCGGCGGTCAACGTCGCGCCGGAGTGGTCGTGGGCGAGCACGTCGGCGATCCGGAAGCTGCCCGTCGACACGCCCAGCAGCGCGATGCCGAGCAGGAACCCGACGTCACCGACCCGGGTCACCAGGAACGCCTTCATGGCGGCGGCGGGGGCGCCGGCCAGTCGGCGGTCGTGGGCGATCAGGAGGTACGAGCAGAAGCCCATCACCTCCCAGCCGACCAACAACATGATCAGGTCGCCGGCGACCACCACCAGCAGCATGGCACCGGTGAAGAGGCTGATCTGGGCGGCGTAGGGCGGGTAGCGGTGGTCCACGTCGACGTCGTCGTGGGGACCGCGCCGCAGGTAGCCGATCGAGTAGACCTGCACGGCCAGGGCGACAGCGGTGACCGCCACCGCGACCAGTGCGGCGGCGCCGTCCAGCCGTACGCCGAGGGTCACCGCCAGCCCGCCGAAGTCCACCCAGGTGGTCGACGTCTCGGTCGGCCCGTCGACAGTGAGCAGCAGCGCGACGGCCAGCGCCAGCGCGCCGGCCGCACCGGTGACGCCGAGCGTCACGGCGGCCGTCCGGGCCCGGTCGCCGCCGGTCGCGCTGTCGCGCCGAGGGGCCGGTGGCAGCAGCAGACCGAGCAGCCCGGCGACCAGCGGTACGGCGGGCAGCAGCGCCCCGAGCAGCCCGGTCACCGGCCCGCCTCCGAGTCTGCGACGGCCGGCTCGCGCCCGTCGACGGGATCCGGCGACTCGGTCAGCGGCACGTCGTCCACTGCGACGGTCGCCCGCAGCCGGTAGAGCTGAAGGACGATCGCCAGCCCCACCCCGATCTCTGCGGCGGCGAGGACGATGACGAACAGTGCGAAGACCTGCCCCGAGTGCGGGAGCACGGCGCGGGCGGTGGTGTCGGCGGTGACGAGGATCAGGTTGACCGCGTTGAGCATCAACTCGACCGACATCAGCACCAGCACCGCGTTGCGGCGGCGCAGGACGCCGTACACGCCGAGGCCGAACAGCAGCGCGGCGGTGACGTACGGGATGACCGGCCTCACCGGCGGCCCCCGGGTTCGCTGTCGACCAGGTCGCCTGCCGCGCCGTCTCGTTGCGGCGCGGCTCGGCCGATGTCCGGCCGGGACAGCACGATCGCGCCCACCAGGGCAGAGAGCAGCAGCACCGAGAGCACCTCGAACGGCAGCACCCAGGATTGGAAGATCTGCTCGCCCAACCGCTCGGCGGTGCCGGCGCTGGGCAGCGTGACGGTGCTCCATCGGTACGCGTCGACCAGCAGGGCGGTCAGCCCCAGCCCGGCGCCGCCACCGATCAGCGCGGCCGGCCAGCCGGGCCGGTCCAGGTCGTCGGATGCGCCGATCGGGGCCCGGGTCAGCATCACCGCGAACAGCAGCAGGACCACCACCGCGCCCACGTAGATCAGCACCTGCACCCAGGCCACCAGCTCGGCGCTGAGCACCAGGAAGTCGCCGGCCAGCGCGCCCAGGCACACCACCAGGTAGAGCCCGGCCCGGACCAGGTGTTTCGTGGTCACCACCAGCACGCCGGCGCCGACCGCCACCGCACCGAGGGCGAGCAGCAGCACATCCGCCCCGGTCACCGGTGCACCCTTCCGGCTCGGGCGCTCACGACGCCGGGTCCTGATCGGCGTCGGGGCGCACCGCTGACGGAGCGGGACGTGCGGCGGCCGCCTTGCGCGCGGCGGAGGTTTCCTCCTTGGCCGGCTCGCCGTTGGGGTCGTGGGCGGGCGGCGGCGGAACGGTGGCCATCCACTGACCGAGGTGGTCCTTGTCGTGCAACAGGTCCTTGATGTCGTACTCGGCGTACTCGAACTCCGGCGACCAGTAGAGCGCGTCGAACGGGCACACCTCGATGCAGATGCCGCAGTACATGCAGAGCGAGAAGTCGATGTCGAACTTGTCGAGCACGTTGCGCTGGCGGGGGCGGGCGGCGCCGGGCACCACCACCTCCTCCTTGTGCGAGTCGATGTAGATGCACCAGTCCGGACACTCCCGGGCGCAGAGCATGCAGACCGTGCAGTTCTCCTCGGACAGGGCGATCACGCCGCGCGAGCGCGGCGGCAGGTCAGGGGCCGTGTCCGGGTACTGCTGGGTGGTCGAACGGCTGGTCATCGTCTTGAGGGTGACCGCCAGCCCCTTCACCAGGCCCGCGCCGGGAAGGCCGCGTCCGCCGGTGTCATCGCGCTCGCTGGGGTCGCTCATGTCGACCATCCTGCCCTGTGGCCACGGCGCGCGCGACCACCACCCACAGGTCCGGGGCGGTACCGTGGTCGCGGGGAGAAGGAACGCACCTGGAAGGACCTGCCCATGACCGCCGCGCTGCAGAGCGCCTACCCGCCCGAGAGCGAGTGGACGACTGACGACCTGGATGCGCTGCCCGAGGATGGTCGCCGCCGGGAACTGCTCGATGGAGTGCTGCTGATGTCCCCCTCCCCCACCCGCACCCACCAGACCATCGCTGGCCACCTGATGGCCGCGCTCGACGAAGACTGCCCCGACGGCTACGACGTGACCCAGGCGGTCGAGGTGCGGATCAACCGCACCCGATCCTTCATCCCCGACGTGCTGATCACCACGGCTGCCGCGGCGGCTCGCGAGCCCTCGAAGTACGAGCCGCACGAGGTGGTCGTTGCCATCGAGATCGTCTCACCGAACACCCGCTCCATCGACCGGGTGTTGAAGCCGGCGCTGTACGCCCAGGCCGGCATCCCCTACTACTGGCGGATCGAGACCGAAGGCGCGCTGGAGGTCGTGACCTACCGGATCGACGCGGTGAACGAGGTCTACACCGAGACCGGGCGGTGGACGAAGTTCGTCGACACCGGCGAGCCCTTTCCGATCAATCTGCCGATCAGTCGGATCACGCCCCGGGTCCGCTGACGACGGCCGGTGGGAGCATCTCGACGCCGAGTTGTTGCAGCAACTGGAACAGCTCGTTGCAGCTCCACACCTCGACGATCCGGCCCGCCGCGTCGAAACGCAGGAACGTCGCCCCCGAGTAGCTGACCACCTGCCCGGTCGGCGGCACCGGCCCGAACTGCCCGGCGTGGGTGCCGGCGGCCCGCCAGTGCACTGCCACCCGCTCGCCGGCCGCGACCACATCGACGATCTTGTAGCGGAGGTCCGGGAAGGCCGCCCGGCGCTCGCGATGCCAGGCCAACGTCGCCTCCGGCCCGGTGCCGCCCAGCCCCGGGCACTCCTCGGCGACCAGCTCGTACGCCGACTCCTCCTGGCGGGCATTCCACACATCGGCGATGAACCGGCGGGCCGCCGTCTCCACATCCGTCATGCCGGCAGGGTATCCGGGACCACTGTGCGCCGTAGATCCGCGAGGATTGGGTAGAGACACTGACCAGACCGGGAGGGCGACGTGGGCGAGGAAAAAGGCGGCAAGTACGTCGAGCCGGGCGGCGAGTTCACCCGCGACCAGCGGTACATCGCCACCCGGATCACCGAGGACGGGCGCGACGGTTATCCGGTCGAGCCGGGCCGGTACCGGCTGGCGGTCAGCCGCGCCTGCCCGTGGGCCAACCGTCTGATCATCGTGCGGCGGTTGCTCGGTCTGGAGGACGCCATCTCGATGGCGGTGGCCGGCCCGACCCACGACGCCCGGAGCTGGACCTTCGACCTCGACCCGGACGGCCGGGACCCGGTGCTCGGCATCGAGCGCATCCAGGAGGCGTACTTCAAGCGCTTCCCCGGCTACGAGCGCGGCATCACCGTGCCGGCGATCGTGGACGTGCCGACCGGGCAGGTGGTGACCAACGACTACGCGCAGATGAGCCTTGACCTGTCCACGCAGTGGAGGGCGTACCACCGCGAGGGCGCCCCGCGGCTCTACCCCGAGCACCTGCGGGAGCAGATCGACGAGGTCAACGCCATGGTGTTCCGGGACGTGAACAACGGCGTCTACCGGTGCGGGTTCGCTGGCAACCAGGAGGCGTACGACAAGGCGTACCACCAGCTCTTCGACCGGTTGGACTGGCTCACCGAGCGGTTGACCGACCAGCGCTACCTGGTCGGCGACACCATCACCGAGGCCGACGTGCGACTGTTCACCACGCTGGTCCGCTTCGATCCGGTCTACCACGGCCACTTCAAGTGCAACCGGCAGAAGCTGAGCGAGATGCCGGTGCTGTGGGCGTACGCCCGGGACCTGTTCCAGACTCCCGGTTTCGGCGACACCATCGACTTCGACCACATCAAGCGGCACTACTACGAGGTGCACCGCGACATCAACCCGACCGGGATCGTGCCGCTCGGCCCGGACCTGTCCAACTGGCTCACCCCCCACGGCAGGGAGGCGCTCGGTGGCCGCCCCTTCGGCGACGGCACCCCGCCCCCACCCCCCACCGAGCCGGTGGACCCGGAACACACCCCGCTGCGCTGACCGGGGCACCCACCGCCCCCCTACGCGCGTCGATCTTGCACTTTCTGACGCCGAAATGCCCTACTCGGCCACTTTCGCCGGGACAGGAAGTGCAAGATCGGCGCGGGAGTCCGGGGGGTCTACAGGGCTATGCGGACTGCTGCGGTGAGGACCAGTTGGGCCAGGGATGCGGGGACGAGGACCAGCCAGCAGAGGCGCTGGAGTTGGTCCTCGCGTAGCCGGGGGTAGGAAACCCGGAGCCAGATGATCACGAAGGAGACCGCGAAGATCTTGAGCAGCGTCCAGAGCCAGCCCAACTGGTCGTCGGCGAACGGGCCCTGCCAACCACCCAGGAACAGCACAGTGGTCAGCGCGGCGATCACCACGATGCCGACGTACTCGGCGAGCAGGAAGAACGCGAACCGCAGACCGGTGTACTCGGTCATGTAGCCGAAGACCAGCTCCGAGTCGGCCACCGGCATGTCGAACGGTGGCCGACGGATCTCGGCCAGCCCGGCGACGAAAAAGATGATCATCGCGGGTGCCTGCCAGAGCAGCCACCACGGCTGCCACGCCTCGACGATGCCCGACAGGCTGAGCGTGCCGGCCGCCATCGCCACCGACGCGGCGGCCAGCACCAGCGGCAGCTCGTAACCGAGCAACTGGGCCGCCCCGCGCAACCCGCCCAGCAGGCTGTACTTGTTGGCCGACGCCCACGCCGACATCAGCACCGCCACCACCCCGACGCCGACCACGGCCAGCACGAAGAAGAGGCCGATGTCCAACGGTTGCCCGACCAGGTCGTTCGGACCGAGCGGAATGACCAGCAGCACCAGCAGGTAGGGCACCAGGGCCACCGCCGGCGCCAACCGGAACACCGCCCGGTCCGCCTCGCGCGGGGTGATGTCCTCCTTCTGCACGAACTTGACCCCGTCGGCCACGAGTTGCGCCCAGCCGTGGAAGCCGCCCGCGTACATCGGGCCGAGCCGACCCTGCATGTGCGCCATCACCTTGTGCTCGGCCTGGCCGACAAGCAACGGCAGGGTGAGGAACGCGACCACCACGCCGCCGATCCGGAGCACCAACTCCACCCAGAGCGGCATCAGGCCGTACCCCCGTCGTGATCGCTCCGGCCATCGCCGGGCTTGTCAGGTGCGGCCGTGCCGGGCGCGGGCTGGTCGGCCGAGCCTGCGCCGGGCGCGGGCTCGGCGGCCGGAGCCGGGCCGTCTGTGGCGTCGGCCGGTCGGGGAGTACGCGCCGGACGGGCCCCCGGGGCGGGCCGCGCCGGACGCTCACCGGCCGGCCTGGCCGGGGTGCCGCCACGCGGGCCCTCCCCCACCCCACCGGCGCCGGCCGGCGTGGGCGTGGGCCCCCACTCGCCCGGAGCGGGAACGCCCGGCGGGCGGATCGGTCGACGCCCGCCGCCGGCCTCGGACTCGCCCGGCTCCTTCGCACCCGGCCAGGGCTTCGCCACCCGGGAAGCCAACACGAACTCCTTACGCAGCGGGTGACCCTCGAACTCCGGCGGCAGCAGCAGCGGCAGCAGTTCCCCATGCCCGGCGAAGTCGATGCCGAACATCTCGTGCGTCTCCCGCTCGTGCCAGGCGGCACCGGGGTAGACGTCGACCACCGAGGTGACAGTGGGCGCACCGCGCGGCAACCGGGTACGCAGCAGCACGCCGTGGCGCAGTCGCGTCGACCAGAGGTGCGCCACCACGTCGAAGCCCTCGGCCAACTCGTCGACGGCGGAGAGCCAGTCGAAGAAGTCGCAGGCCAACTCGGCGTCGTCACGGGCGGCGGAAACCGCTGTCAGCCAACTCTCGGGCGGCACATCGACTGTGGCCCGGGCGAACCTCTGCCCGCCGGAGACCGACGGGGTCGCCTCAACCGGCGCGAGCAGCGCGACCAGCCGAGCGCCGACCTCTTCGGGAGTCATGCCGCTGATCCTAGTGCCGGCCGAGCCCGCGCCTGGCCGCCGCCGATGCCCAGCGATCTGCCGGCTTTGGGCGCGGCGCACGCCTCGGCGGGGAAAGATGGGGGCGTGCGCGCTGTGACAGTGAGACCAGGGGTCGCCAATTCGCTGAACCTCGTCGAGGATCAGCCGGAGCCGGCTGCCGAGGAGGGCTCTGTCCTGGTCGAGGCGCTGGCGGTGGGGATCTGCGGCACCGACCACGAGATCATCGCCGGGGAGTACGGCGAGGCGCCGCCGGGTGCCGACCGCCTGGTCATCGGGCACGAGTCACTGGGCCGGGTGATCGAGGACCCCAGCGGCACCCTGCAACCTGGTGACCTGGTGGCCGGGATCGTCAGGCATCCCGACCCGGTGCCCTGCCCGAACTGCGCGGTCGGCGAGTGGGACATGTGCCGCAACGGCCAGTACACCGAACACGGCATCAAGGGACTGGCCGGGTTCGCCCGCGACCGCTGGCGGGTCGAGCCGCGGTTCGCTGTCGCGCTCGACCCGACACTGGCCCAGGTGGGAGTGCTGCTGGAGCCGACAAGTGTGGTGGCGAAGGCCTGGGACCACATCGAGCGGATCGGGCACCGGGCCGAATGGCAGCCGCAGACCGTGCTGGTGACCGGGGCGGGGCCGATCGGTCTGCTGGCCGCGTTGCTCGGCACCCAGCGAGGGCTCACCGTCCACGTGCTGGACCGGAACACCGAGGGGCCGAAGCCGGAACTGGTCGCCGGGCTCGGCGCCACCTACCACACGGTGCCGGTCAACGACCTGCCCTTCGAGCCGGACGTGGTGATCGAGTGCACCGGCGCTCCCACAGTGGTCCTCGACGTCATGTGCAAGGCGGCCCCGACCGGGATCGTCTGCCTGGCCGGGGTGTCCAGCGGTGGTCGGAGCATCGACTTCGACGCCGGGGCGCTCAACCGGGCGCTGGTGCTGGAGAACAACGTGGTGTTCGGCTCGGTGAACGCCAACCGGCGACACTGGACCATGGCCGCGCAGGCGCTCGCCCGCGCCGACCAGGTCTGGCTCGAGTCGCTGATCACCCGACGGGTGCCGGCGAACCGGTACGCCGACGCGTACACCCCCGGGCCGGACGACATCAAGGTGGTGCTGGAGTTCGCGTCCTGAGCGACGCCGCGCCCGATCAGATGCCCGGCAGCCGACCGTTGCGGAACAGGTCGACGAAGAGCTGATGGTCCTGGCGGGCGCGCACCCCGTACGCGTGCGCGAAGTCCACCAGGTGGGCGACGAAACCCGGCTCGTCGGCGTCCACCGCCGCGACGATCGCCTCCTCGGTGGAGTAGTCCACCAGGTCGTGACTGGATTCGTCGTCGGCGACCGAGTGCATCCGGGCCACCGCCCGGCCGAGGTCGACGAGAACCCCGGTCAGCTCCTCCGGCTCGTTCACGTCCGACCAGTCCAGATCGGCGGCGTACGGGGAGACCTCGGCGACCAGCTGACCGGTCCCGTTCAGCTCGGTGAAGCCCAGCCACGGGTCGGCGTGCGCCTGCAACGCCCGCTGCGACTCGGCGGTCCGGTGACCCTGGTGCTGGAAGTAGCCGCGGACCGACTCGTCGGTGACGTACCGCGCCACGGCCGGCACCTGCGCCTGCTTCATGTAGATGACGACGTCGTTCTCCAGCGCCTGGGTGTGCCCCTCCAGCAGCAGGTTGTACGACGGCAGCCCGGCCGAGCCGATGCCCACCCCCTTGCGCAGCACCACGTCCTTGATCCGCGCCGCCACCGGGCGCAGCTGCGTCGAGGCGGTTGGCAGGGTGCCCAGGTAGTCCTGGAAGGCGGCGCTGACCAGGTCCCGGGTGGCGGCGTCGATCTCGAATACCCCGTCGCCGATGGAGAAGCGTCGCTCGTAGTTGTCGATGGTGGTCTGCGCGGCGAGCAGGTCCACGCGGGTGTTGAGCCGGGCCCGTTGGAGCACCCGGCGCAGCACCCCGTCGGCGTTGTCCAGGGTGATCGAACCGATCGCGTCGTCGCCACCGGCGGCGATGGCCCGCAGCTCGGTCAGGTACGACCGGGCGAACCCGGCCACCAGCTCCCCGATCGCCGTGTCGGAGAGTGCCTTGCCGTAGCCGAGCAGCGCCACGCTGGCCGCGAGCCGGCGCAGGTCCCAGGTGAAGGGCCCGACGTACGCCTCGTCGAAGTCGTTGACGTTGAACACGAGCTGCCCGGAGGCGTTCATGTAGGTGCCGAAGTTCTCCGCGTGCAGGTCACCGTGGATCCACACCCGGCTGGTCTGCTCGTCGGAGAACCGGTCGTCGGCGAAGTCGCCGAGCTGGTCGGCGTAGAACAGCGCGGCGCTGCCCCGGTAGAAGGCGAACGGCGACGCCGCCATCTTGCGGAACTTGCGGCGGAAGGCGGCCGGGTCGATCGCCATCGACGCGCCGAACTCCTCGGTGAGCACGTCGACGATGTGGGTGGACCGCTGGTCCGCTGAGCTGGTCATAGTGCGCAGGCTAGTGCGGCGGGTCCACAACAGGGTGGCGAGCGCGCCGTCGTGGGTGGTGACTCACGCCGTCAGCCGGCGGTGGGTGGGCGTACCGGTGGAGCGGTGAGCGAGTCGACCGAGCGTGGCGGGGCGGCCTCACGCGGCGGGGCGTCCAGCGGTGCGGCCAGCACGTCCCGTTGCGGCACACCCCCGATGCCGGACTGCTCGGCGGCGATCTTCTCCTGCAGGCGCAGGATGCCGTGCAGCAGCGCCTCCGGCCGGGGCGGGCAGCCGGGCACGTACACGTCGACCGGGATGAGCTGGTCGACGCCCTTGGTCACCGAGTACGAATCCCAGTAGGGGCCGCCACAGTTGGAGCAGGCGCCGAACGAGATGACGTACTTCGGCTCGGGCATCTGGTCGTACAGCCGCTTGATCGCCGGGGCCATCTTGTCGGTCACCGTGCCGGAGACCACCATCAGGTCGGCCTGGCGGGGGCCGTGGGCGAACGGGATCACGCCGAGTCGGATGAAGTCGTGCCGACCCATGCTGGTGGCGATGAACTCGATGGCGCAGCAGGCCAGACCGAAGTTGAACACCCAGAGCGAGTAGCGACGGCCCCAGTTCAGCACGAACCGGATCGGCTCGCCGAGCACTGCCGGTAGCTGCACGACCGCCCCCTCTCCTCACCGACAGTGAATCACAGACGGCGTCCGCGCGGTCCGGCGGTGATCGGCCCGAGGGGCCCACCAACTGTCCCGGAGCCGACAAGGATCGGCAGCGATCGACGCGCAACCTACTGGCGCGCTCGCTTGTGTGACCGGTGCTGGCGAACACACCGCCCGCAGCCGCCACGGGGAGGACGAGTGCTTGTGACACGAGATGTGCGGGTGGGCGGACGCCCGCCGGACCTGCCGGGAGGCGCAACCTCCAAACCGGCGGAGCTGGTCTTCGACGACTTCTACCACGCCCACTTCCGGGGGCTGGTGGTGCAGTTGACCGCGTACACGGGTGACCGTGGGCAGGCGCAGGAACTGGTTCAGGAGGCGTTCTGTCGGGCGTACGCCCGCTGGGACCAGCTCGTCGGTTACGAGGACCCTCTGGCCTGGGTCCGTAGGGTCGCCTGGAACCTGGGCCACAACCGCTGGCGACGGCTGCGTACCGCCCAGCTGTGGCTGCTGCGGCAACGGGAGACACACGTCGCCGAGCCGAACCCGGACCGGGTCGCTGTCGACGCCGCCCTGGCGAAGCTGCCGCCCAAGCAGCGGCGGGCCGTCGTGCTGCATTACCTCGCCGACCTGACGGTCGCCGAGATCGCCGCCCAGGAACAGGTCGCCGAAGGGACTGTCAAGTCCTGGCTGCACCGGGGCCGGGCCGCTCTCGCCACACTTCTACGCGACACCAACGAGGAGGTGCGGGATGTCTGAGCAGGAGATTCTTGACCTCGCCGAAGAGTTCGCCCGCTACCGTCGCACCGCGCTGCCGGAGGTCGAGGCACCGGGACCTGCCGCTGTTCGGCGGACGGTACGAGGCCGCAGCCGACGACGGCTGGCTGCCACTGCCACGACGGCGCTCGCCCTGTTCGGCGGGTCGGCCGTCGGATACGCGGCGATGAGCGGCACTGAGCACCGGCCCGGTCCGGTCGAGCCGACGCCGAGCGTGTCGGTGTCGCCGACGCCACCGTCGACTCCAACCCCCAGCCCCGCCGGGACCAGTGCCAGCCCGACCATCCCCGTGCCGGACGGCCGGTTCAGCCGGGCACAGTTGCTGGGGGTGCCGGTGACCCTGCCGGCATGGCGGGCCGGACGAGGCTGCCCGACGTCGCAAACCCGGCTCACCGCCGACGCCCGGGAGGGCGCGAACTGGCTCCTGGCGCTCGACCACGGCGACATCGACGGGGACGGCGCGGTGGAGACGGTGGCTCTCGTGCAGTGCGTACTCGGCACCCGCGGGCCGATGCAGGTGGTCGCCTTCGACCGCGACAAGGAAGGAAAGGTGACGACGGTCGGCCGGGTGGTCGCGACCACCATCGACAAGCCGCAGTGGCTGTTCGCGCTGGATGTCGTGGGCGACGGCACGGTCCGCGTGCAGGTCGGTGACATCGCTCCCGGGGGCGGTTGGCCCGCCGAGTGGTCACAGCGGCAGTGGCGGGGCTACCGCTGGAAGGGCGACGCCTTCGCGCAGGTCTCCGGTCCGACGACCTTCGGCACCAACAAGCACGATGTCAACCTGGTCGTCACCTCAACTGATCTGACGCTGACCACGGCAACGGACGGCTCCCGGACCGGCACGATGACCGTACGCATCCGCAACGGAGCCACGGGTCCGGCCGCCCATGTGGCGCTGCGGCTCGGCCTGCCGGCTGCGATCCGCCCGGACGGCGGCGGCTGGGCGGCCTGCCGCAACGACCCGGGAACGACCAGAGAGCCGGTCACCTGTGATCTGAACCGGCTCGAAGGGGGCAAGGAACTCCGGCTCACGCTGGGCTTCCGGGTGGCGGCGGGTGCCACAGTCGGATCCGGAAAGGCCGAGGTGGACGCCCGGCCGATGGACTCAGCCTTCGACTTCGTCGAGGAGGTCTACGGCACCGACAACACTGTCGTGATCACGTACCGCTGACCGGTCGGATCCCCGTCGCCCGACGGGGACCCGACCCGCGGTCGGATCCCGCCTCGCCACTCAGTCCCCCACACGACAGTCGAACCACGGTGTCGGGCTGCAACCCCGAGGCCCGTTCGGGACTTCTAACGGGGTACGGCACGCCGAGCAGGAGCGCCGACAACGGGGAGCACGGGAACGACCCCGATCAGCGAGTGGTACGACCGCCTCGGGTACGGGCCCGACGGTGAACGGGGAGGGGCAGTGACAGTGATGACGGGAGCCCGTGCCAACGAGCCACCGGGGGCGATTGCCGCGATGGCCGGGGAGCGCACCACGACGGTGAGCTTCGACGACTTCTACCACGCGCACTTTCGCAACGTGACCAGCCAACTGGGCGCCTACGTGGGCGACCTCTCACAGGCTCAGGACCTCGCGCAGGAGGCGTTCTGCCGGGCCCTGGCCCGGTGGGACCGGCTGGCCCGGTACGACGACCCGGTCGCCTGGGTCCGGCAGGTCGCCTGGAACCTCGCCCGGAGCCGTTGGCGGCGGCTCCGGACCGCGCGCAACCACCTGCTCCGGCAGCGGCGGGCCGAGGCCACGATGGCCGGGCCGACGCCCGATCGGGTGGCGATCGACGCCGCGCTGGCCCGACTGCCCGCCAACCACCGGCGGGCCGTCATCCTGCACTACCTCGCCGACCTGCCGGTCAGTGAGATAGCGAGTCAGGAGGGGGTGGCCGAGGGCACTGTCAAGTCCTGGTTGCACCGCGGCCGGACAGCGCTGGCGGGGCTGCTCGACGAGAGCATCGAGGGGATGGGCAATGTCTGACATCGACCCGCGGCTACGGGAGCGGTTCGCTGCGTACCGTGCCGAGACGATCTCCCAGATCGCCGGTCCGGGACCCGACCAGGCCCGGCGTACCCTTCGTCGGCGTCGGCAGGCGAGGGCTGCGGCGGTGGCCGTGACGGCGATTGTCCTGGCGGTCGCACCGATCGTCGCCAACGCCGCCCTGCGGAACGACGGATCGGTTCCGACGCCGGCGCAGACCGGCGAGCCGACCACACCACCGCCGAGCGCTCCCGCACCGACGCCGTCGACCCCGCTGACGCCCAGCACCACCACGACCACGAGTCCGGCCGCGCCGGACGGCCGGATCAGCCGGGCCCAGTTGCTGGCCGCCCGCGTCGACCTGCCGGCCTGGCCCTCGTACGCGTCGCACTGCGCCACCTCGGACGTTCGGCTGCGGCCTTCGGGACGCGACACGGGTGTGTCGACACTGGCGGACCTGGACCTGGGCTACACCGACCTGGACGGCGATGGCGCGACCGAGACGGTCGCCCTGGTCACCTGCCGGCTCGGCGAGGCCTCGGCGAAACAACTCGTCGCGTTCGACCGCGACCGGCACGGTCGCATCGTGACCATGGCTCGGGTCGTCGGCACCATGGAGGGGCTCGACGACATCACGGACGCCGCCGTCACCGAGGACGGGAAGGTGCGGGCTCAGGTGGCCGACATCCAGCCCTGCTGCTCGACGCCGAGTTACTGGGCGCAGAACCAGTGGCGGACGTACCGCTGGCACGACGGCCGGTTCACCCAGAGCGACGGGCCGAGGTCCTTCGGCAAGGACCCTCGGCTGACCGACCTGGTGCTGACCGGCGGCAACCTCGTACTCGGGCCGGCCGGTGCCGACGGGAAACGTCCGGGCACCCTGAGCCTGAGCCTGACCAACACGGGGCCGGTGGACGTGGCACACGTCGGCTTCGCCGAAATTGGCCAGATCGGGGCGATGAGCACTGCCGACTCGTCGATCTGCGTGCCGTGGCGGGGAGGCGACGACTCGGGGACGACCTGCCGCACAGCCGGCCTGCGGGCCGGGGAGCGCCGGGCGTACACGTTCCATCTGCTGGTCGATCCCACGGCGTTGAGACAGCCCAGCGTCCGGGTGGTGCACTACGACGACCAGGACCGGCGCTGGCAGGACCTGACCTTCAAGAACAACTTCGTGGAGGTGCGGGTGGCTCCCTGATCCGGCCGATCGGGCCCGGCTGGCACCGACGGCCGGGCCCGTTGCCGCGCGGTCAGCTGGGCGCCCAGCTGGGGCGTTGCAGCAGGCTGACGAATTCCACGAGCAACCGCTCGCGCAGCGCCGATGGCGCGGCGTCGAGCAGGGTGTTCACCAGCGCCATCCGCTCCGGCAGTGGTCCCGCGTCCGAACCCACTTCGCCGCCCAGGCCCAGCCCGGCGGCCAGGCCGACGATCAGGTCCGGGGTCAGCGCCTCGGGGGTCAGCGCGCCGACCAGGGCTGCCAACTCGGCGGGCAGCCGCACCGGGCCGGCGGCCCTGGCTGCGGCCACCGCGTCGGTCAGGTCCGGCCCGAACTCGGCGACCCGGGGCGCGACCGCGGCGGTCACCGTGAGGTGCACGCTGGCGGGCAGACCGGCGTACGAGAGCTGGGGTTGGGTGTGCCAGCCCCGCGCGGTCAGCTCGTCGACCAGGACGAACAGGTCGGGCCCGCCCTCGGTGGCGGTGAAGCAGACGACTGTCGACTCGGGCTCGGCCATCAGCCGCAAGCCGTCGACGGCGCGGACCGCATCGGCCAGCCCGGTTACCGCGTCCCGGGTGATGGCGGCCAGCCGCAGGTAACCCTCGTCGCCGAGGTGCCGCACTGTGGCGTAAGCGGCGGCGATCGGACCGCCCGAGCGGGTGGACGCGATCACCGGATTGATCATGGTGTAGCCGGGCCAGTCCGCGTACGCGAAGTACTGCGGGGCGCGCAGCGTGGCGTCGCGGTGCAGCAGCACGGACACCCCCTTCGGGGCGTACGCGTACTTGTGCAGGTCGACCGAGATGGAGGTGACCCCGGGCACCGCGAAGTCGAACGGCGGCACCGGCTCCCCGAGCCGGCGCAGGTACGGCAGGGTCCAGCCGCCGAAGCAGGCGTCGACGTGGCAGCGCACCCCGGCCTCGGCCGCGGCGGCCGCGATCTGCGTGACCGGGTCCACCACCCCGTGCGCGTAGGACGGCGCGGAGCAGGCGACCAGGACCGTCTCCGGACGGATCGCGGCGGCCATCGCGGCCGGGTCGGGACGCAGCGTCTCCGGGGAGACTGGCACGACGTCCAGCGCCACCCGCAGGTAGTGCGCCGCCTTGGCGAATGCCGCGTGCGCGCTCGACGGCACCACGATCCGAGGCGCGGTGATCTCCGGGTGGGCGTCCCGAGCGGTCTTGACGGCGAGGATCAGTGACTCGGTGCCGCCGCTGGTGACGCTGCCGACGACGTCCGGGGCGGTGGTCCCGGGGCCGGCGCCCAGCACCCGGCCGGCGGCGCCGACCAGCGCGTTCTCCATGGCCAGCAGGGACGGGAACGCGGTCGGGTCCAACCCGTTGACGTGCGCGCTCTCCCGGTGGGCGGCGGCGGCCAGCTCGTCCAGCCCGGGCACCGCCGGGTCGTAGACGTACGCGAACAGCCGTCCCCCGTGGGTGGGCGCGTCACTGGCCCGCAGCTTCCGCACCTCTTCCAGAACCCGTTCCGCCGGAACCCCGGTGGCGGAAAGCGCCCCAGCCTCAACCCTGTTCTCGTCGATCATGGAGTTACGGTGCCCTTCTCGTGACGGTCAACGGCTTTCGTCCCCCACCACAACTCCATGATCGACCAGGTCGCTGTGGGCGGTGAGGGTGTACTGGCGGAGCAGGAGGATCGGAGGGGCGATCAGCAGGGCCGGGATCAGCGTGAAACCGAGGAGGACACCCAGTCTCGCCGTGTCGGACTGGGCGGCCGCCGAGCCGGTGTCGGAGGACACGTAGCCGGAGAGCTGGAGCACCAGCCCGTAGATACCGGGGCCGAGCGCCAGGCCGAAGGTCTCCCCGGCGGTCCACAGCCCGGTGAAGACGCCCGCCTGCCGTCGACCGGTGCGCGCCGTCTCGTGCGCGATGCAGTCCGGCAACATGGCCAGCGCGAAGACCTGCTGCCCGGCGTACCCCACGCCGATCAGCGCGACCACGAGATAGACGGCCACCGCCGGCAACGCCGGTGCGGCGACCAGGGCGAACGCACCGACGGCGAGGATCAGCGAGGCGACGACCAGCGCGCTGCGCTTGCCCAGCCGGGCACCGATCCGGCTCCAGATCGGCATCACCAGCAGCGCCGGCCCGACGAAGCAGACGAAGAGCAGGGTCGGCCCGCTCTCCTCGTCGCGCAGGATCTGCCCGGCGAAGTAGTTGACCCCGGCCAGGATCGTGGCCACCCCGGCGGACTGCACCACGAAGCAGATCAGCAGTGCCCGGAACGGACGGTTGGCGCCGGCCACGGCGAGCTGGGCGCGCAGCGTCGGCTCGCTCTCGCCCATCGTGCCGGTCGGCGCGGACCGGGTGCCCAGGAACGCGCCGAGGGCGCCGAGGGCGATCAGCACCGCCACGAACAGGCCCATCCAGCGGTGCCCGGCCACGCCGTCACCACCGGCGCTCACCACCAGCGGCGCGACCGCGCCGGAGACCAGGATGGCCAGCGCCAGCACCGCGATCCGCCAGGTCATCAACCGGGTGCGCTCGGCGTAGTCGCCGGTCAGCTCCGCCGGCATCGCCACGTACGGCACCTGGAAGAAGGCGAACGCGGTGGCGGTGGCGAGGAACGCGAACGCCACGTACGCCACGGCCGCCGGACCGTTACCGAAGGGCGCGGCGAAGATCGACGCGAACAGCACGGCGAGCGCGAGACCGGCCACGAGCAGGTACGGCCGGCGGGCGCCCCACCGCGACCGGGTGCGGTCGGAGATCCGCCCGGCGACCGGGTTGACCAGCACGTCCCAGGCCTTGGGCAGCAACACCAGCAGGGCGGCCAGTCCGGCGGCCACGCCCAGGGTGTCGGTCAGGTACGGCAGCAGCAGCAGGCCGGGCACGGTGCCGAACGCTCCGGTCGCCAGGGAACCGAGCGCGTAGCCGGCGTGCACCGATCGGGGCAGCGAGCCGGTGGCTGACGAGCCGGCGCCCGGCGGCGTTTTCATGGGCCCGAATGTTACTCACGTTAGGGCGGCGGTCACATCCCCTCATCAGGCGACCAGCCTGCCGCCGCGATGTCCACACCCTCGCCGCGCAGCGGCACACCCTCGGCCCGCAGTCGGGCCCGCGCCTCCCGCTCGTGCCCCGGCGGCAGTCGACCACTCGCGGTCACCACCCGATGCCAGGGCACCGAGCCTCCGTGCCGGGCCATGATGTTGCCGACCAACCGGGCCGAGGCACGGCCCGAGCGCTCGGACAGCGCGTCGGCCACCCCGCCGTACGACATGACCCGGCCCTCCGGGATCCGCTCGACCAGGTCGAGCACCGCCTCGACGTACTCGTCTGGAGTCACAATCCGCCACCATATGGGAACGCCGCCGGGCGGTGCGGCCGTGACCACGCAGAATGGTCGGGTGCGCGACGCAGTCACGACGGCCCGGCGGGTCGTCGTCAAGATCGGATCCTCCTCGTTGACCACCGCCACCGGCGGGTTGGCCGACGAGCGCGTCGACACGCTGGTCGACACCCTCGGTCGACTCACCGCCGAAGGGCGCGAGGTGGTGCTGGTCTCCTCCGGCGCCATCGCCGCCGGGCTCGCCCCGCTCGGGCTGTCCCGACGCCCGCGCGACCTGGCCACCCAGCAGGCCGCCGCCAGCGTCGGGCAGGGGCTGCTGATCGGCCGGTACGCGGCCAGCTTCGCCCGGCACGGCCGCACCGTCGGGCAGGTGCTGCTCACCGTCGACGACGTGACCCGGCGAGCGCACTACCGCAACGCGTACCGGACGCTGCGCAAGCTGCTCGACCTGCGGGCGGTGCCGATCGTCAACGAGAACGACACGGTGGCCACCCAGGAGATCCGGTTCGGCGACAACGATCGGCTGGCCGCCCTGGTGGCCGCGCTGGTGCACGCCGACCTGCTGGTGCTCCTCTCCGACGTGGACGCGCTCTGGACCGGTGACCCCACCAACCCGCGCTCGACCAGGATCGCCGAGGTGCGCGACGACGCGGACCTCTCCGGCATCACCATCGGCGGGGCCGGCCGGTCCGGCGTCGGCACCGGTGGCATGGTGACCAAGGTCGAGGCCGCGCGGATCGCCACCGGCTTCGGCATCCCGGTGGTGCTCACCGCCGCCGACCTGGCCACGCCGGCACTGGCCGGCGAACCGGTCGGCACGCTCTTCCACCCGCAGCGGCGACGGCCGACGGCCCGGCTGTTCTGGCTGGCCCACGCCACCTCACCCCGGGGGCGGCTGCACCTCGACCCGGGCGCGGTCGCCGCCGTCGTCGGGCGGCGCAAGTCGCTGCTCCCGGCCGGCATCACCGCCGTGGACGGCACGTTCACGGCGGGCGACCCGGTGGACCTGGTGGACACCGCCGGCGCATCGGTCGCCCGCGGGCTGGTCAACTACGACGCGGTGGAGCTACCGGGGCTGCTCGGCCGCTCCACGTCCGAACTCGCCGCGGCGCTCGGCCCGGCGTACGAACGAGAGGTCGTCCACCGCGACGACCTGGTGCTGCTGTGACCCGAGGACCTTCCCACCCCATCTGAGGAGCGTTGGCATGAGCGAGCGTCAGCGAGCGAATCATCGATTCAGGGCTCTGGTGCCTCAGGTCGACACGGAGCGAAGCGGAGTGCTGGCATGAGCGTGGTTGAGCAGGCGCGACGGGCGAGGGACGCCGCCGCTGAGTTGGCAGTGGCCACGCGTACGGTCAAGGACGTCGCGCTGGTGGCGATGGCCGACGCGCTGGTGGCGCGTACCCCGGAGATCCTGACCGCGAACGAGACGGACCTGGCGGCTGGCCGTGAGGCCGGGCTGAGCGCGGCCGTGCTGGACCGGCTCGCGCTCGACGGGGGTCGGGTGGCCGGCATCGCCGACGCGCTGCGTGAGATGGCCGCGTTGCCCGACCCGGTCGGCGAGGTGGTCCGCGGGTCCACCCTGCCCAACGGCTTGGAGCTGCGCCAGATCCGGGTGCCGTTCGGGGTGGTCGGCATCATCTACGAGGCGCGGCCCAACGTGACGGTGGACGCCGCCGGGATCTGCCTCAAGTCCGGCAACGCGGCGCTGCTGCGCGGGTCGTCGTCGGCCGCACACTCGAACGCCGCGCTGGTCGCGGTGCTGCGCGACGCGGTCGCCGGGGCCGGTCTGCCCGCCGACGCGGTGCAGTTGCTCGACGCCAGCTCCCGTGACTCGGTCAAGGAGCTGATGCGCGCCCGAGGTCTCGTCGACGTGCTCATTCCGCGCGGTGGCGCATCGCTGATCCGCACCGTGGTCGAGGAGTCGACAGTGCCGGTGATCGAGACCGGGGTGGGCAACTGCCACGTCTACGTCGACGCCGCCGCCGACCTGGCGAAGGCCGTCGCGGTGACGCTGAACGCCAAGACGCAACGCCTGTCCACCTGCAACACCGCCGAGTCGCTGCTGGTGCACGCGGGCATCGCCGACGCGTTCCTGCCGCCGGTGCTGGCCGCGTTCGCCGAGGCGGGGGTGACAGTGCACGGCTCACCCGAGGTGGCCGCCCACTCCGCCGCCGTGGTTCCGGCGACCGAGGAGGACTACGCGACCGAGTACCTGTCCGCCGACATCTCGGTGGCGGTGGTGGACTCACTGGACGCGGCGGTCGCGCACATCCGCCGCTTCGGCACCGGGCACACCGAGGCGATCATCACCGACTCGGCCAGCGCGGCCCGCGACTTCGTGGCGAGGGTGGACGCGGCGGCGGTGATGGTGAACGCTTCGACCCGGTTCACCGACGGGGGCGAGTTCGGCTTCGGTGCGGAGATCGGCATTTCCACCCAGAAGCTGCACGCTCGCGGTCCGATGGGCCTGCCCGAGCTGACCAGCACCAAGTACGTCGTCACCGGCGACGGACACGTGCGCTAGCGACGGGGCGGCTCAGCCGGGCGGGGTGGGCCGGGCCGCCCGGATCGCGGCCAGCGTGGCGTGCACGTCGAACTGGTGGCCGTCGTCGCTCTCCCAGCCGCCGTCGCTGCGCTGGGTCTCGGTCAGCCGGCGCAGCGCCCGCACCATGATCCAGTCCTGGGGGTCGACGCCGGCGCGGCGCAACGTGGCCGCAAGCCACGCCACGTCCCCGGGGGTCATCTTCGGCATCCGCTCGGCGAGCGCCACCTGGATCCGGGCGGACTCCTGGAACATCTCCTGCCGGTGCAGCACGGCCGCGCTCAGCCAGCCGGCGGCGAGGTACGACGGCCAGCTACCGTCCGGGCGCAGCCGCGCGGCGAGCGAGTGGGCCGCCGCCTGCACCACCCCGGCGTATGCCCCACCGACCCGATGGTCGAGCGGACCCGAGGCCCGGGCGTCCAGGCCAGCGACGGTGAGCCAGAAACCGGCGTTGGCCGACACGAGGAACCCGGCCTCCGGGTCGCCGGGACGGGCCCACTCCGGTGCCGAGTCGGCCAGCGACGCGTCCTCTTCCCAACCGCCGTCGGCCTGTTGCCGGGACGCCAGCCAGTCCAGGGCGCGGCGGGCGGCGGGACGGCCGAGCGCGCCCAGGTCGTCCAGCTCGACGAGCCGGAAGCAGGTGGCGTCGATCGAGGCGACCTCGCCGCCCCAGGTGGCCGGCCAGCCGCCGTCCGGTGACTGGCCGACCTCGGCCGTCTCCAGCAACTCGGCGGGCACGGCCGTGCCGTTGCGGAGCCAGGAGAGGCGGGCGCGTTCCACCGCATCCCCATGCGCCACGACGAACCCGATCGCGGCTTCCAAGTCGACCACGGCGGAGACGCTACCTGCGCAGACGCGATGCCGCCTCGGAGAATCGGCCAGCTCGGAATGGCTGCGTCGCTCTGGCCGGACGGCCGCTCGGCGTCATCTGCGTCGATTTGCCGGGGCAGCCGCGTGGGCCACCCCGGCGCGGCGGCGTGGCCGCGCCAGGGCCGCCCCGGCTCGACCGGTCAGTACGCGGGCAGCGACGGGTCGATCTGCTTGATCCAGGAGAGCACGCCGCCCTGCACGTGCACGGCATCCTTGAATCCGGCCGCCTTGAGCGCGGCGAGCGCCTCCGCCGAGCGGACGCCGGACTTGCAGTGCAGCACGATCTGCCGGTCCTGTGGCAGCTTCGCGAGGGCCTCACCGGAGATGATGTCGCCCTTGGGGATCAGGGTGGCGCCGGGGATCTGGACGATCTCGTACTCGGCCGGCTCGCGTACGTCGACGAGGAAGATGTCCTTGCCGGCGTCCTGCCACTCCTTGAGCTCCAGGGCGGTGATGGTCGAGTCGAGCGTCGCCTCCTGGGCCTCCTCGGAGACCGCGCCGCAGAAGTCCTCGTAGTCTTCCAGCAGGTCGGTGACCGTCGGGTTGTCGCCGCAGAGCGCGCAGTTCGGGTCCTTACGGACCTTGATCTTGCGGTATTCCATCTCCAGGGCGTCGTAGACCATCAGACGGCCGACCAGCGGCTCACCGATGCCGGTGAGCAGCTTGATCGCCTCGTTCACCTGGATCGAACCGATCGACGCGCAGAGCACGCCGAGCACGCCACCCTCGGCGCAGGAGGGGACCATGCCGGGCGGCGGCGGCTCCGGGTAGAGGCACCGGTAGCAGGGGCCGTGCTCGGCCCAGAACACCGACGCCTGACCGTCGAAGCGGTAGATCGACCCCCAGACGTACGGCTTACCCAGCAGCACCGCCGCGTCGTTGACCATGTAGCGGGTGGCGAAGTTGTCGGTGCCGTCGACGATCAGGTCGTACTGGGCGAAGATCTCGCGGACGTTCTCCCGGTCCAGCGCGGTGTTGTGGATCTCCACGTTGACCAGGGGGTTGATCTCGCGGATCGACGCGGCGGCGGACTCGGCCTTGGACCGGCCTATGTCGGACACGCCGTGGATGATCTGGCGCTGGAGGTTCGACTCGTCGACGGTGTCGAAGTCGATGATGCCGAGCGTGCCGACCCCGGCCGCGGCGAGGTACATCAGGGCGGGCGACCCGAGGCCACCGGCGCCGACACAGAGCACCCGGGCGTTCTTCAGCCGCTTCTGGCCGGTCACCCCGACGTCCGGAATGATCAGGTGACGTGAGTAGCGGCGGATCTCGTCTACGGTCAGCTCGGCGGCGGGCTCGACGAGCGGGGGCAACGACACGGTGGACTCCCCGGGATCGGCGGTGTGAACCGCGCCATTGTTGCTCGCGGGAAGCCCTCTCGGCCATGAGGGACGACACGTGGTCCGGTATGCGGGAGCGGGAATAACCGACGACCCGGCAGATCAGGGGACGATGTCCCCCGCGTAACGACGACCGTCGAGGTACGGCCAGGCGTTGGCGACGCAGCCGTGCAGCCCGTACGTCTGCTGCTGCATCACCGGGGCGGGCTCCCCCGGGCCGGGGCACGCCTCGTGCTCCTCGCCGAACTCATGGCCCACCTCGTGGTTGATGACGTAGGTCCGGTAGGTGTCCAGCGAGGCGCCGTAGTCGGGGACCGCCTCCATCCAGCGGGCCAGGTTGATGATGACCTGGCCGGGCAGGCGACAGGAGGTGTAGCGCTCGGTGGTCAGCCCGCCCTCGGCGCACATCCGCTCGGACGTGACAGGGGTGGCCAGGTAGATGGTGAAGTCGGCGGCCCCGGCGTCGGCCACCCGTTGCACCCGCAGCTCATCGGACGCGATCCAACTGCGCGGGTCGGCCAGCACCTCGTCCACACTGGCGGCGAACACGTCCGCGTCCTGGCCGGCGCCTCGTTCGACGACGACCCGGTATCGGTGCAGCGGCCCGTCCGTGCCGTGCACGGGTGTCTCGCCGTCGGCCGCCGTGAAGCGCCCCGCTCCGACCGACGGATAGCCGGTGGACGCCGGGTGCGCGGCCACCCCACCTCCGTGGCCCATTCCGCCCTGCGTGGTGGCCGGAGGCTCGACCGACGACTCGCCGCCCCGGCTCACCGTCACCCCGATGGCGGCCGCGAGCACGAGCAGGCCGAGGAGCATGCTGCGACGACGACGCCGGTGCATCCGGACGAACGCGGGACGCACACCCCGCAACGCCGACCGGTGCTCGGGCGGCCGGGGCGGGCCGTAAGGGGACGACGGCGTCATACGATCGAGCCTGCCAGATTATTCGGGCATTTCTCCGATTTTATCGCTATTGCCGCAAGACGCCTGATGGAGGGGTCAACAGTCGGCGTGTCGGGCCGAGCAACTCACAGGGCGGGACCGGTGTATCGACGCCCGTTCAGATACGGCCACGGGTTGACCCGACAGCCGTTGAGGAAGAGCGTCTGCTGCATCATCACCGGCGCCGGCCGGCCCGCGCCGGGGCAGCGCTCGTGCCGATGCCCGAGCTGGTGACCCACCTCGTGGTTGACCACGTACGTCCGGTAGACCGTCAACGGCACGCCGGCCGAGACGAAGTGCGGCACTGACAACCGCCACCGATCCAGGTTGATGATCACCTGGCCGGGCGCCCGACAGGACGTGTACGGGCGACCGCCGATCCGGATGTCCACCCCACCCGTCGCGCACATCCGACCCGCGGTGCGGGCGGTGGCCAGGTAGACGGTGAAGTCCCGAGGTGCAGCCCCCGGCACCTGCTGTAGCCGCAACCTGCCGCTGTCGACCCAACTGCCCGGCCCGGCGAGCGCCGCCTCAACCGCCAGGGCGAACTCGGCGACGTCCTCGGCACTGCCCGACTCCACAGCGACCCGGTAACGCCGCAGCTCACCCGCCCGACCCAGCACCGGGCCGGAGCGGGCGTCATAGCCGAACCCGCCCGTGCCGGCGCTCGGAACCACGCCGGGCACCCGCAACACCGGGGGCGGGCTGGACGGAACCGCGTCAGAGGGCGACGGGTCGGGCGGCAGCGGCCCGGCCACCAGCGGCGGCGGGCCGATCTCCTCGGCGGCCAACCGGTCAGCGCCGGGATGCCCACCCGGCCCCTCGGCGATCACTGTCACCGCCGCGCCGACGGCCACCACCACCGCCACCAGTTGGGCGAACAGCGCGAAACGTCGCCGACGGCGAGCAGGATGGCGGGCTGAGCTGGGCATCCAGGTCAGCCTGCCAGATCAGACCGCCCCGCGGTGTCCTCCGTTTCGGCGAGCAGACCGACCACCGCGCGGGCAACCAGCCGGGGAACCTCCAACTGCGCCACATGGCCGACGCCGCCGAGCATCATCAATCGGCTGTCCGCAATGACCCGGGCGGTCTGCGGCGCGACCCGCACGTCGACCAGACGGTCCTGAAGACCGCCCACCACCAGGGTCGGTGCGCGTACCGCCTCGGCGAGGCGCCACAGCGACCCCGGCCCCGGCAGGTACGCCCGCAGGAAGCTGGAGACCAGCCCACGGAATGTCCGGACGTACGCGGCGGCGTAGTGCTCGGCCTCGTACCGCACCCGGATCTCCTCCAACGCCTCGGCCCGGCGCTGATCGCAGATCCGGCTGAGGTCGGCGACGCACGCCTCCAGCACCTGCTGGGCCATCACCTCGGGAGCCATCTGGGTGAGGTGCCGGGCGACCAGCCGCTCACCTCGGGGGATGGCGAGCACCGGCAGCATCCGCCCCTGCAACGAGCGCCGGAAATCCAGGAACGGCAGCGCCGGGGAGATCAGGGTGAGGGTGCGGACCAGCTCCGGCCGGAGCCCGGCGACCTGGACCGCGACCGCGCCACCCAGCGAGTTGCCGAACAGGTGCACAGGCCCTCGACCGGTTTGCTCGATCCAGCGGACGACCAGATCCGCGAAGGCCGGAATCGTGTAGCTCGGGCCCGGCTCGCTACGGCCGAAGCCGGGCAGGTCGATGGCCTGACCGTCCAGCCGGTCGGCGAGCAGCCCGGCCAGGTCGGTCCAGTTCTGCGACGACCCGCCCAACCCGTGCACGTACAGCGCCGGCTCCGCGCCGGCCGCGGTGGCCGGAGTGTCCCGGACGTACGTGGCCCGTCCGTCGAGGCGGACTTCCCGGCCCGGCCACGGCGGCGGAACGCTGTCGTCGGGGAGCAGGTGGTCCGGCCAGAGGGTGGCGCGTCTCATTGCTCCAGTCTGCCTCGGACCACTCAGGACAGCAGCGCCTCCAGCCGACGGTTGACCGCCGCCAGCGTCGCCCGGACCACCGCCTGACGGGGATCACCCGCGACCAGGGCCGACCCGGCGAGCTGCTCGACCCAGCCCTCACAGACCAGCAGCGCCACCACGGTGGCCACCTCGCAATTGCCGAACGGCACCACAGCAGCGTGTTCGACGAAACAGCGCCCCCGCTCGGCGTTCTCGGCACCGCGCAGCAACTCGTCCACCGCGGCAGCCGCCGCCACCGCGCAGAGCCGCAACACGTAGCCGTCCACCGCCGGCCCGGTGGCGTACCCGGAGGCGCTGTCGCCCCCGGCCAGCAGCCGGACCTCCACGTTCGCGTCCAGACCGAAGGTGCTGACCTGCACGTGGTCGATCACCACTCGGGGCCCCGGCGTACCGCCGGTCTCCAGCGGCCGGGACGGCGCCGACTCCGTCGTGGTCACCTGACCACCGGAGTACGACGTGCCCAGCGTCGCCGGGCTACCGGTCGCGGCGCCGGTCGGCGCGGACGAGACCGACCCGGGTTCCTCCACGGTGGCGCGCCCCCGGTGCGGAGCGTTCGACCGGCGGCGGCGGGTCGAGTCGGTGCCGGTCCGCTGCTCCGGGCCGGCCGGCGGGGACTCGACCCGACCGCCGGACGGGCGGGCGACCGTCGGCGACTCGGCCGACCGAATCTCGCCGGGATCGCGCGAAGCCGCGTTTCGAGTCTCCGGGGTACGCCGCTCGGCGGGCTCGGCCGCGCGACGGCGGACCGGTGGCGGTGGCGTGCTGGGCAGGCCGGGCACGTTCTGCGGGGCCGCGGCCAACCCCATCCGCTCCTGGAGCAGCCGGGCCACCTGCCGGCTCACCTCGGCCGGGTCGGCGCCGTCGGCCAGGTCCAGTCGCAGACTGTGCGCCCCCGCCGGCGTGCGGCGCAGGGCCGCGTCGCGGACACCGGCCACCTCCCGGACGGCGTCCAGGATGGCGTTGACGTCGAACCCCTCGGGGCGCTCACGCAGTGGGGCTGGCTCGTCGTCCCGGCGCAGGTGGGTGGCGATGCGGGCGAGTTCCGGGGTTTCGGCGGGTGGCTCCACGGCTGGCGGCTCCGGCACGACGGGCACGTCCGGTTCTGCGGGGACGCGCTGCGGCAGCACCACCGCGCTCGCAGCCGACTGCCGGCCGTCGTCGGCCGGCGACGTCGGGTCCGGAGCGGATCGGCGCGCCGCGTAGGCGGAGGCGGACGCCGGTGCGGGCTGATCGCGGCGGCCGGAACCCTTGGCGGCGGTGGGCGGGACCGCTGCGGTGGCGGACGGGGTGGCGTCAGTCGATGGCGAGCCGTTTACCGGCGCGGCCGATGGGGGCGGCTCGACGGGTGACGGACCGGGCTCGGGTGTCGCCGGCCGGAGCCGGAACGGTGCGGTCGGTCGGACGTCGGGCCGGGACCGGCCGGGCGTCTCGCCTCCGTCGCCCCCACCGGCGCCGGCCGATCGGCTGGCCGGCCACGACGGGCGCTCGACCGGGGTGGCCGGGAGCCGACCCTCGGACCAGTCCGGCCGCTCGGCCCGGGAACTGCTCGCCGTCGGCGAACCGCCGGTCCAGGACGACCGCTCCGCGACCAGCGACGGGCCTGCCGGAGCCGGTGGCGCGTCGGTCAGCGTGGGAGGCGGCCCGGCCGGCGCCGGAGGCGGTCCGACGGGTGCCGGGGGTATCGCCTCGGCCGGTGCGGACGGGTCGGTCGATGCCGGGCTGGAGGCCCAGGAGGGTCGCGTCGGCGGGGAGCTGGCCGGTGCCGGATCGGCACCGCCGGCCCAGGACGGCCGCGTCGACGCCGCGCCGGTCGCGGGCGGTTCGGATCCGCCGGCCCAGGACGGTCGTACCGGCGGCACGCTGGTCGCCGCCTCGGACCCGCCGGCCCAGGACGGCCGAACCGGCGGCACGCTGGTCGGCGTCGGATCGGACCCCCCAGCCCAGGAGGGCCGCGCCGGCGACGCGCTGGTGGGGTCGGGGTCGGCCCCGCCCGCCCAGGACGGACGGTCGGCGCGAGGTCCGCCGGTCGCCCCGGACCCCGCCCAGGACGGACGATCGGCAGGCGGACCACTGGTCGGCGACGCACCCCCCGCCCAGGACGGACGGTCAGCCGGTGGCGCGCTGGTCGGTTCGGCGGGGCGGTCCGGGGTGGGCTCGGATTCGACCCGGACGGGTTCGTACGCCCGAGGCGGATCGGCGCGCACCGGCTCGTACGGACGGGGCACCTCGGCGCGCACCGGCTCGTACGGCTGGTGGGGTTCGCCGACCCAGTCCGGCGCCGACTCGTCCCGTGCTGCCGGGCCAGCCGGCTCGTCGTCCTGGCGGGACCAGGGCGGGGCCCACCCGCCACCCCAGCTCGGGCGGTTCCAGCTCGGCCCCGACCAGTCGGGCTCGATGGCCGACGACTCCCCGGCCCGGTGCGTTTCACCGGGACGGTGCGCGTCCCCGGTGCGATGCGTCTCCGCCGGTCGGGAACTCTCGGCAGCGCGACCGGGCTCGCCCTCGTCGGCGGACGCGGCCGGGCCCGAGGTGCGTCCCGAGGTCGCCGCGGGCTCGGGTGCGAGCGGGTCCCGCCAGTCGCGTGGCGCCGTCGGACTTTCGTCGGCGGCCAACCGCTCGCCGGTCGGCGCGTGGAAACCGGGCGGCACCTCGAAACCCGACGCCGAGGTGCCGACGGGCGGCACCTGGACAGCCGGCGGGGCCGAGGTGGGTAACCCGGGCTCGGCCCAGCGCGCACGGTGCGCGGCAGCCGGATCGACGGTGGAGTGTGGGGCGGGGCCGGGGTCGGGCTCGACGGCACCCTGCTCAGTCGGCGGTGCGGGGCGTTGGGCGGGCACCACGAGCCGGTCGCTGGCCGCCCCGGGGCGGCCCTCGGCGGGCAGCCCGGGCGGGGCGCTCACCGGCGTGAGGCGTCCCGCGGACGGTTCGAGACCAGGGTGGTGGACGCCGTTGACGTCGTCCGGGTGGGGCGCGCCGTTGACGTGGTGGCCGTTGGTGCGGGCCGGCGACTCGGGGTCGCCCGACCGGCCGACCAGCGGCGATGGTAGATCGCCGTGCCGTGTCGAGGAGGTCCGCCAGCCCGACGCGGGGTCGGGCTGCCAGCGCGGCGCCTCATCCCGGGCGTCCTCGCGGTCGGCGGCTCGGGGCCACCCACCCGCCGGAGGCGCCCACCCACTGACGGAACGGCTCGGGTCGTCGTGCTGACCCGCTCCGTCACCGTGCTCTCCCGGGGTGGCGGCTCCGGGTTGCCCTGTTTCACTCACCGCGCGCTCCTTGGTCGCCCCCGCTGAGGCTACCGTGTGCCGAGAGTGGCGATAAGTTACAGCGGCGGGCCATTTCCACGACCGAGGTCACGGGCCTCGCCCGGTCTGGGGGGAAAACGCCGGCTCGTACGGAGAACTCGGAGGATCCCATGACCGCTGCGGGGAACGGTGCACAGACCGCTGGCCGGCCCACCCGCCTGCCCCGCTCCGCGCGTCGTAAGCAGCTTCTCGCTGCGGCGCAGGAGGTGTTCGTCGCGCAGGGCTACCACGCCGCCGCGATGGACGACATCGCCGAGCGGGCCGGGGTCTCGAAGCCGGTGCTCTACCAACACTTTCCCGGAAAGATGGATCTCTACCTGGCGCTGCTCGACACGCACTGTGACGCCATCGTCGCTCAGGTGCAGGATGCGATGCGCGGTACCAGCGACAACAAGGAGCGGGTCAGCGCATCGGTACGGGCCTACTTCGACTTCGTCGACCACGAGAGCGAGGCGTTCCGGCTCGTCTTCGAGTCGGATCTGCGCAACGACCCGGCCGTGCGGCAGCGGGTGGAGCGGGTCGAGCAGGGCTGCATCGCGGCGATCACCGACACCATCATCTCCGACACCGGGGTGAGCCGGGCGCACGCCGAGCTGCTCGCCTCCGGGCTGGTCGGCGCGGCGGAGACGGCAGCGCAGTTCTGGCTGGCCGGCGGCCGGCAGGTGCCGAAGGCCGAGGCGGAGGCGTTGGTGGCGGCGCTGTCGTGGCGGGGCATCGCGAGCTTCCCGCTGCAAGGTGAGTCAGCCTGACCTCCGGCCCCGTGATCGGATAGCCTTCGCAGGGCGGTTCTTTCGCCCCAGTTGAGGAGGCACAGTGGAGGTCAAGATCGGCGTGCAGTACGCGCCACGCGAGCTGGTAGTGGACAGCGCGCAGTCGCCGGCCGAGATCGAGCAGATCGTGACCGACGCCTTCGCCGGCAACGGCGGCACGCTCTCCCTGACCGACGAGAAGGGCCGGCGGGTCATCGTTCCGGTCGAGAAGGTCGCCTACGTCGAGATCGCCGAGGCGTCGTCCCGGGCGGTCGGGTTCACCGTCCGCTGACTGGTCCGGCCATCGCGGCAGGTCGGCGCTCGGCCCACCTGCCGCAGGCCGGCGCCGGCCGACCCGGCCGGGTGGTCAGTTGTTCAGCCCGGCGGCGGCCATCCGCGCGGTGTGCGCGGTGGTGAGCCTGCCGAAAAGCCCTGGCACGTCGACCCGGCCGTCGCGTGCGATCAGCGCGGTGAGGGTGGCCCGCTCGGCGGCGACGCGGCCGGCCTGGGACAACGCCTCGCCGACCAGCCGCCGGGCCCACATCGAGAGCCGACCGGCCACCCGGGGGTCGTCGGCGACGGCCACCCGGATCTCCGCAGCGGCGAAGTCCGCGTACCGGGAGTCGTGCAGGACGTCCAGCACCAGCGCCCGGTCCGGTTCCTCCAGCGCATCGGCGATCTCGCGAACGAAGTCGTCGGTGATCGCGTCGCCCACGTACGCCTTGGTGACCACTTCCGCCCAGTCCCGCGGCTCGGTCGAGTCGTGGTACGCCTGCAACGGCTCGACATAGGGCGCCATCGCATCCTCAGGCGCGACACCCAACGCGGTGAGCCGGTCGGCGAGGCGCCGGTAGTTGGCGATCTCGGCCGCGGCCATCTCGTTCAGCGCGGCCCGGCGGCGCAGGTCAGGAGCGAGCCGGGCATCGCCCGCCATTCGCTCGAAGGCGAGCAGCTCACCGAAGGCGACCAGACCCAGCAGGTCGGCGTACGCGGAACCGGAGGCGGACACGAGCGGCAGGCTATCGCGTACCGGCCCTCAGGCGCGGCCCACCCACTGCGCACCCCGACCGAGCTCCACGCTCACGGTCGACGGGCGGGCGGCGGGCAATAAGTGTGGCGTAGGTCACAATTGCTTGCCCCGCGTGGCGAGTGGCCGACCGGGAATCGGGACGGGGGCATGCCTGTTCAGGTAACATGGAGCAGTTGCCGTGGGCGCCGATCTGATCGAAGCTCAGCCCGCGGCGCGCGTGCGGCCCGGTCCGGCTCGGCAATCTGCCGCCGACCGTGTGGCCCGCGTCATACCGAACGCGCCCTGAGGACATGACGGGCGCACCCACGAGAGGGCACCCCCACATCCACATGAGCGACCTGACTCAAGATTTGCTGGACGGCCAGGAACTGGCCCCCACCGCCCCGGTTCGACCGGAGGCCCCCACGTTCGCCGCACTCGGCGCCCGCGCCGAAACCGTCGAGGCCCTGGCCTCGGCCGGCATCACCCGCGCCTTCGCCATCCAGGAGTACGCGATCCCGATCGCGCTGCGCGGCGTCGACCTGATCGGTCAGGCGCCCACCGGCACCGGCAAGACCCTCGGCTTCGGCGTACCGCTGCTCGACCGGGTCTTCGCCCCGGGCGAGGGCAGCGACGGTGTCCCCCAGGCGCTGGTCGTCGTCCCCACCCGTGAGCTGGGCATCCAGGTCGCCAAGGATCTGGCCGCCGCCGGCCGGACGCGTGGCGTCCGGGTGCTGCCGATCTACGGCGGCGTGGCGTACGAGCCGCAGATCGACGCGCTTCGCAAGGGCGTCGAGATCCTGGTCGGCACGCCCGGCCGTCTGATGGACCTGCAGAAGCAGAAGCACCTCCGGCTCGACCGGGTGCACGCACTCGTCCTCGACGAGGCCGACCGGATGCTCGACCTGGGCTTCCTCGACGACGTCGAGAAGATCCTGGCGATGCTTCCGGAAGACCGGCAGACGATGCTCTTCTCGGCCACCATGCCGGACCCGATCGTCACCCTGTCTCGGCGCTTCCTGCGCCAGCCGATGACGATCCACGCCGGGCACACCGCCGAGACCGGCCCGTCGCCGCAGACCCAGCAGTTGGTCTACCGCACCCACTCGATGAACAAGGTCGAGGTGGTGGCGCGCATCCTCCAGGCGGAGGGGCGTGGGCTGACCATGATCTTCACGCGTACCAAGCGGGCCGCCGACCGGGTCGCCGAGGACCTCGACTTCCGCGGGTTCGCGGTCGCCGCGGTGCATGGTGACCTCGGCCAGGGCGCCCGCGAGCGGGCTCTGCGGGCCTTCCGGGCCGGCAAGATCGACATCTTGGTCGCCACCGACGTGGCGGCCCGTGGGCTGGACGTCACCGGCGTCACCCACGTCATCAACTACGACTGCCCGGAAGACCAGGACACCTACACCCACCGGATCGGTCGTACCGGCCGGGCCGGCGCGACGGGTGTGGCGGTGACCTTCGTCGACTGGGACGACATGCCGCGCTGGCGGATCATCGACAAGACCCTGGGTCTGGAGATGCCGGAGCCGCCGGAGACGTACCACACGTCGCCGCACCTCTACACCGACCTGCACATCTCCACCGAGGTCAGCGGCACGCTGCCCACGGCCGAGCGCACCCGGGCCGGGCTGTCCGCCGAGATCGAAGAGGATCTGGGTGGGACGACCCGCTCCCGTCGGGGCGACAGCGGCGGTCGGGGCCCCCGACGCGGCGAGAGCCGTGGTGAGGGTCGCGGCGAGCGCCGTGGTCGGGGCGATGGCCGCCGCGACCGTTCCGACGCCGGCACGCCGGCCGTCGCCGAGGCACCTGCGGCCGACGCCGCCGACGAAGGCACCCGTACCCCCCGCCGCCGGCGTCGCCGCCGGGCCGGCGAGGTGGTCGCGGCCGAGGCGACCGCTGTGATCTCCGCCGACGCCGGCCCCTCCGAGCCGGCCACCGCGTCCGACGGCGAGGCGTCCAAGCCGCGCCGCCGACGCCGCCGCCGTGGTGGCGGTTCCGGTGCGGATGCGCCGGCCGAGGCGACCGCGGACTGACCACCAGCCACACCTGACATCCCCCGCACCGCCTCGCGCGGTGCGGGGGATGTTCCCTTCTCCCACCCCACCTGCCGAAGATGGAACGATGCCGCAACCACTGGACGCCGCCCTGACCGAGGTTCGGGCGCTGCTGCTCGACCCCGCGCTGACCCGGGCGGTCGCCGCCGGACGTCGACGCGGTCGCCGCCCCACAGTTGAGCGGGCCGAACTGCGGCCGGTGCGGCTCAAGGCCGGGCCCCGAATGCAGATCACCACGTCCGACGGTGCTCGCCCCTACACCCGCAACCTCGCCTCCGGTCCGGAGGCCGCCGCGGCGATCGACGAGCTGCTCGCCGAGCCGTTCGGCAACTGGCACGTCGAGACGGCCGACGCCACCCTCCAACTGCGGGTGACCAAGTCCGGCGAGGCGCAGGTGCACAGGGCCGCGACGTCCCGTCCGGCGGCGACGCCCACCGGAAACGACCGGACGAAGGAATACCTGCTCGACCCGGGTGACCCGATCTTCGCGGAGATCGGCGGCTCGGCGGCCAAGCGCCGCCAGGTGGACGCGTTCCTGCGGGCCCTGGCCGCGACCCTGCCCGACGACCTGACCGGTCCGCTACGGGTGGTCGACCTGGGCTGCGGCAACGCCTACCTGACGTTCGCCGCGTACCGCTACCTGACGAGTCGGGGGCTCGACGTCCAACTGGTCGGTGTGGACGTCCGGGAGGACCAGCGGCGGCGCAACACCGAGCTGGCGCAGCGGCTGGGCTGGGCCGACCAGGTCAGCTTCGTGGCCGGGACGATCGCCGACGCCGTCGTCGACCCCGCCCCCGACCTGGTGCTGGCGCTGCACGCCTGCGACACCGCCACCGACGAGGCCCTGGCCCGCGCGGTGCGCTGGGAGGCCCGCTGGGTGCTGGCCGCGCCGTGCTGCCACCACGATCTGGCGAAGCAGCTCCGCGCCCACCCCACCCCGGCCCCGTACGAGCTGCTGACCCGGCAGGGCATCCTGCGCGAGCGCTTCGCCGACGTGCTCACCGACGCGCTGCGTGCCGGGCTGCTGCGGGTGCACGGGTACCGGACCGAGGTGGTGGAGTTCGTGGACTCGCAGCACACCCCGCGTAACCTGCTGATCCGCGCCCGTCGTACCGGTGCCGAGGCGACCGAGCCGCAGCGCGCGGAATACCGCGAGCTGGTGGACCAGTGGCAGGTCACTCCCCGGCTGGAGACCCTGCTGGCCACCGGAGAGACACCCGCTTAGCTCCTGGGTGGCTAGCGTCGGCGGTCGCGGCCACCGTTGCGCTCGCTGACACCACGGTCGAGGACCGACACCCGGTCGGCGGCGGGCCGCTGGGCGGCCCACTCACCGTCGGCCGGGGCGGTCGGGAATGGCACGACCTTGCCCCCGGTCTCGGCGTTGCCGGCCGCCGCGAAGGCGTTCCAGGAGATGTCCACCAGCAACTTCTTGACCTCGGCGTGCCGGATGGCGGCGTTGTGTTGCAACGCCATCCGGGCGCCGAGCAGTACCGCGACGAGCGTGGTGGTGATGGTGCCGGTGGCGGCCAGCACCTGGAGGCCGGTCGCGGAGTCGGTGCGGAGCACCAGGACCAGCAACCAGATCCAGAACGCGGCGGCGAAGACGCCGGCCTTGGCGACGAAGAAGAGGCTCACCGCACCGGGCTGGTACGGCTGGGGGCGGCTCGATTCGGCCATGGTGCTCCTCGGCGGTGGTCCGGTCGGAGGCGGCAGGCGACAGACGCGATGTCGGGACGGGCACCGAGCTTAATGGAAGAACGATGAATATCGCTCGATGCAATTTTCGTTCTGCACACACGCTTCCAGAGAAAAAGTCTCGCCCACGGGACAGTTTGTGCGGTCAGTCAATTGTTTCCGGCTCCTGGCGTACTACCCTCGGAAGGCGCATCGTCCCGGTGCTCCGGCAGGAGGGGAAGACACACAGGGATGGGATCAGCCGACGTATCACCGCAGATGGCCTTCGCCCGCTTCGTCCGGCGCGCCATCGATGACGCTCGCGACGAACGTGGCTGGACCGTGACTGATCTTGCCTCGCACACGGGCGTGGGCCGCTCCACCGTGTTCCGCTGGCTGGCCGGCGACTGGCAGGACTATCCCGAGTTGGCCAAGGTGCGCGGCTTCTGCGCCGCGCTGGATCTGCCGGTCGCCGCCGCGTTCCGGGCGCTCGGGCTACCCGACGCCGGCCCAGCGCCCCGCCGACGCCACGACGACGGCCCGGTCGAGGCCGACGTCCGGGCCATCCTGGACCGGCTTGCCGACCCCACGGTCCCCGCCGAGGAGAAGCACCACATCCGCGACCTGCTCCGCTACCTGGCCCGCCGCCCCATCCGCCGAGCCAGCTAACCCCCACCCCCACCCCCCGTCGGCGTTGATCATGAAGTTATTGCCACGACACGCCGCGCCGAGAGGCAATGACTTCATGATCAACGGGAGTGGGCGAGGGGGCGGGGCGGGTTAGGGGACGGTGAGGGTGAACTCGGCGGTTCGGACTTCGGCGTTCACCTGGAAGTCGAGGTAGAGGCGGTAGCGGCCCGGGCCGGGGGTGGTCAACCAGAACTTGATCTGACCGTCCACCAACTCGGTCTCCGGGTGCACGTGCAGATAGCCGAGGTCGCCCTCGCGCAACGCCACCAGGTGGCCGTACGCCCCTAGATACCGCTCCAGCGGGGCTGCGCCGTCAGCGCCGTCGACCCGGAAGGTCAGCGGCACGGTAGCCCCGGCCTGCGCAGTGCCCTGGTAGCCGACGGTGAAGCCGTCCACGGTCGTCGAGGTGGCCGGCCCCGGCAGTGGACGGGGTCGGTAGTCGCCGGGCGCCACCAGGTCCGTGCCGAGGGTCACAGCGGTCTGCGCGCCGTTGTCGGCGACCACCGTGAAGTCGGCGTACGCGCGCCAGAGGCCGGGCTGCGCGAGGGTCAACGGCACCGACCAGGTGCCGTCCGCCGCCATGGTCGGGTGCAGGTGCTGGTAACCGGTCAGGTCCCGCCGGACGACGATGAGGTGCATCGGCTTGTCGTGCACGATGGCGAACCGGGTCACCGGCCGGCGCTGCGCGTCGCGCACCTGGAAGCGGAGCTGACCGGGACGACCCGCCGCGAACTCGGTGGCCAGCGGCGCCAGGGTGAACCCGGCCGAACTGACCGCGAGACCGCCCGGCTCGGTGGCCGCGCCCTGATCGGTGGCCGTGGCCGAGCCGTGGTTGTGCGGCGCGACGCCCGGTGGGTCGGTGTGCTCGGCGGCCAACGACGGGCTGCCGGTGACGGCACCGTTGGCGTTCAGCCGGCCGAGGCCGAAGCCGAGCAGCACCGCCAGCACCAGCCCGCCGACCACCAGCGCCAGCCGGAGAGTGCTCCGGTCCGGCTCCACGGGACCCTGATCAGCACGACCGACGCCCCGCGCCTGGCCGGCCTCGCCGCCAACGGTCCTGCCCGCAAGGGTGCGCGCACGGGTGACGGGCTGCCGGTCGGTCATGCCGCCCACGGTACCGTCGCGCCCGGCCGCGTCAGGCCGACGCCCGGACAGCGTGGCGACTGTCGCACTCGACACCGCCCGGGAACTTTCCCACCCGACCCCGAGGGCAGCGGGTCAGCCGGCCACGGCGAGGGCGAGCGGGAGCACGTCGGTCGCGCCGGCCCGGCGCAGGGCCCGGGCCACCAGCGTCATCGTCCAGCCCGAGTCGATCAGGTCGTCGACGAGGAGCACCGGGCCGTCCAGCCCGGCCAGGGCGTCGGCCAGGTCGGTGGGCACGGTGAAGGCGTCGTGCAGAGCGCGTACCCGTTGGGCGCTGTTGCCGCGCGGCCCGGCCGGGCCGTCGGAGCCGGCCGCGGTGACCTCGCCGAGCAGCGGCAGCCGGCCCACTGTGGCGATCCGCTCGGCGAGCGAGCCGAGCAGCCGGGGCCGCCGACGGGAACCGACAGCGACCACCGCCACCGGCCGGCGGGGCCACGGGTCATCGCCGTGCGCCCACGCCTTCAGCACCTCCACGACCGCGCCGGCGACGTCGTCGGGCAGCGGCGCGTCCGGCGCTTCCGGACCGACGAGAGAGCGCAGCCGGCCGCCCCAGCCCAGGTCGGAGAGGCGCCCGACGGCCCGGCCCGGCAGCGCCTGGTCCGCGGGGGCGATCCGGCCCTTGAGGGGTACGCCCACCGCGTCGAGCCCCGTCGGCCAGAGCTTCTTCGGCGCGATCTCCACGCCGGGTCGGCCGAGGAAGGTCTGCGCGGCGGCGAGCGCGGCAGTCGACACGTCGGCGGCGAAGAGGGGCTCGGCGCACCTGTCGCATCGGCCGCAGTCGACCGCCTCGGTGTCGTCCAGGCGTTCCCGTAGATACCGCATCCGGCAGTCGGACGTGGTTGCGTACTCCCGCATGGCCTGTTGCTCGACGGTGCGCGCCTCGGCGACGCGGCGCAACCGGGCCTCGTCGTAGACCCACGGCTCGCCGGTGGCGAGCCAACCACCGCGCACCCGGCGGACCGCGCCGTCCACGTCGAGCACCTTGAGCATCAGCTCCAGCCGGGCCCGGCGCAGGTCGACGAGGGGTTCGAGGGCCTGGGTGGAGAGCGGGCGGTCGGTGTGCAGGGCGGCCAGCACGGCCCGGACCTGCTGCTCCGGTGGGAACGCCAGGGAGGCGAAGTAACGCCAGATCGCGGCGTCCTCGACGCCGGGCAGCAGCAGCACCTCGGCGTGCTCGACGGCGCGGCCGGCGCGGCCGACCTGCTGGTAGTACGCGATCGGCGAGGGTGGCGCGCCGAGGTGGACGACGAAGCCCAGGTCAGGCTTGTCGAAGCCCATGCCGAGGGCGCTGGTGGCGACCAGCGCCTTGATCTTGTTGTCGAGCAGGTCCTGTTCGGCGGCACGCCGGTCGGCGTCGTCGGACTGCCCGCTGTACGAGGCGACCGGGTAGCCCCGGGAGCGCAGGAACTCGGCAGTCTCCCCCGCTGCCGCCACGGTCAGCGTGTAGACGATGCCCGAGCCGGGCAGCTGATCCAGGTGGTCGGCGAGCCAGGCCAACCGGTGCGCCGGGCTGGGCAGGTCGAGCACCCCGAGGCGCAGCGACTCGCGGTCCAGGGTGCCGCGCAGGATGAGGGCGTCGCCCAGCTGCTCGGCGACGTCCTGGGTGACCCGGGCGTTGGCGGTGGCGGTGGTCGCCAGCACCGGGGTGCGCTCGGGCAGCTCGGCGAGGAACGTCCGCAGCCGCCGGTAGTCCGGCCGGAAGTCGTGCCCCCAGTCGGAGACGCAGTGCGCCTCGTCGACCACCAGCAGGCCGGTGGTCGCTGCCAACTTCGGCAGGACGCCGTCGCGGAAATCCGGGTTGTTGAGCCGTTCCGGGCTGATCAGCAGCACGTCCACAGCGCCGGTCTGGATCTCGGCGGTGATCTCGTCCCACTCGTCGAGGTTCGCCGAGTTGATCGTGCGGGCCCGGATGCCGGCCCGAGCGGCGGCCTCGACCTGGTTGCGCATCAACGCCAGCAGCGGCGAGACGATGACCGTCGGCCCGGCCTGGTGGCCCTGCTCGCGGTCCCGGAGCAGTGCGGTGGCCACGAAGTAGACGGCCGACTTGCCCCAACCGGTGCGCTGGACGCAGAGCACCCGCCGCCGGTCGACGACCAGCGCCTCGATGGCGCGCCACTGATCCTCGCGCAGCCGGGCGTGGTCACCGGCCAGCCGGCGCAGCACCGCCTCGGCCCGCTCGCGTACCGCTGCCCGCTCTGCTGTCTCCACCCGGCATTTCTACCAGCGCCGTCCGTCATCCCCCTGTTGATCAAGAGGTTTGCGTCATCATTCGGCCGGATTCCGACGCAAACCTCTTGATCAACGCGGTCAGCGTGGGTCAGCGGCGTCGTGGGGGGAGTGGGGGGAGCGGGGGCGGAGGGCTCGGGTCAGGTGGGACAGGCGGGGGGCCAGGCTGGTCAGGCCACCGGGGAAGAAGTAGACGGCCAGGATGAAGACAGTGCCCAGGACGAACAGCGGCTGACTCAGCGGACGGCTGAGGACGGCCGGCAGGTCGTCCACCGCGTCGCTCGCGCCGAAGGCGGTGAGCCGGTGGTCCAGGTACATGTAGAGGACACCACCGAGCACCGGACCCCACCGGGTGCCCGGCCCGCCGAGCACCACCATGACCAGCAGCGACAGGGTCAGCTCGGAGGACGTGATGTGCGGCGACGCGCCGCCGACGATCAGGACGTAGACCACCCCGCCCGCCGACGCCAACCCGCCGGCCAGTGTGAACGCCACCAGCTTGTAGCGGTACGGGTCCAACCCGAGCACGCCGATCCGCCGCTCGTCGTCGCGCAGCCCGGCGAGCACCCGACCGGTCGGTGACCCGCTCACCCGGTGCACCACGAAGACCACCAGGGTCAGGTACGCCAGCGCCAACCAGTACAGGTTGACCGTGTTGGTCACCCCCACCAGCCCGGCGGGCAGCCCCGACACGTCCAGCGGCAGGCCCTCCTCGCCACCGGTGAGCCCGCCGAAGTCGCGGGCCACCAGGATCGCGCCCACCTGGGCGAAGGCCAACGTGACCATGGCGAACGCGATGCCCACCGTGCGCAGCGCCACCGCGCCGAGCAGCGCGGCGAGGATGGTGCCGCCGGTGACGGTCAGCAGCGCCGCCTGCCACAGCGGCAGACCGGCCCGGGTGATGAGGATGTCGGTGCCGTAGACACCGGCGGCGAAGTACAGCGCGTGCCCGAAGGAGAGCATCCCGGTCCGGCCGAAGAGCAGGTCGTACCCGGCCGCCAGCCCGCCGAAGATCAGGCAGATGGCGAGCAGTTGCAGGGTGCCGGGTGAGTTGACCGGCCCCTCGAAGATCCCCGGCAGGGAGATCGTCGAGTACGGCAGGATCGCCAGCGCGACCAGTGCGACGAGCGGCAGGAACGGGCGTACCCGGTGCCACCGCCCCCGCTGCGGACTCAGTTCGTCGGGCACCTGTGCGCGAGGCGCGTCGATCACCGTCATGCCGTTGCCACCTTTCCGGCGATGCCCTGCGGGCGCAGCAGCAGCACCACGGCCAGCAGCCCGACCACGCAGATGTCGCCCAGCCCGGACGTGCCGTAGTAGTTGACGAACTGCTGCACCAACCCGACCACGACCGCCGCGTACGCGGAGCCGACCACCGAGCCCATCCCGCCGATCACCACCACGATGAACGCGAAGATCAGCAGCGAGCCGCCCTGCCCCGGCGAGACGGTGCCGAAGTAGACCCCGCCGAGCGCGCCGGCGAGCGCGGCGGCCGCCCCGCCGATCGCGAAGACCAGCGTGAACGCCTTGCGGACGTCGATGCCCAGCGCCGTCACCATCTCCCGGTTCTCCACCCCGGCCCGGATCACCAGGCCGTACCGGGTCCAGCGCAGGAACGCCAGGATCGCGCCGAGCACCAGCACCGCCGCGATGATCAGCAGCAGGCCACCGTTGGGCACCTGCGCACCGAAGATCCCGGTCACCTGCCGGGTCCAGTCCGGACGCGGGAACGGCCGGGCGTCCGCACCCCAGGTGGCCTGGAGCAACGCCACCCCGGCCAGCGACAGCCCGACGGTGACCAGCACCTGCTCGATGGTGCGCGAGTACAGCGGGCGGATCAGCACCAGCTCGACCAGGATCGCGACCAGCGTGCCGGCGGCCACCCCGAAGGCGACAGCGAACACGAAGCCGAACCCGTCCGGGCCGGCGCCCGGCAGGTTGCCCGCCGCCCACCAGGTGCCGTACGCGCCGACGCCGAGGAACAGCCCGTGCGCGAAGTTGAGCACGTCGGCCAGGCCGAAGACCAGGGACAGGCCGGAGGCGACCAGGAAGTACAGCGCCGCCAGGCCGAGCCCGGTCAACGCCAACAGGATCACGGTGCCCATCAGTGCTGGTCCTCCCTCGCGACTGCGGGGCCCGCAGGCTCACTCCTCGCGCTCGGCGCGGCCACCTCCGCCGAGCCGACACCGAGCAGCGACTTCGTCAACGCGGTCTCCAACAGCAACTCGCGGGCGTCGCCGGTCCAGGCCACCTTGCCGGCGGCCAGCACGACCGCGTCGCGGGCCAGTCGGCGTACGACGGCCAGGTTCTGCTCGACCAGCAGCACCGGCACCGACTCCGCGACCCGTTCCAACACCTCGGCCACCTCGGTCACCACCTTCGGCGCCAACCCCTTGGTCGGCTCGTCGACGAGCAGCAGCCGGTTGTCGTTGAGCAGCACCCGGCCGATGGCGAGCATCTGTTGCTGCCCGCCGGAGAGCGAACCGGCCCGTTGCCGTCCGCGCCGGTCCAGCTCCGGAAAGAGCGCGAAGACCTTGTCGTACGCCGGGGTGGTGCCGCGCCGCTCGGCGAGCCGCAGGTTCTCCGCGACGGTGAGCCCGGCGAACACGCAGCGGTCCTCGGGCACGTAGCCGAGCCCACCGCGGACCAGCCGGTGCGTCGGCCGGGCCAGCAGACTCTGCGCGCCCATCCGGATGGTGCCGCGGACCTCCCCGGCGGGCGGGGTGAGGCCGACGATCGCGCGCAGCGTGGTGGTCTTGCCGACGCCGTTGCGACCGAGCAGGACGGTCACGCCGGTCGGTGCGACAGTGAAGGACACCCCCTGGAGGATGTGCAGCCCGGAGATCCGGACCGACAGCTCCTCCACACTGAGAACTGGTTCCATCAGGGGTGCCTCCGTTCGCGACTGCGGGGCTCGCAAACCCGGCTCACTCCTCGCGCTCACAGCGACTCCCCCAGGTATGCCTCTTGCACCGTGGGGTTGGCCATCACCGTCTCCGGGGTGTCGCAGGCCAGCAGCGCGCCGTGGTGCATGACGGCGATGCGGTCGGCGAGTTCCAGGATGACGTCCATGTGGTGTTCGACCATCAGCACCGCGCGGCCGCTGTCGCCGGTCAACGACTTGATGACGGCGACCAGTTCCGGCACGTCCTCGGCGCTGACCCCGGCCATCGGCTCGTCCAGCAGCATCACCCGCGGTTCCCCGGCGAGCAGCAGTGCGATCTCCAGCTTGCGCTTCTCGCCGTGGGCCAGGGTGCCGGCGAGGGCCGTACCCCGGTGGGCGAGGCCGACCCGGTCGAGCGCCGCGTCGGCGGCGGCGGCGACCTCCCGGTCGGCCGCCGCCCGCCGCCACAGCGCCATCGAGCCCCCGCGGTGCGCCTGCACGGCAAGCCGGACGTTCTCCCGCACGCTCAGCGAGCCGAAGACCGAGGACGCCTGGAAGGTACGGCCCAGACCGAGGCGGGCCCGCCGGTGCGGCGGAAGCGCCCCGATGTCCTGCCCGTCCAGAACGATCCGGCCCTCGGTGGCCCGGCGCAGGCCGGTGATCAGGTTGAACAGTGAGGTCTTACCGGCGCCGTTCGGCCCGATGACGCCCAGGAACTCCCCGGGTGCCAGATCGAGGTAGACGCTGTCGACGATGGCGACCTCACCGATCCGCCAGGTCAGACCGCGGGTGGCGAGCATGGTCAGCCCTTCATGGCCACGGCCGGCGGCGCGGTCTCGTCACCGGTGAGGCTCTTCTGCGCGGTAGCGGTGAACGCGGTGCCGCTGCCGGTCAGCTTGGCCTGGAACATCGGCTGGAGCAGCGCGTGGTCGGCGGCCCGGATGGTCATCCTGCCCTTGACCCCGTCGAAGCTCCAGCCCTCCAGGGCGGTGACCATCTTGTCGACGTCGTCCCCACCCTCCTGCGCGGCCCGGACCACCATCTGCGCGGCGGCGAAGCCGTCCGGGTGGAACAGGTCGATGGTGTTGACCTTGGCCTTCAGCGCCTTGCTGGCCTCGGTGTCGCTGGCACCGTCGAAGTAGTGCGACAGGAAGGAGATCTTCGCGCCGGCAGCACCGAAGGTCGGCCACGAGGCGCGGATGTCCAGGCCAGTGACGACAGTGGTGGACGAGAGGACGCCCTGCTGGTCGAGGGTCTGCCACATGGCCGGGGCCGTGGTACCCGCCCACGCCACGAAGAGCAGGTCCGGCTTGGCGGCCTTGATCTGGCTGGCGAACGGGGTGAACTCGGTGGCACTGGCCGGGGCCCGGACGCTGCTCACCGTCGCGCCCGCACTGCCGATGACGGCCTTGACGGCGGCCTCGTTGGCGTCACCGAACGCGCCGTCCTGGGCGAAGACCACCACCTTCTTGCCGGTGGGGTCTCCGATGAACGACTTGGCGGTCACCACATCCTGGTACGACTGCCGACCGGAGCGGAAGGTGTACTTGTTCGCGCCGGTCACCGCGTCCGTGGCGGCCGGGCCGGAGATGAACAGCACCTTGTTCTGCGCAGCGATCGGCGCGACCTGGAGCGCCACACCGGAGGCGGTGGAGCCGGCGATGATCTTCGTGCCCTTACCGATCAGGTCCTTCGCCGCGGAGACCGCCTTGGCCGGGTCGCCAGCGTCGTCGACCTCGGTCAGCTCGATCGTCCGGTCACCGACCTTGCCGGTGCCCTTGGTGGCGAAGTCCAGCCCCGCCTTGAACCCCTCGATGTACTGCTTTCCGTAGCTGGCCAGGGCTCCCGACTGGGAGTACACCAGGCCGACCTTGACCGGCGCGGCACTGTCGCCGCCGCCGGTGGCGGTGTCCTGCGGGCTGCCACAGGCCGTGGCGGCCAGCGCCGCGGCCATCATCGTGGCGGCGGAGAGGAACGCCCGCCGCGTCGTCCGGACCGTCATTGCGACTCCACATGAGGACTCAGAGGGAGAGAACTTCTTCGTGACGGCTCACGCTAGAAGTGACGTCACCCACGAGCTATGTGGCGGAAACACACAAGTAACAGGAATGAGGTGGCCGGAGGTTACAACCGGCCGCACTACCAGCCGAGAGCCCACGCCCTCGATGGCCCGAACCCCCACGGACCACCCCAGCCGTGTGTCGCCCCGCGCCATTCGCCCGGTTCGGTCAGGGCCACCCCTTCAAGATCGGGTGCGATCTTGCGGGCGCGGGCCGCCCGAACGTGCCGCTGGCCCGTCGTCCGGGTGACGGACGACGGGCCAGCGTGTGGGCCGGGCGTGGTCGGCCCGGTGGTCGGCTCGGAGCGGATCAGCTCCGGGCCGAGTGTGGGTCAGCGGCCGGCGAGTGCGGCGACGGCAGTGTCCGGGTGGTCGCTGAAGACACCGTCGAGGCCCAGGCCGAGGAAGAGTTCGTACTCGGCGGTGATGTCGCCGCGCGCGTTCGGGTCGGCGCCGATCCGGAAGTCCACCGGGAGGAACTGGTTCTCGGCGCGGAACGTCCAGGAGTGCACGAGCAGGTGCTCCCGGTGCGCGTCGCGCACCACTGTGGTCGGGGCGAGCAGGGCGCCGGCGGCGTTCCGGGGGACGATCAGGTTCTTGTTCGCGCCGATGCCGTCGGCGTACCCGGCGATCCACTTCAGGCCGGCTGGCGTGACCAGATCCTGGTAGGTGCGGGCGTCACCGGCGACGGTGAAGTCGTACGGGCGGCCGGTCGCGTCGAGCAGTTGGACCAGCTTCACGTCGGTCAGGCGGCTCAGGCGACGCAGGTTGGCCGTCTCGAACGACTGGATGAAGACCGGCGAGTTCTTCCGGTCCAGCTTGTTCTGCCGCAGCACCCGCAGCAGCGGCTCCTCCAACGGCAGTTTGATCGAGGCGAAGTAGCTCGGGTGCTTGGTCTCCGGGTAGATGCCGATGGTGCGGCCCCGTGCCCGCCCCTCGGTCCGGGCCAGGTCGATGACCTCCTGGAGGGTGGGCACCTCGAAGCGGCCGTCGAAGGCGGTGTTCGCCACGCGTACCTGCGGCAGCCGCTCCTTGGCCCGCAGCGTCTTCAGCTCGGCGAGGGTGAAGTCCTCGGTGAACCAACCGGTCACCGCGACACCGTCGATGGTCTTCGTCGCCTTGCGGGCCGTGAACTCCGGGCGGGCCGACACGTCGGTGGTGCCGGAGATCTCGTTCTCGTGCCGGGCGACCAGCACGCCGTCGGAGGTGGAGACCAGGTCCGGCTCGATGTAGTCGGCACCCATCCGGATCGCCAACCGGTACGCCTCGAGGGTGTGCTCCGGCCGGTAGCCGCTGGCGCCACGGTGACCGATCACGATTGGTCGGTCGTTGGCCCGGGAGCGGTCCGCGTTGGCCGTTGGTTCGGCCGCGGCCATGGTCGGCAGGGCCACGGCGGCGGCGAGCAGAGCGCTGGCCACGCCGAGGGTCGAGAGGGTACGTCGCAACGCCGTCTCCTGTCATCGATGGTCCGGGTAAGCAGACCGCCCGTGATTTGCCGGGAGTTGGTCGATGGCTGGCCGGCAGATGAATCTCCGGAATGCCCGTTCCCACTCCAGGCGGGCGGGCGGACAGGAAGATTGTCTGGTGCGCCGGTTTTTCCGCAATCCCGTGCGGCTGGTGCCGTTCGCGTTCCTGGTGCCGATCCTGCTCGGCACCCTGTTGCTCATGGCGCGCTGGGCGACCGCCGAACACGTACGCCCACCCGTGGTCACCGCGCTCTTCACCGCCACCTCGGCCGTGTCGGTCACCGGCATGGCCATCACCGACACGCCGAACTACTGGTCCGGCCCGGGACTGGTGGTGATCACCCTGCTCACCCAGCTCGGGGGTCTCGGCATCCTCACCGTCGCGGCGTTGGTCATCCTGGTGGTCTCCAGCCAGCTCGGGCTGCGCAACCGGTTGCTGGTGCAGGCCGAGACGGCGGAGTTCGGCATCGGTGACGTGGGCCGGTTGCTCCGCCGGATCGCACTGACCGTCTTCGCCTGCGAGGCCGTAATGACAGTGCTGGTCGCCGGTCGGCTCTGGCTGGCCTACGACTACCCGTTCGGGCAGGCCCTCTGGTCGGGTGCCTTCCACGCCGTGCAGGGGTTCAACAACGGTGGCTTCGCGCTCTACACCGACGGCCTGCTGGCCTTCAGCCGTGACCCGTGGGTGTCGCTGCCCCTGGCGATCGGCGCGATCATCGGCGGGCTCGGGTTTCCCGCGCTGTTCGAGGCGGTCCGCGAGTGGCGTCAGCCGGCGCACTGGGCGGTGGCGACGAAGTTGACCATCTGGGGCAGCGTGGTGTTGCTGCTGGTCGGCTTCGCTGGTCTGCTCGCCGCCGAGTGGACCAACGCGAGCACGATCGGCCAGTACGACGTACCCGGGAAGATCCTCGCGTCGTTCACCCAGATCGCGCTGAGCCGCACCGGCGGCTACAGCGTCCTGGACATCGCCGCTCTTCAGGAGGAGAGCTATCCCCTGCTGATCGTGCTGATGTTCATCGGCGGCGGCAGCGCCAGCACGGCCGGTGGCATCAAGGTCTCCACGTTCTTCCTGCTGGCGTTCACCATCTGGGCGGAGTTGCGGGGTGAGCCCGACGTGACGATCGGGCACCGGAGGGTGGCCACCGCGAGCCAGCGGCAGGCGGTCACCGTGGCGCTGCTCAGCGTCGCGCTGGTGACGGCCGGAACGATGCTGTTGCTGCTGCTCACCGAGGGCGTCCGCTTCGTCGCGGCCCTTTTCGAGATCACCTCGGCGTTCAGCACCACCGGTCTGACCATCGGTCTGGCCGCCGACCTGCCGCCCGGCGGCCAACTGGTGCTGACCGTGCTGATGTTCATCGGCCGCGTCGGGACGCTCACCCTGGGGTCGGCGATCGCCCTGAACACCCGACGCCGGCTCTACCGCTACCCCCAGGAGCAACCCATTGTCGGCTAGTGCGTGTTTCGGAAGTGTCGGCCGGCCCGCACGTGGGAGACACGCCAGTGGAAGCAGGGAGGGCCGAGGTGTCGGCTAGACGGGCGGACAGCGGCGGCATCGTGGTGATCGGGCTGGGTCGATTCGGTTGCCACCTTGCCGGGGCGCTGACCCGGATGGACCGCGAGGTGTTGGCCATCGACCGCAGCCCGGCGAAGGTGCAGCGCTGGTCGGCGCAGCTCGACCGGGTGGTTCAGGCCGACGCGACCGAGGAGGGGGCGCTGCGGCAGCTCGGCATCACCAGTTTCGGGCGGGCGGTGGTGGCCATCGGGGCCTCGGTGGAGGCGAGCGTGCTCACCGTGTTGGCGCTGGTCGAGCTGGGTGTGCCCCAGATCTGGGCGCGGGCCACCTCACAGAAGCACGCCAAGATCCTGTCGTCGGTGGGCGCGCACCACGTGATCTTCCCGGAGGCGGAGACCGGGGACCGGGTCGCGCACCTGATCGTCAGCCGGTTGCTCGACTTCATCGAGTTCGACGACGACTTCGCCATCGCCACCGTCCGGGTGCCGGAGTCCCTGGTCGGGCGCACCCTGCTCGACCTGAAACCGGAGGAGCGCTTCGGGGTACGCGTGGTCGGCGCCAAGCTGCCGGGCGAACGCTTCCGGTACACCGCCGACGACACCACGCTTCCCCAGGGCGGGGTGCTCATCGTCGAGGGTGGGATCGACCAGGTGCAGCGATTTGCGGGGATGCGCTGACCAGTCAGCAGGGCGAGATCGATCGGGGCCGTCGGACCAGTTGGTCCGAGGGCCCCAACGCACGGCGACGCGGTGTGGCCTGCTCACTTCCGGTGACCACGCGGCCCCTTGGTCACCTGTCCGCTTTTCCCGGACCACCACCGGCGGCCTTCGCGGGCTTCGCCGGGGCCTTCGCAGGCTTCGGCGGCTTGGCCTTCGACGCGCCGCCGCCCGAACCGGAGCCGCTGGGCACCTTCGCTGCCTTGGGCGGAGCCTTCGTCGTGGCGGCCTTGGTCGGCGGGGCAGTGGACGGCGCGCTGCCGGCGACGCCGGACACCCGAACCCCACAGGTCGCCTCGCCGAGCCGGAACTCCACAGGCAACGGGTTCGCCCCGCTGTACTTACCCGTGAGGGTCACCTTCTCGGCCGCACCGGGGGCCAGCGTGGTGCGCTGGGCCGCCGGTCGGATCAGCACAGTGCTCCCCTGCTGGTGCACCGGCGCGGGCTCCGCCTTCGTCACCTTCTGCTGCCCGGGGAAGGTGAAGCTCATCGCCCAGTCCCGCAGCTCACGGCCACCGGTGTTGGTCAGAGTCAGCTCGGCGGCGAACTCGGTGCCGGAGTCGGTGCGCAAGGCGTACGCCACCTCGCAGGGCGCCGCCGCCGGCAGACCCATTCGAGCCTCGGTCGTCGGCCGGTCCCCGCCGCTGGCCGGACTGCGCGACGTGAACCCCCACATCGCCCCGGTGACCGCGATCAGCCCGACGGCGGCCACTCCGGCCTCCACCCGCCGACGCCGGGTCACCCGCTGCCGCGTCCGACGGTCCCGGTTGCGGGTCCGCGACAGCGGCAACGCGTCGGTCGCCGCCGACCAGGGCAGGATCGTGGTACGCGCACTGCCGAGCATGGCCGCGTCCAGCGGCCCGGCGGCCGGGGAGACCGGCACCGCCGCGAGCATGCCGGCCGCCTCGGCGAGCGTCCGGGTCAGCTCGGCGGTGGCCGGCCGGTCGGCGGGCCGCTTGGCCAGGCAACGCCCGACCAGCTCGGCCACTCCGTCGGGCAGCCCCGGGACGGTGGGCATCGGCTCCGGGTCGTTGTACATGTGGGCGCGCAGCATCTGGGTGGTAGTGCTGGCCTGCCACGGCAGTCGGCCGGTGAGCATCCGGTAGAGCAGCAGCCCAACGGCGTACACGTCGGTGGCCGGGGAGACCTGGCCGTTGTCCAGCCGCTCCGGTGCGAGGTACGCGGGCGTGCCCAACAGCGTGCCGTCCGGGCCCTTCTCGCTCTCCCCGACGAGCGCGGAGATGCCGAAGTCGACCACCTTGACCCCGGTCGAGGTGAGCATGACGTTGCCCGGGGTGACGTCGCGGTGCACCACCCCGCGAGCGTGCGCGGTGGTCAGCGCCGAGCTGACCTCGGCACCGATGGTCACCGCCTCCCGCCACGGCAGTTGGCTCTCCCGACCCAACCGACTGGCCAGCGAAGCGCCGTCGACCAGCTCCATCACCACGTACGGCACTGTCAGACCGACCTGCTCGGACTCGCCGTAGTCGTACACGTTGGTGATGTTGGGGTGGCAGAGCCGCGCGGCGGCCTGCGCCTCGATCCGGATGCGGTGGCGGAAGGCCCGGTCGCTGGCCAGCCGGGACGCCAACACCTTCACCGCGACCTGGCGGCCGAGCACCTCGTCGTAGCCACGCCAGACCACCGACATGCCGCCCGCGCCGAGCTGCTCGATCAGCCGGTACCGCTCATCGAGCAGCTGCGCGCCGTTTCGGTCCCCACCACCCATGGTGAGCGATGTTGCCCAGGAACGGCCCGCCTACACCTGGAGTATCGGAATCGGTCAGGATTGTCACCCGATCAGGCGGTGGCCAGCAGTTGGTCCACCGGGGCGTAGTCGTCGGTCAACACCATCGCCTCGCCGACGAAGTCCGTCAGCGCCGCACCGGACAGCAGGCTGACCTTCGGGTCCACCTCGGCCAGCCGGGCCCGGACGGCTTCCAGCGGCAACGGCGCGTCGGAGCCGACGATGAGGAAGTTGGAGCCCTGCTCCTGGGCGAGCGCTTCCGGCGGCGCGATCAACGCGACGTGCCCGAACTCGGCGGCCACCGTTGCCAACTCGGCGCGGATGAACCGCAGCGGCGGGTAGTCGATGACGTTCTGCACGTACACGCCGCCGGGGCGGGTCACCCGCCGGACGTCGGCGGCCATCTCCCGGGTGGCCAGGTGCCAGGGCACCACCAGGTGCCCGAACGCGTCACCGACCACCAGGTCACGGCTGTCGGTCGGCTCGCCGGCAACCAGCATCCGGGCGTCACCCACCACCGCCCGCAGGTCCGGCCCCGTCCGTACTCCCAGCTCCTGCTCACCCAGCTCGACCAGCCCGCCGTCGATCTCGAACACCAGGTTGTCGGTGCCCGGTCGGGTCGCGGTCAGGTAGCGCGGCACTGTGAACCCACCGCCGCCCAGGTGCAGCGCGTCCAGGCGCTGACCGGCCGGCGCGGCGACGTCGCCGACCGCGCCGATCCACTTCGTGTACGCGTACTCCAGGTGTTTCGGGTCGGCGAGGTCCACGTACGAGTGCTGGGCGGAGTTGAGCAGCAGCGTCCGCCCGCTGGGCCGGGAGGGGTCCGCGGTGACCCGGGCGCAGTGGTACGCCGTCTCGATGTCGCACGGGTTGGGCGCCACGGTGGTCAGCCCCGCCCCGGCCAGGCCGAGCACGGCCAGCGCGGCCCGGGCCCGGGCCGGACCGGGCAGCTCGGTGGGCTCCTGCCGGCGCAGGTACCAGCCGAGGCCGATGCCGACCAGCCCGAGCGCGAGCGACAGGGCCAACAGGATGACGGTGCTGCGCAGCGCGGCGACCAGCACGAACCCGGTCAGCAGGGTTGCGGTGATGCCGCCGAGGGTGCCGATCCCGGAGAGTCGACCGACCACCTGGCCGGTGCGGCGCAGGTCGGCGAGCTGAAGTTTCACGACCAGCGGGGTGACAGCGGCCAGCAGCGCGGCCGGCACGAACACCGCCAACGCGACAAGCAGCAGGATGCCGCTGGCCGCACCACCGCGCAGCACCTCACCGGCGTACCGGACCACAGGCAGGGTGACAGCGGTGGCGATGCCGGCCAGCACCAACGCCGGCGCCAGCAGGCCCCGCGGGTTGCGCCGGTCGGCCAGCCAACCGCCGGACCACGCCCCGTACGCGATCGCGGCAAGCGCGATGCCGATCACCGAGCTGGTCACCTGAAGGGTCACCCCTACGTACGGGCCGACCAGGCGCAGCGCGACGGTCTCCAGCACCAGCACGGCGCCGCTGGAGAAGAAGACCAGGAAGGCGGCCAGGCCGTTGGGCAGCGCCCGGCCGGTGACCGGCACGGGCGGGGCCGGGGGTGCCGGCAGGGCCGCTACGTCGGACGGTGGGGAGCTCATCGTCGCGATGGTACGCAGCGAAGCTGGTGCTTCGGGTCAGTACATCGAGAGATGAACATGGTTCGTGTGCGACGCCGCCGGAGAGCCGCTTCCACTGTACGAGCGCCAACCGGTGCCGGGATGCCAGATCTGCCGGTACCAGATCACGTAGAGCACGCCCAGCCGGTCGGCGTTGCGCACGTGCCAGGCGGCCAGGCTGTCCCCGTACGCCTTGTCGCCGCCGGTCGCGTTCTTGTCCTCGAAGCCGTTCGTGGCGGCCGAGAAGTCGCAGGCCCGGCCCTTCGGGTGCTCGCCGCCGCCACCGCTGCGCTTGCAGGAGACGTGCCGCTTGTAGCCGGCCGCCTGGGTCTGCTTGAGCGCGTTGAGGGTGCGCGGGGTGATGCACCCGGAGGTGGTCGGGTCCTTCACCGAGCAGGACTCCGACGGCCAGGACCCGTCGGAGTTGCGCGGCGCCGGCTTCGCCGAGGCGGAGCTGCCACCGCTGAAACCGTTGCTGCCGCCGGAGCTGACCTCGGCGAGCGCCTCCTCGGCTTCTTTCTTCTTCTTCGCCATCACGGCGAGTTGCTTCTGCTGCTCGCGGACCTCGGCGTCGATGGCGACCTTGGCCTGCTGCGCCTGCTGCCGGGCTTCGGTGAGGTCACGCAGCCGCTTGCTGTCCCGCTGGGCCATCAGGTCGAGGTCACCCGCGCGTTGCAGGAACGCCTCCGGCGTGGCGGTGTTGAGCAGCATCGACACCGCGCTCAGCCGACCCACCCGGTACGACTGGGCGGCCACCTCGCCCACCTGGCTGCTGAGCCCGACCAGCCGACCCTCCAGCGTCGTCAGCTCGCCGGTCAGCGCCGTCTGGCGACGCTTGGAGTTGTCCAGCTTGGCCTTGGCCTCGATGTGGCCCTTGGCGGTCAGCTCCAGCGCGTCCTGCAACTTCTTGCTGCCGCCCTCGCCAGGCTCCGCGTACGCGGGCACGGCGGCACCGCCGAGCACCAGCGCGACGGCGGCGAGCACGGCGAACAGAGCGCGGCGACCGAGCCGCGGGCTGAGCCTGGTCCTGGGCACGAAAGCGTCCTTCCGTCGACCGCCGGCCCCCGATGAACACTGCACGGCGGCGCCGGTCGGCGGCCTGCTGGCGGAGACCGCCGGTCACGATACCGGATCGTGGGCCGGTGACCAGCCCGCCGACCCTCGGGCTGTCCCGATGTCGACGGAGCGTCCCGACGTGGTCGCGCAGCGCGCGGATCAGGTGCTGAGGAGCGCGTCGCGCACCTCGGCCCAGACCTGCTCGTTGGCCGCGACGAGCAGACCGCGGCCGTCGTCGGCGGGGTGGTAGTCGACGCCGTCGAACCGGCGGGCGACACCCCCGGCGGCACGGACCAGCACGGCGCCCGGGGCGTGGTCCCAGGGCAGGGTGCGCCAGAAGAGGGCGAACTGTTGCTCGCCGGTGAGGATGTCCAGGTACTCCCGACCGGCGCAGTGCAGGCCGGGCAGCAGCTCACCGAGCCGCCGGCCCCCGGCGCGCACCCGGTCGCGGGTCTCCGGCGGCAGGAACCGGGTCATCGCCGCGCCGCGCAGCTCGCCGAGCGGCGGCACCGGGCCGGCGCCGTCCACCGGTCGACCGTTGAGCAGTGTGCCCTCGTCCGCCGAGCCGGCGGCGAGAGTGCCGGCGAGCGGGTCCAGGATCCAGCCGGCCGTCGGCCGCCCGTCGGTCAGCAGCGACACCATCAGGGCGAACGGCCGGCGACCGGCGGCGAAGTTGGCGGTCCCGTCGACCGGGTCGACCAGCCAGACGTCCCCGCTGTCGCGGAGGTGCCGCAGCAACCCCGGATCGTCGGCGACACCCTCCTCGCCGACCACCGTCGAGCCCGGCCGCAGCCGGCGCAGCCCCGCCGAGAGCAACTCCTCGGCCCGGCGGTCGGCGACGGTGACCACCTCGCCGGGCGCCTTCTCCGACACGTCAGCGTCGTCGAGCTTGCGGAACAGTGGCAGCACGACCTGGTCGGCGGCCTCCCAGAGCAGGCTGCCGACGTCGTCCAGCAGGGTGTCAGCCACGCGGCGGCAGCTTGACCACGCTGACGAAGAACTCGTCGATCTGACGGACCACCGAGATGAAGCGCTCGAAGTCCACCGGCTTGGTCACGTAGGCGTTGGCGTGCAGCTGGTAGCTGCGCAGAATGTCCTCGTCGGCCTGCGAGGTGGTGAGCACCACCACCGGGATCCGGCGCAGGTTCTCGTCTTTCTTGATCTCTTCCAGCACCTCCCGGCCGTCGCGCCGGGGCAGGTTGAGGTCGAGCAGGATCAGGTCGGGCGCCACCGCGTCGGCGTACTGACCCTCCTGGCGCAGGTAGGCGAGCGCCTCGGCCCCGTCGGAGACGACGGTCAGCCGGTTACGCAGCTTGTGTTCCTCGAACGCCTCCTGGGTCATCAGCACGTCACCCGGGTCGTCCTCGACGAGCAGGACCTCGATCGGGCTCTTGCCATCCGCCGGCGCGGTCATCCCACCGTCTCCCTCATGTCACCCGTTCTACCGCTTTCCAGCGTCTCGTCGGCCCGGTCCGGCTGGTCCGGCCCGTCGGCCTGCTCCGTCGGCTCTGCCGGGGCCTCGGGCGAGGGCGTCGCGTCGCCCACGGTCGAGGCGTTCGGCTCCTCAGCGGAATCGGCGGCGGCAGCCGCCGCGACGTCCTCGGGAAGTGCCGGCAGGGTGAACCGGATCGCGGTGCCCTCCGGCACGTCGGTGTCCACCCAGACGCGGCCGCCGTGGTACTCGACGATCTTCTTGACGATCGCCAACCCGATGCCGGTGCCCGGGTACGCGTCCTTCGAGTGCAGCCGCTGGAAGATCACGAAGATCTTGTCGGCGAACTCCGGCTCGATCCCGATGCCGTTGTCCTGGCAGGTGATCTCCCACTCGGCGCCCACCAACCGGGCCGAGACGTGCACCTTCGACGGCACGTCCGGGCGGCGGAACTTGATCGAGTTGCTGACCAGGTTGGCGAGCAGATTGGTCAGCAGCGGTTCCTCACCCGAGATCACCGGCAGCTCGGTCCAGGTCAACTCGGCGTCCGCGTACTGCCTGGCGGCCTCGGTCTGGCCGGCCACGTCGCCCATCACCTTGTTGAGGTCGACCTCGACGAAGCCGGTGGTGAGCCGCCCGATCCGGGAGAACGCGAGCAGGTCGTTGATCAGGCGCTGCATCCGTTGCGCGCCGTCCACAGCGAACGCGATGTACTGGTCGGCCCGCTCGTCGAGCTGCCCCGCGTAGCGGCGCTGGAGCAGCTGGCAGAAGCTGGCGACCTTACGCAGCGGCTCCTGCAGGTCGTGCGAGGCCACGTACGCGAACTGCTCCAGGTCACGGTTGGACCGGGTCAGCTCCTCGGCCTGCTTCTGGAGCTGACTGTTCACCCACTCGATGCGCTCGCGGGCGGCCCGGACCTCGGCCAGGTCGGCGGCGATCTTCTGCCGCATCGCGTCCACGTCCTCGCCGAGTTGGATGAACTCCGGCGGGCCGACGGTGGCGATGCGGTGCTGGTAGTCGCCCTCGGCGACCTCACGGACCTGGGTGGCGAGGCCGGTCAGCGGCCGGACCACCATCCGGTCCAGCGAGAGCAGCAGCACCGCACCGGCCACGACCACCACCAGGGCGGCCACGATCAGCAGGACGACCAGCACGTTGCTGCTGGTACGCACGTTGGTGGCGGTCTGCTCCCGGGCGGCCAGGACCTCCTCCTGGAGGTCGTTCACCGCCAACCGCACCTCGTCGAACTGTTGCCGGGCCGCTTCGGTGACCAACGCCTGGCCGGCGGTGGTGCCGCTCTGCTCGGTGGTGGTGATCACCGGCTCCGCAACCGACTGTCGCCACTGCGCGACACGCTCCTCGACGGTCCGCAGCTCCTGGCTGATCCCTGGATAGTCGTCGAGCAGCGTCCGCATCGAGGCGGTGACGCTCTGCTCCTGGGCGAGCCCTTCCCGGTAGGGGTTCAGGTCGTCCGGGTCGCCGCTGACCGCGTACCCGCGGATCGCCGTCTCCTGGTCGAGCAGGGCGTTGAGCAGTTCCTGGGACTGCACCCGCAACGGGCCGGTCTCGTTCAGCACCGCGTCGATCTGGGTGCGGTTGCGGGCGGCCATCGCCGCCTCCGCGCTGGCCAGCCCGATCAACAGGAAGCCCACGACGGTGAGCAGGGTGATCACCCGGCGGCGCAGACTCCAGCCGCCGACCACCGGCTTCACCGGCCACCACCCCGGCTGACCAGCAGCATGGCCACGTCGTCGGAGAGCGGGCCACCGTTGAGCCGCTCGGCCCGCCCGACCAGCCAGGCCGGCAGCTCCGGCAGCGACACCGAACGGTTGGCCGGCTCGTCCAGCAAGCCACTGAGGCCCGGCACGTCGAGCCGTTCGTCGCCGGCACCCACCCGCCCCTCGATCAGGCCGTCGGTGTACATCAGCAGGGACCAGTCATCGGTGTCGAACTCCAGGTCGTAGGCGATCGGCCGGCGAGGTCGTACGCCCAGCAGCCGGCCGCCGGGCGCGGGCACCGGGGCGACCCGGCCGCCGGAGAGCAGCAACGGCGGTGGATGCCCGGCCAGCCGGACGGTGGCCCGGTTGGCGTCCAGGTCAAGTCGGACGGTGGCCACCGTCGCGAAGATCTCCTGTAGGCGGCGCTCACTCATCAGCACCTGCTCCAGCGCGGGCAGCACCTCGTCGTCCGGCACTCCGGCGAGCACCAGTGCGCGCCAGGCCACCCGCAGCTCGACCCCCAGCGCGGCCTCGTCCACCCCGTGCCCACAGACGTCGCCGACGATCAGGTTGAGGCGGTCCGGGTGGGTCTGCACCACGTCGAAGAAGTCTCCGCCGATCAACGCGGCGTGCCGGCCCGGCCGGTAGAAGGTGTGCACCGAGACCTGGTCGGTCGTCATCAGCGGTTGGGGCAGCAGGCCGCGTTCGAGTCGGGCCGACTCGGCCTGGCGCAGCTCGACCTCGCGCAACCGGCGGGCGTTCTCGTCGGCGCGCTTACGCTCCACTGCGTAGCGCAGCGCCCGGGTCAGCAGCACCCCGTCGACCTGGCCCTTGACCAGGTAGTCCTGGGCACCCTCGGCGACCGCCACGACGCCCAGGTGCTCGTCCGTGCGGCCGGTCAGCACGCACACCGCGGCACCACTGGACATCTCCAACACCTGGCGCAGCCCGTCCAGCCCCTGCGCGTCGGGCAGGCCCAGGTCGAGAAGGACGCAGTCGACGTCGTTGATCCGCTGCCGCGCCTCCCGGAGGCTGGTGGCGACCAGCAGGTCGATCATCGAGTTCGTCTCGGCGAGCAGCTCACCGACCAGGAAGGCGTCGCCCTCGTCGTCCTCCACCAGCAGCACCCGTAACCGCTCACCCGGCGGCAGGTTGGCGTGCCGCGCCAGGCCACCGTGCGGGTACGGCACAACTGGGGAACCGGCCAAGCCGGCCCCCCGGTGCGGCCGGGTCACCGCCGCGAGACGCGGGAGTTCGCTGGTGATGTCGGGCTCCTTCCGAGTGCCCTGCTGATCCTGTATTAGACAACGGTCGCACACAACACGATGCCTGCGGCGCGGGCGGGGATGGGGCGCATCACTGCTCGGCCGTGGACAAACCGGGCGGCTGATGGACGCGGGACGTACCGGCCATCCCATCCGCAGCACCCGACGGGCAGGATGATGCCACCCCAGGCCCCACCACCCCCCGAGGAGTTCCCGTGGGCGCACCCACCACCCCGGCCACGACGGGCACGCCGCCCCGTCCGATTCCGGGCGTACCCTCTGCCAGCCGTGCGCTGACCCGGCCGCGTCGGCGGCTCGTGGCCGCCGCGGCGGCGCTGGTCGCGCTGGCCGCGGTCGGCGCCGGCAGTCTGCTCGACCTGCGCACCCCGGCCCCGAAGTCGGCCGACGCGCCCGCTGGCACGTTCAGCGCCGGCCGCGCGTACGAGGACGTCCAGGTGATCGCCGCCGAACCGCACGTCGCCGGCAGCCCGGCCAACGAACAGGTCCGCGCGCACCTGGAGCAGCAGTTGCGGGGGCTGGGCCTGGAGACCGAGGTGCAGGACACTGTGGCACCGGAGGCCGGTCAGCTCAGCGGGGCGGCGGGCGGGGCGACACTGGCCCGGGTCCGCAACGTGGTGGCCCGGTTGCCCGGCACCGACTCGACGGGTCGGGTCTTCCTGGTCTCCCACTACGACTCGGTACAGACCGGGCCGGGCGGCAACGACGACGCGGCCGGCACGTCGACCATCCTGGAGGTGGCCCGCGCGCTGACCACCGGCCCCCGGCCGCGCAACGACATCGTCTTCGTGCTGACCGACGCCGAGGAGGCGTGCCTCTGCGGCGCGGCCGCGTTCGCCGCCAGCCACCCGCTGGCCGCCGACGGCGGTGTGGTGCTCAACCTGGAGGCGCGGGGCTCCACCGGGCCGGTGATCATGTTCGAGACGTCGCGGAACAACGCGAAGCTGGTGGACATCTTCGGCCGGGCCGCCCCGCACCCGGTCGGCACCTCGTTCGCTGTGGAGATCTACCGCGCGCTGCCCAACGACACCGACTTCACCGCCTTCCTCGATCAGAAGTTCGTCGGGCTGAACTCGGCGTACATCGACGGGGGCGCGATCTACCACACGCCGTTGGACACCCCGGCCGCCATGGACCGGGGCAGCCTCCAGCAGCACGGGGACAACGCGTTGGGCCTGGCCCGGGAGTTCGGTGACACCGACCTGACCGACCTGCGCTCCGGGCACGACGCCACCTACTTCCCGGTCCCCGGCGGGCTGGTCCGCTACCCGGGCTGGCTCACACTGCCGCTGGCCCTGCTCGCGGTGGCCCTGGTTGCCGCCCTGGGTTGGCTGACCCGCCGGAGCGGCCGGGCCAGCACCGGCCGGCTGGCCGCCGGCTTCGCGCTGGCTCTGGTGCCGATCGTCGCCGCGCCGGTCGCCGCCCAACTGCTCTGGCTGGCGATCACCACGATCCGACCGGGGTACGCGGAACTGCTCGACCCGTACCGGCCGATCTGGTACCGGCTGGCCGTCCTGGCGCTCGCCACCGCCATCCTGTTCACCTGGTACGCGCTGACCCGCCGCCGGATCGGCCCGGCCGCACTCGCCGTCGCCGGGCTGGCCTGGCTAGCCCTGCTCGGGGTGCTGCTCGCCGTGGCGGTGCCGGGTGGGGCGTACCTCACCACCCTTCCGGCGCTGGCCGGCGCCCTCGGCGGGCTGGTCGCGCTGCGTACCCGGCAGAACGGACCGTGGCCGGTGGTGGCGGTGACGGCCGCCGCGGCCGTGGGTGTGGTCATCCTGCTGCCCACAGTGGTGCTGCTCTTCCCCGCGCTGGGGATGGCCATGGGCGGGGTGGCGGCGCTGGTCGCGGTGCTGCTCGGCCTGGTCGCCCTGCCGGTGGTCGACCTGCTGCACCCGCAGGCCGGTGGTCAGCGCGGCCTGCTCGCGCTGCGGGCCCGGCGGCTCGCGGTGCTGCCGGCCGGCGCCGCCGCGGTGGCCGCCGTGGTGCTCGCCGGGGTCGGGTTGGCAGTGGACCGGTTCGACGCCGCCCATCCCGCCCCGACCCACCTGATGTACGCGATGGACGCCGGCACCGGCCAGGCCCGCTGGCTCAGCCATGAGACCGACCCGCAGCCGTGGACGGACGGCTACGTGGACGGGGTGACCACGGTCGACGACTTCCCCGGCCTGGGCGATGCGGAGCTGCGCGGCGGTCCAGCCCCGAAGGCGGACCTCCCGGCACCGAAGGTGGAGGTGCTGTCCGACACCCGCTCCGGTGACGAACGGCTGGTGCGGGTGCGTGTCCTCCCGCAGCGTCCGGTCCGCCTGCTCACGCTGCATGTGAACGGACCGACGGCGGTGACGTCGGCGACGGTGAACGGACGACAGTTCGACGTTGCCCGGATGGCGACTCAGAAGCCCTGGGGCTTCGGCGTGGTGTTCCACGCGCCTCCGGCGGAGGGGGTCGAAATCGCACTGACCATGTACCCGAGCCTCGGTGACGGCCCGGTCGCGCTGCGGGTGATGGACGCCAGTGACGGGTTGGACGCGCTGCCCGGCTTCCGCCCCCGGCCGCCGGCTGTCGGCGTCGTCGGGTCGCACAGTTCGGAGATGTTGGCGGTCGCCCGCACCTATCCCATCTGAGGTGAAACGGTGGTCCGGCGGAGTGGTCTTTCCGCCGGACCACCGTTCCCTCTCTTCCGGTCAGCCCACCGGTTCGGGTTGGCCGGCACCGACCCGGTGCCAGCGATTACCGTCGTGGTCGGTGAAGGTGAGGTCGACCAGAACGGTGTCGCCCGTGCGGAGCCGGTGCTCCGCCGCGACGGTGACGAAGAGGTCGTGCACGTCGCGGCCGGGGATCCGACGGACCTGTTTCGCTGCGGCCAGCCCGACCGGCGGCGCGTCCGGATCGTCGGGTGGAACGAGTCGAGCCAGCGCCACCACGTCCAGCACCGGGGCGTCACTCTCGTTGGCCACGGCGACCCGCAGCACCGAGGTGCCGCGAATCTCGGCCACCGCCGAGACCAGCCGAGCCTGGGTGGCCCGGACTCGCAGATCGTCGTTACGACGGGCCCGGATTTCCCGCCGCAGTCCGAGGTAGACGAAGAGCACGCTGGCGATGGAGCCGACCGCGCCGAACCAGTCCGGCACGGAACCCCAGTCGACGACGTCCTGGATTGGCGACCAGTTCATAGGTCCATCGTGGATGCCCGTGTCGAGTGCCGCGCACGGCGGATCGGCCGGAATCAGCAGCGAATTGGGAATTCCGACACTGGTTTTGGTCAGCCGGGCGGCCTAAACGGAGAGTGTGCAACCCAGTACGGGGGTGGATACGCTTGCGGTCGACATGGTGCGGGCGGCAATCCCTCCGACTGTCCACCAGATGGACAGGTATCAAACGCCTCCGCCCCATTGTGAATTCGCCACCGAAGGGGGACCGCATTGACTGCGGACGTTCCACCCGAGGATGCCGGCGTGCCTCGGCCTGCGTACGACCGGCCGAGTCGGGTCTCCGTCGATCCACCGCTCGGGCGACTGGACAGCCCACTGCACGGGCGCGACGACCTGATCGACGAGATCGTCCAACCGGGGGAAATTGCCCAGGGCCGGCCCGGTGTGCACATCCTGTGCGGCATGGGCGGCTCCGGCAAGAGCCACGTCGCGCTGGAGATCGCCCGCCGGGCCCGCGCTGGAGGCCGGACGGTCTGGTGGGTACAGGCGGGGCGGCTCAACTCCGGGATGCGGGAGGTGGTCAGCCAACTCGGCGCGTCGGAGACCCAGGTCGACCAGGCGTGGGCCGGGATGATCAGCGCCACCGACCTGGTGTGGCGCTACCTCAACCAGGCCGCGCAGCCCTGGTTGTTGATCTTCGACAGTGCCGACGAGCCCGCCAGCCTGGGCCCCACCGACGGAGTGCTCGCCGACGGCACCGGCTGGCTGCGCAGCCCGGAGGCCGACGACGGCATGGTCATCGTGACCAGCCGGGACGGCAACCGGGCCACCTGGGGCACCTGGTCGGTGCTGCACCAGGTGCGCCCGCTCGACGCCGACGCCGGCGCAAAGGTGCTCATCGACCGGGCCGGCGCCCAGGCCGGCGGCCTGGTCGACGCCCGGGAACTCGCCCGGGAGCTGGGCGGGTTGCCCCTCGCCCTACGCGCCGCCGGCAACTACCTGCGGTCGGTCAACGCCAGCCCGGTCTGGCGCGGCTCATCCACAATCACCACCTTCGCCGACTACCGGACGGCAGTGCAGCGTCGGTTCCGCTCACCGCGCGACGCCGCCGACGTCGACCTCGACGAGTCCCTCGGCCTGGAGATCGTCCGCGAGGTCGACGACATCTCACTGGACCTGCTGGCCCGCCGCCAACTCCAACAGAGCCGGCCACTGCTCAACGTGCTGGCCTGCCTGAGCATCTCCCCGGTGCCCTACGAGGTGGTGCTCAAGCCGGCCATCCTGGCCGAGTCGCCGCTCTTCAAGGGGCTCACCGGCCGGCAGCGGGTGAAGGTGCTGGAGGGCATCGGCAACCTGGCCCTGGTCGACTTCGACGTGCAGGAGGAGGTCACCGACCCGGCGTTCGCGCACGTTCTCTCGCTGCACCCACTGGTGCACGCGATGTTCCGCGACCGCGACGAGGTGCGTGAGCAGATCGCCGAGTACCACGGGCTGGTCATGAAGCTGCTGCTCGCCGCCACCGAGGGGCAGAACCCGGACGACTCGGCGGCCTGGACCAACTGGGACGTGCTGGTGCCGCACCTGGTCGAGGCCGTGCGGGAATACCTCGTGCCGCAGAAACACAAGCACGACCCCGAGACGGTACGCCGCGCGCTGGAGCTGACCCGGCTCACCGCCCGCTACCTCATCGCGGTCGGCCTACCCGGCTCGGCCTTCGACATCCTCGACCCGATCGTGCGCGGTTGCGCAGCGTACGACCACGACCTGGACCGACCGCAGGTGCTGGCGCTGCGCCACGAACTGGGCCGCACCTGGCTGGAGCGCAACCAGCCGGAGATGGCCGACCGGGTGCTCCGCGAGGTCATCGCGGACCGCACCAGGGTGCTGGGCAGCGACGACGCCGACACCCTCGCCAGCCGGCACAAGCTCACCAAGGCGATCATGGCGCAGCGCCAGTGGCCGGAGGCCGAGCTGGAGCTGCGGCAGATCGTCGCCGCCGAGGACCAGGTACGCGGCCCGGAACACTGGGACACCATGATCGTGCGGCACAGCCTGGCGCTGGCGGTGCTGGCCCAGCAACGGGCGCCCGAGGCCGAGGACATGCTGCACGCCATCCTGGAGGTCCGCTACCGGTTGTGGCCGCTCAACCAACCGGAGACCTGGCAGGCCCGGCACACGCTGGCCCGCTGCATGCAGGCGCAGGGCCGGCTCGCCGAGGCGGAGGCCGAACTGCGGGCCACCCTGGCCACCGTCGAACCCCGGCACGCCGACCGCAGCGAGGTGCTCGCCATCCGATCCACCCTGGCCCTGGTGCTACTGCTCGAGGAGCAGGTCGACGCGGCGATCGAGGTGTACGAGCAGCTGCTGGCCGACCGCCGGCGGCTCCTCGGCGACACCCACCTGGACACCCTTCAGGTGGAACACGCGCTGCGCCGGCTGCGCGACGGCGACTGACCGGTCAGTGCGGCGCGGCCGGGCCCAGGTCACTCGGGTCGGTGTTGCCACCACAGATGATCACTGCCACCCGCTCCCCCGGCTGCGGCACGTACGCGCCGCCGACCAGCGCGGCCAGCGCGGCGGCACCACCCAACTCGGCCGCGACCCGCAACTCCGACCAGAGCAACCGACGCGCCCGCACCAGGTCCTCGTCGCGGACCAGCACTGACACCACCTCGGTCCGGCGGGCGGTGTCGAAGGCGATCTCGCCGATCCGCCGGGCACCCAGCGAGTCGGTGGCGATACCACCCACCTCGATGTCGACCGGCCGACCCGCCTTGAGGGCCGAGTGCAGGGTGGGAATCTGCTCCGGCTCGACCGCCACGACCCGTACCGAACCACCGAACCAACTGGCGATTCCGGACACCAACCCGCCACCACCGACCGCCACCAGCACTGTGTCGATCCCGTCCACCTGCCGCTCCAGCTCCCGGCCGACGGTGCCCTGACCGGCCACCACCTCCGGCTGGTCGTACGCGTGCACTACCAGCGCGCCGGTCTCCCCGGCCCGCTGGGTGCTCGCCGCCAACGCCTCGGCGTAGTGCTGGCCCACCTGGCGCACCTGTGCGCCCAACCCGGCCAACCGCTGCACCTTCACCGGCGAGGCGGTGACCGGCACGAAGACCTCCGCCGGCACGCCCAACGACCGGGCCGCGTACGCGACGGCGAGGCCATGGTTGCCACCAGACGCGGCGATCACCCCGGCCGAGGGCAACGACCCCTGGAGCATCCGGTTGAACGCGCCACGCGGCTTGAACGAGCCGGTGTGCTGGTGCAGCTCCAACTTGAGGCTGAGTTGCCCGGGCACACCCAGATCGGCGCCGTCGATGGCGATGACCGGGGTTTCCCGGACCCGCCCCTCGACAAGGGCCGCGGCCGCCTCGACGTCGCTTCTGTCCACCATGGGGAAACGCCCTTCACTACGACCAGAGGGCCAGTCGACCATCGTCGGTGAGCCCGACGAAACATCCTATGGAGATCCGTCGGCCATCCGACGCGGGACGCACCGTGTGATAGTGCCGCGGATCAAACAGAAAGCCCTCCCCGAGCGTGGGGCGCAACGTCAACGACTGCGCTTCGGCGACCACCGCCTCCTGGAAGCCGTACCCGCCGGGGATCCGCAACGGCTCGTCTTTCGGCTGCCAGCGCCGCCGCCACAACACTGTCTCACCACCGACCGGTGGCACCCGGATGTAGATGTTGAACGCCAGCTGGGCCACCACCTCGCCGTCGAGCAGCCGACCCGCGTACTCCCGTACCGCGTCGTCGAAGTGCACCTGGAGCCCTGCGTTGATCTCGCGGACGATGCCGACGTGCATCTCCCGACCCTGCCGCCGCCCGGGTGCCACGTCCGGCCAGGCATCGCGGAACGCGGCCAGGCACAGGTCCCGGGGCGAGTCCGACAGGCCCAGCGTCGACCAGCTCTTCTCGGCTGCGCCGGCCGCGTCCCAGTAGTCCTCGCGGAGTGCCCCGGCGGACCGGTGGTCGTTGATGGCCGGACCGAACTTGGCGACGACGGGAAAGACCCGGCTCTCGTCGTAGCGGTCCATCGGCGCGTTGGCGAGGGCGGCGGTGATCGCCTGGCAGCGGGCCGCGGAGAGCAACCCCGGCACCCGAACGGCGGCCAGCCGCCCCGCGATGAGCCCGGCGACATCCGCTCGGGTGATCGACTCTGATTCGACGGCGACGAACAAGGGATCGGTAGTGCTCGAATGCTGCACGGCGGTCCTCCCGTAACGAAGATCCCTCACCGGACTTGTCGCGCCCCCCGACCCGCGCACAATGCAATGTACAAACCGTAGGCAAGACGAGATAACCACAGTTCCGGGCGGCATGGCGCGGCCACCGCTACCATCGGCGCAACCGGGGTACGCGACACCGAGCCGTACGGCGGAAGCTTTCCACCGATCGGGGAATGGTGACGATTCTCGGCGTGACGCATGATGCGACTAGTTCGAACGCTGACAAGGAGTTCGAGATGGCAGGCGCCGGCCCGACGGATCTTGACATGCACGTCGACCGCCTGGAAATGGCGCGTCGAATAGCCCGAGAAATGATCGAGTCCGACCATCAGGCCCTGGAGCTCGCCGTCCGGCAGCGCCCACAGTGCTGGTCCCGACGCCCCACCGGCCACGGCGCCCGCGCCGAAGCTCTCGCGGGCTGACGCTTCCTCTCGCAACAGCGGATACTCCGGCGATGACCCTGTCACCGTCACGCTCCTCGTTCCTGGTGCTCGCCGGCTGGTACGTGGCCGTCGTCGTGGCGTTCGGCCTCTTCCTCGGCACGCTCTCCGGGTCGGTCCCGACGGACTGCGGCGAGGTGTGCGACTCCGAACGATCGAGGACGTTGCTCTTCGGGCTCTACGTGGCCCTGCCGGCGCTGTTCCTCGCAGCGCTGGTCAGCCTGGCGACGCTCGCGGCACTCATCTCCCGCACCCGGATCCGCTCGTCGACCCTGGTGGGCACCCTCGCCGCGCTGCTCCCGCTGCTCGCCTGCAGCCTCCTCGTCACCAGCCTCTGACCGACGCCCCACCGGCGCCGATCTTGGAGTTTCGGTCGCCGAATTGCACGGAATTCCTGCTTATGTCGCGACAGGAAACGCAAGATCGCGGAGGAGGGGCAGTCTGTCCCCGTCGATCATTGGGTTGTGGTGCCAGGTTCGGCGTTATATGGGGGTTTTGTCGGCCACCACAACTCCATGATCGACGAGGCGGTGCGGCTCTGCCTAGAGGCCAAGCGGGACGGGTTGGGTTGGTGCTCCGTCAGCGATCAATGCGGCCAACGGCGTGGCGAGGTCCCGTGGCGAGAACAGTTCCGGACCGTGGTGTTCCCTGATCTCCGACAGCGACCACCAACGCCACCCGGTGACGTGCTCGGCGGCGAGTTCCTCATCGCTCATCGCGCCGCGTGGCGTGAACGACGCGGTCCGCACGAGGAAGTAGTCGTTCGCGACGCCATCGTGGCCGGAAGCGTGCCCGGAGGCGACCACCTCCTGACGCCAGACCTGCGGCGGGTCGGCATCGATCGCAAGACCGACCTCTTCGTGCAGCTCTCGCCGCAGGGCGACCAGCGGCGTCTCGCCGTCTTCGACGCCACCCCCGGGGGTGATCCACACGACGATCGTGCCCGCCGGGTCCGGAATGGCGAGTCGGAGCAACAGAACCCGGTAGTCGTCATCGACGATGATCGCCCGGGCGGTTTGACGCAGGTTCACCGTCGACATGCGCGCGGCCTACTTCCAGCGGAAGTGGACGAAGAGGCGGCCGAAGTTCTTCGAGTCCTTCTCCACGCGGTGGTAGAGCTGCTTGACGTCCTTCTGGTCGAGGAACCGCAGCACCCGCTTCTTGAGCTGGCCGGACCCCTTGCCGGGGATGATCTCGACGAGGGTGGCCTTCTTCGCCACCGCCTCGTCCATGATCCCGCGCAACGCCCTGTCGATGTCCTGGCCCTTGTTGAAGATCTCGTGCAGGTCCAGCTTGAGCTTCATGCCGCAGCCCCCGGCCGGTCAGGTCCCATGTCCGCCATCCTAGGCGCGGCCGCCGGCCCGCCAATCGGGCGACGGAAGGGGCGGCCCCGAAGGACCGCCCCTGTGATGGAACTGCGCACCGTCAGCGCCGGCCGCCGAGGCGGGTCTCCACCCGCTCAAGCGCGGTCCGGTAGTCGTCGTTGGCCGCGTACATCGCGGCGGCGATCCGTAGGTGCCGCAGCGCGTCGGTGTGTCGGTTCAGTCGCTCCAGCGTCCGACCGAGCACGTGGTGCGCGTAGTGGTCGCTCGGGTCCCGCTCGACCAGCTCGCGCAGATGCTCCTCGGCCCGGTTGAGCTGGGCCGACTGGAAGTACGCCCGAGCCAGCAGTTGCCGGACCGCCGCGTTGCCGGGTTCGGCGTCGATGATCGGCTCCAGCAGTCGGGCTGCTCCGCTGGGGTCACCGGTTTCGAAGAACATGGTCGCCCGCCGGTAGTCCGCCAGAAGATCCATCTGCCACCTCCTCGGGTCGCACCGTCACCTGTTCCGACGCTGGCACAACACCGGACGTTTGGCGACTGTTCCCGGGGTCGAGATCAGGTCAGTTCGGGCCGCCGAAGGGTCAGGTGCGGGCGTCCCGGCGTCCGGCGGAAAGTTCCCAGGCGCGGACACCGCCGACGATTCCGGCGGTGTTCGGCACCACCACCACGTCGTCGCCCATCCGGGTCAGTTGCTCGGGCCGGATCAGTCGGGAGTTACCCCCGCCCAGGTAGAGCCGGTCCCAGCGGAACACCGGGCGCAGCCCGTCCACCACCTGGCGGATCCGACGGGACCAGAAGGCGTCGCCGAGCCGCCGCCGTTCCGGCTCGCCGACGTACGTGTCGTAGGTGGTGCCCCAGCGCACCGGCGCGTGCGACAACTCCAGGTGCGGCGCGAGCACCCCGCCGTCGAAAAGCGCGCTGCCCAGCCCCGTCCCCAGGGTCAGCACCAGCTCGCAGCCGGTGCCGGCGACCACTCCGGCGCCGTGCACCTCGGCGTCGTTGAGCACCAGCGCCGGCACCCCGAACGCGTCGGCCAGTGCACCGCGCGCGTCCCAGCCGGACCACTCGGCGAGCAGGTCCGGGTCGACCCGGGTGCGGGGGCCGTTGCGGGTCACGTAGTGCGGGGTGCTCACCACCACTCCGTGCCGGATCATCCCGGGTACGCCGACAGTGATCCGGTCCGCCGTTGGCAGGCGCCCGCCGAGATCCCGCAGGGTCCGGACAAACAGCGCGGGCGGCAACGGGTACGGGGTGGGCACCCGCAACGGCCGGGCCCGCATCGTTCCCGCCTCGTCGAGCACGGACGCCTTGATGCCCCCGCCGCCACAGTCGATCGCCAGTGTGGTCACCACGTCGTTGAGTCTGCCCGCTGCCGGCCGGTCGTATGCGGGCGGCCGGATAGGCTGCCGTCCTGATGAGCGCCACGATGATCGTCAAGGACCTGGCCGCCGGGCACGGCGACCGCCCGCTCTTCGCCGGACTGGACCTGGTGGTCGCCCCCGGCGACGTGGTCGGGCTGGTCGGGCCGAACGGGGCCGGCAAGTCGACGCTGCTGCGTACCCTCGCCGGGTTGTTGCCGGTCGAGGCCGGCAGCGTGCGGCTCAGCCCGCCCACCGCGAGCGTCGGACACCTGCCGCAGGAGCCGGAACGGCGGCCGGGCGAGACGGTACGGGACTTCCTGGCCCGCCGGACCGGGGTGACCGCCGCGCAGGCGGCGTTGGACGCGGCGACCGAGGCGCTGACCGCCGGGGCGGCGGGTGCCGACGACGCGTACGGTGACGCGCTGGAGCGCTGGCTCGCCCTCGGCGGCGCGGACCTCGACGAACGCGCCGAGCAGGTGAGCGCCGACCTGGGGCTAGCTGTCGACCTTGACCACCCGATGACAGGGCTCTCCGGGGGCCAGGCGGCCCGGGCCGGGCTCGCGTCGCTGCTGCTCAGCCGGTACGACGTGTTCCTGCTCGACGAGCCGACGAACGACCTGGACCTGGCCGGGTTGGAGCGGCTGGAGGAGTTCGTCACCGGTCTGCGGGCCGGCACGGTGCTGGTCAGCCACGACCGGGAGTTCCTCACCCGCACGGTGACCCGGGTCGTGGAGCTGGACCTGGCGCAGCAGCAGGTGAACCACTACGGCGGCGGCTACGCGGCCTACCTGGAGGAGCGCGAGGTGGCCCGCCGGCACGCCCGCGCGGACTTCGAGGAGTACGCCGACACGAAGGCCGGGCTGGAGGCTCGGGCCCGTACCCAGCGTGGGTGGATGGAGAAGGGCGTGCGGAACGCCCGCCGCAAGGCCACCGACAACGACAAGATCGGCCGCAAGTTCCGCAGCGAGTCGAGCGAGAAGCAGGCCGCCAAGGCCAAGCAGACCGAACGGCTGATCGAACGGCTCGACGTGGTCGAGGAGCCCCGCAAGGAGTGGGAGCTGCGGATGGAGATCGCCGCCGCGCCCCGCGCCGGCGCCGTCGTGGCCACGCTGCGCGGAGCAGTGGTACGCCGTGGTGGCTTCACCCTCGGCCCGGTCGACCTCCAGATCGACTGGGCGGACCGGGTCGCGGTGACCGGGGCGAACGGCTCGGGCAAGTCCACCCTGTTGGCCGCGCTGCTGGGCCGGCTGCCGCTGGACGCCGGCACCGCCTCGCTCGGGCCCGGCGTGGTGGTCGGCGAGGTGGACCAGGCCCGGGGGCTGTTCCTCGGCGACGTGCCGCTGATCGACGCGTTCGAGGCGGCCGTACCCCATTTGTCGCCGGCGGACGCGCGGACCCTGCTGGCCAAGTTCGGCCTGCGGGCGGCGCACGTGCCCCGACCGGCGGCGACCCTCTCCCCCGGTGAGCGGACCCGGGCCGCGCTGGCCCTGCTCCAGGGCCGTGGGGTCAACCTGCTGGTGCTGGACGAGCCCACCAACCACCTGGACCTGCCCGCCATCGAGCAGCTCGAATCGGCGCTGGCCAGCTACCCCGGGACGCTGCTGCTGGTCACCCACGACCGGCGGATGCTGGCCGCCATCGAGACCAACCGGCGACTGCGGGTCGACGCCGGGCGGATCGCCGAAGATTGATCCGTGCCCGCGGGCCGGCGCGGGGTGAGAATGACGCCATGCTCAAGTGGGAGTACGCCCTGCTGGTCCGCCGCCGCCAGGCTGCGACAAACGACCTCGGCTGGGAGGTCGTCTTCGTCTGGTACGGGCCGGACGGCTCGATGGTCGACGTGACGCCGTACGGCGACACCTCGCTGGCCCACCTGAACCGGGCCGGCGACCAGGGCTGGGAGTTGGTCGCGATGAGCGAGGACCCGTCCCTGCCCGGCAACCACGAACTGCACCGCTACCACCTCAAGCGGCCGAAGCCCGCCGACCCGCCGCCTCGCCAGCGGATGCGCGGGGGCCGCCGCACCCTCTCCGGCTGACCCGACCGCGCCAGGCCGCGCACCGGAAGTCGGCAACGAGGCGGGCGAGCGGGGCATACCGGGCGCGATTGCGGGTATCGCGCGGCGGGAGGTGGCCCGAATGGTCGCTTTGGCACAGACTCCGCCCTCGGCCGACCGGCTGCGGGCGATCGACGATTTCCTCGCTCAGGCATGGGCGGACCAGGTCCGCCACGATGATCGGTTGCGGGAGCTGGCGGTCGAGGTGCGGTTCGACCGGGGGGTGGCCCATCTGAGCGGCGACGTGGCCGATCCCACCCAGCTACGGCTGGTGCGGGACCTGGTGGGGCGGCTGGCCGGTGTCTACGGCGTCTGGTGCCGGGTCGGCATCGGCGGGCGGGCGCCGGTGGTGGTGGACCTCGGTTGTGGGCCGACCAAGCAGTGGTCGAGCAACCTGGGGCTGGACATCTACCCGGCACCCGGCGTGAATGCCGTGGCGGACCTGTCCGGCTCGCTGCCGCTCGCCGACAACTCGGTGGACGTCCTCTTCGCGGTGCACATCCTGGAGCACCTGATCGACTTTCTGCCGCTGGTCGACGAGTGTCATCGGGTGCTCCGCCCCGGTGGGGTGCTGCACGTGATGAGCCCCTGGTGGGGGCATGTGAACGCGGTGGCCGACCCGACCCACGTCCGGCTGATGGACGTGCAGACGTTCAAGGGGATCTGCCAACTGCGGCCACCGGGCACGCCGCGCTGGTACCCACTGCACGCGGGCTGCGACGGCGCCTCGATCTTCGCCGACCTGACGCCCCTTCCCCCGGACGCCGACGCGGCACCGCAGTCCCACCTGGCCCGCTTCTTCGACTAGCGGGTCCGGGTGGACTCGCGGAGTTCCAGGCGGTAGGGGGCGCGGAGTTCCCGGGCGGGGACGGTGGGATCACCCTCCAGGCGGTTGGCGAGGAGTTCGACGGCCAGGCGGGCGACCTGCTCCTTGTCCGGGGCGACGGTGCTCAGGGTCGGGGTGGCGAACCTGCCGTCCTCGATGTCGTCGAAGCCGGCCACCGCCATGTCCTCGGGCACCCGCAGGCCGGCCTCGTGCAGCGCCCGCAGGGCACCGAGGGCCAGCGTGTCGTTGAAGCAGAAGACGGCGTCGGGGCGTACCCCGCAGGTGAGCAGGCCCCGCATCGCGGCCGCGCCGTCGGCGCGGTGCCAGGCCGGCGCGGACGCCACCAGGTCCTGGTCGTGGTCGAGGCCGGCGGCGCGCAGCGCGTCGCGGTAGCCGGCCAGGCGCAGCCGGGCGCTGGCACCCTCGTCGGTGCGCTGCGCGCCGATGGCAGCGATCCGGCGGTGACCCAACTGGATCAGGTGGCTGGTGATCTCCCGGGCCGCTGCCACGTTGTCGATCACCACGCGATCCGCCGGGCAGTGTTCGATCCGCTCGCCGAGCAGCACCATCGGAGTGCCGTCCAGACCGGCCAGGTCGGCGGCGGTGAGCGCCAACGGACTGAGGATGAGCCCGTCGATCAGGTGGTCGGTGATACCGGAGGCAAGCACCCGTTCCTGGTCACGCCGGCCGCCGGTCTGGTCGATGAGCACCGTCCAGGCGTGCTCGGCGGCGGCGCTGACCACGTGACGGGCCAGCTCGGCGAAGTACGGGATGTCCAGTTCCGGAACGGCCAGCGCGATCACGCCGGTGCGTCCCTTGCGGAGGTGACGGGCGGAGAGGTTGGGCCGGTAGTTGAGTTCGACGATCGCCTCCTCGACCCGGGCACGGGTGTCCGGTCGTACGTGCACGTGGCCGTTCACGACGTTGGAGACGGTCTTGACGGAGACGCCGGCCCGTTCGGCCACGTCCTTGAGTCTGTGTCGCACGCCGCAACCTCCCCGAGGTGACGGGCGCACCATACCGTCAGCGACCCTCCTGCACGGCGGGCTCGTGCTGGGCCAGCCGGTTGCGGCGGCGGCCGTAGCCGAAGTAGATCAACGCGCCCAGCAGCATCCAGGCCAGGAACCGCAGCCAGGTCTCCACCGACAGGTTGAGCATCAGGTAGAAGCAGGCCAACGCCGAGACGATCGGCAGCACCGGTGAGAACGGCACCCGGAACGGCCGCTCCAGGTCGGGCCGCTTGCGGCGCAGGATCGGCACCGCCACCGACACGAGGACGAACGCGCAGAGCGCGCCGATGCTGACCAGGTCGGCCAGCGCGGACAGTGGCAGGAAGCCGGCCAGCAGCGCGACCGCCACCGTCATGATCGCCGAGATCCGGTACGGGGTGCCCCAGCGCGGGTGCACCTTCGCGATCGAGGGCGGGATCAACCCGTCCCGGGCGATGGCGAAGCCGATCCGGCCCATCGCCACCAGGTCGACCAGGATGACGCTGGTCAGTCCCGCGACCGCGGCGATGGAGACCAACACTGCCGCCCAGCCCGCGCCGACCGACTCGAAGGCCGACGCGATCGGGGCACCCCGGTCGATCTCGGTGTACGGCACCATCCCGACCACCACCAGCGAGACGCCGATGTAGAGCACCGTGGAGATCAGCAGCGTGCCGAGCAGACCCAGGGTGAGGTCCCGCTTGGGCTTCCTCGTCTCCTCGCCCAGGTTGGCCACGGCCTCGAAGCCGGTGTACGCGAAGAAGACGACGGCGGCGGCGCTGAGCACCCCGACGAAGCCGAAGACCGACGGCTCCAGCCCGAAGAGCGCCTGCGTGACCGGCTGCTTGATGCCGTCGTCGCCGCTCCCGGCGGGCTCGGCCGACGGGATGAACGGGGTGAGGTTGGCGGCCCTGACGAAGAACAGCCCGGCTACCACCACGAAGACGCAGATGGCCACCTTGACCAGCACCAGCAGGTTGGTGATCCGGGCGGATTCGCGGATGCCGACGATCGCCACGATGCCGAGGACCAGCACGATCGCGATGGCGCCCACGTTGACGGTGCTGCCCTCCTCGCCGAACCATCGGGTCGGCAGGTCGAGCAGTTCGGCGAGGTAGCCGGACCAGCCTCGGGCCACCACGGCGGCGCCGAGCGCGAACTCCAGCAGCAGGTCCCAGCCGATGATCCAGGCGACGATCTCGCCCATCGTGGCGTACGCGTAGGTGTAGGCGCTGCCGGCGGTCGGCACGCTGGAGGCCAGCTCGGCGTAGCAGAGGGCGGCGAGCAGGGCCACCACGCCGGCGATGGCGAAGGAGATCACCACGCCCGGCCCGGCGCTGTCCCGGGCCTCGATCCCGGTGAGCGTGAAGATGCCGGTGCCGATCACGATGCCGATGCCGAAGCCGGTGAGGTCGATCGCGCCGAGCCGTCGCTTCAGCCCCAGCTGGCCGTCGCTGCCGTCCGCCTCACCTTGGGCTATCACGTCCTTGATTGGTTTTGTGCGCAGCACGGACACCCGGTCACCCCTCCCACCGTGCGACCACCTCCGTGGCGGCCGGTGACCGCCGTTGCTACCCACCGGCGCGATTGGTCAACCGCGAACTCTTGCGGCGATGGCCAGACTGTGAAAATTTCCTACCAGCAACGCGGACATCGACGGCGAATCTTGCCGTGCACCGCGCGAAACATCCGGGAGCCCCAACGAAGGGACAGACCGCATGAAAGCCACCCGACTCGGAGTCGCCGGGCTGGTCGCAGCCCTGCTCGGCACGTTCGTCACCGCCACCCCCGCGAGCGCCGCACCCAGCGCGGCCGACAGCACCACCGCCACCTGCGCCACCGACCCGGCCACCCCGAAACGGCAGTTCCGGGCCATGTGGATCTCCTCGGTGGTCAACATCGACTGGCCCAGCAAGGCGTCCCAGACCAACCCGGACCGGATCGCGGCCCAACAGGCCGAATACCGCGAACTGCTCGACCTGGCCGGGCGACTGCACCACAACGCCGTCGTGGTGCAGGTCCGGCCCACCGCCGACGCGCTCTGGCCCTCGCCGTACGAGCCCTGGTCGGAATACCTGACCGGGGTACGCGGCCAGGACCCGGGCTGGGACCCACTGGCGTTCCTGGTCGACGAGTCGCACAAGCGGAGCCTGGAGTTCCACGCCTGGTTCAACCCGTACCGCGTCTCCATGCCGGCCCCCGGCGGCGCCGGTGCGGACCTGACCCAGCTCGCCCCCGGCCACCCGGCCCAGCAGCACCCCGACTGGACCTTCGCCTACCCACCGGCCGGCGTGGCCGGCAGCCGGCTCTACTACAACCCCGGAATTCCCGAGGTCCGCGAGTTCGTCCAGACCGCCATGATGGACGCCGTCAAGCGGTACGACATCGACGGCGTCCACTTCGACGACTACTTCTACCCCTACCCCAGCGGCACCTACCAGGTGCCGGACGACGCGACCTTCGCCGCCCACAACCGGGGCTTCACCGACCGGGCCGACTGGCGGCGGGACAACATCAACCTGCTGATCCAGGAGATGAACGGCAAGATCAAGGCGGCGAAGCCGTGGGTGAAGTTCGGCGTCAGCCCGTTCGGCATCTGGCGCAACAAGACCGCCGACCCGCTGGGTTCGGACACCACCGGCAGCCAGTCGTACGACATCATCTCCGCCGACACCCGCAAGTGGATCAAGCAGGAGTGGATCGACTACGTGGTGCCGCAGCTCTACTGGTACATCGGTCAGTACCCGGCCGCCGACTACGCGCGCCTGGTGCCGTGGTGGGCCGAGACGGTGCGCGGCACCCGCGTGCAGCTCTACATCGGCCAGGCCGACTACAAGAGCGGCGACCCGGCGTACGGGCCGTACTGGCAGAACCCGCGTGAGCTGTCCGACCACCTGACGCTCAACCGGTCGTACCCGGAGGTGCAGGGCAACGTGCACTTCTCCGCGGTGCAGGTGCGCGCCAACCGCCTCGGCGCCACCGACATCTACGCGGGCGAGCACTACTCCCGCCCGGCCCTGGTGCCGGCCATGCCCCACCTGCCGGCCCGGCCGCTGCTCTTCCCGGTGGTCAGCAAGGCGATCCGGCAGGCCGACGGGGTCCGGCTCACCTGGCGGCAGCCCGCCGACGGCGTCGGTCCGCTCGGCACCGCCACCTCGTACGCGATCTATCGGTTCGACGGCACCACGCTGCCCGGTCGGTGCGCCACTGCCGACGCCGCGCACCTGGTCGGCACCGTCCGGGCCACGCCCGGCAACGACCAGTCCTGGGTGGACACCTCGGCCGAGCCTGGTCGGCGCTACACCTACCGACTGACCGCACTGGACCGGTCGGCGAACGAGAGCCCCGCCAGCCCGCCGGCATTCGTCCTGCGCTGACCCGCTTTTCCGAATGCCCCGGACGCCTCACGCATCCGGGGCATTCGTCTGTTTCAACGCATGTCACCAATAGTTGGCGATACGCATACCGCCTAGTTGATCAGCTGATCGACACTCATCGACATCCGGTAACCCGCCGGTAACTTCCGTCCCACCCGCTCACCCCCGCGGAGGTAACCCGTGCCCCGACGTCTCGCCACCCTGATCGCCTCGGGCGCGTTAGCGCTGCTCGCCACCCTCACCATCGCCTCCCCCGCCGCCGCCGTCACCCCCGCCCAACGGCTCTCCGTGCTGTCCAGCTGGACCCAGACCAGCGCGTCCAGCTACAACTCGTGGAACAGCGCCCGGGTCAACCGGGCACCCTGGGCCGAGTACAACTTCAACTGGTCCACCGACTACTGCTCGTCCAGCCCGGACAACCCGCTCGGCTTCACCTTCAACCTGGGCTGCTACCGACACGACTTCGGCTACCGCAACTACAAGGCGGTCGGCCAGTTCTCCGCCAACAAGTCCCGCCTCGACAGCGCCTTCTACGAGGACCTGAAGCGCGTCTGCACCACGTACAACTCGGTCGTCCGGCCGGCCTGCTACAGCCTGGCCTGGACCTACTACCAGGCGGTCAGCATCTTCGGTTCGGTAGCGGCCGTCCAGCAGGCCGACATCGACCGCGCTGCCCGAATGAAGGCCCAAGCCGAAGCCAACGCCAAAACCCACTAACCCCACCCCACCCCACCCCCACCCCGCCCCCACCCCCGCCCACCCGTGTTGATCAAGAGGTTTCGGTCATCGGGAGCGCGTTTCTTGACGCAAATCTCTTGATCAACAAGGGTGGGGGGAGGGGGGCGGGGCGGGGGTGGGGGGGTGGGGTGGAGGGCTGGGTGGGTTAGGCGCGTTCGGTTCTTGTGGCTGGGTGGCGGTCGGGGTCGGCGGGACGGCGGGGGGTCGGTTGGGACAGGCCGGTGCTGAAGCGGGTCGAGTCCGCCGCCAGGTCCGGGTGTTCCACGTCGAGTGCCAGCGCTGCGGCCTCGTCCAGCCCCAGCTCCGCACCCTCGCCGTACGCGTCGTCGAAGGCCGCGTCGCCAAGCACCGCGCGCAACTCCCCCTGCTGCTCGGCCCAGTAACCGCCGAAGATGCCGGGGGTGGCACGCATGCTCGCCCGGGTGGCCTGCGCGGCCCCGAACAGACGGGCCGCGGTCAACCGCTCCCCGCCGATCGCGCACCGCACCGCGACCGCGTTCAAGGTGTCGCACGCCCGCCCGTGGTAGCCGTGGCCCATCCGGGAGCGCAGCGCCACCAGCAGGTGCTCGTGTGCGGCGATCACGTCGCCGCGGGCCAGCGCGACCATGCCGAGCAGCATGTCCACCGAACGCCGGCCCCGCTCCACGGGCCGGGCCGCCTCCACCGGACGCACCGCGCCCAACAGCTCCGCAGCCTCCTCCAGGGCGCCCCGCCGCCAGAGCAGCTCGGCCAGGCTGAAGACAGCGAACAGCGCCTCGCCGACCACGTCCTGCCCGTGCGCCCAGTCGATGACCTCCCGGCATACCCGCTCGGCCTCGACGAACTGCCCCATGTCGACAAGCGGCGCGGCCCTGCCGGCGAGCACCCGGGCCAGCAACCCGGCGTCGCCGGCCTGCCGGGCCGCTGCCTCCGCCCGCTGGGAGTAGCGCAGCTCCTCGGCGAACTCGCCGTCGGCGCTGGCATGCAGCGAATGCATGTGGTACGCCGCCGCCAGCTCCGCCTCCGGAATCCGCTCCCCCGTCTCCGCGATCCGCCCGTACAGCCGGAACAGCCACAGCCGCCCCTCGCGGGCCAGGCCCCGCTCCAGCCACCACTGGTCCAGCCCACCCGCCAGACCGAGGCCGGCACGGGCGCTGCCGCCGGTGGCGCACCACCGCAGCGCGGCGCGCAGCTCCCCGGCCAGTGGATCGAGGGCATACAACGACAGCGTCACCGGCCGGCCGTCCTGGCCCAGGTGGGCCCGGTCCAACGCGTGCGCCGACCAGGCCACGTGCCGGTCCCGAGCGGCCTGCTCCTCGCCCGCCTCGCCCAACCGCCGCGCCGCGTACGCCCGGATGGGGTCGAGCATCCGGTAGGTGCTGCCGGCGGCGCGCGGCTCGGCCAACACCATCGACTTGTCCACCAGGACCGAGAGCGGGTCCAGCGGATCGTCACCCAGCAGCCACTCCACAGTCGCCAGATCCACCGGGCCGGCGAAGACCGCCAGCCACCGCAGCAGGCGGGCGGCCCGGGGCCCCAGTGTCCGGTAGGACCAGGTGACGGTGGCCTGCATGGTCAGATGCCGCTCGGTGGCCGAGCGCTGCACCGCCCGGCTCGCCGGGGTGGGCGGTGCAGCCCCGGCCGCCGCGGCGACCAGGTCCACGGTGTCCTGCTGGTTGCCGGACCAGCCCCGCTCCACCGGCGGCGGATCCGGGTCCTCCCGGCCGGCGTCCAGGGTGCCGAGAACGTCGTCGAGCCGCTCGGCGAGCTGACCGACGGAGAGCACCCGCAGCCGGGCGGCGGCCAACTCGATGGCGAGCGGCAGGCCGTCCAACCGTTGCACGACCCGACGCAGGTCGGCGGACTCGGCCGGGTCCGGCTGCCGACCACCACGCGCTGCCGCCGTACGGTCCAGCAGCAGCGCCACCGCGTCGCTCTCCGCGCCGTCCGCGCGCGGGTCGACCGAGAGCGGCGGAATCCGCCACACCACCTCGCCGGGCAGGCTGAACGACTCGCGACTGGTGGCCAGCACCCGCACGCCGCTCCCGCCGGACAGCAGACGCGCGATCACCTCGGCGCAGGCGGCCGGCTGGGTGTCGCAGGTGTCCAGGACGACAAACATCCGGCGGCCGGCCGCGTACTCGACGAGGGTGTCCAGCATCGGCCGACCGGGCTCGGGACGCAGGCCGAGCACGGCGGCGATGGCGAACGCCACCAGCCCCGGGTCGGTCACCGAGGCGATGTCGACGAACCAGACCCCGTCCGGGTACGCCTCGACAACTCCGCTGGCCAACTCCACCGCGAGCCGGGTCTTGCCCGCGCCGCCGGCGCCCAGCACGGTGACCAGGCGGTGCTGACGCACCAGCAGGCCCAGCTCGATGCGCTCGGCCTGTCGGCCGACGAACGAGGTCACCTGGGTGGGCAGGTTGTGCGCCACCGCGTCGGCGGTGCGGGGTCGGGGGAACTGCCGCTCCAGACCCGGGGCGACCAGTTGGAACAGTCGTTCCCGGTCGTCGAAGCCGCGCAGTCGGTGCAGGCCCAGGTCGAGCAGGGTCGCACCGGGCGGCATCGGCTCCGCCCGACGTGCGGTGGACGCCGTGCAGAGCACCTGCCCGCCGTGGGCGGCGGCCGCCACCCGGGCGGCCCGGTGCACCTCGGGGCTGGCGTACTCGCCGTCGCGTGGCTCGGCATAGCCGGTGTGCAGGCCCATCCGCACCCGGGGCGCGGCTTCTTGGGTGGGCCAGTCGTGGCTGGACAGTGCCCGTTGGGCGGTCAGGCACGCGGTCATCGCCGCTGTCGCTTCCTCGAAGGCCAGGAAGAACGAGTCGCCCTCGGTCAACAGCTCCGCGCCACCCGTGCTGGCCAGCGTGCGGCGTAGCAGCCGTCGATGCTCGGCGAGCACCGGGCGGTAGTCGGGGCCGAGCAGTTGAGCCAGCCGGGTCGAGCCCTCAATATCGGTGAATACGAAGGTCACCCAACCGCTCGGGAGCTGGATCCGTGGCGACATGCGAGGAACCTCCGCCCGTGACGTCGGGTTCATGCTGCCTGAATCCGAACGATCACACATCGTGAGAACGGCCGGGCAAGTGCCGCCTCAACGTGCCACTCGGACCCGCTCCCGGCAAGGCCGGCCCACCAGGCGGCGGCGAATTGGCCCGATCAGCAGCCGCAGGCGCCGCCGCAGCAGCCACCACCAGCGGCGGGTGCCGGGGCACCACCGGCACCGCCACTGCGACCGGTGACCGCGACCGCGGAGAGAAGCTTGACCGTGTCGGCGTGTCCCTGAGGGCAGCTGGCCGGCTCACCGGCCGCCGCCATCGAACGGTTGACCTCGAAGGTGTCGCCGCAGGCGCGGCAGCGGAACTCGTACCGGGGCATGCCACCCAGGGTACGTGGATCTGGCGGTTCGCGGAGGATGGGTGATACTCGACAGGTGGTGGACGGCGAGGACGACAAGCGTGTGCAACCGTTACGACCGGCCGCGCCGCTGGACGGGCCGCTCGAAGGCTCCGGGGCCGCGCCCGACCCGGTGCGCAAGGTGCCCCGGCCCCGCCGCCCCTGGCTGAGCGGGCGTTCCGCTGGCCCGCCGGCCACGCCACCGGCCACCACGCCAGCGGCCACCGCGCCGGCTCCGCCAGCGGCGAAGCCCACCGCGCCCGACTCCGCCGGGTCCGAACCGGACGCGAGCGCCACCGGCACGAACATCCCGGCCGCACCCGTCCCGACCGCAAGTCCAGCAGCCGCCTCCCAGGCCGAGGCCGCGAAGGCCGGGACCGGTAAGACCGAGGACCTCAAGGCCGAGGCTGCTAAACCCGAGGATCAGAAGACCGACATCGTCAAGGCCGATGCCCCCAAGGTCGACGACGCGAGAGCCGACGACGCGAAAGCCGAGGAACCGAAGGCGGACGGCAGCGCCAGTGGCCCGGCCGCGTCGAAGACGGCCGGCGCGTCGAGCGCCGACCCGCCCGCTGACGACGCGAAGACCGGTGCCGCGGATCCGGCCAAGACCACTGTGGATGAGATCCCGGTCGTGCCGGCGCCCGACCCGGCCCGTCGGCGGCGGGTGCAGTTCGCCCACGCGGTACGTCTGCCGCCCCGCCGGGCAGCAGCCGCCGCGGCCCAGGCGACCCGCGCCTGGGCACGCCGGCCGAGTGGTCGGCTGACCCTGCCCGGCGTCTTCCTGCTGGCGCTGGTGGCCGCGACCGCCGCGGCGGGAGCGCTGCTCGTACCGGCCGCGATCCGCTCACCGCGCCCGGTAGCTGTCGACGCCTCGGCCGCGCCGAGCGGGGTCGCCGCGCCTGGGATGCCGTCCGGCCTGCCGACCAGCCCGCTGCCCACCGGGCCGCTGCCGACCCTTCCGCTGCCCACCGGCGGGTTGCCCGGCAACGGGCTGCCGACCGGGTCGGTGATCGGTGGCCGACCGTCGGACGCCCTGGCCGGCTGGGCGCAGCAGGTCGGTGCCAAGGTCGGCGTGCCGGCGGTCGCCATGCAGGCGTACGGCTACGCCGAGCTGGTGCTCGCCCAGACCAACCGCAGCTGTGCGCTGAGCTGGACCACGCTGGCCGCGATCGGGCAGGTCGAATCGGGACACGGCTCGGCCAACGGCGCGCGGTTGGGGCAGGACGGCAAGGCGGTGCCCAACATCATCGGGCTGGCGCTGGACGGGAAGGAGGGTCGGATGCGGATCATCGACACCGACCGTGGGGCGCTCGACGGGGACGCGACCCTCGACCGCGCCATCGGGCCGATGCAGTTCATCCCGACCACCTGGCAGGAGATCGGCGCGGACGCGGACAACGACGGCCGCAAGGACCCGCACGACCTGGACGACGCCGCCCTGGCAGCGGGAAACTACCTCTGCAAGGGCGGCCGAAACCTGAGCATTGCGGGCGACTGGTGGAACGCGATCCTCTCCTACAACGACGTACGGCGGTACGCCCAGGACGTCTACGACACCGCGAACCGGTACGGACGGGCCAGTCGGTCGTGAAGTGATCGTCTCGATACGTTGGAGAACTGGACACTTCCCCCGGGCCTCTGTTAGCGGCAAGCTAGACGGGTGATGGTGCGCGAGTGGGACCCCAGGACCGCGTCGTCCGCCGAGATCGCGTCGCTGTTGGCCACGCTGAACGCGGTCCTGGCGGCCGATCTGCCGCAGGATCCGCCCTGGCGGGTGGCTTCGTTGCGGGAATACCTCGCCGAGGTGATGCCCGGCGAGCGGCGGATCTCCTGGATCGCCCAGGCCGAGCCGACCGCTCCGGGCGACACGGGCGCGGTGCTCGGCCAGGTGCACGTACTCCTTCTGGGTGACATCGGTGTGCTCGAGGTGCTGGTGCACCCGTCCGCGCGGCGCACCGGCCTCGGTCGTGACCTGGTGCTGCGCGCCGCGCGCCGGGTCTACCAGGAGGGCTTCCGGTCGATCGGGGTCGAGGTTGTCGGCGACACGCCGGCGGTCGGGTTCTACGAGTCGCTCGGCTTCAACCGGGAGTACGTGGAGACACGCAGCGTGCTCGATCTGACCTCGGTGGACTGGGCCGAGTTGGCCGAGATGGCCACCGGCATCGGGACGGGCTACCAGCTGGAGTTCTTCCCGGGCGGGCCGCCGGACGACCTGATCGAGGCGTACGCGCGGGCCAAGGCCGAGGTGCGCGACGTCGACGACGGTGAGCTGCGCCCCAGCTCCTACGACCCGGAGCGGCTGCGGGACAGCCTCGACACGCTGCACCGGCGAGGCATGAAGCCGTACATCGTGCTCGCCCGTCACGAGCAGAGCGGCGAGGTGGCCGGCCTGACCGAGGTGGTGGTGCCGGCGCAGCACCCGACCCGCGCCGACCAGTACGACACGATCGTCGCGCAGGATCACCGGGGCTACGGCATCGATCGGGCGATCAAGGCCCGGATGCTGCTGGAGTTGCGCTCCGCCGAGCCGGAGTTGATCGAGGTGCAGACCTGGAACGCGCAGGCCAACGAGGCGATGTTGAAGGTCAACGCGGAGCTGGGCTACCGCCCCGACCGGGACTGGTGCGAATACAGCGTCGACGTCGCTGAGCTGGTGCACCGCCTCGATCCGCCACGCTGAGGAATTCACGAAACTGTCCATTAGGGGATGGACGGTGGACAGCCGCGCACCTTAACGTGCGTTGACCCCATCCACCCATCGTGGAGGCCCTATGCGCCCGCGCCGCTCAATCGCCGCGCTCGCGACCGCCACCGCCGCCGTGACCGTCGCGGCGCTCGGCGTCGTACCCACCGCGGCCAGCGCCGCGCCCACCGACCTGTTCATCTCGGAGTACGTCGAGGGTTCGTCGAACAACAAGGCGATCGAGCTGTTCAACGGCACGGGCACCGCCGTCGACCTGGCGGCCGGTGGCTACCAGTTGCAGCTCCACTTCAACGGCTCCACCACGGCCACCACCATCGCCCTGACCGGCAGCGTGGCGGCCGGTGACGCGTTCGTGTTCGCCAGCGCCTCGGCCGGGGCCGCCATCCTCGCCCAGGCCGACCAGACCACCGGGGCGAGCCTCTTCAACGGTGACGACGCGATAGTGCTGCGCCGGGGCAGCACGGTGCTCGACTCGATCGGCCAGGTGGGCGTCGACCCGGGCACCGAGTGGGGCGCCGGCGTCACCAGCACCGCGGACAACACAGTGCGCCGGCTGCCGAGCGTGACGGCCGGTGACACCGACCCGTCGGACGCGTTCGACCCCGCCGCGCAGTGGGCCGGCTTCCCCATCGACACGTTCGACGGGCTGGGCGCGCACACGGTGGACGGCGGTGGCCCGGTCGACGCACCGGCCGCGCTGACGTGTGGCGGGCCGCTGGTCACCGCCGCCGGCACGGCCGCGAGCCGCGAGGTGAGCGCCACCGACCCCGACGACACGATCGTCGACCTGGCGGTGACCGCGATCAGCCCGAGCCCGACCGCCGGCTCGATCAGCCGTACCGCGTTCACTCCCGCCGAAGGGGTGGGCGGCACCGCCCGCGCCACGGTCGGCGTGAGCGCCGACCTCGCCGCCGGGGCGTACACCGTCACCCTCACCTCTACCGACGCGGACGGTGGCACCGCGAGCTGCGCGCTGGCCGTGCAGGTGGCCCGGGAGCTGACCGTCGGCGAGGTGCAGGGTCCGACCACCGACAGCGAGTCCGGTCCGAGCGACCGGTCACCGCTCGCACCGGCGAGCGGCAACGGCACGAGCAGCACCCTGTACGACGTACGCGGCGTGATCACCCAGTTGACCCTGGCCCGCACCTCGGCCGGGGCGGAGCAGCACGGCTTCTTCCTGCAGAGCCGCGTCGGTGACACCGACGGCGACCCGACCAGCTCCGACGGCATCTTCGTGTTCATGGGTACGTTCACCTCGCTGATCGGCGGTTACGTGCCGACGGTCGGCGATGAGGTAGTGCTGCGGGCCCGGGTGTCGGAGTACTACAACTTCACCCAGCTCTCCGGCGCGTCGCTGGTCCGCCGGATCGGCGGTGGGCTGGTAGTGGACTCCGCGGTCGCGGTGGCCGACGCGGTGCCGCCGGCCGTTCTGGACGACGCGCAGCGCTTCTGGGAGCGGCACGAGGGCTCCCGGATGCGGGTACGCGCGGGCAGCGGCGCGGTGAGCGGCCGGGACGTCTTCTCCTCCACTGCCGACGCGGAGCTGTGGGTGGTCGACCGCGACGACCCGCTGCTGGACCGCGCCGACCCGTACTCCCGGCGGGTCTTCCGTGATTCGCACCCGCTGGACAACGACCCGACCCGCCGCTTCGACGACGGAAACGGCCAGCGGACGCTGCTCGGCAGCATGGGAGTGAAGGCCACCGCCGGGGACAGCGCCGCGCTGCTCCCGCCGACGCACACCTTCGACACGCTGCGGGCGGACGCGGTGGGCGGGGTCTACTACTCGTTCGAGAAGTACGGCGTCCAGGTCGAGCGGGCGGAGTTCGCCGCCGGGGCCGACCCGTCGAAGAACAACCCGCCCAAGCCGGCCGACCGGTCGCAGGAGGTGGCAGTGGCCACCTACAACGTGGAGAACCTGTACGACTACCGCGACGACCCGTTCGACGGCTGCGACTTCGCCGGGAACGCCGGCTGCGTGGGCGTCACCCCGCCGTTCGACTACGTCCCGCGCAGCGAGACGGAATACCGCGAGCAGCTTGCCGCGCTCGCCGACCAGATCGTCACCGACCTGCACGCACCGGACCTGATCCTGGTGCAGGAGGCCGAGGACCAGGACATCTGCGCGGTCTCCGGGGCGACGCTGAGCTGCGGCGACACCAACAACGCCGATGGCGCTCCGGACAGCATCCAGGAGTTGGCGCTCACTGTCGCGGCGGCCGGTGGGCCCGCGTACGCCGCCGCCTATGACCGGACCGGCGCGGACGCCCGCGGTATCACCGCAGCTTTCCTGTATCGCACGGACCGGGTGTCGCTGGCGGCCGCGACGGCGGCGGACCCGCTGTTGGGGTCGGCACCGACCGTTCAGTACCGGGCTGCGGGGCTGCCGGCCAACGCCGACGTGCAGAACCCGAAGGCCCTCAACGCGGTGTTGCCGGCGGATGTGGACACCTCGACCGGTCGGGACGGGAGCAACGTCTTCACCCGTGCCCCGCAGTTGGGCAAGTTCAGCGTGGCCGCGGCGCCCGGCTCGACCGAGCGGTTCACCCTGTACGCCCTCAGCAACCACTACTCCTCCGGCCCGGACAGCCGGGTCGGGCAGCGGCGGGAGCAGGCCCGTTACGGCGCGGCTATCGTCACCGCGATCGAGGCGGCCGACCGGACCGCCCGGGTGGTCTACGGCGGGGACCTGAACGTCTTCCCCCGCCCGGACGATCCGTTGCCCTTTGGGCACCAAGAGCTCAGCGCCATCGGTGACCAGCCCACGCCGTCGGACCAGCTCGCCCCGCTCTACGAGGCGGGCCTGCACAACCTGTGGGACAACCTCGTCGCTGACGTGCCGGCCTCGGCCTACTCGTACAGCTTCGAGGGGCAGGCGCAGACTCTCGACCACCTGTTCGTCAACGACGCGTTCCACGGCGATTTGGTGCAGGTGCGGGCGGCGCACATCAACGCCGACTGGCCGGCGGAGTTCGCCGGTGACGGGTCGCGGGGTTCCAGTGACCACGACCCGCAGGTGGCCCGGTTCCGATCCCGGGCGTCGTTGACAGTGGCCGACTCGGCCGTGGCCGAGGGCAACCAGGGCACTCGGCAGCTCACCTTCACCGCCACCGTGTCTCGGCCGCTCTCTCAGTCAGTGCTGCTCTGCGCCGCCACCGTCGGTCTCACGGCGCAGACGGGTTCGGACTTCGACCCGTACGCCGGCTGCAAGGTCTTGCCCGCCGGGCAGACGTCGGTGGCGTTCCCGGTGTCGGTGCGCGGTGACCGCAAGCGGGAGGCGGACGAGAAGTTGACGCTGCTGGTGGCCGGCGTGCCCGGCCTGCGGCTGGCCGATCCACTCGCGACCGGAACGATCACCAACGACGACTGATTTTGAATGTGGTCGACGACGGCCCGCCGGACCCACCCGGGGCGGCGGGCCGTCGTCTCTCCTGCCTCATTGGTACCGCCAGAGCTGTGGCGGTGGCGGATCGCCGCGGTGCCTGGCTACCCGCACCTCCCATTGGCTGCGCCGACGCATCGCGTCCCGGACCTCCCGATTGCGGTAGAACGTCTCGGGCGGGCGGGCCAGCCCGTAGATGTCCGCCCACCACTCCCCCGGCTCAGGGTCGAGGATGGTGTCCAGGTGCGACGGGTAGCGGCGCCCCGCGCCGTCGCGCGTGTCTTCCCAGTCCCGCATCGGCCTGAGCACCCGGCCGAACTCGTCGACGACGGCCAGCCGACATCCGACGACCCCGACTATCCGGCGGAGCAGCTCAATGCTCGGCACAGTCCGACCGGCCTCGATGCGGCCGATGGTCGCGTGGTGCACTCCCGCCCACCTGGCCAGCTCACGTTGGCTCAGGTCGGCGTGACGACGGACCGCGCGGACGATGCCGACGACCGGCCATGGGGTGTCGGAGGGCTCGCTGAGTATGACTTTCCGCTGCGCGATGCTGGGGCTCGGACCGTCGGGGATCCAGTTGTCGGCGCTGGGTGCTCCTGCACCTGGGGGTGTCGGTGAGTCGTCCATGCCGCCACCGTCCCGGTTCGCTCCGTTCCTCGCAGTCCCGTTCGGCGGGCCTGTGGACAACGGAAGGACCTGTGGACAACCGTGCGTCCGTCACCGCGGGATAGGTGGCTCTCGCATAGCCGGCAAATCCGTGGGCATTGAGCAGCACGTCTCCACCGCGGACGACCAGGGACGCAACCCCTAACCCTTCCCCTTTGCTCTGCACCCCGATATGCACCGGTTGCGGTCCGTAGCCGTCGCATCGGCGGGTGCAGAGCAAAGGCTGGCATGGAGACGTCGGGCCAGGGATCCGCGAGCCAAGACGGCGTCGAGCCAGGAATCAACCAGCCAAGACGGCGTCGAGCCCAGGAATCAACCAGCCGAAGCGGCGTCTAGGCCAGGAGTCCGCCAGACGCGGCAGGGAGCCCAGCCGTCACGGCCACGTGCGGTGCCCGCTTCACCGCGCACACGTCACGAGGGTCCGCGGTCAGCCGACGGTCGCAGGCGGGGCCGCTCAGTAACGCTGGCGGAGCAGGCCGGCGGCCTCGACGGCCCAGTAGGTGAGGATGACCTGCGCGCCGGCCCGCTTGATCGAGGTGAGCGTCTCCAGCATCACCCGCTCGCGGTCGATCCAGCCGTTCGCGGCAGCCGCCTCGACCATCGCGTACTCCCCGGAGACCTGGTAGGCGGCGACCGGGACGTCCACCGCGGCCCGCACCGCCGACACCACGTCGAGGTAGGGCAGCGCCGGCTTGACCATCACCAGGTCCGCGCCCTCGGCCACGTCCAACGCGACCTCGCGCAGCGACTCACGCAGATTGGCCGGGTCCTGCTGGTAGGTGCGCCGGTCGCCCTCCAGCGCCGACTCCACCGCCTCCCGGAACGGGCCGTAGAAGGCGGAGGCGTACTTCACCGCGTACGCCAGCACGGAGACGTCCTGGTAGCCGGCGGCGTCGAGGGCCCGGCGTACCACGCCGACCTGGCCGTCCATCATCCCGGACGGCCCGACCATGCCGACCCCGGCGGCGGCCTGGGCCACCGCCATCTCGGCGTACGCGGCCAGGGTCGAGTCGTTGTCGACCTCACCGTCGGGGGTGAGCAGCCCACAGTGCCCGTGCGAGGTGAACTCGTCGAGGCACAGGTCGCTCATCACCACGGTGGCGTCGCCCACCTCGGCCACCACGTCACGGATGGCGACGTTGAGGATGCCGTTCGGGTCGATGCCACCGGAGCCGGTGGGGTCCCGCTTCTCCGGCACGCCGAAGAGCATGATCCCACCGACACCGGCCTGGACCGCCTCGGCCGCCGCCTTGCGCAGCGAGTCCCGGGAGTGCTGGAGCACCCCCGGGAGCGACCCGATGGCGCGGGGCTCGGTCAGCCCCTCCTTGACGAACATCGGCACGACCAGTTCGGCCGGGTCGACCCGGGTCTCTGACACCAGCCGGCGGACCGCCGGGTTGCGGCGCAGCCGGCGGGGCCGGATCTCGGGGTACGACATGGCAGGCCCTCCTCGAACGACTACCGGAAGCGCAGAGCGGTCGGGCCCTGCACCTTCGAGCCACGGCGCTGCTTGGCCGGCATGGCGGCCAGCTTCTCCCGCAGCTCGACGGCGTAGGCGGCGAGCGCCTCCACCAGGTCGGGCACCGAGGCGTGCGGCGGCTGGACGTCGACGCGCAGGCCGAACTCCGTCGCGGTCTCCGCCGTCTTGGGCCCAATGACGGCAACAACGGTCCGGGCGTGCGGCTTCCCGGCGATGCCGACCAGGTTGCGCACGGTGGAGGACGAGGTGAAGAGCACCGCGTCGAATCCGCCCGACTTGATCGCGTCGCGGATCTCGGCGGGCGGCGGAGCGGCCCGCACCGTCCGGTACGCGGTCACGTCGTCGACCTCCCAGCCGCGCTCGGTGAGCCCGGCGGCGAGGGTCTCGGTGGCGATGTCGGCGCGCGGCAGCAGCACCCGGCCCACCGGGTCGAGGATCTCGTCGTGCGGCGAGAACTCGGCCAGCAGGCCCTCCGAGGACTGCTCCCCGGCGGGGATCAGCTCCGGCTGGATGCCGAACGCGCGGACCGCGTCCGCTGTGGCCTCGCCGATGCAGGCGATCTTGACGCCGCCGAAGTGCCGGGCGTCGAGACCGTGCTCGGCGAACTTCTCCCAGACCGCGCGGACCGCGTTCACCGAGGTGAAGATCACCCAGGCGTACCGGCCGTCGACCAGGCCCTTGACCGCCCGCTCCATCTGCGCCGGGGTACGCGGCGGCTCGACCGCGATGGTCGGCACCTCGCACGGGATCGCCCCGTACGCGCGCAGCCGGGCGCTCATCGCGCCAGCCTGCTCCTTGGTACGGGGTACGAGCACCTTCCAGCCGTACAGCGGGCGGTTCTCCCACCAGCTCAGCTTGTCGCGCTGCCCCACGCCGACACCGACGGTGAGGACCACCCGGCCGGTGAAACCGAGCGCGGCGGCCACGAAGCTGTCCACAGTCGACGTGGTCGTGTACTGGGTCTCGCCGGTGCCGTCGCCGGTCACCCCGACGCCAGTGGTGCCGTCGACCCCGGCGGCGAGCAGCCCGTCCCGGACGGCGGCGAGGTCACCGGCGTCCACGGCGAGCGCTAGCGAACCCCGGCCGACGGCCGTGGCCAGCGCCTCGAAGTCCAGTGCGCTGACGTCCTCGACGTCGGCTGCCGTACGCACACCCGGCAGCGGGACCCCGGCGTAGGTGGCCACACCCTCGGCCTGGCCGACGCCGGGCACCACCTCGAAGTGGGCGGCGGTGCGGGCCACCGCCTGCACCTCCTTGACCACCGAGTCGTGCCCGAACGGGTCGCCGGCGACCAGGTGCACCGCGTTGAGCCCGGAGCGGGCCGCGGAGATCAGCACCTTCGCCACGTCCCCCGGCGCGCCCTCGGCCGGGGTGAACTCGGCATCGTCCCTGGCCTCGGCGCGAACGACGGTGAGCAACGACTCCGGGACTCCCCGGTCGTAGATCACCTGGTCGGCGTCGACCAGGGCGTCGTGGGCCCGACGGGTCAGCAGGCCCGGGTCACCGGGGCCAGCCCCGACGAACGCGATACGGCCGACGGGCTTACGGGTGCGGGTCATTCTGTGCTCCCAAATTGCTGGGTCCCCGGGCCGGTGTGTCCTTCGTGGCCGAGGATCGAGTCGGCGCCGAGCTCGAGGAGTTCGGCGGCGAGTGCCTTACCGATCTCCGCCGCGTCGGCGGGCGTTCCGGTGCGGGACAGCCGGAGGTCACGAGTGCCGTCCGGGCTGATCACCGCCCCGCGCAGGTAGATCTCATCGCCGGTCTCGCCTTCGGCGAGTTCGGCATAGGCGGCGACGGGTGCGCTGCACCCGGCCTCCAGGGTTGCCAGAAACGCACGTTCCGCGGTGACCGCGGCACGCGACGGTGCGTGGTCGAGCACGGCGAGCAGCCCGACCAGGTCCTGGTCGTCGACCCGGCACTCCACGGCCAACGCACCCTGAGCGGGAGCGGGCAGCATGAGCATCGGGTCCAGCGACTCGGTGATCACGTCGAGCCGGCCGAGTCGGGCCAGACCGGCCCGGGCCAGGACGACGGCGTCGAGGTCGGCCTCGGGGCCGAGCACGCGCCCCAGGCGGGTGTCGACGTTGCCGCGGATCGGGGTGACCTCCAGTTGCAGGCCGAGGGCATGCAACTGGGCGATCCGGCGCAGCGCGCCGGTGCCCACTGTGGCCCCGGGCGGCAACTCGGCGAGCGTTCGGCCGTCGCGGGCCACCAACGCGTCGCGCGGGTCCTGCCGGGCCGGCACCGCCGCGATGTGCAGCCCACCGGCGGCGGCCGTGGGCAGATCCTTGTACGAGTGCACCGCGAAGTCGATCGTGCCGGCGGTCAGCGCGTCGCGCAGGGCGGAGACGAACACCCCGACGCCCAGCCGGTGCACCGGCGCGTTGGAGCGGTCACCCGCGGTGACGACCTCGACCAGCTCGACGGGGCGGCCGGTGGCGGCGGTCACCGCCTCGGCGACCTGGCCGGACTGGGCCATCGCCAGGGCGCTGCCCCGGGTGCCGAGGCGCAGGGGGGCGGTCATCGCGCACCTCCGGTGGGTGGGGTGGGCTCGGCGGCGTCGGCTCCGGACACCGGGTCGGTGCCGGGGAGCGCCATGCCGAGGTCGGGGGTCAGCACGTCCGGGACGGTGTCCACCGGCGAGGTCTGCGGCACCTCGAGGTCGAACAGCTCGCGCAGCAGTGCCGCGTACTGGTCGCCGCCGGGTTCCGCGGCCAACTGGCGGACCTTGACGGTGGGCTGGTGCAGCAGCCGCTGCACGACCCGGTGCACAGTGCGGGCCACCTCGGCCCGCAGGTCGTCGCCGAGGTCGGGGCGACGCTGGGCGAGTCGGCGCAGCTCGGCGGTGACCACGTCGTCGGCCCGGCCGCGCAGCGCGGCCACTGTGGGTGCCACGTCGGCGCCGCGCAGCCAGGTGAGGAAACCCTCGACCTCGCTGAGGACGATGCGTTCGACGGCTGCGGCGTCGGCAGCCGCCGGACCGTCGGCGAGCAGCGCCGCCATCCGGTCGATGTCGATCACCTCGACACCGGGCAGCTCGGCGACGCCCTCCTCGACGTCGCGCGGAACGGCCAGGTCGAGCAGGACCAGCGGGCCCCGGGACGGGTCGCGTTCGGCCAGCGCCGTGGTGACCACCGACCGGGTGAGGACCGGTTCGGTGGACGCGGTGGCGGCCACTACGATGTCCACTGTGGAGAGGGTGTCGGCCAGCTCGGTCATCGGCGCGGCACTTGCCCCGTACGACTCGGCGAGCCGGACGGCCCGGTCGGCGCCCCGGTTGCTGACGGTGAGCGGCCCGGCGCCCAACCGGGACAGCGTGGCGACCCCGAGCGAACCCATCGCACCGGCGCCGACCACCAGGGCCGGGTGGCCGACGAGGTCGCCGTCGAGGTGCCCGGCGGCCAGCTCCAGGGCGGCGGTGACGACGCTCTGGCCGGCCCGGTCGATGCCGGTTTCGGCGTGGGCCCGCTTGCCGACCCGCAACGCCTGCTGCATCAGCTCGTGCAGCAGCCGGCCGGCCGAGTCGGCGCCGGTGGCCCAGTGGTACGCGTCACGCAGTTGGCCGAGGATCTGCGCCTCGCCCACCACCATCGAGTCCAGACCGGTGGCGACCCGGAAGACGTGGTCCACGGCCGCGGTGTCGTAGTGCACGTACAGGTGGCTGGCGAGCGCGGTCGGCGAGCTGCCGGCCTGCTCGGCCAGCACGGCGCAGATGTCGCCGAGCCCGCCGTGGAAACCGGACACGGCGGCGTAGACCTCCACCCGGTTGCAGGTGGAGACGATCACCGCCTCGGCCACGTACGGCTGGGCGACCAGGCGGTCCAGTGTGCGGGTCAGGTCGGCGGGGGGCACGGCCAGCTGCTCCAGCGTGGCGACCGGGGCGGTCCGGTAGGACGCGCCGACGACGAGCAGTTTCACGTGCCTATCGCCTCCTGGGTGTCGGTGGCCGCGAACCCGCCCGGCAGGGCGGTGAGAGCGGTCCCGCCGGTGGCGGGCAGCGCGGTCAGCGACGCCTTGCGGTGCTCGTGGAAGGACAGAATCTGCAGCTCGATGGCGAGGTCGACCTTGCGCACGTCGACCCCCTCCGGAACCGAGAGTACGCACGGCGCGAAGTTGAGGATGCTCGTCACGCCGACGGCGACCAGTTGGTCGGCGACCTGCTGCGCGGCGGCGGCCGGGGTGGCGATCACGCCGATCGCGAGGGATTCCTCCGCGGCGACCGTCGGCAGATCGTCGACATGCCGGACTACCAGGCCGTTGATCTCCTCACCGACCCGGGAGGGATCGGCGTCGAGCAGTGCGGCGATCCGGAAGCCCCGGCTGGCGAAGCCGTCGTAGCCGGCCAGAGCGTGACCGAGATTACCCACGCCGACCAGGGCGACCGCACGGCGTTGGGTGAGCCCGAGCACATACTCGATCTGCTCGATCAGCAGCGCGACGTCGTAGCCGACGCCCCGGGTGCCGTACGAGCCGAGGTGGGAGAGGTCCTTGCGGAGCTTGGCGGAGTTGACTCCGGCGGCGGCGGAGAGGCCCTCGCTGGAGACCGTCTCGTGCCCTGCGTCGGCGAGGTTGTGCAGCGCGCGCAGGTACTCCGGGAGCCGAGCGACGGTCGCCTCGGGCAGATCCGGGAGCGTCGGTACGGCACCGGCGCGGCCGGGCGCGCCTGGGTGACGGTGCTGACTCATGAGACTCCGTGCGGTGCGATCCTCGGCCAACTCCGCTGGTCGGCCGTTTGTGGACTCCCGCTGGCGACCGAGGTTGCCGGCTGTGCTAGCAGGGCGCGTCGGAGTCACAGCGTAGGCGCTTGTGAAGACGTGCACAAATCGCGATCTTGTCGCTGCGTGGCGCGACCTCACCAGCCCCTCCATTCCACAAGATCGATTGAACGCCCAGGTCCACCCACGGCCCCGGGCGATTATTGCTCAATCCCGACTTCTCTGACCAATCCCGCGCCGGCCCTGCCCCGGGCCCTCTTCGCGGTGGTAGGGGCAGCACTACGGAGGAGAGGCGGGGTTTCGGGATGGGGACACCGAGCCCAGATGCCTAGCCTTTGAGCATGACCGCCGTTGCCGCCACCAGCGACCGACCGACGCTGGCACCGAGCATCCCCCGCCAGCTCTTCGTCGACTCCGGGTACGTCCTGCTCGGCCTGCCCCTGGGGCTGGCCAGCTTCGTCGTCCTCATCGTCGGCCTCGCGGTCGGCATCGGCCTGGTGGTCACGGTGATCGGCCTGCCGATCCTCAGCGGCACCCTGTACACCGCCCGTGGCCTGGCCGATGTCGAGCGGCTGCGGCTGCCCGCTGTGCTCCACCAGCCCCGGATCCGGCCGCACTACCGGCTGCCCGAGGCCGGCGCGAACGCCTGGCGGCGGATCTTCGTACCGATGCGGGACGCCCAGTCCTGGCTCGACCTTGCGCACGGCATCCTGCGGCTGATCGCGGCGGCGGGCACCTTCGTGGTGACGCTGTCCTGGTGGGCCGCGGCGATCGCCGGGTCGCTCTACTGGGCGTACGACTGGGCCCTGCCCCGGGCCGACGGCGAGGGTGATCAGGACCTGGCGCAGCTGCTCGGCTTGGGCGACTCGACCACCGCCCGGATCGGCCTGTACACCGCGCTCGGGGTGTTCTTCCTGATCACCCTGCCGATCGTGGTGCGGGGCTGCGCGCTGCTCCAGGCCAGCTTCGCCAAGGCGATGCTGACCGGGGTTGCCGAGATGCGCGACCGGATCACAGTGCTGGAGGAGCAGAAGCGGGCCGCCGTCTCCGCCGAGGCCTCCGCGCTACGCCGGTTGGAACGTGACATTCACGACGGCCCCCAGCAGCGCCTGGTCCGGCTGGCGATGGACCTCAGCCGGGCCCGGATGCAGCTCGCCTCGGACCCGGAGGCCGCCGGCCGCACCATCGACGAGGCGGTCACCCAGACCCGGGACACGCTGGCCGAGCTGCGGGCGCTGTCCCGGGGCATCGCGCCGCCGATCCTGGTCGACAGGGGCCTGCCCAGCGCTCTCGCGGCTATCGCCGGCCGCGGGCTGATCCCGATCGAGCTCCAGGTGGACCCGCAGCTCGGCACCCCGGCCGGACGGCTCGACCCGGCGGTGGAGAACACCGCGTACTTCGTGGTGTCCGAGGCGTTGACCAACGTCGCCAAGCACAGCCGGGCCACCGAGGCCACCGTGGCCGTGGCCCGGCGGGACACCCGCCTGCAGGTGCGGGTCGGCGACGACGGGCAGGGCGGCGCGCACCTGGCCAAGGGGCACGGGCTCGCCGGCATCGCCGACCGGGTCCGGGCCGCCGGTGGCGAACTGGTGGTGGTCAGCCCGACCGGCGGCCCCACCGAGGTCCGCGCCGAGCTTCCCCTGTGAGCGCGAGGAGTGAGCCGGGTTTGCGAGCCCCGCAGTCGCGAACAAACGAGATGCTGTGACCGGTCCGGCACCGCGCCGAGCCCGTACGACGGGCCGGACGTGGTAGACAACACAGCCATGCGCATCGTGATCGCCGACGACGCCGTCCTGCTCCGGGAGGGGCTGGTCCGGCTGCTGACCGAGAGCGGGCACCAGGTGGTGGCCGCCGTCGGGGACGGTGACGCCCTGGTCGAGGCGGTGGTCGAGCACCGGCCCGACGTGTCGATCGTCGACGTCCGGATGCCGCCGTCGCACACCGACGAGGGGCTGCGGGCTGCGGTGGAGGCGCGCCGGCTGGTGCCGCGTACGCCGATCCTGGTGCTCTCCCAGTACGTCGAGGTGTCGTACGCCGATGATCTGCTCGCCACCACCGGCGGCGCCGGCGGCGGGATCGGCTACCTGCTCAAGGACCGGGTGGCCGCGATCGACGAGTTCCTGGACGCGCTGCGGCGGGTGGCGGGCGGCGGCACGGTGCTCGACCCGGAGGTGGTCGGTCAGCTCTTCGCCCGGCGGCGCCGGGACGACCCGCTGCGCGAGCTGACCCCCCGCGAGCGCGAGGTGCTCGCCCTGATGGCCGAGGGGCGTTCGAACACCGCCATCGCGCGCGCCCTGGTGGTCAGCGACGGCGCCGTGGAGAAGCACGTGCGCAACATCTTCACCAAGCTCACCCTCCCGCCGGACACCGAACAGCACCGGCGGGTGCTGGCCGTCCTCACCTATCTGCGGAACTGACCTCCCGGGCCAGGGCAACCGCGTCGGTGAGGGTGTCGGCCACCGGGTGACCGGAGGCGCGCAGCCGGGCCGGGTCGGTGAACCCGCCGGTGTAGAGCACGGCACGGCCACCCACCGCGAGCGCCGCGTCCGCGTCGTCGATGGAGTCGCCGATCAGCACCACCGAGGCGCCGTCCACGCCCAGTTCGACCAGGTGCTGCTGGAGCGACTCGGCCTTGTGGCCGCCGCCGACAGTGGCCCGCAGCCCGTCGACGCGGGTGAAGTGACCGGTCAACCCGTACGTGTGCACGGTCGGGACCAGCTCCTCGTGGAACCACATGGAGAGCAGGCTCTGGCTGCCCGGCCAGGCCGCCATCGCGTCGCGCGCGTCGGCAGCCAGCTCACAGGTGGTCAACCCGGTGCGGTACGCGTCGTGGAAGATCTTGTCCAGTCGGCCGAACTCGTCGTCGTCCACGGCCTGCCCGAGCACCTCGGCGTAGTACTCGGCGATCGGCCTGCGGAATCGCACCCGGTGCTCTTCGGGGGTGACCGTCGGCCCACCGAAGCTCGCGAACACGACGTTGGTGGCGGACACCACCAGGCTGAGGTCGTTGAGCAGGGTGCCGTTCCAGTCCCAGACGAGGTGCGGGGGCGCAGAGGTCATCAGAGCACCATAGGCACCCGTCAGAGCTGCGGCGTGGTCAGGTCCCGCAGCAGCCGGTCCTCCTCGACCCGCCAGTAGCCGTGCTCCTTGCCGTCGAGCATCACCACCGGCAGCCGGTCCCCGTACTCCTGCTCCAACCCCTCGTCGCCGGTGACGTCCCACTCGACCCACTTGTCGCCGGTGACCGCGACCACCCGGTCGAGCGCCGCCTTGGCGTCGTCGCACAGGTGGCAGCCGGGTCGGGTGATCAGGGCGAGTCGGGCGTCACTGGCCATCGGTTACCTCCGTGCGGTCGGTCGGCGTCGCCGACCGGAGTTGGGTCTTGCGTACCTTGCCGATCGCCGAGTGCGGCAGGGCGTCGACGAACTCGACAGCGGTCGGGCACTTGAACCGGGCCAGGTTCCGTGCGCAGTGGGCGAGCAACTCCTCGCTGGTCACCGGTCGGCCCTGCACCGGCACCACGTACGCCCGCACAGTCTCGCCGGTCCGCGGGTGCGGCACACCCAGTACCGCCGACTCGACCACCCCGGGGTGCCCGGCGAGCACCAGCTCGACCTCGTGCGGATAGACGTTGAACCCGTTGACCAGGATCAACTCGCCGAGCCGGTCGACCAGGAAGAGGTCCCCGTCCTCGTCGGCGTACGCGATGTCACCGGTGCCCCACCAACCCTCGGCGGCCGGGCCGCCCCGACCGTCGGGCCAGTAGCCGGTGAAGAGGTTGGGGCCGGACACCACGATCTGCCCCGGGTCGGTGCCCGGCGCCACGTCGGAGATGTCCAGCTCGTCCGGGTCGTCGTCGGGGACGGTCAGCCCGTCGCGCCACAGGTCCGTCCCGTCGGCGCCGACCAGGCGTAGCCGCACCCCGGGCAGCGGCCGGCCGATCGAACCCGGCTTGGCCACGCCGCCGACCAGGGTGGAGGTGAGCACCGGCGCGGTCTCGGTGAGGCCGTACCCGATGTGCACCTGATGCCCGGTGACCTCCGCGAAGCGCGCCGCGACAGCGGGTTCGAGCGGTGCCGCGCCGCAGACCGCTACCCGCACCGCCGCGGTCGCCGCGCGGGCCGTGGCCGCGCCGGCCCAGGTCAGGAACATCGACGGTACGCCGACCAGCACGCTGACCCGGTGCCGCTCGACCTCGTCCAGCCCCGCCGTCGGGCCGGGCTCGTCGAGCAGCACACCGGCCGCGCCGTGGTGCACGACCGCGCCGAGCCCCGAGTTGAGCCCGTACGCGTGGAACAGCGGCAACGCCAGGAGAACAGTGTCGGTCGGCCCGACCACCGGCGGTTCGATCTCCGCGACCTGTTCGTGGTTGGCGAGCAGCGCCTGGTGCGAGAGCATCGCCCCCTTGGGTCGCCCCTCGGTGCCGGAGGTGTAGAGCAGTACAGCCAGGTCGGCGCCGCCGCGTCGAGGGCGGGGTGCCGGTCCGGGCGCCTCGGCGGTCGGTGGCGTGCCGTACACCGAGGCGAGTGCGGGCAGTTCGGCGGCCACGTCGGCGACCAGCGCTCGAACGTGGTCGGTGGCGATGAGCACCGACGCGCCGGAGTCGGCCAGCACGTGCCGCAGCTCCGGGGCGGTGAGGCCGGGGTTGACCGGCACGGTGACCAGCCCGGCGCGGAGGGCGCCGAGCCAGGCGATCACGAAGTCCGGCGTGTTGGGCAGCGCGATGGCGACGCGTGGCGGCGTACCGCCGGGGTCGGTGGGTGGCGCTGCGGCGGACAGGCCGCGCGCGGCGGCGTCCACCGCGGCGTCCAGTTCGGACCAGCTCACTGTGTGCTCACGCCAGTGCAGCGCGGGCCGGTCGGCGCGGTCGAGAGCCGCTCGGCGGACCCGGTCGGCGATGTTCGGCGCGGGGCTTTCCGAGGCGTCCTGCACGGTGATCGAGTCTGGCACAGCGGACAGCGACGGGCCACGCCCGATGGTGGGGCCCACGCCCGGAGGGCGACACCGCGACAGTCCCATGTACGGGACTGTCCGGTGTGCCACCGGCGATCCGATCAGGTCCTGTCGATGGGACGTGCGACGCTGACCACGGGCAGTTCGGCCGCCCCCGTCCGGCCGCCCGGCGCGGCGGGTCGGCCGAATGGTGGTAAGCCTCCGACCTGGGGATCCACCCTGGAACACCCGACCGGCGGAAAGTCAATCGCACACGACGGACAACCGGTCCGCCACCGGTGCGACGGAGCGGGAAATACTTCCGCCTTGTGTAACGGACTTGCCACGCGCGGGTGACGTTGGCCCTATCATCACTCGGGTCGGCTCACCCCATTTGCCGTGAGTCGACACCCCTCAGCCCGAGGAGGCCCCCGTGCCTGTGAGCGCATTGGACCAGCACCTCCAGGGGAATTGCCGCCCGTCGGCAACTCCCGTGACCGTCCTGCCCGACCGGTCAACCGGTCGGTCCGCCCCGACGAGACCTAGACCGGCCCGCCCGGCGACCGACGGGACGGGGGCAACACGGTGACCACCTTCGGTTACGCGGAACGCCCGGTCGGCCTGACCGGTCAACCCGCCCGCTCCCACGTGAACGAGCGGCCAGCGGCCCGTGCCCCATCGGACGAACAGCACGGCGGCGTCGTGCGGGGTGACGGCGCGGCGCAGCGGATCCGCAGCCGGCCACACCACAACGAGCCACCGCCGCGACCCGCGGTGCCAGGTGGCAACGCGAAGCCGGCCGGCGGCCGGGTCGCCGTACCGTCTCGACCCACAATGCCTGTGCAGGGTCGTCGGGTAGCCGACACACCGGCGGTCACCACCGACCCGGCGGCGGGTGAGACAGCGGTGATCCCGGCGGTGCCGGCCACCACCGCGACCACCCCGACCGGTTTCCCGAGCCGCCCGGACCCGTCCGACCCGGCAACCGAGGTCTGGACGCTGATCGAGCGGGCCCAGGCCGGCGAGTCCGAGGCGTTCGGTCTGATCTACGACCGCTACGTGGACACCGTCTTCCGGTTCGTCTACTTCCGGGTCGGCAACCGGCAACTCGCCGAGGATCTCACCTCGGACACCTTCCTGCGCGCGCTCAAGCGGATCGGCAGCTTCACCTGGCAGGGCCGCGACCTCGGCGCCTGGCTGGTGACCATCGCCCGCAACCTCGTCGCGGACCACTTCAAGTCGGGCCGGTACCGGCTCGAGGTCACCACCGGCGACGTCCTCGACGCCGACCGGGAGGACCGGGGCCCGGAGGGCAGCCCGGAGGCGGCGGTGGTGGAGCACATCACCAACGTCGCGCTCCTCACCGCCGTGAAGCAGCTCAACCCGGAGCAGCAGGAGTGCATAGTGCTCCGCTTCCTCCAGGGCTTCTCGGTCGCCGAGACGGCCCGCGCGATGGGCAAGAACGAGGGAGCCATCAAGGCCCTCCAGTACCGCGCCGTCCGCGCCCTGGCCCGGCTGCTGCCCGACGGCTTCCAGCCGTAGTTTGTTACGGCGGGACCGACGGGCGTCGATCAACGTCCGCGCAGCTCAGAGTCGGTCCCGCCCGGTGATGCCCATCACTTTCTGTAATTTCCGCTCCGCCAGGCCCGTAACCCGTGCCCCGTCCGCCGCGTTTCTCCGGGTGCGACCGGTGGATGTCCCGGCAGGCCCGGGTCACCGAGGTCCGACCGGCATGCCGGCGGCACCTCACCTCCGTGGTGTCACACTGCCGCCCGGTCGCTGGCAACGACGGCGGCCGACCGGCCGTGACCAGCGAGAGGAGGTGCCTGCGGTGGACAACACCCTCTTCTCCCGCCGGCGCGCGGAGCGCTTCGCGCAGCTTCTCGACGAGGCCAACGGCGCTCGACGACACCACGTGCGATCCCGGGTGGACGGCCAACTGGCGCCGCTCGTCGCAGTGGGTCAGCGGCTCAGCGTCGACCCCCCGGCTGTCGAGGTGGACCAGGACTTCCGTACCGGCCTGCGGGCGATGCTGCTCGCAACCGCCGAGCGGGAAGGGCTGGGCAGCACACCAGCGGCGGTCAGCGAACCGGCCGCCACGACCACCCGCGGGCGGCTACTGCCTGCCGTCACCGCACGGCGGGCCCGAGCCCGGGGCGCGATCCTGGTCGGCATCGCCGCCGGGGCCATCGCCGTCTCCGGGATCTCCGCCGCCAGCGAGAACGCGGTGCCCGGTGACGCGCTGTACGGCATGAAGCGCTCCACCGAACGGGCACAGCTCGCCCTGGCCAGCTCCGACATCAGCAGGGGCCAACTCTTCCTGGACTTCGCCCGGACCAGAGTCGGCGAAGCCGCCAAGCTGCGCGGCGACCGGATCGGCTACAGCGCGGTCCTCGACGACATGGACGCCGACAGCCGGCAGGGAGTCCGCCTGCTGACCTCGGCCGCTGTGCAGCGGGCCGAGCCAGGCAGCCTGGACACTCTCAACACCTTCGTGTCGAGCCAGCGCCGGGCCGTACGCGGTCTGCTCGACGGGAGCACCCGGGTCGACCGGGAACGGACCCAGCGGTCGCTGGTGTTGCTGGACGGCATCCGGGAACGCTCGGACGACCTGCGCGCGGCGATCGCCTGCGGCCTGCCGGCACCGACCGCCAGCGACGCCCTCGGGCCGAACCCGGGCACCTGCCCCGGGGCCCGCTGACCCGCGTCCCCATACCGCACGTCCGACCGGCCGCGCCACAGTTCGCTGTGTGCCCGGCCGGTCGCCCGTCTACGGCGGATACCCTCGCGGGGGAGCATCCGTCGTACCGGTGAGGAAGGGATTCGCGTGGCGCGTAGCCGTAAGGTGACGGTCAGCACCGACGCCGAGGGGCACACCGCAGCCTGGGCGGAGACCGACCTGGCCCCGGTGAGCGCACCCGACCCGACCGGCGCGGCGTTCTTCGACGTGGACAACACGATGATGCAGGGCGCGTCGATCTACTGGTTCGCCCGTGGTCTCGCCTCCCGAAACTACGTGACCACCGCCGACCTGGCCCGATTCGCCTGGCAGCAACTCCGCTTCCGGCTGCTGGCCCGGGAGCACGCCGGTGACATGTCAGTGGCCAAGGAGGCGGCGCTGGCCTTCGTCCAGGGCTGGCGGGTCAACGACGTCGAACACCTCGCCGAGGAGATCTTCGACGAGATGATGGCCCCCCGGATCTGGGCCGGCACCCACCAGCTCGCTCAGCGTCACCTGGACGCCGGTCAGCGGGTCTGGCTGGTCAGCGCCGCCCCCGTCGAGATCGGCCGGGTGATCGCCGCCCGGCTCGGCCTGACCGGTGCCATCGGCACTGTGGCCGAGGTGCTGGACGGGGCGTACACCGGGCGGTTGGTGGGTGACCTGATGCACGGGCCGGCCAAGGCCGAGGCGGTCACCCAGCTCGCCGCCGTGGAAGGGCTCGACCTGTCCCGCTGCGCGGCCTACAGCGACTCGGCGAACGACCTGCCGCTGCTCTGCGCGGTGGGCCGGGCAGTGGCCGTCAACCCGGACGGCGCCCTGCTGCGGCAGGCCCGCCAGCACGGCTGGGAGGTGCGGGACTTCCGCACCGGCCGCCGAGCGGTCAAGATCGCCGTACCGTCGACCGCGGCCGCCGGGCTGGTCGCGGGCGCGGTCACCGCCGGACTGGCCCTACAGCGCCGCCGCCGCACCGGCTGAGACGCCCGCCCAGGGCGGGTGCCAAAGCGTCAGGTCGGCTGAGGCCCCTAAGGGCCGAACGGGTCGGGCCGTCGCTCCAGCAGCGTGTGCAGGGTCTGCTGGATGGTCTCCCGCACCTGGTCGGCGAGGTTGAAGACCACCAGCGGGTCGTCCGCCGAGTCGGTCAGGTGTGCGGTGGGGATCGGCGGGCAGAACTCGATCAGCCACTTGCTGGGCAGCGGCACCATGCCCAGCGGGCCGAGCAGCGGGAACGTCGGCGTGACCGGGAAGTAGGGCAGCTTCAGCAGCCGCGCCAGGGGCTTGATGTCGGCGAGCATCGGGTAGATCTCCTCGCCGCCGACGATGGCGACGGGCACGATCGGGGTGCCGGTGCGCAGCGCCGCCGAGACGAACCCGCCCCGCCCGAAGCGTTGCAGTTTGTAACGGTCGGCGTAGAGCTTGCCGATGCCCTTGAAGCCCTCGGGGAACACACCGACCAGATCGCCGCCGCCGAGCAGCCGCTCGGCGTCCGGGTTACAGGCCACAGTGCCGCCGGTCTTGCGGGCCAACTCGGAGACCACCGGCATCCGGAAGACCAGGTCGGCGCCGAGCAGCCGCAGGTAGCGATGGGCGGGATGCTTGTCGTGCAGCGCCGCCGAGAGGATCAGGGCGTCCAGTGCCACCGTCCCGGAGTGGTTGCCGACCACCAGGGCGGGCCCGTCCACGGGGACGTGCTGCACCCCACTGACCTCGGTGCGGAACCAGTCCCGGTAGAGCAGCCGCAGCAGTGGGTGGAAGACCGCGTCGGTCAACTCCGCGTCGAAACCGAACTCGTCGACCTCGTAGTCACCGGAGAGCCGCCGGCGCAGGAACGCCAACCCGTTCGCGACCTTGCGGTCCCAGTGGTCCCCGGGCCGGTCCGACACCACCGGCTCGGTGCCGCCGGGCAACGCGGCGTCGACCTCGTCGGCCGGCGTCCGAGCCGGGGTCGGGGTCGGGGTCGGCGGTGCGCTGGAGACCGGCGGTGCGGTCGGGGTCGGCGCGGCCTGCGCGGCCGGTCGATGTCCGTTGCGCCGCGCCGGTTCCGCGTCCGACGCGGGCACCTGCTGCGGTACGTCGAAACGCCCGACCGACTGCGGGTCGCGCCCCTCCTCCGGCCCACTCATGATGCCGCCTCGGTTCGCGACTGCGGGGCTCGCAAGACCGGCTCGCTCCTCGCGCTCACGATGACCGCTCCCGGACCGCTGAGCGGACCTGCCGGATGCCGTCCAGGACGAGTTGCTCGGCGGCGGCCAGCTGATCCCGGGTGACCACCACCCCACCATGATGGGCGCGGATGAAGTCCTCGAACGCCTCGGCGGTCGACCGGGGCGTGAAGCCGTACTCCTGCTCGAGCCGGCTGGTGTCGACCACCCGGCCGTGCACGAAGAGGTCGACCTGGTCCAGGCCGTAGCGGCCGAAGCCCATGGTGCGGGCCAGCGCGGCGGCCCCGGAAAGACCCGGCTCCAGCACCGGGACGGCGACCCGTCCGGCGCGCCGGATCGCCTGGGACAGCGACAGCACCCCGGGGCCGGCGACGTTGTACGTGCCGGGATGGTCCTCCACGATCGACCGGTGCAGCACCTCCAACGCGTCGTCGAAGTGCAGGAACTGCAGGCGGGGATCACGGCCGAAGACGGTCGGCACGAACGGCTGCGAGAAGTAGCGGGTCAACGTGGTGTCGGCGGTCGAACCGATGAACGGGGCGAAACGCAGCACCGTGGCGGTGACGTCGGACCGGCGGCGGCGGAAGCCGCGCACGTACCCCTCGAGGTCGAGGATGTCGCGGCCGAAACCGCCGCGCGGCACCTCGCGGGGTTCGGTTTCCTCGGTGAAGACCGCCGGATCCCGGAACGACACCCCGTACGCGGCTGTCGACGAGCGGACCACGAGCTTGCGCAGTCGGGGTGCCCGCTGGCAGGCGGCGAGCATCTGCATGCTGCCGATGACGTTCTGGTCCTTCATCGCGGACCGGCCGCCGTGCTGCGGGTCGGGTGAGGTGACCAGCGCGAGGTGCACGACCGCGTCGACGTCCAGGTCGGCGAGGAGGCCACCGAGGGAACCGCTGTCGACGCGGATGCGTTCGACCCGGTCCAGCAGGTCGGTGAACTCGGTGCCGGAGTCCGGTGCGTCGACGCCGATGACCCGTTCGATGCGCGGGTCGGCGGCCAGTCGGGCCGCCACGTGGGCGCCCAGGTAACGGCCCACTCCGGTGACGACGACGACCCCCGGAGCACCTGAGGTGCCACCGGGGGTCATCTGACGCACCTACGCCGGCAGGATGGACCGAGCCGGGACGACCACGGCCTGATCACCTGAGCCTCCGGAGGTCGACAGTTTGGCAAGTGACGCCGAACGCCGGGCCGACAGCCCGGCGGCGATCACTTGCCGAGACGGCGACGCTGGACGCGGGTCTTGCGCAGCAGCTTGCGGTGCTTCTTCTTAGCCATGCGCTTACGGCGCTTCTTGACCACCGAGCCCATACGACAGCCTTTCGATACAACGTGCGGGGCGGACCGGATGACACCACGCAGGTGGCGACGGCGACCGCTTGCGGACAACGGACCGGACCAGTCTGGGCGGCGGGGCGCACCGGTGGGGTCTCGGTCGGGCTCCAGGGTAGCCGGAGGGCGTCAGCCGGACCAACGCGCCCCCGTCGCGACCGCCTCCGGTTCGCGACCGCGGGGCCCGCGAGCTCACTCCTTACGCCCACCGATGCCGGTCAGCCGGCGATCGGAGGGCGGGGCGGTGGCTCAGGCGGTCTCCTGAAAGGCACCCCGCAGATATTCGTGCACCGCATGCTCGGGCACCCGGAATGACCGGCCGACCCGGACGGCGGTGAGCTCACCGCTGTGCACCAGGCGATAGACAGTCATCTTTGACACCCGCATGACCGTCGCCACCTCCGCGACGGTCAGGAACTTGACCTCCGACAGCCGTCCGTCGGACTGTGACCCGGCCATGGCTCACCGACCCATCCCATGCCCGGCGCGTGCCAACCCGACGGATGCTCCGGGCCGGGCCGGCGACGCGCGTGTTACCAGTACGGTAGCGGGGCGGTTGTGACCGGCGCGATCCCTTCCTGCAACTGATCATGTTTCGGTGGCCGGTTCACCCGGTCCGCGCTCCCGGTATCCGCCCGCGCGCGCCGGTCGTCCGGTTGTTCCGGCGCTGCTCATTCGGTGCGCAGCGCGACCACCGGGTCGAGACGGCCGGCGCGCTGCGCGGGAACCACACCGAAGACGATGCCCACGACCGCCGACACCCCGAAGGCGAGCGCCAACGACCACCAGGTGATCGCCGCCGGAATTGGCGACAGCGCGTCGACCAGCAGGGCGGTTCCCACGCCCAGCGCCATCCCGGTGAGCCCGCCGATCGTGGTGAGCAGCACCGCCTCCAGCAGGAACTGCACGCCGATGTCGCGGGGACGTGCCCCGACGGCCTTGCGCAGCCCGATCTCCCGGGTCCGCTCCCGGACGCTGACCAACATGATGTTGGAGACGCCGACTCCGCCGACGAGCAGCGAAATGCCGGCGATGGCCGCCAGCACGCCGGTGAGGACACCGAGGATGTCGCCGAGCACGCCGAGGATCTGCTGCTGGGTGACGGCGCTGAACTCGGTGTCCGGGTGACGGCGGTTCAGCTCGGCGACGATCCGTTCGCCCAGCTCGTCGATCCGCTCCCGGTCCGGCGCCTTCACCGCGATGCCGTCGACCCGCTGGGTGCCCCAGAGTCGTTGCGCGGCGGTCACCGGCACGTGCACCTCGTCGTCCCGGTCGACGCCGAGGCTCTGCCCGAGGGGCGCGAAGACCCCGATCACCCGGAACCGCACCCCGGCCAGCGCCACCTGCTGGCCGAGCGGGTCCCGGTCGGGGAAGAGCGCACGGGCGACCGAGTCACCGAGCACCGCCACCCGTCGGCTGGTGTCCACGTCGGTGCCGGTGAGGTACCGTCCCCGCGCCAGCGAGCGGGTGAACACCGCCGGGGTCGTCTCCAGGACGCCCTGCACCGTGGTGAAGTCGGAACGGGCGCCGGCCCGCGCTGTCGCCCCGGAGGCGACGGTGACCGCCACCCGATCGGGATCGCCGACCACCCGGGTGACGGCGTCCACGTCCTTGAGGGTCAGCGGCGAGACGACCGGCGCGTTGCCCACCTCGATCCGGCCGGGGACGACCAGCAGCAGGTTGGAGCCGAGGCCCTCGACCTGTTGCTCGACCTTCTGTTTGGTGCCGGTGCCGATGGCCACCAGCAGCACCACCGAGGCCACCCCGATGATCACCCCGAGCATGGTCAGCGCGCTACGCAGCCGGTTGGCCCGCAGGGCGTCCAGCGCCACCCGCCATGCCTCGGCGACCCTCACGCCGTACCCCCGGGTCGGTCGGCTTGGCGCGCGCCCGCAGCGCCCTCGCGCGCAACGGCATCGCCCCCGGCGGCGTCGCGTGAGTGGGCCTCGGGCCGCTCGACCTCGCGCGGAAGGCGCCCGGTGGCTCCGGCGGCGCCACCGGAGCCACCGGACGGGTGCCCCGGACCGCTTCCGGACGCGGACCGGGGCTCCGCGCTGGGAGCGGGGACCAGTGTCGCAGGTCGACCGTGATCAACGGACGGCGGTCGATCATGAGCAGAGCGCGGGTCGGCGCTGTCCGCCACGACCACCCCGTCGCGCATGGTGATCCGGCGGTGGGCGCGGGCCGCCACCTCCTGGTCGTGGGTGACCATCACCAGCGCCACCCCGGACTCCGCGTTCAACTGCTCCAACAGCTCCAGCACCGCGGCGCCGGTGACGCTGTCCAGGTTGCCGGTGGGCTCGTCGGCCAGCAGCACCGTCGGCTCGGTGACCAGCGCGCGGGCGATCGCCACCCGCTGCTGCTCACCGCCGGACATCTGGTTGGGCCGGTGGTCGAGCCGGTGCCCGAGGCCGACCCGGCCCAGCATCGCCGCCGCCCGCTCCCGCCGCTGCCGGGCCGACACCCCCCGGTAGACCAGGGGCAACGCCACGTTCTCCACCGCCGAGGTACGCGGCAGCAGGTGAAACGCCTGGAAGACGAAGCCGATCGTCTCGTTGCGCAGGGTCGCCATCTCCGGCGGCGCCAGGGCGTTGACGTCCCGCCCGCCGATCACCAGGCGGCCACCGGTGGGCCGGTCCAGCCCGCCGAGGAGGTGCATGAGGGTGGACTTGCCCGAGCCGGACGGGCCGACCAGGGCCACGTAGTCCCCCGACTGCACGGTGAGCGACACCCCGCGCAGCGCCTCCACCGACACCCCGTCGAGCTGGTACGTCCGGGACACGTCCACCGCCTCGATGGCCGGGACACGCTCCCCTGCCGGCGGATCTGCGACGGCTGGTTCGGTCACCGGACTTCCTGGCCGTCGCGGACCTGGTCGGCGCCGCGCACCACGATCCGGTCGCCGGGCTGCACACCGTTGAGGATCTGCACGAGGTCGGACCCCTGGACGCCCACGGTCACCGACGCTCGGCCCGCCTTGCCGTCACGGACCACCCAGACCGCGTCGCGGCCGTCGGCGGAGAACACCGCCGACGCGGGGACGGTCACCGCGTCCACGGCCTCACGTACCCGCAGGTGCACGATCGCGTTCATTCCGGGGCGGGGCGTCGGGGCCGGCTCGTCCTCGGCCAGCTTCCCGGCGCCCAGCGCGAGGCGGACCCGGTAGGTGACCCCGCCCTGCGCGGAACTGGTGGGCAGCACGTCGACCGAGCGGACGGTGGCGTCGTAGCTGGCGCCGGTGACGGCGTCCAACTCGACGGTGGCCGGCACGCCGGCCTTGACCAGCAGCACGTCGGTCTCGTCCACCTCGGCGAGCAGCCCGAGCTGCCCGGTGTCCACCACGGTCAGCACCGGCGTGCCGGCGGTGACCAGCCCACCGACGACGACGGCGTCGTCCACCCCGGCGGGCGGCCCACCCTGAGTGGGGGCCAGCACGGACGGGTCGAGGCCCGCGCCACCGGCCTGCTCCAACAGCCCGGCCAGACCGGCATTCGCGCCACCGCCGGCCCGGGTGCCGCCGGGCTGCACCACCCCGGCGATCGGGGCGCGCAGGGTCAGCGCGTCGACTGTCGCCTTCGCCAGGTCGTACGCCTGCTGGGCCTGGAGCCGTTGCGCCGCGGAGAGCGCGCCGACGGCGGAACTCAACCCGTTGATCCCCCGCTGCACAGCGCGGACCGCCTGGTCGGCGCTGCGCGCGGCGGCCGCGTACTGGCGTTGCGCGGACGTCACCTGGGTGAGCAGCGCGTCGCGCAGTTGCGGGTCGGCGATCTTCTCGGCGGCCTTGCGGGCCGCGTCGAAGGCCTCGTCGGCGGCCTTGTCGGTGCCACGCCGGCTGCTGGTCAGGCTGCCCGCTCCCACGCCCCGGCCGGCACGCTTCGCGGCGGCCAGCGCCTCCTTGGCCTGACGGAGGCGCTGTTGCGCGCTCGGCGAGTCGACCACCGCCAGCACCTGACCGCGCCTGACCCGTTGTCCAGGTTGGACGCGCAGGCTGGACAGGGTGCCGTCGGCCGGAGCGGTGAGGGTGGCGGCGGCACGGGCGGTCACCGTGGCGGGTGCGTCGATCACCTCGGTGACCGGGTTGCGGGCGGCCGACGCCAGCGCGAGATCGGGGCCTTCGTCGCCGCAGGAGGCGGCGGTGGTGGCGGTGAGGACGACGACGGCGGTCAGGGCGATGAGCAGGCGGGGCCGCATGGTGCTGGCGGGCCGTGACGACTGGGAACGGCGCACCCATCGATGGTACGGCGCACCGCCGCAGCGCCTCCGAGCTGCGTCAGGCGGCGGTGGCGCGGACGTACGCCACGCACTCGTCGTGCAGCGTCGACCACTGCTCACCGAACGCCTTCTCGGAGGCCGCGTCGATGGTCCTGCCGTCGTGCACCACTGTCTTGAAGAAGGTGAGCAGCCGCAGCGGCCCGTACCTGTCGACGAGGTGCCGAACGGCCAGGTAACCGATGCCGTAGCTGGCGGCTACCCGTTCGGCGGACGCGTCGTCGGCGGGGTTGACGCCCTCCAACTTGCCGTCCCAGCCGCCCCGGACCATCTTGCGCACGTCGGCGATCCCCTCGTACCGGTCGACCGCCTGGCCGCCGGCACCGGCGAACTCGGCCAGGCCCTCGACCAACCACCAGGTGAGCTTGCCCGGGTAGCCGCGCTCGGGCAACGACGCCGCGTGGGTCAACTCGTGCCGCAGCAGGTCGTCGGTGCCGCTGTTGGAGAGCCCTTCGGCGTTGAGCACCACCTCGTGGTGGCCGCCGCCCACTGTGACCGCGTAACCGCCGGTCCATTCTGGGCGTTCCCCGCCGTACCAGCGCTGCCACTCGGTGCGCCCGGCGTAGAAGATCCGGTATCGGTCCGGCGGTGAGCCGGTCACCGCGTACCCGTCGGCGACCCTTGCCGCCGCCTCGGCCTGCGCGAGCAGGCCGGGCAGCTTGCCGCGCAGCGCCGGGGTGGTGGCGACGATGGTCCGGGTGCCGATGGCGACCGCCAGGTCGCTGATCTCCCAGGGTCGGGTGCCGGTCTGCACCGACTTGGATTCCTCCATGGCGACCATCCGGGGCTGGTCGCCGTTCTCCCGCCACCGGGTGCCGATCAGCACCGGGCTGGGCCGGCAGTTCGGCGTGACGAAGCAGTACTGGAAGCGCACCAGCAGCCGCCACTCGCCGGGCTTGCCGATGATCGGCACGGGCAGGCCACTCGGCTCGGCCCGCCAGCCGGTCACCTTGAGCTCGCGTAGCGCGGCGAAGCGTCGGCGCAGGTCGTCGTGGGCGGCGGGATCGGCGACGGCGAGGAAACCGGCGCGGTCCCCGCCCAGGAGCGCCGCCGACTGCCGGTGGAGCTGGGCGGTGATCCGGTCGGACAGCCCTCGGGCCACGGCGGTGGCCGGGTCGTCGGCCGTCGAGGCGCCGACCCGGCTGACGGTGGGGCGCGAGCCTGTCTCCCGGATCACTCCGACGACGAGCGCCGCCGGCAGGCCGCAGCCCAGCAGCAGGACGACCACCACGAGCACCGTCCACAGCGGCCAGAGCCGCCGTGGTGCTGGCTGCTGCACCTCGTCAGTCACCCGCCGAAGGGTACGACCACTACCTGGATGCGGCGAGGCCACCCCGGGCCGATCGGCCCGGCCGCTCGCGCACCTGGCTAGTTGTCATAGCTTTACAGCTAATTCGCTTAGCCAACGTTCCCGAGCCGGATACGCGAAACGGGCCGGCGGTGACCCCAGGGGTCGCCGCCGGCCCGTCGGCCGAACCGGAGGAACTACTTCTTGGAGATCAGGGCACGGCCGAAGAAGACCAGGTTGGCGGGGCGCTCGGCGAGCCGGCGCATCAGGTAGCCGTACCACTCGTCGCCGTACGGGACGTAGGTGCGCACCGTGTAGCCCTCGCCGACCAACCGGGCCTGCTCCTCGGGGCGGATGCCGTAGAGCATCTGGAACTCGAAACGCTCGGGACCCCTGTCGAACCACCGGGCCCGGTCCTCACCGATGGCGATCATCCGCGGGTCGTGGGTGGCCAGCATCGGGTAACCGTCGCCGGACATCAGGATGTTCATGCAGCGCACGTACGACTTGTCCACCTCACGGGCCGACTGGTACGCCACCGACTCCGGCTCCTTGTAGGCGCCCTTGCACAGCCGCACCCGCGACCCGGCCGAGGAGAGTTCCCGGCAGTCCGACTCGGTCCGCCGCAGGTACGCCTGGAGCACCGCGCCGGTCGACGGGAAGTCCTTGCGCAGCCGGCTCAGCACCTCCAACGTCGAGTCGGTGGTGGTGTGGTCCTCCATGTCCAGGGTGACAGTGGTGCCCGCCGCGTCGGCCGCCGCGCAGATCGCCCGCGCGTTGTCGTACGCCAACTGCTCGTCGAACATCTGGCCGAGGGCGGAGAGCTTCACGCTCACCTCGGCGGCCGGGGTGAGCCCCGCGTCGCCGAGCATCTTCAGCAGCTTCAGGTATTCGTCCCGGGTGGCGGTGGCCTGCTCGGGGCGGACGGTGTCCTCACCGAGGTGGTCGAGGGTGACCGCGAGGCCGTCGTCGACGAGCCCGCGGGTCGCGCGCAACGCGTCGTCGGTGGCGGCGCCGGCGACGAACCGGCGGACGACGTCCCGGGTGTACGGGGCAGTCGCGACGAGCCGCTCGACCTGGGATGACCGGGAGGCGGCGAGGATGACGGAACGGAGCATGAGCCGAGCGTAACGCCCCTGCCAGGGGCCCCGCCGAGGGGCGGCCGGGCCACCTCGACATGGGGGCGGGGCGGCGGCGGTGGCGTCGATCGGCTACAACGATGCCGTGGACCAACGCCCCCGCCGCCGACTCCGCTCGGCCTCCGTGCAGCTCGGCGCGCTCACCGCTCTCGCGCTCGCCCTTTCCGGCTGCAACATGACCTCGGACGACGACGATGACGACGACTGCGCCCTCGGGCCGGTCGGCGGCGGCGACACAGTCGCGCTGGCGATGCGGGTCACCGACCCGGCCGCCGGTCGCACCGCCCCGGAGCCGACCACCGCCGCCCTGCCCGAACGCGGCGGCTTCGGCACCCACCTCGCCGCCTGCGGCGGCTGACGTGCGCCGCGAGACGGTCGCGCCTCGCCCCGACTGGGACGCCACCATCCGGTCGCAGGGGCTGGTCTACGTCGACACCGAGCTGCCCGACGGCGGGGTCATGTCGTACTGGGACGAGACCGCCGCGTACGCGTTCGACCTGGACGAGGTGCTGCGGCTGGAGGAGGCCACCGAGGAGCTGCACCGGATGTCGGTGGCCGCCGCCGAGCACGTGGTGGCGCAGCGCCGGTACGCCGAGTTCGGCATCCCGCAGTGGGCGGCCGACGCGGTGGCCCGGTCGCTGCGGGAGGCGCCACCGACCCTGTACGGGCGCTTCGACCTCGCGTACGACGGCACCTGGCCCCCGAAGATGTTGGAGTACAACGCGGACACCCCCACCGCGCTTGTCGAGGCGAGCATCATCCAGTGGTACTGGCTGGAGCAGACCCGGCCGGAGCTGGACCAGTGGAACAGCCTGCACGAGCGGCTGGTCGGCGCCTGGGCCAAGATCGGGGCCGGGCTGCACGACCCCCGGGTGCACGTGCTCTGGTCGAACGAGGAGGAGTCCGGCGAGGACCACATGACCGCCGGCTACCTCGCCGAGACCGCCCGGCAGGCCGGCCTGAGCGTCGAGCTCCAACCCATCCAGGAGATCGGCTGGGACGGCCGGCGCTTCGTCGACGCCGACGACAACCCGGTGACCACCTGCTTCAAGCTCTACCCGTGGGAGTGGATGCTGGCCGAGCCGTACGGGCCGGCGGCCCTGGCCCCGGGCACCCCGACCACCTGGATCGAGCCGGCCTGGAAACTGCTGCTCTCCAACAAGGCGCTGCTCGCGGTCCTCTGGGAGCTGTACCCCGGCCACGAGTACCTGCTCCCGGCGTACCTCGACTCGCCGCGCGGCATGCCGGAGTACGTCGCCAAGCCACTACTCGGCCGCGAGGGCGGATCGGTACGCATCGTCACCGCCGACGAGGAGATCACCAACCCGGGGATCTACGGCGACGAGGGCTGGTGCTACCAGGAGTTCCGGGCGTTGCCGCAGTTCGCCGGCAACCGGATGGTGCTGGGCAGCTGGATCGTCGACGGCGAATCGGCCGGCGTGGGTGTGCGGGAGAGCGCGAGTCTGATCACCGACGGCTACGCGCGGTTCCTGCCGCACTACATCGACGCGCCGCGCACCCGCTGAGTCGTCTACCGTTGGGGCGTGAACTTCGACGCGTACGCCCGGACCGGCGTTGACCTGGTCAACGCCCGCCTGGACGACCTCGACGACCTGCGGGCCCTCTTCCCCGACGAGAACGCCTGGATGCGCGACGAGGTCGCGGACCGGGACGTGGCGATTTTCCGCCGGGCGCAGAAACGCTTACGCGACGTCTTCGAGTACGGCACCTCGGGGCGGGACGGCCAGGCGGTCACCGAGCTGAACGCGCTGCTCGAGGCGTTCCCGGTGCAGCCGCGCATCTCCGGGCACGACTCCAGCGACTGGCACATGCACGTGACCAGTCGAGGAGCCTCGGTCAGTGCCGAATACCTGGCCGGCGCGGTCTGGGGGCTGTCGGTCTGGCTCTGCGAGTACGGCAGCGCCCGGTTCGGGGTCTGCGCCGACGAGCGGTGCGGCAACGTCTACCTGGACACGTCGTCCAACTGCTGCCGGCGGTTCTGCTCGGAGCGCTGCGCCACCCGCTCGCACGTCGCCGCGCACCGGGCCCGTAAGCGGGCGGCGGTCGGCGAGCAGGTGACTGTCGCCCCGCAGCCGACGTCCGCCGCCGATTCCCTCTCACCGGTCAGCTGACACCGCCACCGCCCGGTCCCGGGCGGACGGGTCAGGCGTCGACCGGTGACGACGCGGTCAGGTGCTGGCGGGCGAACTCCAGCGCGGCGCGCAGGTCCGCCTCGCGCACCGCGCGGCTCTTCGCGCCCCGGGTGGCGACCTCCACCGCCACCGCACCGGTGAAACCCCGGCCGGCCAGCGAGGAGAGCAGTTCCCCGCAGGGCTGGGTGCCGCGCCCGGGCACCAGGTGCTCGTCGCGGCCCTCGCCGGTGCCGTCGCCGAGGTGCACGTGCGCCAGCCCGGCGCCCATCCGGTCGGCCATCTCCAGGGGGTCGCTGTGCGAGGCCGCGCAGTGCGACAGATCCAGGGTGTACGACGGGTAGCCGGCGTCGGTCGGGTCCCAACCGGGCACGTACGGGACGAACTGCCGGCCCGCCATCCGCACCGGGTACATGTTCTCCACAGCGAAGCGCAGCCCCGTGAACCGGTCCGCGACGGTGGCCAGACCCTCGGCGAAGTTGCGCGCGTAGTCCCGCTGCCAGGTGAACGGTGGGTGCACCACAACGGTCGGCGCGCCCAGCGTCTCGGCCAGCTCGGCGGCCTTGCGCAGGCGCTCCCACGGGTCCGGGCTCCACACCCGCTGGGTGACCAGCAGGCAGGGCGCGTGCACCGATAGCACCGGCACGTCGTAGTGCGTGGAGAGGCCGCGCAGCGCGCCCGCGTCCTGGCTGACGACGTCGGTCCAGACCATCACCTCGACGCCGTCGTAGCCGAGCGCCGCGGCCAGTTGGAACGCCGCCGCGGTCGGCTCGGGAAAGACCGACGAGCTGGAAAGGAGCACGGGAACGCGGGAAGTCACATCAGCCAGCGTAGCCCGGCAGCGCCGGGGGCATCGTGACGAGCGCCGGCAAACCTACCGAAAACGGCCGCCGGATCAGATCGGCTCCAGTTGATCGAGCCGGCGGAGGATGACACCCTCCCGCAGCGCCCACGGGCAGATGTCCAGGGAGTCCAGGTCCAGGCGGCGCATCACCGCCTCGGCGACGACGGCACCGGCCAGCAACTGGTGGGCCCGACCCGCGCTGACCCCCTCCAGCTCCATCAACTGCGCCGGTGGGATGTGCCGAATGAAACCGATGACCTGCCGCAGGCCGGCCCGGGTCAGGCTGCGTCGCACCCACAGCCCGGAACCGGACGGGGCCGCCCCGGCCAGTCGGGCCAGGGTGCGGAACGTCTTCGAGGTGGCCACCGCCCGACCCCAGCCCACCTCGGTCATCTGGTCGACGACCTTGTCCAGCCGGCCGTCCACGTACTCCCGGAGCTTGTCGACGGCCTCCGCCGACGGCGGGGCCGCACTGGCCGGATCGACCCGCAGCCGCTCGCGGGTCAGCCGACCGGCCCCGAGCGGCAGGGAGACCGCGACGTCCGGGTCCTCGTCGATGCCGGCGGCGATCTCCAACGAGCCGCCACCGATGTCCAGCACCAGCAGCCGGCCCGCCGACCAGCCGAACCACCGCCGTACCGCCAGGAACGTCATCCGCGCCTCGTCCGCCCCGGAGAGCACCGCCAGGCGTACGCCGGTCTCGTCCCGGACCCGGGCCAGCACCTCGGCCGCGTTGGTGGCGTCGCGCACCGCGGACGTGGCGAAAGCGATCAGGTCGTCGGCCGCCAACCCGGTGGCCGCCGCCTTGGCCATGCCCACCGCCTTGACCAGGCCGTCCGCGCCCGCCTCGGTCAGCGCGCCGTCGGGGCCGATCTGCTCGGCCAGCCGGAGCACCACCTTCTCGGAGTGCGCCGGCCACGGGTGCGCGCCGTGGTGCGCGTCCACCACGAGGAGATGCACCGTGTTGGATCCGACGTCGAGGACACCCAGTCGCATGGTGAAGACAGTAGGCGCAACACGTTTGCGCGGCTCACCGGCCTGCGGACGTCACCGCGCGTACGCTGGGCCGAGTGACGATGGAGCTCCGTGTGCTGGTGGACGACCCGGGTGACCCGCGCAGTCGCGAGGTGCCCCTGGACTTCCCTCGGGAGTGGATCGAGTTCACCGACCCGGCCGACGAGACGCACCTGATCCGGGCCGACCTGACCTGGTTGCTCTCCCGCTGGACCTGCATCTTCGGCAAGGGCTGCCACGGCATCATCGCCGGCCGGGCCGCCGACGGTTGCTGCTCGCACGGGGCGTTCTTCACCGACTCGGACGACGAGAAGCGGGTTCGCAACGCCGTCCGGCGACTCGCCCCGTCGACCTGGCAGCATTTCCGGCGCGGGTTCAAGAACTGGACCGACGAGGACACCATCGACGGCAAGAACCCGGCCCGCCGCACCGCCACCCAGGGCCCCGACGGTCCGTGCGTGTTCCTCAACGACGCCGACTTCGCCGGCGGTGGCGGTTGCGCCCTGCACGCCCAAGCGCTGCGCGACGGGGTGCACCCGTTGGAATACAAGCCGGACGTCTGTTGGCAGCTGCCGATCCGCCGCGATCAGGACTGGGTGAAACGACCGGACAACAGCAAGGTGCTGGTCTCCACCCTGTCCGAGTTCGACCGGCGGGGCTGGGGAGCCGGCGGGCACGACCTGGACTGGTGGTGCACCTCCTCGACGGACGCGCACGTCGGCACCGAGCCGATGTACCTGTCGTACGGGCCGGAGCTGACCGCCCTGATCGGCGCTCCCGCGTACGAGCGGCTGGCCGAGCTGTGCGCGACCAGAACGAAGCAGGGCATGATCGCCCCGCACCCCGCCGACGAGGTCTAGCCGTCTCGGTGACAATCCAGTGACTGCGACACTTCCACCTGACAACGACCCGGCACAGCGAGACGCCGCAGACTTCGCCGGTCTCGCAGACGAGATCATCGGACGCCACGCCACACTGCTCGCTCGTCTACGGAGCGACGCCACAACGGCCGAGGGCAAGGAGCCGGCGTCGGGCGGGACGCCTTTGGAGCTGACTCGTTTACGGCATCGGCTCTACGGACGTCAGCTTTACGGACGTCAGCTCTACGACGTCGGCGGATGACTCGTCTGTGACATCAGCTCCAAAGGGTCGCATCAACTGACTCGCCCAAGCCGCGCAGGTGGCTCAGCTCCCGTAGCTGGCCCGCCGCTCAAGGGCGGACAGGCCGAAGGGGGCCCGCGTCGAGCGCAGACCCCCTTCGGGTACGCCGATCACGGCTCGAACTTGTAGCCCAGACCCCGCACGGTCACGATGAAGCGCGGCGCGGACGGCTCCGGCTCGATCTTGGAGCGCAGCCGCTTGACGTGCACGTCCAGCGTCTTGGTGTCACCGACGTAGTCGGCGCCCCAGACCCGGTCGATGAGCTGACCGCGGGTGAGCACCCGGCCCGCGTTGCGCAGCAGCAGCTCCAGCAGTTCGAATTCCTTCAGCGGCAGCTGTACGGCCCCGCCGTCGACGGTCACCACGTGCCGCTCGATGTCCATCCGCACCGGCCCGGCGGCCAGCGTCGGCGCGCCCGCCTCGGCCACCTCCGGGCTCTGCCGGCGCAGCACCGCCCGGATCCGGGCGACCAGTTCCCGCGGCGAGTACGGCTTCGTGACGTAGTCGTCGGCGCCGATCTCCAGCCCGACCACCTTGTCGATCTCGCTGTCCCGGGCGGTGACCATGATGATCGGTACGGCGGAGCGCTGCCGCAACTGCCGGCAGACCTCGGTCCCCGACATCTCGGGCAACATCAGGTCGAGCAGCACGATGTCGGCGCCGGTCCGGTCGAACTCGGTGAGGGCGTCGGTGCCGGTCGCGGCGACCGAAACCTCAAAGCCCTCCTTACGGAGCATGTACGACAAGGCGTCGGAGAACGACTCCTCGTCCTCGACCACGAGAACGCGGCTCAACGGGGATTTCCTTTCCATTTGCTGTCAGACCTGCCGTAGCCCTGTCGGACCGGACTCGATCCCAACCGGCGGCAGTGTCGCCAGGAGGTCGTCCGGTGGACTGGCGGGCAGCCGGAGGGTGAACGTCGATCCACCACCAAGAGTGCTCGACACCTCGACCCGTCCGCCATGGTTGCTCGCAATGTGTTTCACGATCGCCAGGCCGAGCCCGGTGCCGCCGGTGGCACGCGAGCGGGCCTGGTCGGCCCGGTAGAACCGCTCGAAGATCCGGTCGACGTCGGTGGGGGCGATACCGATGCCCTGGTCGGAGACGGCGACCTCGACGTGCTCGTCGTCGCCGCGGAGGGTCACCCGCACCGTGGTGTCCTCGCCCGAGTAGTTGATGGCGTTCTCCACCAGGTTCGCCACCGCGGTGGCGAGTTGGGAGTCGCTGCCGTACGCGGTGAGGCCACGCGCCCCGTCCACTGTCACGGCGACTCCCCGGGCGGAGGCCGTGGTGCGGGTCCGGTCGACCACCTCGGCGATCACCCAGTCCAGCGCGACCGGCTCCGGTGGCGGCTGCGGCTCAGCCCCCTGCAACCGGGTCAACTCCAGCAACTCCTGCACCAGCCGACCCAGCCGGGTCGACTCGTGCTGGATCCGCTCGGCGAACCGGCGGGCGGCCACCAGGTCCTCGGAGAGGTCGGGTGCCGCGGCGTCGGCCGGCTCGGTAGCGTCCAGCAACGCCTCGGCGAGCAGTTGCAGGGCCCCGATCGGTGTCTTCAGCTCGTGGCTCACGTTGGCCACGAAGTCGCGTCGTACCCGGGTCAGCCGGTGCGACTCGGTCACGTCGACCGCCTCGACCGCTATGAAGCCGTTGCCGAGACCCATCGCCCGCAGGTGCACGCCGAGCGGGTTCTCCCCCGCACTGTCGCGGCCTCGGGGCAGGTCCAGCTCGATCTCGCGTCGCACGCCGGTGCGCCGCACCTGGCCGGCAAGGGTACGGATCAGCGGGTGCGCGGCGATTGAGCCGGGGGTGCTGCCGGTACGCAGCAGCCCCATCGCGCGGGCGGCCGGGTTGATCAGCACGGGGACGTCGTCGTTGTCCAGGACCACGACACCGGCCCGGAGTGAGTCGATCGTCCGGCGGCCGAGCCCGGCCTGCTGCTCGTCGGCTATCGCGGGCCTCCCCCTGCTCCAGCGGAAGCTGACGCTCCCCGTCGACGTGGAGTGACCGTCCCGCCTCGGCAGGAACCGGGGCAGCAGCAGACCGGCGGCCATCCCGGCCACCAACGCCAGGGCCACCACGACCGCCACCGCCCACTCCACCCGGCGATCGTAGGGTCATTGTTAACCTGGCTACCACACAGAACGGGACGAACTACCCTCACTTACGGAAGTGTTCACCCCCACGTCTGGCGTCGTTCACCGTGGTTCATCCGGGATCCGTCCGCGCGCCCCTACCGTTGGCGTCGCACCTGCTCAACCCCCTGCGCCGGCACCCGTCGGCGGCGACCGACCACAGGACGTGATGATGCGCGACGAGTTCCGGGCCGACCTCCAGATCGTCAGCCAACTGCTGGTGGACATGGCGGAGGGCGTCCGCGCCGCCATGCGCCAGGCCACCCGGGCCCTGCTCACCGCCGACCGGCAGGCCGCCGAGACGGTCATCGAGCGGGACGCCGAGATCGACGACCTCTACCGGCACGTCGAGGAGCGGGTCTGCGACCTGCTCGCCCGACAGGCGCCGGTCGCCTCCGACCTCCGGGCGATGATCACCGCGCTGCACGTGGCCGCTGATCTGGAGCGGATGGGCGACCTCGCCGAGCACGTGGCGAAGACCGCGCTGCGCCGGCATCCCTCCCCCGCCGTACCGGCCGAGCTGCGGACGGTCTTCACCGAGATGTCCGAGATCGCCGACCGGATGGCCGTGAAGATCGGTTCGGTGCTGGCGAAGCCCGACGCCGACCTCGCCGGCGAACTGGACCGCGACGACGACGCAATGGACGAGCTGCACAAGAACCTGTTCGCCGTGCTGCTCGGCGACGACTGGCCGTACGGGGTGGAGACGGCGATCGACGCCACCCTGCTGGGCCGCTTCTACGAGCGCTTCGCCGACCACGCGGTCAACGCCGGCGAGCACGTGATCTACCTGATCACCGGGGAGAGCACGCCCAGCAGTAACTGACCGACACGCGAAGGGGCCCCTCGCCATCGCGGGAAGCGATGGCGGGGGGGCCCGATGAGGGGGGGGCGCGGCCCCGGGGTGGCCCCCCCCCGGCGGCGGGCCAAGCAGC
>NZ_JBEYUF010000009.1:0-55592 GCF_040643355.1 Micromonospora sp. NPDC047187
CCCACTCCCCCCCCCCCCCGCCCGCGCCGTGTTTAGTGTTGGCTTACCACCCCGGGTGGGGGGGCCCCCCGGGGTTGGGGGGGCCCCCCCCGGCTCGTTCTCGCGGGCTGGTAGGTCATTACCGAACGCTGACGTTGTTGGCGACCGGGCGAGATGATCGCGCACACTGGGCCGATGAGCACCACGTCACGGCGGTACGCCGCGTTGGCCGGAATCACCGCCGCCGCCGTCGCGATCGGGATCGCCGAACCGGTCGCGGTGTTGACCGGTCCCCGGTCGGCGCCCCTGGTCGCGGTCGGCGGGGTGATCGTCGACGCCGTCCCCGAGTCGCTGAAGCAACTAGCCATCGACCTCTTCGGCACCGCCGACAAGATCGCGCTGCTGGTCGGCACTGCCGTGTTGCTGGCAGGCTTCGCCGCGCTCTTCGGCGTACTGGCGGTCCGCCGACTGGCACTCGGCCTGGCCGGTATTGCCGCGTTCGGCGCCATCGGCGTGGCCGCCGCGCTGACCCGCTCCGGCGCTGACCTCGCCGACGCGCTGCCGTCCCTGGTCGGCGCCGGTCTCGGTGCCCTGGTGCTCTGGCTGTTCATCGGCGGACCGTTCGAGCTGGACCCCTGGTCCTGGTCACCACCCACGCCGCCCGCCGACCCGGTGTCGTCCGCTGGCCCGGGGTCGTCGGTTGGTCCGGGGTCGCCGGGTGAGTCGGTGCCGGTGTCTCCGGCGGGGCCGGTGCCGGTGACTCCGGCCGGGCCGACGGCGGCTGTCGAACCGGTCGGGCCTGCCGAAGTGGACCCGGAGTCGCGGCGGCGGTTCCTCACCGGCAGCGGGGTGCTGCTGGGCACGGCCGTGGTGGCCGGCCTCGGTGGGCGGTGGCTGGCGGGACGGCGCGGTGTGTCCGCAGCCCGCGACGCGATCCGCCTGCCCGCGCCGGTCGCCGCCGCACCGGCCGTACCGGCGGGCGCGGACCTCTCACTGGCGCAGCTCGCGCCGTACGTCACCCCGAACTTCGGGTTCTACCGGATCGACACAGCGCTGGTGGTGCCCCAGGTCGACCCGGACACCTGGCGGCTGCGGATCCACGGACGGGTCGGCCGGGAACGCACCTACAGCTACGCGGATCTGCTGGCCCGACCGCTGGTCGAGCGGTACGTCACGCTGGCCTGCGTCTCCAACGAGGTGGGCGGGGACCTGATCGGCAATGCCCTGTGGCTCGGCGTACCCCTGCGGGAACTGCTGGACGAGGTCGAGCCGGACGACGACGCCGACCAGGTCGTCGGCCGGTCGGTCGACGGCTGGACCTGCGGCACCCCCACCGCCGCGCTGCGCGACGGACGGGACGCGCTGCTGGCCGTCGGGATGAATGGCGAGCCGCTGCCGGTCGAGCACGGCTTCCCGGTCCGAGTGGTGGTGCCGGGCCTCTACGGCTACGTGTCGGCCTGCAAATGGGTGACCGAACTGGAGCTGACCCGGTTCGCCGACTTCGACGCGTACTGGGTGCCGCGCGGCTGGTCGCCCCAGGGGCCGATCAAGACCCAGTCCCGGATCGACACGCCCAGAGGACGTAACCGGCTGACAGCCGGCCCGGTGACCGTCGCCGGGGTGGCCTGGGCGCAACACCGGGGCATCCGCCGAGTCGAGGTACGCGTCGACGACGGCCCGTGGCAGGAAGCCGCGCTGGCCCCGACCGTGTCGGTGGACACCTGGGTGCAGTGGTCCTGGCGCTGGGACGCCACACCGGGCGAGCACCGGCTTCAGGTCCGCGCGACGGACGCGACAGGTGAGACCCAAACCGAACGTACGCAGGACGTCGTCCCGGACGGGGCCACCGGCTGGCACACGATCACTGTCACCGTCCGCTGATCCACGCCATGACGTCGCCACCCGGGCGGTGTCCGTGACCTGCTCTGCGGGTCGGCGGGCCGGCTGGTTGACCGGTGGTACCCCAGAACCCGGTCCGCAGATCTTGGACACTTTCCGTTAGGGCCGGACGGAAAATGTCCAAGATCTGCGCACTCAGAGCCAAGAAACGCCGCTGGCCGGCGCCCCGGGTTGCGGGGTGCCGGCCAGTGGTCGGTGTGGTGCTGTGGTGCTCAGGTGCGCGGGTTTCCGCAGTGCTGTCAGCTGTTCCAGTGCTGGGCGACGAGGTCGGTGGCCTGCTGCTCCCACTGGGCGTAGGCGTCCGGGTAGGCCGACACCTGCACCGTCTGCGCGGCGTCGGTCAGCGGCATGTCCTGCCACCCGTCAACCTGCTTCAGACCCTTCAAGAACGCGGTCGTCGAGTACTCAGGGTCGGTGATCTGCTCCGGAGTACCCCAACCCGAACTCGGGCGCTGCTGGAACAGACCCAGCGAGTCATGGTCGTTCCGGTCACCCAGGTGACCCAGGTTCTCCAACTTCGACTCCTGCAGGCTCGTCGCGATCGAGATGACCGCGGCCCGCTCCGGCAGACCGGCCTTCTTGGTGGCCGCGATGATCGCCTTCACATTCGCCGTCTGCTCGTCGTTGAGGGTGATGCGGGACTGCTCGCCCTGCGGCTTCGGCGCCGCCGACTGCACGGCCACCGCAACCGCCTTGGCATCCACGGCCGGGGTAGCGGCGTGGGCGGCGATCGGGCCGGCGAACACACCACCGGCGAACGCGAGACCAGCAACAGACAGCATGCTCTTACGGAAGATCGTGTTCATGGGGGTAGCTCCTTCGGGGGTAGAACACCCACACCGCCAAAGAGGGGGACGGCGGTGATGGGTGTGAGCACCTCGTCCGGCGCTGCACTAAGGGGAAAAGTCTTGGGGGGTGACACCCGGTCGGGCGTCGGGGTCGGCGACCTGGCGAGCGGGGAGCTCGTGGCGCCGGGTCCCTGTGTAACGACCGGGGGGCCGGGGCCATTCCGGGGTCGGCCCATCCATCAGCACCCTCGTCGTGGCGGTGCCCGGTGGTCGTTCGTGGGGACTGTAACGACCCGGTGGAGGCTGGCATTCCGGCCTGTGCGACCAGCCCATGGGTGCGGCGGCCGGTCGGTGGTGCTGCGATCGTCAGGGTGTGTAACGACCCCGGCCCGGCCATGATTCCGGCCCACGAGTGCGCCCGATCACCGGACAAAGGTCGCGTACCTCGCAGCAGCCTAAGCCCTGTACCCGCCTGAATGCCCCCAGAACGGACAAACCTCCCAGGCCGTTTAATCTGCCTGCCCCTCGGACCGGCCACTTGGCATGATCCACTCGGGTTCTTTGAAGTCGGGGGGTGTCCGGGCCGACGGGATGCCCCGACATCAAGGAAGCCGTGTTGATCAAGGCATTGGCGGCGGCGGGGGCCTTGGTGGTGGGGGAACCGCATGAACGACAAGAAACCGCGCCCCCAGGGTGAGGGCGCGGTTTCGTGGATGTTGGAGACGCGTCGGGTCAGGCGACGTTGCGTTGAGCCGGGACGGTCGACTTGTGCGGGCGGCCCAGTCGGGCCTCCAGCCGTGCGACGTCGACCCGGGCGTGCCGGCGGTCTGCCAGGTCCTCCCAGCCGACGGCGAGCAGCCGCAGGCGCTCCGACTCGCTGAAGCCGCCCCACACGCCGTAAGGCTCCCGTACCGACAGGGCATGGGCGGCGCACTCGGCGCGAACCGGGCAGGCGCGGCAGACCGACTTGGCAGCGGACTCGCGACGCAGCCGGGAAGAACCACGCTCACCGTCGGGGTGGAAGAACTGGGCGCTGTCGCGCCCTCGGCAGGCACCGAGTCGCTGCCAGTCCCAGAGATCGACGATGGGTCCGGGCAGTCTACGTACGTTCGACATCAGCACCCCTCCTCCCGCGCGGCTCCGCGAGAATCCTTATGGCCGGCATCCGGGCGGCGGGCCGCGCAGGCGCACCGTTCCCGGCCTGGATCTCCCGGTACCCGGGCTGTCGTCAACTCACACGTCTGTGATCGAAAACGTCCAGGAAATTGCGGCTTTTGCCCCATCTGTCGGAAAAGTTCGAAGGATTGCCGGGAACCCCCTCCCCAGCCGACCGCGTCATGGTCTGCTCGTTGGCGGAGAGGAGACCACAGTGCGTACCGTTCTTGTGTGCGTTCGGACACCACTCGCGGCCCAGCACCTTACTTCTGCTGCCGCGCGGCTGGGGTTGTCCGCGATCGTTCGTACCGCCGTCTCTGATCCCGAGGTGATGCTGCGGCTGGCCGAGCGACCGGCCGACGTGGTCCTGGCCGACACGGCCCTGACCCGGCCGGACAGCGCCGGCTTCGTCCGCCGGGTGTTGGCACGTGCGCCGCAGGCGGCGGTGCTGCTGCTCGGCACCGAGGAGTCCGAGGCCGCGGCGGCCACCATCAGCGCCGGCGCCCGGGGGCTCATCCAGAATGTCGACCATGACCTGACCAGCGCGGTGGCCAAGGCGCTCCTGCTGCTCACGGCGCCTGGCCGAGCCTCCCGGCAGCGGATCACCGATCCGGCCCGCGACGCGGCGGCGGTGGGTGGTTCCGGCCGTTCCGGGCCGTCGCCGCGCGGTTCCGGTGAGCCCGGCTGGGCGGCCGCAGCCGCCGACGGGCCGGCCGGGGTGGCGTCGGTGCCGGTGCAGCGGGGCGACGACGAGGCGGAGGCGGGGACCGGCGAGTCGCCGGCGCAGACCGACCCGGGCCGTCCCGCCCCGAACGCCCGGCCCAGTCGGGCGTCGATCGGCCTCACCGAGCGTGAGCTTCAGGTGCTCCTCGGCATGGCCGAGGGCAAGAGCAACGCGGAGATCGGCCGGGAGCTGTTCGTCTCGGAGGACACCGTCAAGACGCACGCCCGCCGGTTGTTCCGCAAGCTTGGCGCCCGGGACCGAGCCCACGCGGTGGCGGCGGGCTTCCGCGCCGGTCTGGTCGCCTGACATACGCACGCCGCGTGGCTGCAGGGCACCGGGCGCGACTGCAGGGCACGCTGCGCTACTGCAAGCGCCCGGGGCGCGCGGCAGCCGGGGCACGCCGCGCGGCAGCGGGGCACGCCGCGCGGCAGCGGGGGTACCCGCCGCCCGGCGGCGTTACTTGGTGGCGGTCGGGGCGCCCGGCTCGTCCTCGGTGCCCTCGGACAGGGTGTCGTGCACCCCGTCCGCGTACCCCCGGGCGTAGTCCCAGGTCACGTAGTGGTCCGGGTCCGGGTCGTAGGCGGGCTCGTGCACCCGGGGTCGGCCCGAGTTGAGCAGGTGCCGCAGGTTGCCGCGGAGCAGGTCCCAGTCGAAGTAGTGCGGCTCGCGACAGTCCTCGCATTCGATCACCAGCCCGCGAACCCCGATCGGGGCCAGCAGAGCCTGGTAGATCTCCAGGTCAGCGAGGTCTTCCAGCACATCCTGCCGCTCGACGTCGGTCAGCGGATCCGGCGTCGCGTCATCGCCCGGGTCATCCAGACCCGCGGTCGGATCGGCCGGGTCGCCATTGAACGGGTCGATGGGCTCGTCGTGCACCCCCTCACCGTAGACCCAACGCGGCGCGAACGTCCGCCCCCCGGCCTCCGCGCCGGCCCGGCCTGCCACGGACGGGTCGCCCAGCTCACTGGGTACGATGAGGCGACGTGCCGGCATCGTGGCGCGCTCCGGTGCCCGCCCGCGCCACCTCGCTGAAGCCCATCCGAGCAGCTCAGGGGAGCAATCGTGGAAAATTCGCCCAGCACCGATCTTCCGGCCGGCGTCGAGCACGCCGACCTGGGCGGCCACCTGCCCGAGCTGCCGGCCGGCTCCGCCCGGGTGGTTCCGCTCGGCCTCACCTTCGACGACGTGCTGCTCCAGCCGGGCGAGTCGGACGTGGTGCCCAGCCGGGTCAACACCCGGACGAAGCTCACCCGCAACATCGAGTTGTCCATTCCGCTGCTGTCCAGCGCGATGGACACGGTGACCGAGGCCCGGATGGCGATCGCCATGGCCCGCCAGGGTGGCATCGGTGTGTTGCACCGCAACCTCTCCCTGGAGGACCAGGCCCTCCAGGTCGACCTGGTGAAGCGCTCCGAGTCCGGCATGATCACCAACCCGGTGACCGCCAGCCCGGACGACACGCTGCGCGAGGTCGACGAGCTGTGCGGCCGTTACCGCATCTCCGGCGTTCCGGTGGTGGACGGCGACGGCCAGCTGGTCGGCATCGTCACCAACCGGGACATGCGTTTCGTCTCCGAGCCGAACACTCCGGTTCGGGAGATCATGACCCACACCCCGCTGGTCACCGCGCGGGTCGGGGTGAGCAAGGACGACGCCCTGGCGTTGCTGCGTCAGCACAAGGTCGAGAAGCTGCCGATCGTCGACGAGTCGGGCCGGCTGCGTGGCCTGATCACCGTGAAGGACTTCACCAAGAGCGAGCAGTACCCGGACGCCAGCAAGGACGACGCCGGCCGGCTGCGTGTCGCCGCCGCCATCGGTGTGGGCGAGGACGCGTACAAGCGGGCCCGTGCCCTGGTCGACGCGGGCGTCGACGTGCTGATCGTGGACACCGCGCACGGTCACCAGCGGGCCGTGCTGGACATGGTCCGCCGGCTCAAGGCCGACGTGGCGGTCGACATCATGGGCGGCAACGTGGCCACGTACGCCGGCGCGAAGGCGCTCGTCGACGCCGGCGCCGACGGCGTCAAGGTGGGCGTGGGGCCGGGCGCGATCTGCACCACGCGGATCGTCGCCGGGGTCGGCGTGCCGCAGGTGACCGCGATCATGGAGGCGGCCCGGGCCGCCCGCCCGGCCGGCGTGCCGGTGATCGGCGACGGTGGCATCCAATACTCCGGCGACATCGCCAAGGCCCTGGTGGCCGGCGCCGACACGGTGATGCTCGGCAGCCTGCTGGCCGGTTGCGAGGAGAGCCCCGGCGAGCTGATCTTCGTCAACGGCAAGCAGTTCAAGACGTACCGCGGGATGGGGTCGCTCGGCGCGATGCAGTCCCGGGGTCAGGCCAAGTCGTACAGCAAGGACCGTTACTTCCAGCAGGACGTGCTCAGCGACGACAAGCTGGTCCCCGAGGGCGTGGAGGGTCAGGTGCCCTACCGGGGGCCGCTGTCCCGGGTCGCCCACCAGTTGGTCGGCGGGCTGCGGCTGGCCATGGGGTACGCCGGTGCGGAGAACATCCCCGATCTGCACCGCCGGGGCCAGCTCATCCGGATCACCGCGGCTGGTCTGAAGGAGAGCCACCCGCACGACATCCAGATGACCGTCGAGGCGCCCAACTACCACACCCGCTGACCCAACACCCCCAACCACCTGGAGTCCCCCATGCGTGACGTGGTCGAGATCGGGCTGGGCAAGACCGCGCAGCGCGGCTACCACCTGGACGACATCGCCATCGTGCCGAGCCGCCGTACCCGCGACGTCGACGACGTCTCGACGTCGTGGCAGCTCGACGCGTACCCGTTCGGCATTCCGTGCGTCGGCCACCCCTCCGACGCCACCATGAGCCCGGCCTCGGCGGTGCGGCTCGGTCAGCTCGGCGGCCTCGGCGTGCTCAACGTCGAGGGGCTCTGGACCCGCTACGAGAACCCGACCAAGGTGCTGGACGAGCTGGCCGGCCTCGACGAGGAGGCCCGCGCCACCAAGCGGCTCCAGGAGGTGTACGCCGAGCCGATCCGCCCGGACCTGATCGCGGAGCGGGTCCGCGAGCTGCGCGCCGGTGGCAGCACGGTGGCGGTGCGGGTCTCCCCGCAGCACACCCTCGCGCTGGCGCCGGTGATCCTGGACGCCGGGGTGGACATCCTGGTCATCCAGGGCACCATCGTCTCGGCCGAGCACGTGTCGACCACCGATGAGCCGCTGAACCTCAAGGAGTTCATCGCCGACCTCGACCTGCCGGTGATCGTCGGTGGCTGCACCGACTACAAGACGGCGCTGCACCTGATGCGTACCGGCGCGGCCGGCGTGATCGTGGGTATCGGTGGCGACGAGTGGTCGACCACCGAGTCGGTGCTGGGCATCCGGGTGCCGATGGCCACCGCGATCGCCGACGCCGCGGCGGCCCGCCGTGACTACCTGGACGAGACCGGCGGCCGGTACGTGCACCTGATCGCCGACGGTGACATCCAGACCTCGGGCGACATCGCCAAGGCGCTCGGCTGCGGCGCGGACGCGGTGATGCTCGGTGAGCCGCTGTCGCTCTGCGACGAGGCCCCCGCCGGTGGTGCCTGGTGGCACTCGGCGGCGAGCCACCCGTCGCTGCCCCGGGGTGCCTTCGAGGTCTCCGGTGAGCCGCTCGGGTCGATGGAGCAGCTGCTCTTCGGGCCGGCGGACGAGGCCGACGGCCAGCTCAACCTGTTCGGTGGGCTGCGTCGGGCGATGGCCAAGTGCGGTTACCGCGACCTGAAGGAGTTCCAGAAGGTCGGTCTGGTCCTCGACCGCTGACCGATCCGTCAGACGCCGGAAGGCCGGCCCCGCCTGGTGCGGGGCCGGCCTTCGTCGCGTTCAGCGCGGAGTCACTTCTCCACGTAGATGGTCAGGTCGGACATGTTGCGGTAGCTGGTCGCCGCGAAGTCGAGCGATTGGCCCTTGTTGTCCACGCCGCCGGGGGCGGTGTCCATCTCCCAGTTGGCGTGGTGGAAGTTGCGTTCGCCGATGGTCTGGAAGAACTGCTGGAAGTTGAGGTCGCCGTCGCCCAGCGGGGTCATCTGGTACCCGTTGGGCACGCTGGTGTCCCGGTCGCCGTCCTTGGCGTGGAAGAGCGGGAACCGGGTGGTCCGGTCGGCCACGGTGAGGATCGGGTCGAACAGGTCGGTCACCTCCTGGCCGGCCGGGTTGACGTACTTCTGGTGCTTGTAACGGGCCACGTAGGCCCAGTAGATGTCCAGCTCGAAGAAGACGTACCGCGGGTCGGTGATCTCGAAGAAGTACTCCAGCCGGCGGATGCCGGAGGACCGGGTCTGCCGGCCCTGCGCGTCGCGCGGGCCCCGGTCGATGAGGAAGTTGTACGCGGCGTCGTGGTTGTGCGTGTAGAGCCGCATGCCCCGGGCCTTGGCCTGCCGGCCCAGCTCGTTCCAGATGTCCGCGGCGGCGTCCCACTCGGCCTTGTACGCGCTGCTGGTCGGGTCGCTGCCGGTGCCGATGTTCTTCATGCCGAGTTCCTCGGCGATGTCCAGCTGTTGCTGGAAGGTGGCCGGCTGGATCGAGGCGTGGGTGCCGTTGGCCACCAGGCCGTTGTCGTCGAGGATCTTGCGGATCTCGGCGGGGGTGATCTGCCGGCCCAGGATCTCGGTGCTCTGGGTGTAGCCGGCGAACTCGATTTCCTTGTAACCGATCTCGGCGAGTCGGGCGAGGACGCGCTCGAAGCCGTACGGCACCCCGCTGTCGTCGGGTGCGGCGGTGATCCGGTCGCGGACGCTGTAGAGGATGATGCCGCGGTTCCTGGCCGGGATCAGCGGCTCCACCCGCAGCTTGCTCGCGTTGCCGGGGTTGGCGAGCGCGGGGGTGCCGGTGGCGAGGACGGGTAGCCCGGCCGCGCCGATCGCGGCGGCGGCGCCGGCGGAGGCGGCGAGCAGGGATCGGCGGCTGAGCCGGCCGGTGGGGGTGGCGTCGGGGGCGGTGTGGTCTGGCATGGTTCCACCTTTCGCGACGGTGGTCGGAGACAGACACTAACGTCGGTCTAAGTCGAAAGAAAGGTTCGATCGACGGCAGCTTTTGTTCGATTCGACGAAAGTCACTGATGATCGTCGATACCGGCCGCTCGGCCCGCGATGCTGACTACGCTCGTCCTGACCGGAACGCCGCGAAAGGCCGGAACGCCGCAGGAGGGGTGCGCGTGGTCCTGATCAGACGGAGACTGAGCGTCGCCGCCGCGCTGACCTGCGCGATCGGGCTGGCCGCCGCCGGTTGTACCGGCGATGACCGCGACGGCTTCCGGCCCGGCGCGGCCGACGTCGGCGACCCGTACGTGCCGGGGCACGGCAACGGCGGCTACGACGTCGGGCACTACGGCCTCGACGTCCGCTACGACCCGTCGACCGACCGGCTGACCGGTCGAGCCGTCATCACGGCCACCGCCACCCAGGACCTGTCCCGGTTCAACCTGGACCTGGTCGGCCTGGAGGTTCGCGCGGTCAGCGTGGGTGACGCGGCGGCCGAGCACAGACGCGGCGACGGCGAGTTGGTGGTGACCCCCAGCGACGGACTGCCGCGCGGCCGGCAGTTCACAGTGACCGTCGAGTACGCGGGCGTCCCCACGGCCGTCGACGACGGGGCGTTGGGCAGCGGCGGCTTCCTGCACACCGCCGACGGCGCGGTGGCGCTCGGCCAACCCGAGTCGGCCGCCACCTGGTTCCCGGTCAACGACCACCCGTCGGACAAGGCCACCTACGACCTGGCGGTGACCGTCCCGGACGGCCTGGCCGCGCTGAGCAACGGCGTTCCCGGGCCGAAGAGCAGCGCCGACGGCTGGACCACCTGGCGCTGGTCGGAGCGCGCCCCGATGGCCAGCTACCTGAGCACGCTCGTGATCGGTGACTACCGGGTGGTGACCGGCACGCACGCCGGCCGGCCGATGGTCACGGCGGTGGCCGCGAGCCTGCCGGCGACCGGCGGCGCGGCCACCTCGCTGGCCCGCACCGGCGCGATCGTCGACTTCCTGGCCAGCCGCTTCGGCCCGTACCCGTTCGACTCGTACGGGGGCATCGTGATCGCCGACGACCGGATCGGCTACGCGCTGGAGACCCAGTCCCGGCCGGTGTACGGGCCCGGCTTCTTCGCTGACGACCGGCCGAACCCGAGCGTCGTCGCGCACGAACTGGCGCACCAGTGGTTCGGCGACAGCGTGTCGCTGACCAGGTGGAGCGACATGTGGCTCAACGAGGGCTTCGCCAGCTACGCCGAGTGGTTGTGGGAGGAGCACGACGGCGGCCGGACCGCCCAGCGCAACTTCGAGATCCAGTACGCGGCGACCGACTGGACGCAGCCGTCGGTCGAGCCGGGCCGGGAGCAGATGTTCGGCACCGCCGTCTACAAGCGCGGGGCGCTCGCCGTGCACGCGTTGCGCCGGACCGTCGGTGACGACCTCTTCTTCCGCATCCTGCGTACCTGGACCAGCGAGCGGGCGGCGGGCAACGCGACCACCGCGGACCTCGTCGCGCTGGCCGAGCGGGTCGCCGGGCGGCAACTGCGTCCGCTCTTCGACGCCTGGTTGGTGGGTGGGTCGGCCCCCACACTGCCGTGACCCGGCCCCGCTGCCCGGTCGATATGCTGCCGCCTGCGAACGGCGGGTGGGTGCCCGTTCGCGCGGGACGGCGGAGGCCGTGACCGGCCACCGTGCGGAAAGGGTGTGGGATGCGGGGGACGCGGCACAGACTGCGAGTGGCTGCCGGCCTGCTGGTGACCGGTGCGCTCGCACTGTCCGGATGCGACTCGGCGGGGCCGGAGACGGCCCTACCACCGAGCGCGTCCCCCACGCCGGCGCGGACGTTCACAGCGGGCGCCGACGGGGTCGGCGACGCCTACTTCCCGACCTACGGCAACGGCGGCTACGACGTCGGGCGGTACACGGTGAAGGTGCGCTACGACCCGGCCAAGGACCAGTTGACGGGTACGACCACAGTGCGGGCCACCGCGACCGCTGACCTGTCGACGTTCAACCTCGACCTGGCCGGCCTGACCGTCGGCGCGGTCACCGTGGACGGCGCACCGGCGATCCACAGCCGCAAGCGGAACGAGCTGGTGATCAAGCCGGCTTCCGGTCTGATCAACGGCAACGGGTTCGTCGCCGAGGTCACCTACGCCGGCAAGCCGAAGCCGCTGAAGAACGAGGCGCTCGGTGACGGCGGTTTCCTGCACACCGCCGACGGTGCCATCGCGCTGGGTCAGCCCGAGTCGGCCAGCACCTGGTTCCCGGTCAACGACCACCCGTCGGACAAGGCTGCCTACGACTTCGAGGTCACCGTTCCGGACGGCCTGACCGCGATCAGCAACGGCGTTCCCGGCGGGAAGACCAGCACGGGCGGTTGGACCACCTGGAAGTGGTCGGAGAAGTCGCCGATGGCCAGCTATCTGAGCACGCTGGTGATCGGCAAGTTCCGGATCACCACCGGCGAGCACAAGGGCCGTCCGGTCTACAACGCGGTCACCACCACCGAGGCCAAGGGCAACGCGGACGCGTCGATCGCGCAGACCGTCGCTGTGGCCGACTACCTGGAGAGTGTGTTCGGGCCGTACCCGTTCGACGCGTACGGCGGGGTGGTGATCTCCGACAGCCGGATCTCCTACGCCCTGGAGACGCAGAGCCGACCGGTCTACGCGGCGAGCTTCTTCCGGCAGGGCGAGAACACCGAGGTCGTCGCCCACGAGCTGGCCCACCAGTGGTTCGGCGACAGCGTCGCGTTGGCCAAGTGGGAGGACATCTGGCTCAACGAGGGCTTCGCGACGTACGCGGAGTGGCTCTGGGCCGAGCACACCAGGGCGTACACCGCCAAGGAGGCGTTCGACAGTCGGTACGCCAGCATGTCCGCGCAGGTGTGGCAGACACCGCCGGGCAAGCCGGGCGTGGAGAAGCTGTTCAGCGAGTCGGTCTACCAGCGCGGCGGGATGACCCTGCACGCCCTGCGGGTGGCCGTCGGCGACAAGGCGTTCTTCGAGATCGTCAAGACCTGGGCGGCGGAGAAGCGCGACGGCACCGCCACCACTGCCGAGTTCGTGGCAGTGGCCGAGCGGATCTCCGGCAAGCAGCTCGACGCGATCTTCGACGCCTGGCTCTACGGCACCAGGAAGCCGGCCCTGCCGAAGCGGCTCTGAGCGGCGGTCAGTTCTTGACGACCAGTTTGGGGTTGGCGGCCAGGTAGGCGTCGGCGCGTCCGGCGCGGAGTTCGGTGAGGAACTTCCGGCCCTCGCTGGTCAGCTGTTCACCCCGGTAGGCGGTGCCCTTGCCGACGCCGGAACCGGGTAGCCCGACCAGCGTGAAACGGTTCTCCGGCAGGCCACTGAGGGCGTACGCGATGTCCACGATCCGGCGCCCGCCCACGTAGACCAGCGTGTCGCCCAGCGCGGAGACCACCTGGTCGACGCGCTCCGGTTGCCGGGCCAGGCCCTCGTCCAGGATCTTGCGGGTCATCGCCCGGATCAGCTGCTGCTGGTGACGCTGCCGGGCGTAGTCACCGCCGGTGATGTAGCGCTGCCGCGCGTAGTCGATCGCCTGCCAGCCGTTGAGGTGCCGGTCGCCCTTCTCGTAGACCTGCTGCGGCCCCTTGTAGCCGCCCGGCGCGCTCTCCCGGTGCTTGCCGTCCGGTCGGCGGTGCAGCGACTCGACCCGCTGGTCGACGTAGATGTCCACCCCACCCAGGGCGTCGACCAGCCGGTCGAACCCGTTGAAGGTGAGCACCGCGCCGGCGTCGATGCGCAGCCCGGTGTAACCGCTGACAGTGCTGCGCAGCAGCTCGTACCCCTGGGCGGTGCTGGGTTGTTTGGGTTTGCCCGGCACCCGGCTGCCGAAGCTCATCGCGTGCGTGAGTTTGGTCTTGCCGCCCTTGTAGCCGGCCTTCGGGAACGCCGGGATGTCCACCAGCAGGTCGCGGGGGAGCGAGAAGAGGTACGCCCGATCCAACCCCTTGGGTACGTGCAGCACCAGCACGGCGTCCGAGTGCGGCTCCCACCCGGGCACGCTGACCCGGGTGTCCACACCGACCAGCAGCAGGTTGAGCGGGCCGGTGATGTCCGCGCCCGGCGGTGGGCCGCTGGGGCTCGGCGTCGGCGTGCCGATGGGCGTCGGGGTCGGTGAGCCGGCCACCGGAGCGCCGCCCGGCTTGTTGTCGCCGGTCAGTCGGGTGATCACCACAGTGCCGGCCGCGATCAGCGCGACGACGGCCAGGGCCGCCAACCCCAGCAGCAGCCACCGTCGGCGCGGCGCCATCGACCCGAGAACCATGTTGGATTCCTTCCACCCGTCTGGTGAACAACGCTCCGACGGGTGCTCCGGGTTGCGGCCGGAAGACGCCGGGTCGGTCGGCCGGAGCATGATCGCGCGAAAAGTGCCGCTGGCGCGAGCGCTACTCGCGAGTAATGATGCGTCCATGCGGTACGACGTGGTCGTCATCGGGTCCGGCTTCGGTGGCAGCGTCACCGCGCTCCGACTGGCCGAGAAGGGCTACTCGGTAGCGGTGCTGGAAGCCGGCCGCCGCTTCGCCGACGACGAGTTCCCGCAGACGTCCTGGCGGGTCCGCCGGTTCCTCTGGGCACCGAAGCTGGGCTGCTACGGCATCCAACGGCTCACCCTGCTCCGCCCGGCCGACAGGCGATCCGGCGGCGGGGTGCTGGTGCTCTCCGGCGCCGGGGTGGGCGGCGGTTCGCTGGTCTACGCGAACACCCTCTACGAACCGCTGCCGGCCTTCTACAGCGACCCCCAGTGGCGGGACATCACCGACTGGCGCGACGAGTTGGCCCACCACTACGACCAGGCGAAACGAATGCTCGGCGTCACCACGTACCCGGTGCACACCGGCGCGGACCGCGCCATGCGCGCGGTGGCCGAGCGGATGGGGGTGGGGCACACCTTCCACGCCACCCCGGTGGGCGTGCACATCGGCCGGCCCGGCCAGCGGGTCGCCGACCCGTACTTCGGCGGTGCCGGCCCGGAACGCACCGGCTGCCTGCACTGCGGCTCGTGCATGACCGGCTGCCGGCACGGTGCGAAGAACACTCTGGTGAAGAACTACCTCTGGCTCGCCGAACGGCTCGGGGTCACGGTCCGTCAGTTGACCACTGTGACCGCCGTCCGGCCCGCCGACGGCGGCGGGTACGAGGTGCACACCGAACGCACCGGCGCCTGGCTGCGCAAGACTCGGCAGGTCATCCACGCCGACCAGGTGGTCTTCGCCGCCGGGGCGCTCGGCACCCAGCGGTTGCTGCACGGGATGCGGACCGACGGTGCGCTGGCCGGGCTCTCGCCCCGTCTCGGCGAGCTGACCCGGACCAACTCGGAGGCGATCCTCGGCGCCTCGGTGCCACGGCAACGGGCCCGGTCCGAGCGGTTGGACTACACCGAGGGGGTGGCCATCACCAGTTCGTTCCACCCCGACCCGCAGACACACATCGAGCCGGTCCGCTACGGGCGGGGCTCCAACGCGATGGGGCTGCTCCAGTCGCTGCTGGTCGACGGCGGCCCGCACCGGGTACGCCGCTGGCTGGGCAGCATCGTGCGGCAGCCCCGGTTGGCGGCGCGGATGCTGTCGGTACGCGGCTGGTCGGAACGGACGGTGATCGCCCTGGTCATGCAGTCCGTGGACAACTCGCTGACCACCCGGTGGCGGAGTGGCCCGCTCGGCAGCAGGTTGGTCACCGGCCCGGGCCACGGCACGCCCAGCCCCACCTGGATCCCGGCCGGCAACACCGCCGCCCGAATGCTCGCCGACGAGATCGGCGGCACCCCCGGCGGCTCACTCACCGAACCCTTCGACATCCCGATGACCGCGCACATCCTGGGCGGGGCGGTCATCGGCGCCACCCCGGCCGACGGGGTCATCGATCCCTGGCACCGGGTGTACGGGCACGTCGGGCTGCACGTGGTCGACGGCGCGGCGGTCTCGGCCAACCTGGGTGTGAACCCGTCCCTGACGATCACCGCGCAGGCGGAACGGGCGATGTCGTTCTGGCCCAACAAGGGCGACAAGGACCCCCGCCCGGCGCTCGGCGCCCCGTACCGCCGCCTCACACCCGTACCCCCGTGCCACCCGGCCGTCCCGGCGGACGCCCCTGGTGCGCTGCGTTCCTGAACCCTGCCGGCCGCCACGGCGAGCCGGTGCCGGCTGCGGCCGTGACTGTCGGTAGGCTTCGTGCACATGAGCCTGCCTCGCCCCGTCCTCGTGGTGGACTTCGGAGCCCAGTACGCCCAGCTCATCGCCCGCCGGGTCCGTGAGGCGAAGGTCTACTCCGAGATCGTGCCGCACTCGATGCCGATCGCCGAGATGCTGGCGAAGAACCCCGCCGCGATCATCCTCTCCGGTGGTCCGGCCAGCGTCTACGCCCCGGACGCGCCGCAGATCGACGCGGGCGTGTTCAGCGCCGACGTGCCGGTCTTCGGCATCTGCTACGGCTTCCAGGCGATGGCCCAGGCGCTCGGCGGCACTGTCACCAGGACCGGCAACCGTGAGTACGGTGGCACTCCGCTGCGCCCCCGCCTCCTCGACCCCGGTGTGCTGCTGCGTGACCTGCCGGCGGACCTGCCGGTCTGGATGAGCCACGGCGACTGCGTCACCGAGGCGCCCGAGGGCTTCACTGTGACCGCCGAGTCGGCGGGCGCGCCGGTCGCCGCCTTCGAGGACCTGGCCGGGCGCCGGGCCGGCGTGCAGTTCCACCCGGAGGTCGGGCACACAGCGCACGGCCAGGAGATGCTGACCCGCTTCCTCTACGACATCGCCGGCATCGAGCCGACCTGGACTCCCGAGAACATCATCGACGAGCAGGTCGCCCGGATCCGCGCCCAGATCGGCGACAAGGAGGTCATCTGTGGCCTCTCCGGCGGGGTGGACTCGGCGGTCGCCGCGGCGCTCGTGCACAAGGCCGTCGGTGACCAGCTCACCTGTGTCTTCGTCGATCACGGCCTGCTGCGCGCCGGCGAGGCCGAGCAGGTGGAGAAGGATTACGTCAGCGCCACCGGCATCAAGCTGAAGGTGGTCGACGCCACCGACCGGTTCCTCGGCGCGCTCGCCGGGGTGACCGACCCGGAGCAGAAGCGCAAGATCATTGGTCGGGAGTTCATCCGGGTCTTCGAGGCCGCGGCCCGCGAGATCGCCGCACACGGCGACGTCGAGTTCCTCGTCCAGGGCACCCTCTACCCCGACGTGGTGGAGTCCGGCGGCGGCACCGGCACCGCCAACATCAAGAGCCACCACAACGTCGGCGGCCTCCCGGAGGACCTGAAGTTCGCGCTGGTCGAGCCGCTGCGCACCCTGTTCAAGGACGAGGTCCGGACGCTCGGCCTCCAACTGGGCCTGCCCGAGGCGATGGTCTGGCGGCATCCGTTCCCCGGCCCCGGTCTGGCCATCCGGATCATCGGCGCGGTCGACCAGGAGCGCCTCGACCTGCTCCGCCAGGCCGACCTGATCGCCCGCGAGGAGCTGACCGCCGCCGGCCTCGACCGGGGTGTCTGGCAGTTCCCGGTGGTGCTCCTCGCCGACGTGCGCAGCGTCGGTGTGCAGGGAGACGGGCGCAGCTACGGGCACCCCGTGGTGCTGCGCCCGGTCTCCAGCGAGGACGCGATGACCGCCGACTGGTCCCGGCTGCCCTACGACGTGGTGGCCCGGATCTCCACCCGGATCACCAACGAGGTCGCCGAGGTCAACCGGGTGGTCCTGGACGTCACCAGCAAGCCGCCGGGCACCATCGAGTGGGAGTGAGCGCCGCTCAGGCCGCCGGCGGCGGGCTGGACGGGGTCGTCGGCGGGTAGGGCGGCGTGGGGGCGTACCCCTGCGGTGGCCCGCCGGGCGCGGGCCCGGCGGTGGGCGGCGGGCCGTTCTGCGGCGCGACGCCCGCGGCGTGCGGCCAGGCCGGCGCGCCGGTGGGCTCCTCCGGCATCAGAAACCACATGATCGGGTACGCGAACAGCGCGAGCCCGCCGGTGAGCAGGCCGGTGACCGCGAAGATCACCCGGACCAGTGTGGGATCGACGGCGAAGTAGCGGCCGACGCCGCTGGCGACCCCGGCGACCATGCGGTCGGTGGTGGGTCGCCGAAGCTGCTTGTACGGGGCACGGGGAGCGGTGGTCGATGTCATACCCCCACGGTCCGCGCTGGCGCCGGGCCCGCCCTCGGTGACCGCCCGGATCCTTACCCTGACCAATCCCTGACCGGGAACAGATAGTCAGGAATCCGACTCTTTTCCGTTCCGGTAACCCGGCCCGGGGAGAATTTGCTTCCGTGACCACCTTGCTCAAGCCGCTCCGCAGGATCGCGGCATACGCAGTTTGTGCTGATTCAAGCGGCCGAGTCTTGCTGGTCCGCGCATCGGAGCGCTCCGGCACCCCCGGCGCGTGGTCGCTGCCCGGCGGGGCGGTCGACCACGGCGAGGACCCGAACCACACAGTCGTTCGCGAGACCGCCGCCGAAACCGGCCTCTCCGTCGCCGTCTCCGGCCTGGCCGACGTGCTCGCCGACATGCGGGCACTCCCCGACCGTGGCATCACCATCCACACCGACCGGCTGATCTACCGGGTGGCCGTGCGTGGTGGCACCCTCGCCGACCGGGTCGGCGAGCGCCCCACCGACCTGGCCCGGTGGTACACCCTCGACGAGGCGCGCGAGCTGCCGCTGCGCTCGTTCACCGCACGCGCCCTCGGGCTGCCCGCCTCCTCGGCCGACGTGGTCCCCGACGAGGCACCCGAGTTCCCCTCCTTCTACGCCGTGCCCGGCCCCGACGGGCTGCACCGGGCCCAGCGCTTCGCCGCGTACGCGGTCTGCACCGACCCCGCCGGCCGAGTGCTGCTCACCCGCATCTCCGACGGCTACCCCGGCGCCGGCTGCTGGCACCTGCCCGGCGGCGGCACCGACTACGGCGAGCAGCCCGGCGCGGCACTCATCCGGGAGCTGATCGAGGAAACCGGCCAGGCCGGCCGCCTCGTCGAGCTGCTCGGCGTCGCCAGCCACCGCGACGCCGCCTCACTCGGCCCCGAGGGCTACCCGATCGACTGGCATGGCGTACGCGCCTTCTACCGGGTCGTCGTCGACCAGCCCAACCCACTGACCGTGGCCGACGTGGGCGGCTCCACCTGTGAGGCCCGCTGGTTCGGCCGCGAGGAGTTGGGCGCCCTCCCCACCGACCGCCTCACCGAGGTGACCGCCGAGGCAGTCCAAGCCGCCCAACTCACCTGACCCCGACCAGTCCGCGAGGGGTCAGCGCGCACCGCGCCGCCGGCCGTGCCTCGCCCCACGCTGCCTCCAGCCTGTGATCAGCGCTGGACTCGACCTGCCGTGACGCGAATGGACTCGACAATGAGGGTTGATGGGGTGAAGCGGGCCGGTCGCGAAACGGGCTGAAGGGCGCTGAACGAGGCTTGTCGGTTGTCGTCAAGGGCCGGCTACCTCGGCCCGAACGCGCCGGCTCGCCAAGCTCCGCGGGTTCCCCGTGCACCGTCTCGCGTTGATCATGAAGTTATTGTCGGAACGCGAGATGGACGGCGATAACTTGATCAACAAGTGTGGGTGCGAAGCGGGGGCGAGCAAAGGTGCAATTCACGCGTCGAGTCGGGGCCTACGGGCTCTTGCGGGACTCGGGCCGGGTCTTTGTGGTTCGGGACGGGGTGGAGGGTGAGTTTCCCGGCGTCTGGCGGTTGCCGGGCGGTGCCGTCGGGCATGCCGAGGACCCGGAGCGCGCCGTGGTCCGCGAGGTCGCCGAGCAGGCCGGGTTGACGGTCGCGGTGACGCGACTACTCGCGGTGGTCGCCGATGTGGCCACCTTTCCGGAGGACAAGGCCGCGCTGCACACCGACCGGCTGTTGTTCGAGCTCAGCACTCCCCACGGCGCACCGTCCGACGGTTCGGGGCCTGAGAGCGTGCGGCTCGGGGGCGGGTTGCCGGGCGTCGAGGCTGGACTGGTTGATCACGCTTGCTGGCTTTCGCCGGCGGAGGTGGCGCAGTTGCCGCTGACCCCGTTCACCGCCGAGGCGCTCGGCCTGCCGGTCACCCCACTGTCGCCGGCGGCGCACCGGTCGCGGGACCTGTTCCCGCAGCAGCACCCCGACCGCCGGCTGCGCTTCGGGGCGTACGGGCTGGTCAGCGACCCCGCTGGGCGGATCCTGCTCACCCAGATCGCAGCGGGCTACCCGGGGGCCGGGCTGTGGCATCTGCCCGGCGGTGGCACCGACCACGGCGAGCAGCCGGCCACCGGGTTGTTGCGGGAGTTGGTCGAGGAGGGCGGGCAGGTGGGCCGGGTCGTGGAGCTTCTCGGCGTCAACAATCTGCACAATCCGGCCGCGCTGGGCCCGGAGGGCCGACCTCTGGACTGGCACGGCGTACGGGTGATCTATCGGGTGTTGGTGGACGTACCCACCGACGCGGTGGTCACCGAGTCCGCCGGAGGGTCGACGGCGCGGGCGGGGTGGTTCACCCGGGACGAGGCGACTGACCTGCCGTTGAGCGACATCGCTGTCGTGGCAATCGGACAGAGTGGCCGATAGCACCCCGCTCGGTGAGCCGACTTGGTGACCCTCCGGTACAGTCAAAGGCGGGAATGATGGAGGAAACGGGCGATGACGCCCGGGATGGGAACAAGCGAGCGGTTCGAGCGGTTTAAGCCAGATATAAGTACCGCCGGCAGCTATCGCCAAGCCATGTTCCCCTATGCGATGGTGTACTCCGCAAAACGGCTGCCGGGCCATGCAAGGTCCGGCACGAGACAGCCGGACACCCGCCACTCGGCGGTCAGCAGATCCGGTGATGGAGGAAACGTGCCGAGAGCCCCATGGCGCCGGCGTCGTACTACTGACAGTCCGCGCCCAGCAGGGCGTCGCTGGGCGGGCCGGTTGCGCCGCAGCAGCACGTTCGCCCGCCAGGTGCTCTTGGTCCGGGTCGGTCGCCGCGACGGCGACCTGCACCCGACCGACCTGGCCCCGACCGAGCACCGGTACGCCGATCGGCAGCGCCGTCGCTACGGCCTGGACCGGCTCAGCCGGCCGACACTGGGCGTGGACCCGACACTGGGCCTGGACCGAGCCGACGCGGTCATGCCGGTCAGCCCGGCGATGCCGCCGATGACGCAGACCGACGAGGCCCACTCGATCCCACTGCTCCCCGGCGAGCGCACCATCGCGCGCCGGATGAAGTTCGGCCTGGTCAACGCCTGCACACTGGCCAGCCTGATGCTCGGCATGCTGGCCATCTTCCTGGCCATGCAGGGCGAGGTGCGCATGGCGGCGCTCTGCCTGATCGCGTGCGTCGGCTTCGACGGTCTGGACGGCGCGCTGGCCCGACGGCTCGGGGTGGCCAGCCCGTTCGGCGCGCAGATGGACTCCCTGGCCGACATGTGCTCGTTCGGTCTCGCCGCGCCGGTAGTGGTCTACGCCTCGCTCGCCGGCTCCGTCTCCACGGCGGCGGCGGCGGTGGCGTGCGCCCTGGTCGCGGCGTGTGCCGCGATTCGACTGGCCCGCTTCAACGTCTCGCCGAAGGACGGCAGGTTCTTCTGCGGGGTGCCCACCACCATGGCGGCCGCGGTGCTCGCCGTGACGGTGGCGATCGGCCTGCCGGTGCCCGGCGCCGTGCTGGTCGCCGGGGTGGCGCTGCTGGCCTTCGCGATGGTTTCGAGCTTCCCGTACGCCAAGCTGGCCCGCCTGGTGAAGTTGCCGCCGTGGCTCTGGCTGGCCCCGGTGATCGGCGCGCTTGTCGACATCCGGCTCACGTTCGCCCTGATCGTGGTGGGCTACCTGGTCAGCGGGCCGGTTCTCTGGCTGCGGCAACGTCGTACCGCTTGATCTGAGCAGACAGAAAGTACGGGGCGCCGCGGACAGCGGCGCCCCGTTCCTCGTGTGCGGGTCAGCGCCAGCGGGCGATGACAGTTGACCCGCCGACCACCTTGTCGCCCGGCCCGACCAGCGGGTCCGCGCCCTCAGCGGGCAGGTAGACGTCGGTCCGGGAACCGAACCGGATCAGCCCGAAGCGCTCGCCCTTGGCCAGCAGCGCGCCGATCGGCGCGCGCTGCACGATCCGGCGGGCGATCAGCCCGGTCCGCTGCGCGACCACCACAGTGCCGCGAGCGGTGTCCAGCACTGTGTACGCGGCGACGTTGTGCTCGGCGTCCGGCTTCATCGCGTTGACGAAGCCGCCATCGGCGACGAAGTAGTCCACCACCTTGCCGGCGACCGGGGCGCGGTTGACGTGCACGTCCAGCACCGACAGGAACACCGCGATCCGCAGCCACTCGCCGTCGCCGAAGCGCTCGTCGTGCAGCCGCTGCACCGACAGAACCTTCCCGTCCGCGCTGGCGACCACGGCGCTCGGGTCCTCCGGCACGTCCCGTTCGGGATCCCGGAAGAACGCGGCGACCGGCCCGGCGGCCAGGGCCGGCAGCAGCCACAGCTTGGACGACGGGCGCGCCACCTGGGCCAGCGCAGCGAGGCCCAGCGCGATGCCCGCCGCCGCCACGCCGTTGGAGTCGATGTGCATGCCCCTGGTCACCGGCACGCTCGACGGCCGGTACGCGGGGGCCAGGCTGTCGGCCGTGGCCGGGCTGGCCGGGGTGAACCGCAGTCGGTAGACCCGCACCGGTGGGGAGTTACGCAGCACCAGGTCGGCGCCGACGCCGTAGAGGGCGTCCTGTCGGGCCAGCTCGGCGGCGGCACCCTCGGTCCGGCCGGGGGTGGCGGCGGTCGCCACGCTCAGCACCGCCCCGTCGGTCAGGTACTTGGCCAACCCCTCGACGCCGCTGCGGGTGGCCTCGGCGGTGCCGGTGAACGCCTCACCGGCGACGACGACAGCGGCGGCCTCGGCTTCGGCCAGTGAGTCGACGACGCTCACCCGGTCGGCGACCCAGCGGCCCTGGGATGTGACGTGCTCGCGGAGCGCCGCGGCGCCGAACGGCTCGGCGGGCACCACGGTGAGCCGGTCACCGGGGAGCAGCGCGTCGACCGCCGCGGCCAGCACGGCGGAGTCCGGGGTCACCCCTACCAGCAGGGCGGCCTTGGGGTCGTTGATCCGGGCCAGCTCGGCGACGAGGGTACGGGCGGCTCGCTCGCCGATGCGGACCGGACCGGACCGGCCGGTGGTACGCACGGCGGGGGACTGGGTCATGTCGGGCGGGCTCCTGACGGGGGTAGAGACGGGAATCGCGGCGGGACCGCCATGGGCGGGACGGGCCGGCCGGCGGAGGCGAGATCTCCACCAGCCAGCATATGCGTCCGTCCGCGCCGGCCGCACCGCCGTGGGGATGCGGTGCACCGACGCGGACAGCCGCCCGAGGTCAGGCTTCCCTGCGCGGACCCTCCCGGTCGTCACCCGCCTGGTCGCCGACGGCCTCGACCGGTTGGTCGGACCGGGTCGGCTCGTCCCCCTCCGACGAGGCCGGTCGGGCGAGGCTCCCGACGGTCGGCTCGTCGTCTCCGTCGCCGGGTTGGGCAGGGATGGGCTCGGTCGGCGGCTCCGACGGCGGGTGTGCCAGCCAGGCCGGGTGGATCACGTCGGTGGCCGGCACGTCCTGCGCCCGCACCTCGGCGGTCGGCGTCTCCAAGGTCCGGTCCGAGACGAGCGTCGGGTCCGAGGAGGGCGGGTCCCAGGTGGACCGTTCGGCTTCCCAGACCGGCAGGGCCGTGCCGGACGTCGACGTGGCGGCACCGGAGACCGGTACGGGAGCACCGGAGACCGGTGCGCCGGAGACGGACGTGCCGGAGACGGGCGCGACGGCCCCGGCCTCGGCAATCGGCTCCGACTGGTTCGGTCGACCCGAGCGCAGCGCGCCGACCAGCCCGAAGACCCCGATCAGGATGAGTGCGCCGGCCAGGAACCAGCCGACCGGCGGCAGCGCGAGCCCGAGCAGTTGGGCGAGCAGCCACCAGGCGGACAGCGCCAGGAACACGAGCCCGAAGGCGAACGACACCAGATCCGTGCGGTGAGCCTTCACCGGGTCACCTCCAGGTTGCCGGCATTGACATGGATGTAGAGGCGCAGGGTTCCGCCGCCGGGCCCGTCCGCTCCGACGTCGGTGGATTCCCGCAGGCGGCCGTCCAGCCCGCCGGAGCGGTTGCCGAAGATGGTGGCGTCACCCGCGTTGACGTCGGCCACTGTGGTGACGTCCACGTTCGGCGGCACGACCACAGTCGCCTGGCCGAAGTTGACGGCCACTGTCACCTGGCTGTCCCGTTTCGCGAAGTCGATCCCGCGCAGGTCGAGCACGGCGTCACCGAAGCTGTTCTCGTACCGGTCCGCCAGGTCGCGGTAGTCGGTGGGCGCCCAGGTCACTGCGCCGTCGACCCCCCGGATCCGGTCGTAGGACTCGGCGACGGTCGCCGTGCCCAGCGCCGCGGCGGTCACCAAACCGAGCGCGATGAGCCAGCGCGCCCGCCCGAACCACGTGCCGACCAGCAGGCCCAGCGCGATCGTGGCCAGCGCGGCCGCGAAGTACGCCGAGGCGCTGATGGCGAAGACGTCCAGCAGGTCGAGCAGGGCGACCAGACCGAGCACCAGGAAGATCAGCGAGAAGGTCACCGCGCCGAGCGGCGACCGCTCCTTGGGGCGCTTCGGCGGCTTCGGTGGCTTCGGCGGAGGAGGCGCGGCCGGGGTCGGCGAAGCGTACGGGCCGTGTGGCGCGAACGGGGGGCGGTAACCGGAGGGCGGCGGGGCGGTCGGATAGCCGGCCGGGGCCGCGGGTGTGTTCACCGGTGCCGACGGCCAGCCGGCGCTGGGCATGGCGGTGCTCGGCCAACCGGGCTGGGCGGCCGTCGTGCCGGCCGGTTGCCCGGACACCGGGCCGACCCCGGACACCGGCTGCGTCGCGCTGGTCGGCGGCGCGTCGTACGCCGGGATGGTGACGGTGGGCGTCGCCCCCGTCGTCGCGGTGGGGTACCCCGGACCGGTGCTGAACATCGGCGGCGTCGCCGCCGGGCCGGTCGACGGTGCCACGCCGTACGACGGCCAGGTCACCGGTGGGACGACCGCGCCGGACGGTGCGGCGGGCGGCGGACCACCCGGGGTGCCGGGTCGTGGGTTGCGGCCGTCCCGGTTGAGCAGGAGCGCGCCGGCGACCAGGATGGCCGCGCCGAGCAGCACCGCGCGGAAGGCGTCGGTGACGATGTACGCGAAGCTGGCCGCGACCAGGATGCCCAGGACGATCACCGTCACCGGGGACATGCTGGAGCGACCGCGACCGAGCATTGACTCGACGGGGGACGCGGTGTCGCCCTCGTTCGGGATGATCAGCCAGGCGGCGACGTACACCAGAATGCCGATGCCCCCGAAGAACCCGAGCACCGCGAGCAGCACCCGCCAGAGCACCGGATCGGTGTTGGTGGCCCGCCCGATCGCCGCGCAGACACCGGCCAGATACCGGCCCTCGCGCGGCCGGACCAGCCCGTACCGCGAGGTGAAGCCGGTGCCGCCCAGCGGCGGTGGCGGCGCGGACGGACCGGGACCGCCCGGCCCGGTTGGCGTGCCGCCCGGGCCGTAGCCGGTGCCCGCCGCGAACCCCGGGCCAGGGCCGTAGCCGGCCGTGGGCGGCGCGTGACCGCCGGCCGGCTCGCCGGGCGCGGTGCCGGCGGTCGCGTCGGTGCCGGAGTGCGGACCGAACGTGCTGGGCTCGGTCCATTCGGTGGGCGTGGTGGTGGGCGGGGGCGGTGCTGAACCGCCCGGCTGTGCCGACCCCGGTCGGGGCGGCGGGGCAGCTTCCTCGGTCATGCTTCGATCCTGCTGCCCGGTCCACCCGAACGACCTCAGGACCCGACCCTGACCCCACCCTGAGATCCGGCGGCCGGAATGTCGGGGGCGTCCCCGTGGTCGCGGACGCCGCAGCGTGTGACGATCGAGTCACCGACCTCGACCTGTCCGCCACCGTGACCAGGGAGCCTCCGATCAGCACCGTGACCCCGCCCCCGCGCCTGTACCGCGCCCCGGAGCACCGGATGGCCGCCGGCGTTGCCGCCGGTATCGCCGACCATCTCGGCATCTCGGTGCTGCGGGTGCGCGTCGCGTTCATGGTCCTGCTCGGGCTGAGCGGGCTCGGCCTGCTGCTCTACGCCGCCTTCTGGGCGGTGGTGCCGCTGCGTCCCGGTGACACAGCGGTGCCGCCCCGGCGGGACGTCGCCCAACTCCTGCCGTTCGTGGGGATCGGGCTCGGTGTGCTGTTGATCCAGGTGATGGTCTTCGACTCGGTCGGCGCGGCGGGCACCGCCGGGTGGTTGGTGGCCATCATCGCGGTCGGCGCCGGGGTCATCTGGCACCAGTCCGCGCCCGAGCGGCGGCGGCAGTGGGGCGACGCGATGCCGGTGCCCTGGCTCGGCGCGGTCGTCGAGGAGAGCGACCGGCGGGCCTTCGTGCTGCGGTTCATCGGCGGGGGAGTGCTGGTCGCGGTCGGCATCATCGGCGTCGCGGCCGTCTACTCACCGGCACAGAACTTCGACGCGGTGATCAATGGCGTGATCTTCGCGTTGGTCGGGCTGGCGGGTGTCGGAGTGGTCGCCGCGCCGGTGCTCTGGCGGACGTACAGCCAGCTCCGCTCGGAGCGCGAGGGGCGCATCCGCGAGCAGGAGCGGGCCGAGTTGGCCGCGATGGTGCACGACCAGGTGCTGCACACGTTGGCCCTGATCCAGCGCAACGCCGGCGACGTCAAGACGGTGCAGCGGCTGGCCCGAGGGCAGGAGCGTTCGCTGCGCAACTGGCTCTACAAGCCGACCGCTTCGCCGAGCGAGCGCTTCGCCGCCGCTCTGGAGCAGGCCGCGGCCGAGGTCGAGGACACCTTCGCGATCAGCGTGGAGACGGTGGTGGTGGGGGACCGGGAGACCGACGAGAAGGTCGGGGCGCTGGTCGCGGCCGCGCGGGAGGCGTTGGTGAACGCCGCCCGGCACGCCGGTGTGCAGACCGTGTCGCTCTACGCCGAGGTGGAACCGGATCAGGTCAGTGTCTTCGTCCGGGACCGGGGGAAGGGCTTCGATCCGGATACCGTGGAGGACCACCGGCACGGCGTACGCGGCTCGATCATCGGGCGGATGAAGCGGCACGGCGGACGGGCCGAAATACGGTCCGGCCCGGGGGAGGGGACCGAGGTCCGGCTGATCCTGCCGATCTCCCGGGACTCGTCCGCAGCGGAGAGGAACAGATGACCATGGCCGAGCAGTCGACCGAGCACCTCGACCCGGCGGATGCCCGCCCCGAGCGGCTGCGGGTGTTCCTGGTGGACGACCACGCCATGTTCCGAGCCGGGGTGCGCGCGGAGTTGGGCGCCCACGTCGAGGTGGTGGGCGAGGCGAGCACTGTGGCCGAGGCGGTCACCCGGATCGCCGCCGTCGGCCCGGACGTGGTGCTGCTCGACGTGCACATGCCCGACGGCGGCGGTCGCGCGGTGCTGGAGGCGATGCGGCGTACGCACCCGCAGGTCAAGTTCCTCGCGTTGAGCGTCTCCGACGCGGCGGAGGACGTGATCGGGCTGATCCGTGCCGGCGCCCGCGGGTACGTCACCAAGACCATCTCCCCGGACGAGTTGGCTGCCGCGATCCGTCGGGTGGCCGACGGGGACGCGGTGTTCAGCCCACGGCTGGCCGGGTTCGTGCTGGACGCCTTCGCGGCCCGGCCGGACGCGCCGGTGGCCGACCCGGAGCTGGACCAGCTCACCAACCGTGAGCGTGAGGTGCTGCGGCTGCTGGCCCGGGGGTACGCGTACAAGGAGATCGCCAAGGAGCTCTTCATCTCCATCAAGACGGTGGAGACGCACGTGTCGAACGTGTTGCGCAAGCTTCAGATGTCCAACCGCTACGAGCTCTCCCGTTGGGCGGCGGATCGCCGCCTCGTGTGACGGCGGGTCGGCACCGACGAGGATCAGAGAAACGTCCGGCGCGCCCTCGTACACCCAGCCGATGATCGTGTCCGGGTAGCCGTGGGGGCCCTCATCCGGATGGGTCGAAACATGAGTCGTGACGGACGTCCCACCGGGCTCGGGTGACCTCGGGGCTCGTGCGGGGGCCGAGGCCGACTGTTCGGGTGGCGCAACGTATTTCCTGCTCAGTGCCGCCCGCGTCGGGCGTTTTATGATCATTTTTCAAGTATCGGCAACGTGGCGGGCAACTAACGGCTTGATAACGGCACCTTCACGGAAGAGGCCAGTGGGTGTCACAGTGGCAGCACCTCACCATCGGTGTGTGGCACTCCGTACGCCCCACGACCACGATTTCGCCGATCTCGGCGGCCCGTGGCTGTGTCGATTGCGTCGTGCCAAGCCTCGTTGGTGGGGGAGCCCGGCGGATCGGAACATCAGGGGTGTCCCCAACTTCCCTGTGGTCCCGGCGACCCGCGCCCCGGGGTGGTCGGGCGGTGTCACCCCCAAACGTGCGTGAAACCCACGACGGAACCTGGTTAGAAAGAGGAGGCCCCTCGGAATGAGAGTCTCGAAGCGGGCGACGAGCGCCATCGCGCTCAGCGCGGCTGCCGCGCTTGTCGCGAGCGGTTGCTCGAGCGGCGGCGACGGCGACACTGCCGCCAGCACGGATGGCTCGATCGTTGTTCACGGCGTCCAGCCGGAGAACCCGCTGGTCCCGTCGAACACCACGGAGACCGGTGGCGGCAAGATCATCGACTGGATGTGGACCGGCCTGGTCGAGTACCCGAACGACGGTGGGGCCCCGCGTAACGCGCTGGCGGAGTCCATCAACACCACGGACTCCAAGGTCTTCACGATCAAGATCAAGGCCGGTACCAAGTTCCACGACGGTACCGAGGTCAAGGCGAAGAACTTCGTCGACGCCTGGAACTGGGCCGCCTACTCGCCGAACGGCGCGCAGAACGGCACCTTCTTCGCGGACATCGCGGGCTTCGACCAGACCTACACCACGGACCCGGATGGCGCGGACGGCCCGAAGAAGGCCCCGACGCCGACGACCGACAAGATGTCCGGCCTGAAGGTCATCGACGACCAGACCTTCGAGGTCACCCTGGCGGCGCCGACCGCGGTCTTCCCGACCAAGCTCGGCTACAGCGCCTTCATGCCGCTGCCGGACGTGTTCTTCACCATGAAGCCGGAAGAGTTCGGCCGCAAGCCGATCGCCAACGGCCCGGTGAAGTTCGTGTCCTGGGAGGACAACGCCCTCATCAAGCTGACGCGCTTCGACGACTACAACCTTCGCGACAAGATGAAGGTCAAGGACGTCGACGTCAAGCTGTACCAGGACGACAACGCCGCCTACGCCGATCTGCTGGCCAACAACCTCGACTTCATGGAGGTTGTTCCCACCTCGGCGCTCGCCGGTGACAAGTGGAAGACCGACCTCGGTGACCGGGGCCGCTCGACCGTCACGCCGTCGACCGCGTTCATCGCGTTCCCGATCTACGACAAGCGCTTCCAGAACCCGAAGCTGCGTCGTGCCGTGTCGCTGGCGGTCAACCGGCAGGAGATCTCGGACAAGATCTTCTTCGGCACCCGCAAGCCGGCCGACAGCTGGGCGAACCCGCTGACCCCTGGCGCCAAGCCGGGCAACTGCACCGCCTGCAAGTTCGACCCGGCCACGGCCAAGACGCTGCTCGCCGAGGCCGGTGGCTTCACCGGTGAGATGGTCTTCTACTACAACGCGGACTCCGCCCACAAGGACTGGATGGACGCCGTCGCGCAGCAGGTCAAGACCAACCTCAACATCAACGCTCGGGCCGAGGGTGTGCCGACCTTCGCGGTGTTCCGCCAGAACATCAACGCCCACAAGATGACCGGCCCGTACCGTGCTGCCTGGCAGCAGGACTACCCGGACGTCGAGAACTGGGTCAACCCGCTGTTCGTCACCAACGGCTCCTCGAACGACGGCCTCTACAGCAACACCGAGGTCGACGCCCTTGCCAAGCAGGCCAGCGGCGCTCCGAGCCTGGAGGCCTCGCACGAGGCGTTCGCCAAGGCGGTCGAGAAGGTCGACCAGGACGTCCCGAGCATCCCGGTCTACTTCTACGGTCAGCAGTCCGGCCACTCGGAGAAGATCAAGAAGCTCGAGCTGAACAACGTCGGCGAGATCGACATCACCTCGGTCGAGCTCTGATCCGAACGGTCTGACCCCGGGTCGGGCTCGCCACATCCGGTGAGCCCGACCCGGGGCCGTTCCGCGATTGGGTGTTACAACACTCCACTCGCACGTTGTCACCACCGTGTCGGCCGTCCGACGCGCCCCCTGTCTGGAGGACCACCCCATGGGCCGTTATCTGTTGAGACGGCTGCTCCAACTCGTGCCGGTCTTCATCGGTACGACGTTCCTGATCTACTGGCTCGTCTGGGCCGTTCCGGGCGATCCGTTCGCCGGCAAGTGCGGCGAGCGTCGCTGCCCGGACCAGTACATCGCCTTCATGACCGAGAAGTACCACCTCGACCAGAACGTCTTCGTGCAGTACGGCAACTACATGAAGAACCTGCTCCAGGGCGACTTCGGTCAGACGTTCCAGCAACGCGAGATCAGCGACATCATCCTGACTGCGTACCCGAACACCCTGAAGCTGGCCCTCGTGGCGCTCGCCATCGAGGCGATCATCGGCCTCGGCGCCGGCGTGCTGTCCGGTCTTCGGCGTAACGGCTTCCTGGACAACCTGGTCCTGGTCTCCACCCTCTTCCTGATCGCGCTGCCGGTCTTCGTGGTCGGCTTCGTGCTGCAGTGGCTGCTGGGCGTGCAGTGGGGCATCATCAAGCCGACCGTCTCCTCCGAGATGCGGTGGTCCGAGCTGATCGTGCCGGGCTTCGTGCTGGGCAGCGCGTCAGTGGCGTACATCGCCCGGGTGGCGCGAACGAGCATCGCCGAGAACCGTCGCGCGGACTACGTGCGCACCGCCATCGCCAAGGGCCTGCCGATGCGCCGGGTGGTCGGTGTGCACCTGCTGCGCAACTCGCTCATCCCGGTGGTGACCCTGCTCGGCACCGACCTCGGTGCCCTGATGGGTGGCGCGATCGTCACCGAGGGAATCTTCGGCATCAACGGAATCGGCCGCCAGGTCTTCCGGGCGATCATCACCAAGGAAAGCGCCACGGTGGTAGGAATCGTGGTCGTCCTGGTGCTGGTCTATCTCGTGATGAACCTGCTGGTTGACCTGCTCTACGCCGCCCTGGACCCGAGGATCCGTTATGAGTGACCCGAGTACCGCATCGATCGTCAGCACCCCTGGCGCACACCCGACCGACTCCGCCGCCCCCGCCACCGCGGGCCAGCCGCAGAGCAACGAGAAGCCGCGCGGCCTGCTCGGCGACGCCTGGCGGGACCTGCGGCGCAAGCCGCTGTTCTGGATCTCGGCCACGCTGATCGTGATCTTCCTGCTGATGGCCACCTTCCCGGCGCTGTTCGCCCCGGGCGACGCGGTCAACGGCTCGCTGTCCCGCAGCCTCGACAAGCCGTCCGCAAATGGCTGGTTCGGCTACGACGTGCAGGGCCGCGACGTGTACGCCCGGGTCATCTACGGCGCACGGGCCTCCATCGTGGTCGCCGTGCTCTCCGTGATGGGCACACTGCTCATCGGCGGAACCATGGGCATCATCTCCGGTTACCGCGGTGGTTGGGTGGACGGGCTGCTCAGCCGGATCGCCGACGTCTTCTTCGGTCTGCCGTTCGTGCTCGGCGCGATCGTCATCCTGACCACGTTCAACGGGTCGGGCGCCGGCAACAGCAAGGCCCAGATCATGGGCCTGGTGATCGCGTCACTGATCGTGCTGAGCTGGCCGGTCGTGATGCGGCTGATGCGCTCCTCGGTGCTCGCCACCAAGGAGGCCGACTACATCGTGGCGGCCCGCGCGCTGGGCGCCGGCACCGGCCGGATCATCCTCAAGCACCTGCTGCCGAACTGCCTGGCCCCGCTGCTGGTCTACGGCACGATCATGGTCGGCTCGTTCATCGGCGCCGAGGCCACCCTGTCGTTCCTGGGCGTCGGTCTGAAGTCGCCGGTGGTGTCCTGGGGCATCATGATCAGTGACGGGCAGAATTTCGTCCGGGTCGCGCCAGGGCTGGTGTTCTTCCCCGCCGCGTTCCTCGTCACCGCAGTGCTGAGCTTCGTGATGCTCGGTGAATCGGTCCGCGAGGCCCTCGATCCGAAACTCCGCTAGGGGAGATCCAGTGTCCGACATTCTCGTGTCCGAGCAGTCCGCGCCGGGACCCGGCGGGTCCGGGCGTCCCTCCGGCCGCCTGCTCGAGGTCGAAGACCTGCGGGTGGAGTTCCGTACCCGGGACGGCGTCGCAAAGGTCATCAACGGGGTCACGTACCACGTCGACGCGGGGGAGACCCTCGCCGTGCTCGGCGAGTCCGGCTCCGGTAAGAGCGTCACCGCACAGACCATCATGGGCATCCTCGACACGCCGCCCGGCTTCGTGACCGGTGGGCAGGTCCGCTTCCACGGCAAGGACATGCTCCGCATGGCCGACGAGGAGCGCCGCCGCATCCGCGGTGAGGGCATCGCGATGATCTTCCAGGACGCGCTCTCCGCGCTGAACCCCGTCTTCACCGTCGGGTTCCAGATCGCCGAGCAGTTCCGCGTCCGGCGGGGCATGGGCCGCGCCGAGGCCAAGAAGCGCGCGATCGACATGCTCGACCAGGTCAAGATCCCGAACGCCAAGGGCCGGTTCAACAACTACCCGCACCAGTTCTCCGGCGGCATGCGGCAGCGCGCGATGATCGCGATGTCGCTGGCGCTCGACCCCGAGGTGCTGATCGCGGACGAGCCGACCACCGCCCTCGACGTGACAGTGCAGGCCCAGATCATGGACCTGCTGGCCGAGCTTCAGCGCGAGCGGCAGATGGGCATGATCCTGATCACCCACGACCTCGGTGTGGTCGCCGACGTCGCGGACCGGATCGCGGTCATGTACGCGGGCCGGATCGTCGAGGAAGCCAACGTGTACGACCTGTACGCCAAGCCGGCGCACCCGTACACGCTGGGTCTGATCGACTCGATCCCGCGCATGGACGAGAAGGGGCAGCAGCTCCGGACGATCAAGGGCCTCCCGCCGAACCTGATGAACATCCCGCCGGGCTGCCCGTTCAACCCGCGGTGCCCGATGGCTCAGCCGGTGTGCCGGGAGAAGGTCCCGCCGCTGCTGCAGGTCGGCCCCGCCCGGGCCAGCGCCTGCCACTTCGCCGAGGAGCTGGTGAACCGTGTCTGAGAACATCCTCGAGGTCAATGACCTGGTCAAGCACTACCCCGTCACGCAGGGTGTGGTGTTCAAGAAGACCGTCGGTCAGGTCAAGGCGGTCGACGGGGTCTCGTTCGGTCTGCGCGCCGGTGAGACGCTCGGTGTGGTCGGCGAGTCCGGCTGCGGCAAGTCGACGCTCGCCCGGGTGCTGATGAACCTGGAGAAGCCGACCGCCGGCAACGTGGTCTACAAGGGCCAGGACATCTCCAAGCTGTCCGGTGGGGCGCTGCGGCGCCTGCGCCGGCAGATCCAGCTGGTCATGCAGGACCCGTACACCTCGCTGAACCCGCGGATGACCGTCGGTGACCTGCTCGGTGAGCCGTTCGAGATCCACCCCGAGGTGGCCCCGAAGGGCAGCCGCCGGGCCAAGGTTCGCGAGCTGCTCGACCTGGTCGGGCTCAACCCGGAGCACATCAACCGGTACCCGCACCAGTTCTCCGGCGGTCAGCGTCAGCGCATCGGCATCGCCCGCGCGCTCGCGCTGCGGCCCGAGATCATCGTCTGCGACGAGCCGGTGTCGGCGCTGGACGTCTCCATCCAGGCCCAGGTCATGAACCTGCTGGAGCAGTTGCAGGGCGAGTTCGGCCTCTCGTACGTCTTCATCGCGCACGACCTGTCGGTGGTCCGCCACCTGTCGGACCGGGTCGCGGTGATGTACCTCGGCAAGATCGTCGAGATCGGCACCGAGGACGAGATCTACGAGCGACCGACCCACCCGTACACCCAGGCGCTGCTCTCCGCGGTGCCGGTGCCGGACCCGACCCAGCGGCACAACAAGACGATCATCCGGCTCACGGGTGACGTGCCGTCGCCGATCAGCCCGCCGTCGGGCTGCCGGTTCCGGACCCGCTGCTGGAAGGCGCAGGACGTCTGCGCCGAGCAGGTCCCGCTGCTGGAGATCCGTCGGGACTCGGACCACCCGAGCGCCTGCCACTTCGCGGAGAAGCGCGAGATCGTCGCCAGCCACGAGGTGTGAGTCACCGAAACCGCCTGCCGCCGTCGCCACGACGACGGCAGGCGGTTTCGTCTGTCCGTGACCCGCATCGGCCGCGCGGCACCCGGCCGCCCACGCGGCGTCAGCAAGCACGACGGGCGGTGCGGCTCACCAGGTGGCCGTGGCCCGGTTCAGCGCGGGCTGGGGGCGGCTCACAGCGGGCCGCGGCCCGCGCGGAGCAACAGCAACGCCAGTTGCGTGCCGTCGGCGCCGAGCGCAACCCGGAAACGCTCCAGGATCTCCCGTTCCCGGGAGAGCACCAGGCGGGTCCCACCGGACGCGATCCGGGTCACCCCGACCTCCTGGGACAACGCGGCCCGCTCCTGCCAGAGCGTGATCAATGCGTGGTCGATCTCGTCGATCCGTTCCCTGATCTGCACGATCCGCGCCGAGGCGGACGGCTCCTGGGTGCCGGTCTGCTGCTCGGCCGGCTCGGCGTCCGCACCCGTCGGTGGTGTGGCCACCGCCGGCTCAGCCCCCTGCACGACGGGCTGCCCCGGTCGGATCGGGCTGCCGCTCTGCTCCATCACGTCTGTCATCATCGGGTACCTCTCGCACTGTGGTGCCCGGTGCCCGGAACCTGGGACGGAAAAAGCCCCGGACTCCAGGAGCCCGGGGCTTTAGCAGGTCTGAATCGATCAGGCGCGACCTACGGCAGCCGGACTCCCGGTGCCATAGTAAAAGTAGAAGCGCGCAGCGATCACGCCGTCGAGTATGCCCACGTCGTTGCCGGGTGCGCAAGCATTCGGCGTCGTGAAGGGCACCTTCCCGGCGGTTGGGCGTCCCGAATGGTGGTGCGCGCCGTCGGGCACGAGCTGCTGAGCGCCAGCGGCGCAGTGTCCGGCCCGCGGCATAGACTTGTCGGGCGATGCATCCTCTCTTCGACATCCCCGCGTCCCCGCCTGCGCCGGAGTCCGCGCCGGCCCGCCCGCACCGACCCGGGGCGGCCGCCGCGCGCCTCGATCCGCAGCAGCTGCTCGCCGGTCTGAACGGGCCGCAGCGCGACGCCGTCAGCCATGCCGGCTCGCCGCTGCTGATCGTGGCCGGCGCCGGGTCCGGCAAGACCCGGGTGCTCACGCACCGGATCGCCTATCTGCTCGCCGCTCGGGACGTGCACCCCGGTGAGATCATCGCGATCACCTTCACCAACAAGGCCGCCGGCGAGATGAAGGAGCGCGTCGCCGCGCTGGTGGGCCCCCGGGCCCGCCTGATGTGGGTGTCGACGTTCCACTCGGCCTGCGTGCGGATCCTGCGTGCCGAGCACCAGCACGCCGGCCTCAAGTCGACGTTCTCGATCTATGACGCGGACGACTCCCGCCGGTTGATGCAGTTGGTCACCCGCGAGCTGGATCTCGACCCGAAGCGCTACCCGGCGCGTGGGCTGGCCGCCCAGGTCTCCAACCTCAAGAACGAGCTGGTCGACCCGGAGCAGTTCGCGGCGCGGGCCACCGGGCCCAACGAGCGGGCGCTGGCCGAGGCGTACACGCTCTACCAGCGTCGGCTGCGTGAGGCACATGCCCTGGACTTCGACGACCTGATCATGACCACGGTGCACCTGCTCCAGTCCCACCCGCATGTCGCGGAGAGCTACCGCCGACGGTTCCGGCACGTGTTGGTGGACGAGTACCAGGACACCAACCACGCCCAGTACGTCCTGATCAAGCAGCTGGTCTCCGGCACCGACGGGCTGGAGCCCGCCGAGCTGTGCGTGGTCGGCGACGCCGACCAGTCGATCTACGCGTTCCGGGGTGCGACGATCCGCAACATCCTGGAGTTCGAACGGGACTTCACCGACGCGCGGACGATCCTGCTGGAGCAGAACTACCGCTCCACCCAGACCATCCTCAACGCGGCCAACGCGGTGATCGACCGCAACACCTCCCGCAAACCGAAGCGGCTGTGGAGCGAGGCCGGCGCCGGCGAGCAGATCGTCGGCTACGTGGCCGACACCGAGCACGCCGAGGCCGACTGGGTGGCCCGGGAGATCGACCGGCTGGTCGACGCCGACGAGACCCGCCCCGGCGACGTCGCCGTCTTCTACCGCACCAATGCGCAGTCCCGCGTCTTCGAGGAGGTGTTCATCCGGGTCGGCCTGCCCTACAAGGTGGTCGGCGGGGTGCGCTTCTACGAGCGCAAGGAGGTCCGCGACGCCTTGGCGTACCTGCGTTCGGTGGTCAACGACGACGACACGGTGAGCCTGCGGCGAGTGCTCAACACCCCGCGCCGGGGCATCGGCGACCGCGCCGAGGCTTGTGTCGAGGCGCTCTCCAGCCGCGACCGGATCTCCTTCGGCGCGGCGCTGCGCCGGGCCCGGGAGGCGCCGGGCATCTCCAGTCGGGCGGCCAACGGCATAGCCGATTTCGTGGCGCTGCTCGACGGCGCTCGCGAGCTGGCCGAGACCGGGACCCCGGAGGAGGTGCTGGAGGCGCTGCTGACCCGCTCCGGCTACCTCACCGAGCTGGAGGAGAGCCTCGACCCGCAGGACGCCGGCCGGGTGGACAACCTCCAGGAGCTGGTCAGCGTCGCCCGCGAGTACACCGAGCGGATCGAGGCGCTGGGCGAGGAGGGCGAGCGGGCCACCCTGGCCGGCTTCCTGGAGCAGGTGGCGCTGGTCGCCGACGCCGACCAGATCCCCTCCGACGACCCCGACCACCAGGGCGTGGTCACCCTGATGACGCTGCACACCGCCAAGGGACTGGAATTCCCGGTGGTCTTTCTGACCGGGCTCGAGGACGGCGTCTTCCCGCACCTGCGCTCGCTGGGCGACACCCGCGAGTTGGAGGAGGAGCGCCGCCTGGCGTACGTCGGCATCACCCGTGCCCGGCAGCGGCTCTACATGTCCCGGGCGGTGACCCGCTCGGCCTGGGGGCAGCCGTCCTACAACCCGCCGTCGCGCTTCCTGGAGGAGCTGCCGACCGAGTTGGTGCACTGGGAGCGCACCGAGGGGTCGTACACCTCGTGGGCTGGCGGGGGCGGCGGCGTCGGTGGTCGCGCGGACCGCGCGCCCGGCGTGCGCGGCAACTTCACCGGAGGCACACCGAAGGCGGCGCAGCTGGCCCAGCGGCTCGGCGTGGACGCCAGCCGGCTGACCACGGCCAGCGAGCTGCCGCAGGGGCCGAAGGTGTCAGCGGGCGACCGGGTCAACCATCAGCGGTACGGGTTGGGGCGGGTGCTCGCCGTCGAGGGGCACGGCCCGGGTGCCCGCGCGCAGATCGACTTCGGCGACCAGACCATGTGGCTGGTGCTCCGGCACGCCCCGGTCGACAAGCTCTGACCCCGTCGCGCCCGCACCATCGCACTGAAGCAGGGAAGGAGTGGCCTCACGCCACTCCTTCCCTGCTGTTGCGCGTGGACCGAGGGGGATGCCGCCTCAGCAGCCCAGGTCGACGCCACGGGCCCGCATGAACGGGGCCGGGTCGATCTGGTTCCACATGCCCTGGTGCACCTCGAAGTGCAGGTGCGGACCGGTGGAATCGCCGGTGGCGCCCTCGTACCCGATGACCTGGCCGGCCTTGACCTTCTGGCCGACGGTGACAGCGATGCGGCTCTGGTGGGCGTAGTGGGTCAGGTACCCGTTGCCGTGGTCGATGAAGACGGAGTTGCCGTACCCGTCGGAGGCGTCGCCGGCCTGGGTCACGGTGCCGGCGGCCGCTGCGTGGATCGGCGTGCCGGAGGGCAGCGCCAGGTCGATACCGGCGTGCAGGGTGCCCCAACGCTGCCCGTAGCAGGACGTGACGGCTGCGCCCGGCATCGGGTCGACCCAGGCGGGTGTGGGCCTGGTGGTCTTCTTCGGCTTCGGCTTGGCCTTCGCGGCGGCTTTCTTCGCGGGGGTCGGGCTGGCGCTGACCGCCGACGGGCTGGGCGTCGGGCTGAGCGAGGGGGCGACCGGGGTGCTCGACCCACGGACCGAGCGGTCGGCCCGGCTCGCGGCCTCGGCCCGGGCCTGGGCGTCGAGGGAGACGGCGGCGGGTGCCGGGTGGTCGCCGCCTGTGGTGGCGACGGCGACGCCACCGAGGCCGAGGGCCACCAGGGCGGCGGCGTTGAGCACGACGAGGCGGTTCCGCCGGCCGGCGCGCTGCGGCTGCTCGGTGTGGGGGGTGTCGGGGGTGTTCTCGTTCTGGACGGGGCTGTCTTCCTGCACGGCGGACCTTCAGAAGTCGAGGGGCACTTGACCTCGAAATACTGGTGTCGGGCCGAGCCGGGGTGGGCGCGGGGACCGGGTGACCGCGCGGCGGGCGAAGTGATGGCTGCCCGGATATGACCCGCTCTACGGCGCTCTATCCGGAAAAGTGATCATGCTGTGTGGTGTCACCGGTCACAATCGCCGATGTGACCCGGGATACATCCACCCGGCCGAGGCAACGAAAAACCGCCCGGATCGACAGATCCGGGCGGTCAACGGTCGTTACACAACGTCAGCCGGCGGCTACCTCGCTGTAGATTGCCTCGACTTGCAGCTTGATGTCCACTCCGCGTTCCTGGAGGAACGGCACCGGGTCGATCGGCTGCCCCTTGACATGGATCTCCAGGTGCAGGTGGGTGCCGTACGCGTGGCCGGTCTGACCCACGAGGCCGAGCTGGTCGCCCGCCTTGATCTGCTGGCCTTCCTTGACGCTCACCGCGGAGGAGTGGCCGTAGATGGCCTCGCTGCCGTCGGCGTGCTGGACGATCACCGCGTTGCCGTACCCGCCGAACCAGCCGGCCTTGGTGACCAACCCGTCGTGGATCGCCACGTAGGGCGTGCCCTCGCCGGCGACCAGGTCCACGCCGGTGTGCATCTTGCCCCAGCGGACGCCGTACGGGGAGTTGAAGTCGTAGCCCTGCAGCGGCAGCAGCCAGACCTCGCGCTCGACGCTGTCCTTGCTGCGGCTGTCCCGGGAGGCGCGGTCGGCGTTGTCCGCACGGGCCGCGGCGTCCTGGCTGGTGACCGACGCCTGCTTGAGCTCGTCGAGGACCGTCGGGCTGACGTCCTTGGCGTCCGGCAGGGCGCTCGCGCCGAGGGCCACGATGCCGGCACCGACGAACGCGGTGGTGACGACAGCGGCGTAACGGCTGCGGGGTGGGGTGGGTACGCGGCGGCGACCGCGATATCGATCGGGCTCAGACGACAGGCGCTGGCGCACGCACACCCTCCGTTGTCGGGGTTCCGAAGCGGCCGGTGGGCGTCCCCTGAAGGTCCAGTGAGACGTCCGCTGACCGCGTCGTCACCCGTCCATGGACCTGATGACAACCGTGGACACGTTAGCCAACCGCCAGGCGAGTCACAAGCTAGACGGAAAAATTGGCGTGTCGATCTGTCCGTTTGCGTCCGTGATTGTCATGCATCGCGACGCCGAACGGTGCCCCCGTCGCTGCCCGTTCGTCGCCGAGCGTGACCGTTCCGGCGGAGTCGTCCGGCTTGACTCCGGGCAGTGTCGGGATGGTGTCCCCGGCCCTGCCGGCGGCGCGGTGGCGACGAAGCGGTGACGGCGCCAGGCCGGACCTCTCCGGGTTGCGCGGTGGACACGCCGGGTAACGGCCGGTGACGGAGCCCGGATTTCCCGGGCCGGGCCCGCCGGGTTACCGTTCGTTAAGGTGAAGGCGGTCAAGCCGGTGAAAGGTGTGCGCTGATGAGCTCTCGGATTCGGGTCGTCGTCGCGAAGCCTGGCCTGGACGGCCACGACCGGGGCGCGAAGGTCGTCGCGCGCGCCCTGCGGGATGCCGGGATGGAGGTCGTCTACACCGGCCTGCACCAGACTCCCGAGCAGATCGTGGAGACCGCCATCCAGGAGGACGCCGACGCGGTCGGCCTGTCAGTGCTCTCCGGGGCGCACATGACGCTCTTCCGGCGGGTGCTGGAACTGCTCGGTGAGCGGGACGCCCGCGACATCGTCGTGTTCGGTGGCGGCATCATTCCGAACGGCGACATTCCCGAGTTGGAGAAGCTGGGCGTCGCGAAGATCTTCACGCCTGGCGCCACCACTCAGGCGATTGTCGAGTGGGTCCGACAGAACGTGGCCCAGCCGGTTTCCTGAGGCACGCCAGTCTGCTGCGCCACCGATTTTGGGCACGGGGGAGGGGCCGGACGCACCCCTCACACGTCCGGCCCCTCTATGCACGATGCCCCGCCGCCACCCCTCGACCGACAGGGCATCGGCCGTATCCCGTCTTTGCGCTGTTCAGCGCTCCGACATCTGACTCAACGACGCCCCCACGGCAGGGTTACGCAAGCCGGACAACATCGCCCGGACGGTGGATGCCACCCGAGTCATGGCCGGAAACCGGCCACACCTGATCTCCGGTTGTGCATTACCGCACACCGTGCACCCGCTCGGTTGCCGGTGGTGCCGACCTCGCTAGGCTGCGGCCAATGGCCTGTTTCAACTGATGACAGGCGTCAAACTGTTTTCTGAACGCTGGTGGCGGCGCGACGGCGCGCCGCGGAGACGGGACGGGACGCGCAATCGTGGACCTGTACGAGTACCAGGGGCGGGACCTGTTCGAGCGGCACGGCTTGCCCGTGCTGGCCGGCGGCGTCGCCACTACCCCGGAAGAGGCCCGCGCGATCGCCGAACGCCTTGGCGGCCGTGTGGTCGTCAAGGCGCAGGTAAAGGTCGGCGGCCGAGGTAAGGCCGGCGGCGTCAAACTGGCCGAGGGCCCGGATGAGGCGGTGGCCCGGGCCACCGACATCCTCGGCATGGACATCAAGGGTCACACCGTCCACAAGGTCATGATCACGGTGACCGCGGACGTGGCCGAGGAGTACTACTTCTCGTACCTGCTCGACCGGGCGAACCGCACCTTCCTCTGCATCGCCAGCGTCGCCGGCGGCATGGACATCGAGCAGGTCGCCGCCGAGACCCCCGACAAGGTCGTGAAGGCCCCGATCGACGCCGTGAAGGGCGTGGACGAGGCCAAGGCCCGCGAGATCGTGACCGCTGCCGGCTTCCCGGCCGAGGTCGCCGACCAGGTGGTCGAGATCGCCGTCGGCCTGTGGCAGGCGTTCGTCGCCGAGGACGCCACCCTGGTCGAGGTCAACCCGCTCGCCAAGAACGGCGACGGCCGGATGCTGCTGCTCGACGCCAAGATCAGCCTCGACGAGAACGCGGGGTTCCGGCACCCGGACCACGAGGCGCTCGTCGACCAGGCCGCTGTGGACCCGCTGGAGCAGGCCGCCAAGGCCAAGGACCTCAACTACGTCAAGCTCGACGGCGAGGTCGGCATCATCGGCAACGGCGCGGGTCTGGTCATGTCGACCCTCGACGTGGTCGCGTACGCCGGTGAGCGGCACGGCAACGTCAAGCCGGCCAACTTCCTCGACATCGGCGGCGGCGCGAGCGCCGCAGTGATGGCGAACGGGCTGGAGATCGTGCTGTCCGACCCGGCCGTGAAGAGCGTCTTCGTCAACGTCTTCGGCGGCATCACCGCCTGCGACGAGGTCGCCAACGGCATCATCCAGGCGTTGGCCCTGCTCGAGCAGCGCGGCGAGCAGGTCACCAAGCCGCTCGTCGTCCGTCTCGACGGCAACAACGCCGAGGCTGGCCGGGCGATCCTGGACAGCGCGAACAACCCGCTCGTGCAGCGGGTGGACACCATGGACGGTGCGGCCGAGCGGGCCGCCGAGCTGGCAGCTGCGGGGGTCTGATCATGGCTATCTGGCTGACCAAGGACTCGAAGGTCATCGTCCAGGGGATGACCGGTTCCGAGGGTTCCAAGCACACCCGGCGGATGCTGGCCGCCGGCACCAACGTGGTGGGTGGCGTCAACCCGCGCAAGGCGGGCCAGACTGTCGACTTCGACGGCACCGAGCTGCCGGTCTTCGCGTCCGTCGCGGACGCGATGGCCGAGACCGGGGCCGACGTCACAGTCATCTTCGTGCCGCCGCAGTTCACCAAGGCCGCCGTGGTCGAGGCGATCGACGCCGCGATCCCGCTGGCCGTGGTGATCACCGAGGGCGTCCCGGTGCACGACACCGCCTCGTTCTGGGCGTACAACGTGGCGCAGGGCGAGCAGACCCGGATCATCGGGCCGAACTGCCCGGGCATCGCCTCGCCGGGCGCGTCCAACGCCGGCATCATCCCGGCCGACATCACCGGCTCCGGCCGGATCGGCCTGGTCAGCAAGAGCGGCACGCTGACCTACCAGATGATGTACGAGCTGCGCGACATCGGTTTCTCCACCTGCGTCGGCATCGGCGGTGACCCGATCATCGGGACCACCCACATCGACGCCCTCGCGGCGTTCGAGGCCGACCCGGATACCGACGCCATCGTCATGATCGGTGAGATCGGTGGCGACGCCGAGGAGCGGGCCGCCGAGTTCATCAAGGCCAACGTCACCAAGCCGGTGGTCGGCTACATCGCCGGCTTCACCGCTCCGCCCGGCAAGACCATGGGTCACGCCGGGGCGATCATCTCCGGCTCCGCCGGTACCGCCGAGGCGAAGCAGGCGGCGCTGGAGGCCGTCGGCGTCAAGGTCGGCAAGACGCCGACCGAGACCGCGAAGCTGATGCGGGAGATCATGTCCGGCAACTGAGCCGGTCAGGCATGACGAAGGGGGTCGACCGGTCACGGTCGACCCCCTTCGGCGTACGCGTCAGTCGTTGTTCCAGAACGGGTAGTTGCCGGTCGAGCGCAGGATCGCCCCGCCGATGATGTTGATCACGCCGAACGCGATGGCGAGGTAACCGAGCAGCGGGGACTGCCCGTACCGCCGGGCGTCGCGGATGGACAGGTAGCCGAAGACGATGCCGAAGATGCCGCAGCAGATCAGCCCCAGCACGATGCCCAGCACGCCCCAGAGGGTGGTCCGGTCGCGTCCTCGGGCCGGTGGTGGTGGGGGAGGCGGGTATGGCGTCGTCACAGCGTCCTCCGAGCGGTCATGGGCGACGTGCCGGCCCGGACCGCGACCGGCGGGCCCGTCCCGGGTGGCGGCGACTCGCGCCCCCTCAGGGCCGAGGCTAGACCGGCCCGGGTGGGCAGGACGTCGGTTCGGTGAACTCGCCGACCTTAGGAGGGGTTAACGGACTGCCACCGCCCGCGCGACGTGCCAGAGTAGAGCGGATGTCCCCCGTCACCCCTGATCGTCCCAGCCGTCCCGGCGGTGTGAGCGCCGACGACCGGCCGGTCGACCGCGCCGCACCGGCCCGGCGGGTGCCCGCGCCTCGCGCGGGCGGGTCGCCGCGCGGGCGGGCGCCGTTGCCCGTCGCCGCCGGGGTGGCCGCCTGCTGGGCCGCCCTCACCTCCTACCTGCCGGTCGCCATCGTGCTCGGCCTGGTGCAGCTCGGCGCGGACTCCACCACAGTGACCGGCACCCTGCGCACCGCGCTGGCCGGCTGGCTGCTCGGGCACGGCGTGCCCCTGCACACCGAGACCGGGCCACTCGGGCTCGTCCCGCTGGCGCTGACAGTGCTCGCGCTCTGGCGGCTGACCCGCGCCGGCGTGCACGTCAGCCGCGCGATCGGTGCTCGCGACACCCGCTCACCGCGCCGGGCACTGCTCGCCGCGGTAGCGGTCGGCATCGCGTACGCGCTGCTCGGCGCGCTCGCGGCGGTGCTGGTCGGCACGGGTGGGCCGAATGTGTCGCTGATCCGGGCGGGCGCCACGTTCGCGGCGGTCGGCACACTCGCCGCGCTGGTCGGCGCGGTCCGGATCACCGCAGTGACCCGGCTGCTCGTCACCCAGCTTCCGGGCCCGGTGCGCGACGGGGTTCGCACCGGCCTGGTGGCCGGGCTGCTGCTGCTCGGCGCGGGCGCGGGCGCAGCCGGCCTGGCGGTGGCCACCGGCGGCGGCGACGCGGCCGACATGATCGGGGCGTACCGGACCGGAGTCGCCGGGCAGGCCGGCATCACTCTGGTCAGCGTCGCGTACGCGCCCAACGCGGCGGTCTGGTCGACCAGTTACCTGCTCGGGCCGGGGTTCGCCGTCGGGACCGACACCGCGGTCCGTACCAGCGAGGTGTCGGTCGGCGCGCTGCCGGCCGTGCCGCTGCTCGCTGGCCTGCCGCGTGGCCCGGTGGACGGCTTCGGCACCCTGCTGCTCGCGGTGCCGGTGCTCGCCGGGATGGTCGCCGGTTGGCTGCTCGCCCGGCGGGTGGCTCGACTCGCCGTGCCGGAGCGGGCCGCGCAGCGCTGGGCCGAGTTGCTGGCGCCGGCGGTGCTGGCCGGGCCGGTGGCCGGGGTGGTGCTCGGGGCGGCCGCAGCGGTCTCCGGCGGGCCGCTCGGCGTCGGTCGGCTGTCCCAGGTCGGGCCGGTGGGTTGGCAGGTCGGGGCGGTGGCGGCCGGTGTCATAGCGGTCGGCGCGCTGCTCGGCGCCGCCGCCACCCGGGCGCTGAGCCGCGGTCCCGCGCAGTAGAGCCGCCACCCGGGCGCTGACCTGTCGACCCGCGCTGTAGACGAGCGCGGGGCGCCCCGGGTGGAACCCGGAGCGCCCCGTCGAATCCGAGCCCGTCAGGGCTGGGTGGGCAGGTTGACCTGCGCCACGACGCTCAGGATGAGCAGCAGGATGCCCAGCCCGACGCCAACCGCGCCGCAGATCAGACCGGCCTTGGCCTGGCCGGCGTTGTTGGCCTGGCCCTGGGCCACCTTCTGCTTGGCGAGGTAGCCGGTCACGATGCCCGCGATGCCGACCGGGATGCCCAGGTAGAGGCAGCAGATCAGCGGGATCGACGCGATACCGAGGATCATCGACACCAGGCCGAGGGTGTTGTTCTGCCCCTGTGCCTGCGGGTACCCGGCGTTCGGGTAGGTCGGGCCGGCGCCGTACGGGGGCTGCTGCTGCGCGTACGGGTCCTGGTACGGCGGCTGCTGACCGTACGGCTGCCCCGAGGTGGGCTGCTGACCGTACGGGGCCTGCGGCGCGGCGTACGGGTCCTGCGGCTGCTGACCGTACGGCTGGCCGGAGGTGGGCTGCTGGCCGTACGGGGCGGCCGGCGGCTGGGGAGCGGTCGGGTCCTGGTTGGGCTGCTGGCCGTACGGGTCCTGACCGGGGTTACCGGGCTGCATTCGAGAAGCTCCTTGGACTGGTTCCGTCAGTTGGTGCTCTTTGTTTCCATCCATGATCGCGGTCAGTCCTCCCAAAGCCCAGTACAGCAACAGGACGACATGTCTCCCAAAGCAGGCAAAAGGCCCTTGTCAACCGCTTGGTGTGCCGGATCAGGGGCGGTGTGTGGGCCGGCGCGGCGTTCGGCCCGAGCGAGCGGCAGCGTACCGGGTCGACGCACGTCGGCACTGCCGAAGATCGGCGTACCGCCCAGTCGAAGGGTGTCCCTGACCTGCCCGATAGGGTGGCCCGGTGACCGAGCCCGCGCCTGTCGCCCGCATCGTCGTCCTCATCTCCGGCTCCGGGAGCAACCTTCAGTCGCTGCTGGATGCCGCCGCCGACCCCGCGTACGGCGCACAGGTCGTCGCGGTCGGCGCGGACCGCGACGGCATCGCGGGCCTGGACCGGGCCGAAGCGGCGGGGGTGCCGACCTTCGTCGAGCGGGTCCGCGACCACGACACCCGGGAAGACTGGGACCGCGCGCTCACCGCGCACGTCGCGAAGCACCAACCCGACCTGGTCATCTCCGCCGGTTTCCTCAAGCTGGTCGGCCCGCACTTCCTCGCCGCCTTCGGTGACCGCTACCTGAACACCCACAACACGCTGCTGCCGGCGTTTCCCGGCATCCACGGCCCGCGTGACGCCCTCGCCTACGGCGTGAAGCTCACCGGAGCCACCCTCTTCTTCGTCGACGCCGGCATGGACACCGGGCCGATCGTCGCGCAGGTCGCGGTGCCGGTGCTGGACGACGACGACGTCGACACGCTCACCGAGCGCATCAAGGAAGCCGAGCGACGCCAGCTCGTCGAGCAGGTCGGTCGGCTGGTCCGTGAAGGCTGGACCATCACCGGAAGGAAGGTCACGGTTCCGTGAGTCCCACTCAGGACGGGCGCCGCCCGATCAGGCGGGCGCTGGTCAGCGTCTACGACAAGACCGGGCTGGTCGAGCTGGCTCAGGCCCTGCACGCGGCCGGTGTGGAGATCGTGTCCACCGGCAGCACGGCGGGCACCATCGCGGCAGCCGGGGTGCCGGTGACGTCGGTGGAGACGGTGACCGGGTTCCCCGAGGTGCTCGACGGCCGGGTGAAGACCCTGCACCCGAAGGTGCACGCGGGTCTCCTCGCGGACCTGCGCAAGGACACGCACGTGGCGCAGCTCGACGAGTTGGGCGTGGCGGCGTTCGACCTGCTGGTCTCCAACCTCTACCCCTTCCAGGCGACCGTCGCCTCCGGCGCCGACGTCGAGGAGTGCGTGGAGCAGATCGACATCGGTGGTCCGGCCATGGTGCGGGCCGCCGCCAAGAACCACGCCTCGGTCGCCGTGCTCACCGACCCGGCCGGTTATCCGGCGTTGCTCGGCGCGCTCAGCGAGGGTGGCTTCACAATGGCCCAGCGTCGTGCGCTGGCCGCTCGGGCGTTCGCCGACATCGCCGAGTACGACGTCGCGGTGGCCCAGTGGTGCGCCCAGGAGTTGGCCCCGGCCGACGACTGGTGGCCGCAGTTCGCCGGGCTGGCGCTGCGCAAGTCGACAGCGCTGCGCTACGGCGAGAACCCGCACCAGCCCGCCGCGCTCTACACCGACCCGGACGCCCCGGCCGGGCTGGCCCAGGCCGAGCAGCTGCACGGCAAGGAGATGTCGTACAACAACTACGTCGACGCCGACGCCGCCTGGCGGGCCGCGAACGACTTCGCCGACCAGCCGGCGGTGGCGATCATCAAGCACGCCAACCCGTGCGGCATCGCGGTCGGCGCGGACGTCGCCGAGGCGCACCGCCGGGCGCACGCCTGCGACCCGGTGTCGGCGTACGGCGGTGTCATCGCTGTCAACCGGTCGGTCTCGGTCGAGTTGGCCCGGCAGGTCGCCGAGATCTTCACCGAGGTGGTGGTCGCCCCCGGCTTCGACGAGGGCGCGGTCGAGGTGTTGCAGGGCAAGAAGAACATCCGGCTGTTGCGGGCACCGGCCTGGAAGCCGGCGCTGGTGGAGTTGCGGCCGGTGACCGGTGGTGTGCTGGCCCAGGTCGCCGACCGGGTGAACGCCCCCGGCGACGACCCGGCGAGTTGGCAGTTGGTTACCGGCGAGGCCGCCGACGAGGAGCTGCTGCGGGACCTCGCGTTCGCCTGGCGGGCGGTCCGCGCGGTGAAGAGCAACGCGATCCTGCTCGCCAAGGACGGCGCCACCGTCGGCGTGGGCATGGGCCAGGTCAACCGGGTCGACTCGGCGCAGCTCGCGGTCAGCCGCGCCGGCGCCGACCGGGCCCGCGGCTCGGTCGCCGCCTCGGACGCGTTCTTCCCGTTCGCCGACGGCCCGCAGATCCTCATCGACGCCGGTGTCCGCGCCATCGTGCAGCCCGGCGGCTCCATCCGCGACGAAGAAGTCATCGAAGCGGCCAAGAAGGCCAACGTAACCATGTACCTAACCGGCACCCGCCACTTCTACCACTAACCCCACCCCGGCTCCCCGTCCCACCGGCGCTCGACCCCGTCGATCATGAAGTTGTTGCCCCGCACGTCGGCGTGTCAGGGCAATAACTTCATGATCAACCGCAGGGGTCCGGCGCGGTCAGGCCGGGGTGGGGCGGAGTTCGGCGAAGTGGCAGGCGGAGGGGTGGGGGTCGGCTGCCCGCGGGACCGTCGCCGGGTCTTCGACGGCACAGATGTCCTGGGCCTTCCAGCAGCGGGTCCGGAAGTGGCACCCGCTCGGCGGGTCGGCCGGGCTGGGCACGTCGCCGACCAGCCGGATCATGTTGCGCTGGTCGCGGGCCTCCGGGTCCGGCACCGGCACGGCAGAGAGCAGAGCCTGGGTGTACGGGTGGGTGGCCCGCTCGTAGATCTCGTCCTCGGTGCCGATCTCGACGATCCGGCCGAGGTACATCACCGCGACGCGGTCGGCGATGTGCCGCACCACCGACAGGTCGTGCGCGATGAAGATGTACGAGAGCCCCAGCTCGCCCTGCAACTGCTTGAGCAGGTTGATCACCTGGGCCTGGATGGAGACGTCGAGCGCCGACACCGGCTCGTCGCAGACGATCACCTCGGGCTTCAGCGCGAGGGCGCGGGCGATGCCGATGCGCTGACGCTGACCGCCGGAGAACTGGTGTGGGTACCGGTTGATGTGCTCCGGGTTGAGCCCGACCAGGTCCAACAGCTCCTGGACCCGCTTGGCCTTGCTGCCCTTCGGCGCGGCATCCGGGTGGATCTCGAACGGCTCGCCGATGATGTCGCCGACGGTCATCCGCGGGTTCAGCGAGGTGTACGGGTCCTGCATCACCATCTGCATGTTGCGGCGCAGCCGGCGCAGCTCAGCCCCGGAAGCCTTGAACAGGTCCTTGCCCTCCAGGGTGGCGCGTCCGGAGGTGGGCGTCTCCAACCGCATCAGCAGCCGGGCGAGGGTGGACTTGCCGCAGCCGGACTCGCCGACCACGCCGAGCGTCTCACCCCGACGCAGCTCGAAGCTCACCCCGTCGACGGCCTTCACCGCCCCGATCTGCCGCTGGAACAGCACGCCCTGAGTGATCGGGAAGTGCTTCACCAGGTTGTAGACGGAGAGGATGGTCTCGCCGCGGACCTTGGTGGGGTTAGCGGGCGACGCTGTCATCACGGACCTCCTGCGCGAAGTGGCAAGCGCTGGTCCGGCCGTCGCCGAGGACCAGGTCGTGCGGCACCTCGTCCACGCAGACCTGCTGGACGTACGGGCACCGGGGGTGGAACGGGCAGCCGGACGGGATGCGCATCAGGTTCGGCGGCAACCCCTTGATCGTCGACAGTTCCTGGCCGCGAACGTCCAGGCGCGGGATCGACTCCAACAACCCCTTGGTGTACGGGTGGGCGGGCGCCTTGTAGAGCGAGCGGACGTCGGCGTGCTCGACGATCCGGCCGGCGTACATGACAGCGATCCGGTCCGCGACACCGGCGACCACACCCAGGTCGTGGGTGATCAGGATCATCGCCATGTTGAGTTCCCGGCGCAGGTCGGCCAGCAGGTCCATGATCTGGGCCTGCACTGTCACGTCGAGGGCCGTGGTGGGCTCGTCGGCGATCAGCACCTTCGGGTCCAGCGCCAACGCCATGGCGATCATGACGCGCTGCCGCATGCCGCCGGAGAACTGGTGCGGGTAGTCGCCGATCCGCTTGGCGGCACCCGGGATCTTGACCAGGTCCATCAGCTCGACGGCCCGACGTCGAGCGTCGGCCCGGGACATGCCGGCACGCTGGCGCAGCGTCTCACCGATCTGCCAGCCGACCGGGAAGACCGGGTTGAGGGCGGAGAGCGCGTCCTGGAAGATCATCGCGATCTCCTTGCCGCGTACCTGCCGGCGTTGCTCCTCGGAGCGGGTGAGCAGGTCCTCACCCCGGTAGAGGATCTGGCCGGAGCGGACGAACGCGGGCGGGGTGTCCAGGATTCCCATGATCGCCTGGGCGGTGACCGACTTGCCCGAGCCGGATTCGCCGAGCACGGCAAGGGTCTCGCCAGCGTCCAGGTGGTACGACACACCGTTGATCACCCGGGCGACACCTTCGTTGGTGCGGAACTCGACGTGCAGGTCCCGCAGCTCCAGCAGGTGACCGCCCTCAGGTGTGGCAGAGGCGGGAGTTGGATTGACGGTCATGGTGTTCTCACCGCAGCTTCGGGTCGAAGGCGTCACGGATCGCGTCGCCGAGCATGATGAACGCCAGCACGGTCAGCGCCAGGAAGGCCGACGGGACGATCAACGGGGTGGCCGCCTCCCGCATGTGGATCCGGCCGGTGTCGATGTCCTGGCCCCACGAGATGGTGGGCGCCTTCAGGCCGATGCCGAGGAAGGACAGCGTCGCCTCGGCCGCGATGAAGGAGCCGAGCGCGATGGTCAGTACGACGATCGCCGGGGCCAGCGAGTTCGGCAGGATGTGCCGCCACATGATCCGGCTGTTGCCGGCGCCGAGCATCCGGGCCGCCGCGACGTAGTCCTGCTCCTTCGCGGTGATCACCGAGGACCGGACCACGCGGGCGGCCGTGGTCCAGCCGAGGAGAGCCAACACGAAGACGACAGCGCCGATCCGAGCCGCCTGGCTGTCACTGGACACCCGCTTGAGCAGCACGATCGCGGCCAGCAGCAGCGGAATGCCGAGCACCACGTCGATCACCCGGGAGAGCACCGCGTCGACCCAGCGGCCGAAGTAACCGGCCAGCATGCCGACCACCAGCGCGATGATGCCGGTGCCCAACGCGGCGAGCGCACCCACCAGCAGCGACGCCCTGGTGCCGTAGACCGCCCGGGAGTACGTGTCGCAGCCCTGGAAGTCGTACCCGAAAATGGCCCCGCCGGACGGCCCGGCGTGCTGCCGGGAGAGCAGGCAGTCGTTCGGGTTGTTGGCCGTGAAGACCCCCGGGAGTAGCGCCATCAGGGTGAAGATGACGACCAGTGCCAGCGAGATCCAGAAGATCGGGTTGCGGCGCAGGTCGCGCCAGGCGTCCCCGGCCAGGCTGCGGGGCTTGTTCGCGGCGCCGACCTGATTGGGCGTGCCCGGCTCCCCCGAGGGGCCCCGTCGCGCGGCCTGGTTCTCGGTGGCCGCCACGGTCTCAAAGTCACTCATGCCTGCACCTCGCTGCGCTCGGCGCCGGCACTGTCGCTGCGCTCACTCATAGCGGATCCTCGGGTCGAGTACGGCGTACAGGACGTCCACCACCAGGTTCGAGACCAGGTAGACCACGACGAGCACGCTGACGATGCCCACCACCAGGGGGCCGTCCTCGGTGCGGATGCCGCGGAAGAGGTTGAAGCCCACGCCGGGGATGTTGAAGACGCCCTCGGTGATGATCGCGCCGCTCATCAGGTTGCCCAGTTCCACACCGAGGAAGGTGACCACCGGGATCAGCGAGTTGCGCAGCACGTGGACGACGACGATGCGCCGCTTGACCAGACCCTTGGACCGGGCGGTCCGGACGTAGTCGGCGCGCAGGTTCTCCGCCACCGAGGCCCGGGTGAGTCGCAGGGCGGTCGCCAGCGACAGCGAGCCGAGCACGATGCCCGGCAGCAGGAGCGCGTAGAACGTCGGGTCGGAGCCGGCGGTGGGTGGGAAGAGCTGCCACTTGACGCCCAGGAAGTACTGCGCCAGCGGCGCCAGCACGATGGTCGGGATGCCCAGCACCAGCAGGGTCAGCACCAGCGTCGAGTTGTCGAAGATGCTGGCCCGGCGGATGCCGGCGAGCACCCCGGCGGTGACGCCGAAGATGATCGCCACGGCGAGCGCGATGAGCGCGAGCCGCACGGTGACCGGCCAGGCCTGCTGGAGGATGTCTCCGATGCTCCGACCGGTGAGCGACTCGCCCAGGTTGCCCTGGAGCAGGTCCTTCACGTAGTCGAAGTAGCGGTAGAAGAAGCCGCCGACGCCCGTCTGATCCAGGTTGTACTTCTCGGTCAGGTAGGCCCGTTGGGCTGGCGTCACCGGCCGTTCGCCGGCGAGCGCCTGGATCGGGTCGCCCTGCCCGGCGAATGTCAGCGCGTAGACGATCAGGGTGGTCCCGAAGAACGCCAGGACCATCTGCAGTAGGCGCCGCAGGATGTAGCGGAACATGCTTAGCAGTCTCTCCGGAAATGTGCGAAAGGGTCGCAGGACGGCATCTCTGGTCGTACCCGAAATATCCGAGACGTGCCGTCCGGCCCGGGGGAGCCGGCACCACCGACGCCGGGCACGCTGCTGCGGCCCGGCCCCGGTGGTGCGGTCCGGGCCACCCGGGCGTCGTCGCCCGGATGGCCCGCACCATGGTCAGCTCAGCTGGCTGCTTCGATCTTGACGAGGTTGACCCGCTGGAACAGGTCCATCTCCACGTTCTTGACCTTGGACGAGTGGCCGAACACGTTCTCGCCGAAGCGGAGCGGGATCACCGGCATGTCCTTGGCCAGGATGTCCTCCGCCTGCTGGTACTTGGCGATCGCCTCGTCCTGCGTCTTGGCGGCGGAACCCTCCTTGACCAGCTTGTCGAACTCCGGGTTGCTGTAGCCGTAGTAGTTCGACGAGCCGTTCGTGCTGTACAGCGGGCCGAGGTAGTCCTCCATGGTCGGGTAGTCCATGACCCAACCCATCCGGAACGCACCCACCGGCGTCTTCTTCTCGACCTTGGTCAGCAGGTCGGCGAACTTCGGCTCGGCCGAGCCGACCGCGTCGACGCCCAGGTTGGCCTTGAGCTGGTTGACAGTGGCGTCGACCCAGTCCTTGTGCCCGCCGTCGCCGTTGTACGAGATGACGATCTTCGACGGACCGCCGGCGGCCTGGTAGAGCTTCTTGGCCTCGGTCGGGTTGAACTCGGCGGCCTTGCCCGCGGTGTTCTCCCGGTAGCCCGGCAGGACCGGCGAGACGAACGAACGCGCCGACGTCTGCGAACCCTTGAAGACCGACTTGGTGATCTCGTCACGGTCGATCGCCATCGAGATGGCCTTGCGCACGTCCGGGCTGCTGTAGTCCTTGTCGAACGTCGGGAACGCGAGGAACTGGAACGACGACATCGGGCTGGTCCTGTACCGGTCACCCAGGTCGCTCGGCGCGGTGCTCAGGCTCTCGGTCGGGATCGTGGGCAGCACGTCCAGGTTGTCCGCCAGGACGTCCGCGTAGGCCGCGGTGAGCTGCTGGTAGATCCGGAACTCGATGTTCTTGACCTTGGGCTTCTCGCCCGGGTACGCGTCGTAGCGCTCGACGTCGATCTTGCTGTCGTGCTGCCAGGTGCCCTTCATCTTGAAGGGGCCCTGCCCGATCGGCGCCTGCTCGTAGGAGTCCTTGAGCACACCCGGGGCCGAGAATGCGGCGTCCGGCATCGGGTAGAACGAGGTGTAACCGAGCACCGTCTTGAAGTCGATGTACGGCTCGGAGAGCGTCACGGTGAAGGTGAGGTCGTCGACCTTCTTCAGACCGGACATCTCCTTGGCCTTGGGCGTCTTGCCCTGCAGGTCCGCGTAGCCAGCGATCTTCTCGAAGAAGTAGTTGCTGTCCTGACCGTTGGGGGCGTACGCGCCGTAGTTCCACGCGTTGACGTAGTCCTCGGACGTGACCTTCTCGCCGTTGTGGAAGGTGAAGCCGTCCTTGAGCTTGATCGTCCAGACCTTGTTGTCGGACGAGGTGATCGACTGCGCGGCGACCTCGTACGGCTTGTTCTGGGCGTCGTAGTCGACGAGCGGGCTGAACAGGCCGGTGAGCACCTGCGCGCCGGACACCTCGGTGGTGTTTGTGGGAACCAGGTGCTTCGGCTCGGCGATCTGAATGCTGACCACCGAACTGTCGCTGCCACCGGATCCACCGTCTCCGCCGCTGCCGCAGGCCGCGAGGCCCAGCGTCACCGCGAGCGGGAGGGCGGTCCAGGCGGCGAGTCTACGAACTCGCATTGAGCCTCCTCATCTCCTCACGCTGCGCAGTCAGGCCCGACGCTGGGTTACGCTGCGCAACAAGCGGTAACGGTAGGTCGGCGACGGGCCTTCGACAACGACGCGGTTGCGAGTGAGTAACGGTCCGGGGGTGCCCCTCTTGTCGGGGACGAGCGAATCTGCTAGCCCAGGCCGGGTTTAGCGGCGGTGGCCTGCGGAAATCGCGATGGTTGACGGCGCGTTTGGCCCCGCTCGGCCGTCCCAGCGCCGCCTGGGGCAGGCGTCCGGTCTCCGCAGTACCGACTCGGCCTGTCTGGTTCGACCGTGATCGAACCCACAGATCGTCACCGAAAGTGACTAGCAACACCTCACACACGGTTACCCCAGCGGCGGTCACCACACCGTGGCCGGCCCGCCCGATGACCGCCCCACCGAAGCGGACGGCGGACGGCCCGAGCGAGGTCGTCTGATCCGCAGGCGGTGGCCGTGAGACGATCTGGTCGTGACGGCGACGCTTCTGGACGGCAAGGCAACCGCAGCGGAGATCAAGGACGAGCTGCGCATCCGGGTGAAGGCACTCGCGGAACGCGGCATCACTCCAGGGCTCGGCACGGTCCTGGTCGGGGCGGACCCGGGCAGCCAGGCGTACGTCAACGGCAAGCACCGCGACTGCGCCGAGGTGGGCATCGCCTCGATCCGCCGCGAACTGCCTGCCGACGCCACCCAACAGCAGGTCGACGACGTGCTGGCCGAGCTGAACGCCGACCCGGCGTGCCACGGCTACATCGTTCAGCTGCCGCTGCCGGCCCACCTGGACACCCAGCGGGTGCTGGAGTTGATCGACCCGGACAAGGACGCCGACGGCCTGCACCCGGTCAACCTGGGTCGGCTCGTGCTCGGCTACGACGGTCCGCTGCCGTGCACGCCGCGCGGCATCGTCGAGTTGCTCCGCCGGCACGACGTGGCGCTGCGCGGGGCCACCGTCGCGGTGGTCGGTCGCGGCAACACGGTTGGCCGACCGCTCGGCCTGCTGCTCACCAGGCGCAGCGAGAACGCCACTGTCACCCTCTGCCACACCGGCACCCTCGACCTCGCCTCGCACACCCGGGCCGCCGACATCGTCATCGTCGCGGCCGGCGTACCGGGTCTGCTCACCGCCGACATGATCAACCCCGGCGCTGTGGTGGTGGACGTCGGCATCACCCGCGTGATCGGCGCGGACGGCAAGGGCCGCTACACCGGCGACGTGGACCCGGAGGTGGCCGAGACGGCCGGCGCGCTGGTCCCCATGCCCGGCGGCGTGGGCCCGATGACCCGGGCCATGCTGCTCACCAACGTCGTCGAGCGCGCCGAGCGCGGCTGACCCGCACATCGGCGGCGCCGAACCAGGACGGCGGTGACGTTCGCCCCATCCCGGCGATGGCCGCCGCCCCTGGCCTGATCGGTGCCAGGATGACTGATACGGTCCGGAAAACCGACTGGTATCAGGGAGTGGGACGACCATGGGTAAGAAGGTCACTGTCGTCGGGGCTGGCTTCTACGGCTCCACCACCGCACAGCGCCTGGCCGAGTACGACGTCTTCGACACCGTAGTGATCACCGACATCGTGGAGGGCAAGCCTGCGGGCCTCGCGCTCGACCTCAACCAGTCCCGGGCCATCGAGGGCTTCGAGACGAAGGTGGTCGGCGTGACCACCGGCCCCAACGGTGAGGGCTACGAGAGCATCGAGGGCTCCGACGTCGTCGTGATCACCGCTGGTCTGCCGCGCAAGCCCGGCATGAGCCGGATGGACCTGCTGGAGACCAACGCCAAGATCGTCCGCCAGGTCGCCGAGAACGTCGCCAAGTACGCCCCGAACGCCGTCGTCATCGTGGTCTCCAACCCGCTGGACGAGATGACCGCGCTGGCCCAGCTCGCCACCCAGTTCCCGAAGAACCGGGTGCTCGGCCAGGCCGGCATGCTCGACACCGCGCGGTTCAGCAACTTCGTCGCCGAGGCGCTGAACGTTCCGGTGGCCTCGGTCCGCACGCTGACCCTGGGCTCGCACGGCGACACCATGGTCCCGGTGCCGTCGAAGAGCACCGTCAACGGCAAGCCGCTGCGCGACGCCATGCCGGCCGAGCAGATCGAGGAACTGGTCGTCAAGACCCGCAACGGTGGCGCCGAGGTGGTCGCGCTGCTCAAGACCGGGTCGGCCTACTACGCCCCGTCCGCCGCCGCGGCCCGGATGGCGAAGGCCGTCGCGGAGGACTCCGGCGAGGTCATGCCGGTCTGCGCCTGGGTCGACGGCGAGTACGGCATCTCCGGTGTCTACCTGGGTGTCGAGGCCGAGATCGGCGCCGAGGGCGTCAAGCGGGTCGTCGAGACCGACCTGGACGCCGACGAGCGCGCCAGCCTCCTGGAGGCCGCCGAAGCCGTCCGCGCCAAGCAGGGCGACATCTCCAGCATGTAGTTCCCCCGAACCACAGCACCAGCGAAGGGCCGCGCGGCGGTGACCGCCCGGCCGACCACCACCCCCCACCCCCCCCCCCCCGAGCCCGGGGAGACGGGGTC